>CAIJMI010000001.1 GCA_903821745.1 Candidatus Gottesmanbacteria bacterium
CGGTGCTTCCGGCGTCACGGGTATAACGGGACCAACAGGAGCTACCGGAGCCACGGGTGTGACCGGAGTCACCGGACCCACCGGCGCAACTGGAGCTACAGGACCAGCTGGAGCAACAGGTAGTCTTGGTCCTGATGGATTACCGTTATTTACGCAAACAAATAATCTGATTTACCCTTATCCTGTTGTCAACAGAAGCATCGCACTGGGAAGTACAACATTTTCTCCAGCGGATAATCCAAGTACAACCGCAACGGCAAGCGCACTCATTCATCTCAATGGTGATACAGGAAAAATATCTGCCGGTGATTTAGCGCTTGGATACAATACGACAGCCCCAACTATCACAACGGTTGGCGCAGGCGAAGATTTAACCATCAGTCCCGTTGGAGATCTCTATATCACTTCTTCAGTTGGAATTGGAACTAGCGCTCCAAATAATCCATTAGATATTTTCAATACCACGACACAACTCCGACTTTCCTACTCTGCATCAGAATATGGAACCATGGGTGTAGACTCAGCTGGTCTTCTTGCAATCACTACACCAAATGGAGCTGGCAATGCGCTCTCTTTCGTTTCTGGCGTCAATACTGGAGCAACAACTGCGGAAGCGATAACGCTCAAAACCAATCAATCCGTCGGTGTTGCAGATGAGATACTGCAAATTAAAAACAACACAACGGATTTAATGACCATACTCGGTAATGGTGCTGTTGGAATCGGAAATTCCAGTCCAAATAATGCACTTGAAGTGTTAAATGCAACCGCTCCACAAGTCCGTGTTGCCTATTCAACAGCAGAGTACGGCACACTCGGCGTGGATATCAATGGATTATTATCGCTCACCACACCAAATGGTGCTGGTAATGCGCTCTCTTTCGTTTCTGGCGTCAATACTGGAGCAACAACTGCGGAAGCGATAACGCTCAAAACCAATCAATCCGTCGGTGTTGCAGATGAAGTAGTCCAAATAGCAAACAATACAACCAATCTCATGACCATACTTGGAAATGGAAATGTTGGAATTGGATACACCGGCGCATCCATATCAGAAGCGTTAACGGTAAACGGTAATGCATCAGCAAAAATTTATAAAGATAATGACAACGCCTTATATTATTTTGATCCAGGTGATTCTAGTCTTTCACTTGTTGCCGCAGGAGATATCACAACAGCCGCACAAATCGGTATCGGTACAACTGCACCAACAAATGCAATTGATATTATTGGCACGAGCACAATCAAAAGTTCTGCAGGATTGACGATCGATTCCGGAACAGGTGATCTAACATTAAAACCCAACGCAGAAGTAAATGTGGGCGGAACGGGAGCAGGAAAAATCAACGTTGGAACTGTTGATCCTCCGTACACGATTGGCGGACAACGCTACGCAACCTATATGCCATCTATGGTTGGTGTCAAAGAGGAGGTCACTGGTGTTGCCAACACAACAGAGAATGTTCCGGGTGTTGGCTATCGCTCCGTTATTGATTTTGGTAGACTAACCCCAGGAACAGATGTATGGCTATTCAGTAAAACAACGGATTTGCGTACCAACATCAACAATCTTGTTGTTATTTTAAATCCTTCAGGTAACACGCGTGCGTGGTATGACCTGGATACCACAAATTATCGCTTGGCAATCTATACATCCATTCCATCCCGTGTCTCCTACCGCTTTACAGCACCGCGCTTTGATGCAGCAAATTGGAAAAATACGAGAACAACCCCAATCGAAGGCTTCAACATCAACGGACTAGCTACCATTAATCCATCTGATATTCCCCTTGCAACACCAAGTGCAAATATAATTACTAATCTTGCAATCACAACAACTGCAACACCAGAAATAGGGCTCCTGTTTGACCTGAAAGATGCACTCGGCTCATTCATTTATGATGTCGGTCAATTCTCCCAGGCAGCAATTGCAAACTTGAAAACCGGATGGCTACAGGTTGATACAATTACGCCGCTGTCAAACAATATCACAGTAAAATTACTTGGCAACCAGAAGCTCAATATCACTGATACTGCAGGAACGCCACAAACATCTTTCGATGTCTTAGGAAATGCGACATTAAGTGGGCAATTAGAAACAAACAGTCTCGTTGTAGATCAAAATGCAACAATTAGAGGCACGTTGGAGACGACAACGCTATACGCAGATCGCATTATCACACCGGAAGGAGAACTTTTCGCAACACAATCAGCTATGTATATCACCAATATAACAAATCTAATTGCCACCACGTCTGCTGACCTAACACCAACACTTGATGCTTCAACCTCAGCGCTCCTTGCTTCTCTTTCAAAGAGCATTGCGCCATTTGAAACACCAAACATCGACCTTTCAGGAAAAACCATCACAGCTGATGCGATGACTCTCCATGCATCACTTTCAGTTCTTGGCGGTGTAACCCTTGGCGATACAGCCGTTGCGGGGTCGCTCATGATTGATGCCGCAATTCAAATTAATGATATAGGCATCAACAGCATGACTGACACGTTATATCTTAACAAATTACAACTTGCCAACGTTGATATCCTGGCAGGAACGTTAGTTGTAACAACGGAAGGCAACGTCATTGTTTCTGGCAATCTCACTGTCAGTGGCATTCTTGGTGTTTCCACAATCAGACCTACAACCGATACCATTACCTTGTCACTTGAAAAAACCGCATCACCAAGTGCCTTTGGAAAACTTATCGTCAAAGGAACTGGTGAAAAGACAGTCACAATTGACGAACAAGGCAATCTGACGGCTTCCGGTTCTGCAACAGTTACGAAACTGAACATTACCGGAATGGATGATGCGAGTGCAAGCACTTCAGCAACCTCAAGTGCTACCATCGGAGCAGCACTATTACCGTCTGGTATGACCACGATTGCAGTAAAATCAAGTTCAATCACTGAACAATCACTCATCTACGTGACACCACTCTCCTCAACAAACAACCAAGTACTCTATATAACCGACAAAATTCCAGGAGTTGGATTTACCGTCAATGTTGATGCTGCAGTTGCAAAAGATGTACAGTTTAATTGGTGGATCGTGAATTAATACCCATGGACCAGCACATACAGTTCAGAAATAAAATAGCAGCTGATGATACCTAGATTGCCGGTATCGCCTAGAAACTCTGGGGCTCAATAGAAATTATCAGCAAAAACCATCTCTATAATCTGCTGCAGATTCCCAGTATCGTAGCGGCGAAAGACAACCAACCCATTGGATTTGTCATGTATGTCTTCGAGAAACGTGCCTGTGAAATTGTTGCACTCTACAGTGCACTGGAAAAACACGGTGTTGGAACGGCACTTATCAAGAAAGTGAAACAGGCAGCAAAACAAAACGGATGTACACGAATATGGCTGATGACCACAAATGACAATATGGATGCCTTACGGTTTTACCAAAAACGCGGGTTCGTCATCAGGAACGTACGCATCAACGCAATCGCAGCACAACGGCAAATCAAGCCAATTCCACTTCTGGGAAACAACGGAATTCCGATACGGGACGAAATAGAACTCACCCTTCTTCTTTAATCCGCGCACACACAATAACTGGATCCCGTACATTGGTTATTCGGACATTGATCCGCACACTTTGCCTGACTGACCGCAATATCCGGATCTGCAGCGTTTTCCAGTGTTGTTTTTAAACAAAAACTATCCGTATCCGTAGAGGGCGGATAAAATGTCGTTGTTCCAAAATCAGCCGGGAATTTCTTCATATATACTGTTGAACATTCTGATCCCACGGCTCCAACAGCAAAAGCAGTTGTTGCATTACAGGGACAACACGTTATATTGTCTGTTCCGCACCCTTTAAGGGTGTACATGGCGCAGCCGCCACCGATACCCGAGCTTGCCGGATATTGTTGAAAATCATTGTAATATAAACGTAATGCATTTTTTACCTCATGCATTTCCTGTTTTCTTGCCGCATCCCGGGCGCGCTCACGAGCACCCAACAAATTTGGAATAGCAACGGCCATCAACACCGCTGTGATGGCAATAACGACAATAAGTTCAATGAGGGTAAATCCTTTTTTCATATATATCCTTCCATATAGTAATAGTATCTATGAGATCAGTAATTACGGTTTTGGTGTCGGTTCAACAACACTGGGACTACTCAAGACATAATTACAATAAATTGTACTCCCAACACCACAATTTTGATTGTATTCTTTTGAACCAGTTGTTGGGATAGATGTATCATTGCTGTTTTCAAGCCGCGCATACAATCGATATCCTTTTCCAACACTTTCATAATAATATCCTGTCACATCACTTTTTGGATCTTTCGGAAGTTTAATCATGTATGTCGCTTTTGTAGTGTTTGAAAAAATGCTTCCCCAGGAACATGCAATTTTGGGGGTATCACCACACCCGATGATTTTTCCACTATCTACTCCCGTTGTCCCACCTACAGGATACCCCCCATTATCATTTTCATACATCTCGAGCGCCCGCGTTACCTGATCAAGATCTGCTTTTCTTCGCGAATCCCGAGATTTTTGCTGTGACGACTGAAATGCAAATGTGCCAATGCTCACCAAAATACCAAGAATGACAATAACCACCATGAGTTCAATAAGGGTAAAACCTTTTTTTTCATCCATACATCCTCCTTACGGTTGCACACACTGTAATGTCGATGTGGCAGGACATTTATATTTAGTATAGTTCGATTTACATCGTGCGTTACACAGAGCTCCGTCAGCAAAGCTGGAATCCGGACAAAGTTCACGAAGGACAGTGCTGCATGACCGGCCATCCGGCGCAATCAGCCCTGCTTTGGTATTACAGGCATGTTCCGGATTCGGATCACCCAAACAAAAATTGTCTCCTTGGCCAGAACTGATCGTTGGTGTTGGCGTTGGAGCAAAAAAATCAAAAACGGGATTAGCGATCGTTCCACCAACAGAAATACCATAGTTATATTTTGACAAGCAGTATTCACAGTCACTTGGCCCATACCCACACCCTTGATTTGGATCTGGACTACATCCGGAACCCGGAATATCAATGTCCGTCAAATTCCCAAGTGCAGCAAATAATTTATATCCGGTCCGTGTGGAAGTCGCATCAATTGCTCCATCCTTATTTGTTGTTATATACAAATACGGTTCATTGGTAATCGGATCACAGGGAACGGGATGTCCCTGAAGATATGAGGCTAAAAATTGACTGCCGGTACACATCGTCTCGTGATACGCTTTCCAATCTCCCATAGACGGATACGCTCCTTTGTCATTGTAGTAATCTTCAAGAACAACTTTGAGCTCGGCAAGGTCGGTCTTCCGTTTGGAATCATACCCACGAATCGTTTGTTTTTGAAATGCCAGCAGTCCAAAAACGGCAAGGATTGCAATAAGGACGATAACAATCATGAGCTCTGCAAGCGTAAAACCATGAAGGGAACGTTTTTGAAAAACCATAATATCGCTTACCTTTTAGTATGGCAAATCATATCCCAAAATGCAAAGAAAATAGTGTATGATAAATATATATGATGACGAGTGTTCTATCATATCTTTTTCCGTTACTGTTACTCTTCTTTTTTCCGCTCACGCAGGACATGTATGATACAGGACGATGGATCGCGCTCTCTCTCAGCACGCTCCTTCTTTTGTGCTGGTATGTCATCACGATCATCCGAACCAAAAAACTAGCACTGAATATTCCACCGGTTGCAACAGGATTTTTTGCAATCACGATTGCAGCAATTGTCAGTCTCTTGGTTGCCTCAACCAACAAAATAGAAGGGCTCACTCACCCCTTGGGACTGATTACCTATGGGTGTCTCTTTCTCGTTGCACTGATGCTGCCCCATTTACTGTCGAAAGAACAAAAACGACAGATGCTATGGACCTTGCTTGTGGTGATCGGATTGTTGGGCCTCATCGTGATCTATCAGCAGTTTCAAATTGCCAGCATTATGTTTCCCGATGCATCATATTTAACAAGCAATCTCTGGAACCCAACAGGGACACCCATTTCTGCAGGACTGTTGTTTCTTGTTGGCATTCCACTTGCAATCTTTCTAACCCGTGATGGATTTTCCCATCATAAAGAGAGAAACGCAGCATTTGCGCTCGTTGCGGCAATCCTCATGGTCATCGGCTTGGGAATTACCCTCTGGCGATTTTTCCCAATGATCAAAACCGTGATCATGCCATGGTCAATTGGCTGGACGGTACTACTGGAAAGCTACAAAAATGCAAAAGCGGCATTGGTGGGCGTCGGAACCGAAAATTTTCTTCCTGCCTATGCACTCGGAAAACCGGCAGCACTCAATCAAACAGCACTTTGGAATACCGGATTTTCTACCAGTGCAACATTTGCCCTCCATATCGCAACAACCGTCGGACTATTGGGACTAGTCGCACTACTCACCTTCCTTGTATGTTGGTTCAAGGCAATGCCAAAACAGATTGAACTACGGATCATGTGGATCCTTGCTGCCATTGCCCTTGTGTTTTTCCCGCCGTCCCTGCCATTTCTTTTGATACTTGTGCTTTTAGGAAGTGCGCTTGCTGAAGAAAAAGAACAATATGCTACACCAAAACCTATTACCCTGATGGTCATCGCCATCATAACGCTCATCTTCACTGCGTGTTCTTTGTATCTTCTCTACCGCTTTACCAATGCAGAATACCTCTACGCAAAAGCCCGGGTGGCATTAGAAACGGAAAACAATCTCACCAAATCCTACAACTATCACATTCTTGCCATTAAACAGAATCAATACATCACCAGATATCATCTTTCCCTGTCACAGCTTGCCCTGGTTATGGGAGGAAGTGTTCTCAAAAATGCGCCAAAAAATGATCAAACGGGCATAGTCACCCTCCTTGATGATGACAAAACACTAGTAACATCCCTGTTTAGCCTCGCAGTCAGCGAAGCAAAACTGGCAACATCCCTTGCGCCAACGAGTTATGTTGCATGGACAAATCTTGCGACCATCTACCAAGCGCTTGTTGGTGTTGCAAACGATGCACAGACTTGGACAACAGCGGCATATCAAAAAGCAGTCACCTTAAATCCCACAAGTCCGAATCTTCGGGTAGATTTCGGTGGGATGTACGTCAACGCCAAAGACTATGACAACGCCATTGCCCAATTTTTCACGGCCGTAACGTTAAAACCAAATTATGCCAATGCGTATTACAATCTTGCAAACGCCTACAAATTAAAGGGGGATCTTGCACGGGCAATTGATGCCTTAACCAATACGATCAATCTGCTTCCACAAGATGGAACCGACTATACAAAAGCAACAGAAGAGCTGAAGTCGCTCAAAACCCAAGGGCTGCCATTACCGACTCCAACGCTCACGAAATGAGTCGACAACATCATTTCGAACAAGCAGTGATCCGTCTCCAACAGGGGTAAAATGTTCGTTCATATAGTGCTGATCTTCCTCCCGGAATGTTGTGATACGCTTTGCGGACCCTTGATAAATATATTTGGTATCGGTTGCGATAAGTGAAGATGCGATTGTTGGCAAAGGCCGGCTCAAGAAAAAAAGAATTTGTCCCGGCGCATTGCTTAAGACATAGGGCTGCGGATAATACATGGACACACCCACCATATCAAAAACATATTCTGTTGTTGGAATCGTCCGCAACATGGTTTGTAGCATTTGGATCTCATCCTGATTTCCCCCGTTATACCACAGGTATTTCACATCCGTTGTATCGTGGTACCCCCTGATACACAAAAAGAGAAACACGCCGATACCCACAGCAAAAAGCATGCGGGTGAACACGGCTTTTTTTGCTTGAAGCCACACAAAATCAATCGCGTCTGCAACATAAAACACCACAAATACGGCAAGTGGAATCAGATATTGTGCATGTTTGGCAGGCATCATAAAAATAAATGTGAGAGTCTGAACGATACACAGGGTTGTTATAAGAAGATCAGGAAGTGTTTCTTTTTTGCTGATATGGAAAAGCGACCACACAAACCGTATGGCACAGACAGCAAGTCCTGCAATCCAGAGGATTCGATTGAGGATAAATCCCCAATTCCATCCGGAAATCCCATAATAGATATCATTAAAATAAAAATAGTTCAACGGTGGGATAGCAAACATTTTAGAAACATTGGAAACTTCCATGGGAACCTTGATCAAAGAATATAGAAGCATACTCATATTTCCCGTTCCAATTCCCCACCCTAAGAGCAACAATCCAGCAACGAGGCCGCCGTACAAAAACGGTAAAAAGAGCCGGATTGGCCGCCTATTCCAGAGAAGAAAAACCAGCAAAAAACCGGCGCAGATGACAACATGAAACAGGGTTTTTTGGAGGACCAGCAGGGACATGCCAAAACTCAGTCCTGAAAAAAAAGGAGCGTACCCGCGGGCTTAAACGGTTTTTTCTTCATCCAAAAAACTTCAAGGAGAGTTCCCAGCATTACCAATAAAAACGCGAGCGTATCCGGTCGGATTTCCAAGAATTTATCAGCCGGCATCGGCAAAAACACCAGAAGAAACAATACAAATATTGCCGTCCATCGTTTCCGCATGACAAAAAACAACAAACTGATGACAACCGCAAGGAGAAAAAAAAGAACGAGGACGAGTACGCGTGCACCAAAAATGGGAAACAGCGGTGATGTTGAAAGCCAAAAAAGCGGTGCTAGAAGAAAAATAAACCCCGGACCTGCCTGCATAATAAAATCGCGGTATGGCAAAGCACCGCCAACCATATGACTTGCCCAATTGAGGTATGCCCACTCATCCATATCGAAATACCGAAACATGCCCATCCGGTATTTTTCAACAAATAAATACAAAGAAAGTCCAAGCACAACCGCAAACAAGAGATATGGAATAACGCGGGACAAACGACGCATACGTAATATAAGTGTACCTATTTGACAATGTGCATACAACAGGTACAATGATGGGCAAATGAAGCGCAGTGACAAACCAACGATCCAAGTAACCCAATCGTTTCTTCCAAAATTTTCCGTGTACCAAAAATACCTTCAAAAAATCTGGAACAACCATTACCTCACCAATAACGGTCCCTTAGTGTTGGAACTGGAGAAAAAACTCGCGCATTTTTTTCATGTGCCGTATTGTATCTTTGTATCAAACGGCACCATTGCCATCCAACTTGCAATCCGTGCACTTGACCTGAAGGGTGAAATCATCACGACCCCGTTTACGTATGTGGCCACCGCAAATGCCATCATTTGGGAACACTGCACGCCGGTATTTGTGGATATCGAGCCCAACACCTGCACAATAGACGTAACAAAAATCGAACACGCGATCACGAAAAAAACCTGTGCCATTTTGGCAGTGCATGTCTATGGTTTTCCTTGCGACGTTGCCGCTATCCAAAAAATTGCAAAAAAACATAACCTGAAAGTTATCTATGATGCAGCGCATGCATTTGGCGCAATGTACAAAAAGAAATCCTTGGTTTCCTACGGTGATATTGCAACGGTAAGTTTCCATGCAACAAAACTATTCCATACAGGAGAGGGCGGCGCAATCATCACGAAGAACGCAAAACTGGCGGAAAAAATAAAACTGTACCGTACATTCGGTCATGTCTATGACGAATACAAAACATATGGTATCAACGCGAAAAATTCAGAATTCCATGCTGCTATGGGGTTATCGATCTTGCCGTCCATGCCAACCATTTTAAAACGCTTGAAAAAAATAAGCAGCTGGTACGATAAAGAACTCAAAAACACAGGACTCACGATTCCCCATGCTGACAAAAACACTACACCTAATCATGCGTATTATCCGGTCATCTTCAAAACAGAACAGCAACTCAAAAAAACACGTGCTGTTCTGCAAAAAAACAAGATATTTCCCCGCCGGTATTTTTATCCCTCCCTCAATACCCTACAATTTTTGCATCCAAATTCCTGTCCGGAGTCTGAATCGATCGCTCTCCGTGTCCTGTGTCTTCCTTTCTATCAAGCCTTGCAAAAAGAAACGGTTCGCCGTATAACAGCCTATATCCGTTCCGCACTATGAAAAAACCGCTTGTTTCCATCATCATTCCCGTCTTCATGAATGAAACCTCTCTTGCACACCTCTACGGGAAACTCAAAAACGTCATGGCACAGGTAAAAACGTGCATCTTCGAACTGATCTTTGTTGATGACGGATCAACCGATCATTCCTATCAAGAATTAGTGAAACTGAAAAAAAAGGATTCCCGTGTGCGGATCATCCAATTTACCAAAAATTTCGGACAACTGCAGGCAATAAAAGCAGGACTCAATGCTGCAAAAGGAAACGCAGTGATCAATATGTCTGCGGATTTACAGGATTCACCAACACTCATTGCTTCCATGATTGAGAAGTGGAACAAGGGACTGAAGATTGTCATTTGCAACCGCGTGGGCAGAGATGACGGCTTTGTCGCCAACATGACGTCAAAACTATTTTATTCCCTGATGAACAACGTCATTCCCGGGATGCCGAAAAACGGATTTGATTATTTTCTTCTGGACCGCGCAGCCGTTGACGTGTTAAAAAACTATATTACCAGACACTCCTTCATCCAGGGAGAAATACTGCTTACCGGTTTTACGCCTTCCTATATCCCCTACAAACGACAAAAACGGATATACGGCAGATCTCAGTGGACCCTTGCAAAAAAGCTAAAATACTTTGTGGACGGCATTATCACACTTTCCTATGTCCCGATCCGTGTTGTTTCTTTTTTAGGCATTTGTTTATCCGTACTTAGTCTTTTGTATGCAGCCATTGTTGTTGCGTTATGGCTATTCAAACAAACGCCGTTTCCCGGCTATGCACCCCTCATGATTGTGCTTCTCTTTACGACCGGTATGATCATGACAACAACCGGGATCATCGGTGAGTACATCTGGCGTATTTATGATATGGTAAAAAATAAACCGGATTATGTCATTAAAAAATAACAAAAAACAGGATATCGTCCTGTTTGGTGCAGGCGGATTTGGAAAAGAAGTCATGTGGATGCTTGAGGAAGCAAACCGCACACGAAAAACATGGAACATCCGCGGATTTGTGGATGATACGCCGGCGTATCAGGGCAAAACGATTCAAAACTATCCGGTCCTTGGGAACACCAAATGGCTCCTTGCTCAAAAAAAGCCATTACAGGTACTTTGCTGTCTTGGCAATTCCAAAGACCGCAAAATGGTGGTGGAAAAACTGTCCAAAAATCCCCATCTTACCTTCCCCTCCTTTATTGCAAACAACGTGACCATGTCTCCATATATGAAAATGGGAAACGGCTGCATTATCTGTTCTTCCGTTGTGATGACGGTTGGTATCACCATTGGCGATTTTGTGATTATCAATTACCATGCAACTATTTGTCACGACTCGGTGATTGAAAATTTTGTTTCCATCTATCCAAGTGTGAATATTTCGGGATTTGTCCATATTGGCGCCGCATCTCACATTGGCGTGGGATCACAGATCCTTCCGCATGTGACCATTGGCAAATCTGCAGTTGTTGGCGCAGGAGCAGTAGTTCTCAAAAATGTTGCTACACACACTACTGTTGCTGGAGTCCCCGCAAAACCCCTATGAAACGCATGGGTAGTGACCAGTATTGGAAATCCCAAGCAGCTCTGTTTGCAAGACTCTATGAGAAAAAATCCATGTCCTCCCCTTCAGGAATTGTTGCGCTGTTTTTAAAACAACGGACAGACATCCTGTCTCACTTCATGCCAAAAACAAAAAACCAAAAAATATTGGATGTTGGCTGTGGATCCGGTATTCATATGGTTGAGTATGTCCCGCGATGTAAATCCATAACCGGCGTCGATTATTCCAAACAAATGCTGGATGTTGCAACAGTTGAGCTACAAAAAACTAAAAAACGGAATTGGAAACTCGTTCAGGCCGATGCAACGCGCATTTCCCTTCCCTCTGGAACGTTTGACAGTGCTTATGCCATGGGACTGCTGGATTATGTGGAGCATCCAAAAAAAGTATGTCTCGAAGTTCACCGGCTCTTAAAACCAAATGGAATTTTTGTGGTGAGCATTCCCAAAAATCCGTCATTGTTTGGATTTCTACGAACACCCTTTGGAAAACGGATTAAAAAAACCATCTTTCGTCTGCCACAGATAGATAATGCGATGACCGAAGAGATGCTACAAACGCTTTTCTCATCAACAGGCTTTTCCATGCAGAAAAAGATATCCCTCTGGAGTGCCATGTGGATGATTAAGGCAATAAAAAAATAACGCTTACCGCTTAAGACTTAAACGGAATTTCCACATATTATGCAGGTAATCCAAAACATCAGGAATGATATTGACTGTTGATGTTTTGTCACTCCGACGCAAAAAAAGAACCGGAAGTTCAACAATTTTTAGATGTCTTTGTAAAGACCGAACGACAATTTCCGTATCCCAAAACCATCCGTTATTTTTTGTTTTCTGCAAAACCGGCACAATTTTTTTCCGGTTAAAAAATTTGTATCCGCTCTCTGTATCAACACCGCCCGTATGGAGAACCACATTGGCAATACATTTATATCCTAAACTTAATATACCCCGTACCAACGAGCTGGGAGCAACCGTATAGATCCGCTTGCCGATAACAATATCAGCGTTTTTGGAAAGAAGGATCGGCAGAACTTCCAGCATATAAATTGGGGAAACCTCAAGATCAATGTCGATAAACCCAACAATTGTTCCCCGTGCAGCTCGGATTCCATCCCGTACAGCAGCACCCCTCCCCAAATTTTTTGTATGAAAAATCGATCGGAAATGTGTGTTTCTTCTGTACACCTGTTTGATGAGTTTATCTGTCCCATCACTGCTTTTATCATCAACAAAAATAAGTTCCCAACGATAGTCACTTTGAGAAAGCACTGTTGTTATCTTCCGGACGCTATCCAAAAAAATTTCTGTCTCGTTATAACAGGGCAAAATCAGTGATAGATCAACAGACTTACGCATAAAAAAGGTGGACCGTTTTAATAATGTGTGATACTTCTTTTTTCGTTAATCCCGGATAGATCGGTAACCGAATCAGTGTTTCTGCCACCTGTTGGGCAACAGGCAAATGGATAAACTGTTTTCCGGAAAGTCTCTTTCCCATGAGTGAGGTATGAAGCGGCACATAATGACGGGATGCAGTGATGCCATGCGCTTTCATAAACGCAGTAAATGCACTCGCTTTTTCCGGTGTTTCCAAGCGTACTGCAAAAATATGCCAATTAGGTTTTGCTCCAGATGGAACAACTGGCAACTGCAGTGTTGGGATATGCTGAAACGCCTTCATGTATGTATGTGCAATCGCTGTCCGTTTTTTGGAAATGACAGATAAGTGTTTCATTTGCGAAAGAAGCAGGGCTGCTAAAATATCGGACAACAAAAAACTGGATCCCGGTGAAACCCAGGTATAGAGAGATACCCGATGATCAAGAAACGCACTTCGATTTG
The DNA here is from genome assembly GCA_903821745.1 of Candidatus Gottesmanbacteria bacterium. Lineage (GTDB taxonomy): Bacteria > Patescibacteriota > Microgenomatia > UBA10105 > UBA927 > CAIJMI01. The sequence goes on from CAIJMI010000001.1 coordinate 13,456, forward strand.
TTCCGTTTGCCCGAAAAATATCCATTTTTTCTGCCAGTTTTTTATTATTGGTAACCACCATTCCCCCTTCACCGCTGCAGACATTTTTCGTCCCATGGAAAGAAAAGACCCCGACGTCCCCAAACGTTCCCAGCATTTTTCCTTTGTAATAGGAACCGATACAATGAGCTGCATCTTCAATAATGAATAATTTATGTTGCTTTGCTATTTTTTTAATTTTCTCCATGTCGCACGGCATACCGGCATAGTGAACGACGATAATTCCCTTCGTTTTTTTGGTAATCAGTCGGGAAATGGATGCAGGGTCAATGCAGTATGTTGCCTCATCAATATCCGCAAATACTGGACGGGCTCCCGTCAGAACAACACAGTTTGCTGTTGAGGAAAGCGTAAATGCAGGAACAATCACTTCGTCGCCCGGTCCAATACCAAGGGCACGACAGGCCAACTCCAGTCCATGGGTGCACGATGGAACGGCAAATCCATATTTCGCGTGCGTTATTTTTTGAATTTCGTGAACAAGCTGTTTGGTATAGATGCCATCCCCAACCCCATCACTTGTCTTCAATGCTTGGACAACGAGATTACTTTCGTTCTTCCCCCAGTATGGTTTATGAAGCACTATCATGCATTTTCATTCGCTTTTTGCGGGCAACAACAATGAGCGAGGTTCCAAACAAAAATGGTACGCGTAACGTCAATTGATTCTCTATCGTTATAGTATAAAAAAACAAGGTATTCAATATGGGGTTTATGTGTGCAACAAATTCCTCAGGTGTTGCTGACTCCATTTTTGCATTGAATATTTTCCACACCGCATAAAAAGGACTTAAGAACACATTCCAATAATTGCACCACAACGGTTCAAATCCTGCTTTGCTAACCGTCGTAAGTAATGTCTGTTTGGTGTAGCGTCTGGCATGGCCAATCTGTTTATCCATGTCACTCCAAAGCCATGGTCCGGCTGGAACCGTTACAAAAAGAAGGCCATTCTTTTTCAATAATGCGTGTGCATGCAACAAAAACTGCACGTCTTTTTGTTGGTGTTCCAACACATCAAACATACCAAGCGCGTCATACGGTGTATTGGTAAACTGCAAAAAAGGTTTCACGTACAGTGTAGCGTGACTTCTGTGTTTAGCGTGCGTTCGGGCAACTTCATTAATATCAACGCCCGACATGGTAAATTCCATTTTTTCAAATAGAGACAAAAGCTCCCCTGTTCCAAATCCAACCTCAAGAAATGTTTTTTTGGAAGGCGTAGGAATAAACCGTCTGATAACACGGGATAACACATCTTTTCTGGCGCGGAACCAAAAATGATTCTTCTCAACATCAGAAATAATACCGTGATATTTACTTAAATACGATTTTGCCATACATAAATTCTAAGAATGATGGTAGTATACCAGTCTGGTACAATAGATGCATGATGAAGCGTATTCCCCGTATTGCACTCTTCATTGCAGGTATTGCGGTTACTATTGGAAAATTGCAGATTGCTCTTTCTCGGTATTTTGATCCGGATGAATTTTCCCATCTTCAATGGGCGTATACGATATTTCAGGGAAAATTACCGTATAAAGACTTTTTTTACGGCTACACACCCCTTTTTCAATGGATCCTTGCACCGTGGTTTTTCCTTCCCGAAGGATCGTATTTCATGCCCTTGTTTCGCGTCATCATGTTTCTTTTTACCGGAATCATTACCATTCTTTTATACGATATAACAAAAAAAATCGTACACAACAAAACACTGGCACTTTTTGCACCGCTCACCTATCTCCTGTTTCCCATCATTCTTGATAAGACCATTGAAATTCGTCCGGATACCCCAATGCTCTTATTTTTTCTGCTTGCCGTCTGGCTTCTGCAAAACAAAAAACCACGCGTCCTTCTTTCCGGGCTTTCTTTTGGCATCAGTCTATTGTTTCTTCCAAAAATATTTTATGCCATTATTCCCCTTCTCTATCTCACCTGGAGCTACCGAAAAAAAATAACAGACATATGGATGTTTTGTTGTGGGACTGCCCTTGCAGGAATGGCATTTCTGTTGTACTTTCTGATAACCGGAACACTCAGTAACGCGTATGAAGCCATTGTGACGGGATCAATGACCCTCTTTTTTGGACTCCACTACAGCGTATTTGAAGTGCTCAAACCCTGGCCACTTGTGTATCTTGCGGGTGGTGGCGGACTGCCGTGGGTCGTCAGTACCGGTATATGGATTATTGGACTTCTTGGCGCCGGAACATTTGCTTTGAAAAATAAACGCATGGGACTATTTCTGCTTTTGTTTATAGGAAGCGGCAGTCTGTATCTTATTGTAAATCCCTTCACCATGACACAATATTTAATGCCAATTGCCGCAATTGCTTCAATCGGCGTTCCCCTTTTTTTCTCTATGCTGTCTGAACTATTTCCACAGCATAAACAGGATGTTCTCAACATTGTCTACATCCTGATCCCCCTCCTTCTCTTGCTTTCCTTTTCTATGCAATACCGGGAACGGATTAACAAAACCAGCTGGAATGAACAACGGCAAGTATTAGATGTTGTCCATACCGTCATTCCAAAAAATGAACCGGTCTATGACATGATCGGGTCATTTATGTATCGACAAACATCTTTCCCGTATATGTCCGTTGCATATGCCATATTCATTGATACGTTTAACCCATTCCACACAACGCTGACCCAAAGTCTTATTAATACCCAAACCAAATACATTATTCTTGACCAAAAAGGTTATGTCTTTTGGAAACCAAAACAGGAAGATCTCACATTTATTCTCAACAATTATGTGTTAAGTCCCTGGTTTAAAGTATATGTTCCTGGTGTCTCGTTTTCTTGTACGACGGGAGTCTGTACTCAATACAATGTAAAAAATGAACCGATAACACAAACGACAACAATCAATCTTCCCATCCATGGATCCTATGAACTGATCACCGCACCAACGAATCAAACGGTTACCATCAATGGGGTACCAATGAAACATGGAGATATACAACAACTTTCAACCACTATGTACGAATTTACGGTCTCTCCATTACTTCGCTCGTTTACCTTGCGGTGGCACAATCTTTGACCACACAGCTCCTGCTGTAATGAAACAATACAGTAACAATCCCATGAAGAAACTTTTGAGGGCAAATACAAACCCCTCTTCCTGAAAGACAAACCGTAAAAATTTCCGGATGAGAAACAAGTGGATTACTGTCAGCAAAAACAACAAACTCCCAAGACTAAGATGTATAGAGGGTGAACGAATCAAAAGACTGACTAGCAAACAAAACGTTGTTGCGACGATCCCCGCTCCGGTTACTCCATTGACTGCTTCTTTCCACGTTGTTGCAACCGGATCAAATTTTTTCCTTGCCTGAAACAGCAGGGCCCAATAATACGTACGAAGAAAATATTTTTTGGCAATTGGCCAAAAATCTTCAAACTCATGATAGACCCGGACGGACGGCGCAAAAATGACTGCATAGCGGGTCGCAATCTTGTAGGTAAACGCAATATCTTCTATCAATGGTCCTGCGTACGATTCATCAAATCCGCCCAAACGCAAAAATATGTCCCGCCGGATCGATGCAATTCTTGTGGAAAACAAATAGTAGTAATGGCCGCTTTCCCGTTCATTGATCCAATAACTCCAATCCCGCAGTGCCTTAAAATTCGGAAAAAACTTTTTAGTTTTCTGTTCTTTGCTCCATACCCCGGTCACGGCATGAATATCCGGATCATCAGTATAAATTTTCCATAAATTGTGGAGGGCATCAGGAAAGAGTTTAACGTCTCCATCCAGGAAAATGACATATTCCCCATGAGCCAGTTCTACTCCCCGATTCCGGGCTATTGCAGGGCCTTTGTTTGTCTTAAATGGTATAACATGAACTGGAATTCGTTTGACTGTTTTGTAATGAACGGTCGTTACACGATATTGTTTTTCGGATGCATCATCCACAATGATAATTTCAACCTTAGGTGCATGTTTTGAATGATAAATGGAATCAAGAAGTGGTCCGATCGTATGGACGGAGTTGTGATATGGAATGATAATACTAAAAAACGGCTTCATGACACGGACGGTTTTCGGGCAGCAATGACAAGCGAATTTAAGGGCAGTGGTACCATTATATCAAGACAGCTAAATATACCAAGGACTTTTGTTATAAAGGAAACTACCACACGAAACCAGGCGCCATGCAAATAATTTGGTGCTCCGGCAAGTAAAAATCTGATGGGATAGGTCCGGACCTCATCCCCAAACGTTGTAATATCAACAAATCCTGCCTTGATTAACAGGTGTCGAATAGTGTTTGGTGAAAAAAAATACAGGTGTTCCCGATGTCGAAATCCCATCCATCGTTTACCAAGCATTTTTTTTAAATATCCCCCTTCATTGGGCGTCGTGAACAATACGATGCCTCCTGGTTTTGTTATATCATGGATTATTTCTAAAAACTCCAGCGGATGTTGCAGATGTTCAATCAGTTGAAACGCAACAACGCCGGAAAATGCATTTTTTGGAAATGACTGTTTGGTAAGGGATAACACGCGCGCATTGCTCCCATGCTGTTTTGCATACGTTACGGCATCTTTGGAAACATCAATGCCGGTGACCTGAAACGCTGACGTGTTGGCTGCTTCCAAAAAAAATCCATATCCGCATCCTACCTCCAAGAGTGTTCCTGTTGGGATATATTTTTTAATATATGCAAGTTTCCGTTTGAAATACGGAATGAGGAGGGGTTTTTCATCAAGATACGAAAAATACCCAAGATAGTCATCCTTCTCCCGTTTTTTGTCCGTAAAATATCCTTCGTTGTACCAACGGTTCAGTGTTGCAGCTGTCGGTTGCGGATCAACGTATACAAGTCCGTCATGATTACACCGGACAATATGCCGCTCACCCACCAAATAAAGCGGAGTGACATCATGTCTTCCACACAGTGCGCAAGGCGTATTCATGGAAGCTGGTAGATTGTTACGTCGGCATTCGTAAAAACCTGTCGCAAAAACGGATACCGCAGGGCAAGATCCAAGTTTGGATGATGTTCTTTTTCTTGTGGCCCGTAAAACACATAGGAAATATGTTCTTTGGCAAACCATGCATAGGCATCTTTTTGATCCATGGCTCCCTGAAAGAATTTTTGGACCAATACTTGTTTTCCTTCCTTATTCATCGAATTATCATGCCCGACATAGACACATCTGCCGGTCCGCGCGGGAATGTAATTTCCTGCCGTCAAATCAGAAAAAATAATAGCGTCTGTTGCTGTGTGCGTTTGGATATAATCCATGCCCTCAATAAATCCGGCTGTCGGATACACAATATAATTATTCATGGTAATAGCAGGCCACCCAGCCTGTACTTTTTGATCAACGAAATCTTTGTGCCACCCCCATGCACTATACATGACTCCCATGCCAAGAACGATACAGATGATGGGAACGGTCAAAACAGCAATACCAAAATACGGCAATCGTTTCTGTTTATGAATCATATCCAGTAGCACCTTTGTCAGGTATATCGCAAGAAATGCTAGCGGAATATGCGGTGCCATTTCCGCAAACCGGAGTGGTGATTGCTGGGGAATAAAAGAAAAAATCCAAAACAACACCATCCACGTCACCACCCAAGCAATCATACTTAGAAACGCCCGTTCTTTTTTCCATATGGCAACAACCAAACCCAATGCCCCAAGCGGTAATACCGGTCCGAGCGCTTTGATATATTCAAACACAGAAACCCGTAAGGGGTGCAGCGCATCAAATTCAACTAAGCGTTTCCACGGATACACGGATAATGTAGTACTGTAATAGATCAGTGCCGGAATACTGATGAAGCCAATAATCACTCGCGGTGCAATCACCACGCTCCACCAAGTCTCCCACTGATGACGGGAATATGTTTTAAACTTCCATATCGTTTCAATAATCATGCTAATGCCAAGTCCAACCCCAACAAACACGAGCCCCGGCGGAAAAATCATTCCCAAAAGCAGAGCAAGGAATCCTAAAAAGATACAGTTTCCGGTTTTTTGCAGTGTTTTTACGTCATTACCGGCAATAAGTAAAAACAACACCATTGCCTGACCGAGAACAACATGCGGTAAAAACGTAATGCGCTGCAACACATCCACAACCGTAAACCATGCCATATAACCACCAAACCGCCAGCCTACGCCCATCGGAACAATAATGGGCCAGCCACAGGCAAACACCGCAAACAAAAATGCGAGCATGCACCAGAACAATGCTGGAAACAACAGACTTGCTGCCCATGCGGTGCCTGACAACAATAACAGAGAAAAAACCGCAACCGCGGCATAATACACCAAGGTGACCGCAACTGTTGGGTCTGAAATGGTCCGACCTACTTTTCCCAAAAGCAGATAAAAAATCTGGATCAATGATCCGTCATGCGGTTCATTGGTATATCGCTCAACCACCGTCCATCGCCCGTCCCATCCTTCACGGATCCGAGACAGATAAAAATTATAATCCGTGATGTAGTTATGAACCAGTTCAAACGAACGGTTGGAAGGAAGCGCACTCTTTTTTTCAAGTTCATAAAACGTAGGAAGAAAGGAAATCAACACAAACAGAATAACGAAGAGTGTTAACAGTTTTTGTTTCATACAACTTCTACCACCATTTCTTTAGATCCTATCATACTATATGGATCTTGCGTGAGACCCTAAAAATTGGTACTGTACATGAGACATATCTATGAAACAAAAGGATGATCAACTTTCCATATTATTTCCCCTGTTTGCAATCGGTACACTGATTATTTTATCTATCTGCGTGTTTGCCAGTTATCAAAATACCAGCCGCATGCAGCCCACGGTCATCATCCCGGGCGGCACAACGTATATCGGAAAATAATATGGATACACTGATGCACAAACGTTGGTTTCTTCCCTTTCTCTTTGCAGCAGCCTTTTTATTTCGTATGTGTTTTGTCCCCAATCCCGGATTTGAAGCGGATATGTCCTTTTGGAAATCCTGGGGACTGGCGCCATTTGATTTCGGACTGATCAAAGGGTTGTCACTCACCAACAACAATTACCCGACTCCCTTTGGCTATATTCTGTGGGTGGTTACGGCAATCTATAGTTTGTTTCAAAATCCGCATATCTACGAAGAATTTTGGGCAAACACCAACCTTCTGTTTTTAACCATCATGAAGTTACCTGCCATCCTTGCTGATCTTGGTATTGGTGCATGTATCTTATGGTTTTCCAAACGCGTGTTTGCAAAACAAGAAACAACACAAAAAACTGGAGCATATCTTGGAATCATCCTGATGCTTTTGTATCTTTTTAATCCGGTATCCATTCTTGACAGTGCAGTCTGGGGACAAGTCGATGCATTGGGGGTGCTGTTGTTTTTAGGCGCATTTATGCTGGTTCTAAAAAAGAAACCGTTTCTCGCAGGCCTGGTGTACATGATTGCGATGATGACAAAACTCCAAAACATGATTTACGGTCCACTCTTTTTCCTCTTTATTTGGCAGTTAACCGGAATTGTTGGACTGATACAAGCACTTGCAGGATCTGCACTGGCATTTTTTGGACTGAATGTTGAGTTCCTGCGGACAAAAAATATGAAGCTTGTCATAGATTCTCTCACCGGAAACTATGACTATTTCCCCTATCTGTCGCTCAATGCCTATAATCTCTGGTGGATTGTTGCGAAAGGATTTGGCATGCAGATATCAGACAAAGTGCTGGCCATTGGGATTGTCAAGGCAAAAACCATCGGTCTTTTTCTGTTCAGCAGTTTCTATTTATTGGCAACAGGCACGATGGTAGTAAAAAATTACCATCAGGTTGATGACAAACAACACACCTCAACAATCTTCACCTTTTTGACCTGTCTTATTATTGCCGCATCTGCGTTCTTTTTATTCCAAACTGAGTCCCATGACCGATATGCATTTCCTATCACCGTATTTTTACTGTTCTGGATACCGATGTACATCAAAATGCGAACAACCGTGAAAGAACGCCAATTATTCTGGAAGACTCCGGCGTTCCAAAATACGATAATTGGATACATTATTTTCTCTGGCCTGTATTTTCTCAATATGCATACTGCACTCATTGAGAACTATCCAAAAAATGGGTTGGCATTCCTTTCCCTTATCAACCAACCGTTTTTTACCATTCTCCTTTCTTACTATTTGCTCACCTGTTTTGTTCTCTTCTTCCTGGCAAACAAAAAAGATCTGCCAAAACAGATTATTGCTCTTTGTGTCGCCTGTTTCTTTGCTGCGATACTTACCAGCAATATCCCGCTGATGAAAAAACAGGGCATCTCGCTTACCAAGCTCACCCCAACAACATACAAACAACAATACGGTCAACTTTCCATCAACATGCCAACCAATGCAAAACAGTCGGATTCAAAAACATGGGATAGATTATCTGTGCAATATGTTTTCTACACCAAAGGCTTGGGCACCCATGCCAACAGTACGATTGTCTACGATCTGGCCAAACGGTTTTCCCGATTTTCAACGGATATTGGTGTCGATACCGAAGCAGGGCCACAGGCAAGTGTTATGTTTGAAATCTATGGAAATGATAGACTATTATTCCGGTCTCCCCTAATGAAACGCTATGACTATCCCAAACATGCTGAAGTCAATGTAACGGGCGTTTCAACGCTCATGCTCGTTGTCACCGATGGAGGAAACGGAAATATTGACGATCACGCAGATTGGTTAAACCCAACATTGTGGCCATAACACCTATGAACATACAAAACAATAAATGGGTCGGTATTACACTGCTTATTGGCACCCTTGTGTTTAATTTCTGGCTCTATCGGCTTGAACCGACCGCAAAAATAGATCCCAATGACAATGCATTTCAATATGCACTCATTGACCGGACCAATACCATCTGGGACTATGCAGACAAAACGTGCAGCAACAATATCATTTGTCATGTTTCGCTGTTAACAGATCATTGGGTACCCAATTGGGCTCAGGGATACAATCTCCCTTACTATTATTCCCACATCCCGCAAATGCTCATTGTCGGATCATACCGGCTTTTCCATCTTCCCATATCGCTCTTTCAGTATTATCACCTTATTATTTACTGCTTCCTCTGTTTGTTTCCCCTTTCCTTGTTTCTTGCCTTCCGTATTTTAAAATTTCCCTGGTTAACAGCTGGCATTGCGGCACTTTTGGCATCCCACATTTCAACCGATGGACTGTACGGCATTGATCAAACATCCTTTTTATGGCGCGGTTGGGGGCTGTCTTCCCAACTGTTTGCACTCTTGTGGTTTACCCTAACGATTGCCTATGCGATTCGTTTCGTCACGGATGACAACAAAAAAGGAAAACAGATGTGGCCGCTTTTGTTCAGTATTCTTTTTCTTGTCTTCACAACCGCTGGTCACCTCGGTATCGGTATGATGGCATTTATGGCAATTGGCGTGATCTGTCTTGCTCCGGCAATAACAAACGTATTCACCCAAGAGCCGATCAAACAAATACGGCAGCAGGCATGGATGGGAATCAAACAACTTATGACGATTGCAGTTCCTGCCATTGTCCTTTTGAGTTATTGGATCGTTCCTGCATTCATGAAGAACGATTTCCATAATATTTCCGTCTGGGACCCAGTGTGGAAATTTAATTCATTTGGCGCAATTGAAGTCATCACGAAACTGGTAAACGGCGAACTGTTTGACTTTGGAAGATTCCCTGTCTTTACATTTCTTGTTCTTATCGGCCTTATCGCCTGTTTTGTTGACAAAAAAGCAAAACTGGAAGAACAAAAAACAACCAAGATCCTTCCTTTGGTGTTTCTCTTTTTCCTTATTATCTTTTTTGGAAAAACCACATTTGGCAGTCTATTAACTATCATCCCTGGTATGAGCGAATTTCATGGTCATAGGTTTATCGTTGGCCTCCATCTTGCAGGACTTTTCCTCGCCCCCATCGGCATTGCCTGGATCATCAAACAAATAGGAACATTGGGAAAAACACCTATGCAAATCTTGATCACACAGGCAATTATTCCAGCCATCATCATCGTTAGTTGTTGTCTTTCCTTGTTTCCAAAAACCGTTGAATATGCCGCGTACAACAATACGCTCATTCTCCAGGGAAATACCAATTACGAAAAAATTGATGCAAATACCAAGTTGCTTTTTGAAATCCTAAACGATCTTGAAAAAACACGTCCAGGCCGTGTGTATGCGCTTCGCGGCAATGAAGGAAAAGATTTCCGCATTGCATCAACTGCCTATTACATGCACCTTTCCACGTATGGTATTCCGACCGTATTGTGGCTTCCGGAAACGTGGTCTTTGAATTCCGATACCGAACAGTTTTTCTCTGAAGACAACGCGTCCCATTACATGCTCTACAATATTGCCTATGTTGTTGCGCCACCTTCAAAAAAACCACAAGCATTCTGGACGCTCATCAAAGAGAATTCAGAGTGGATTCTCTACGAGGTTAAAACAGAGGGATATATTGGAGTGGGCACAGCCCCCTCCATTATTGCCACAAAGAAAACATCTCTCGTAAACATCGTCCATCTTTGGATTCAATCAGCCGTTGAAAAACTGCTGATCTATCCAGAAGTGCGACTGACAAAAGCAAATCTCCAGGATGAATCGTTACCGCGGTTTACCATGACGGATGAAGTCACCTACAAAACCATGGATGATATTTCCCATAACCTATTTGCAGAGCCGCCCATGTATGCATCCCCTGCTGCAACGCCCTTACCCATCACCATGCTTTCCCAGTCCGAAGATACGGATATGGTATTTCATGCAACAGTGAAAGTTACAAAAGACTGTCCAACGTGCGTTGTGGTGTTGAAAGAAACCTATCACCCAAATTGGCAAGTTACGGTCAACGGCAAAAAAGAAAAACTGATTTCCGTGTTTCCATTATTTAGTGCCCTCCGGTTGGAAACACCGGGAACGTATGACATTGTTTTTTCCTATACCCCATCCCCGGTTAAAAAAATACTGTTTGTGGGGGCGATAGTGGTGAGTATCGCTTTTGTCATCGTTTTGATTTTTCCCAATCTACGGCGCTTTCTTTTCTCTTGACAAGAGGTGTATAACAATCCATTATAAGGAGAGGGATTGAGTAATCATTTTATTGTTATTGTATGCCTGCCAAAGCAAAAAATTCTTCATTTATTAATGCAGCCCTTTCCCCACAAGGAATCGTTGTATTATTTTTGATTCTTGTTGTTCTTTCTGCCGGCTCCTATTTTTATGCCAGACGGAATACCTATAGAAATAATCTCTCGCAAAAACCAACCATTACCCCAACCCCCACTCCCCGACCAGTACAACATGGGAATGGAAGCTTCTCGGTAAGTTCCAACAAAACAGGACCAAAAATGACGTTACTTGAATTAAAACCATACGATCCGGCAAATGGTGCGACGATGACACTTCGTATAACTGCAACAAATACTGTACCAATAACGTCAATCATCGCTACAATGAAAACAGATCACAAAACCAGTACTCCCATTATTTTTTCTGTTGTTGAAGGAACATCAACCCAGGGAATTTGGGAAGGAACATGGGCGGTTGACGACACCTATTTATACGAATATACGCTTGTCATTACAGAAACAAGTTCTAATGGAGAATTTACTAATACATTAGGACTACGCTAATAAGGGAAAATATGCGTCACATACGTTTACTTTTGTTTGGAGTAACAGCAATTTTCATACTGTATTCATTTCCCTTTTCTGTGTTGGCTGTAACCTATTGTTCACAAGCACCATTAACTGGTGACTATACCATTTCAGGAGCATGCACAATAAATACAACGGTCGAGGGTGCTCAAGGAGGGGACATTATCATCGCCTCAGGGGCTACCGTCACATTACTTGCTGATCAAACTCTTGTATACAATACTGGAAAAAAAATAACAATTACTAACACCGCAATTGTCAATTTAAACAATACAGCAGGCCATGCTTCAAAACTGACACAAGGAACTATTTGTATCACCGATGCTGATAGCGATTTACATCCCCTAACAGTTGATGGAAACAATCAATCCTACACAACGACAACATGTCCAGCTGGTACGATTGCTCGAACTGCAGGACAAACAGCTGACTGTAATGACAACGACCCTGCGACGTATGCAAATGTGCTTTGTTATGCTGATGTCGATGGAGACCATGCATCAGGTGGGGGCAATAATTATTCAACAACGTCACATTCTGTATGTGCTGGAACCTGTGCATCTGTCGGTGAATCAGCAAACGCTGGTACTGATTGTTGCGATTCCGACGCAAATGCATATTTAGGACAGACACTCTACTTTACCTCAGCAGATGCATGCGGAAACTATAATTATGATTGTGATGCAAGCAATTTAGAAACACTGGACACAACCGGTATCCAGGGATCAACCTATGCTTGTGTAAATCCGTGTGTTGGCTGCAGCCTCAACTACGGAGCAACAGCAGGATGGCTCACCGCTCCTCCTGCAACCTGCGGCGGGACAGGAACCTTAAACAGCATGACTGGCGCATATGTCTCCTATACAGGGAGCGAATGCTACACCGTTGCTTCCTGCGCGAATCTTATAACTTCAAATGCATCAGCTCAGAGAGGCTGTCATTGATGAAATGAAATATATATTCTTTTTTCTGGGAAGCATACTTTTTTCACTTTTTTTTGGTGAGGCAAAACAAGGAATTATTGAATTGGTCTGGGTCATAGTGACACTCATGTTTTTCTTGTTTCACTCCATAACCGCATTCCGAAAAAAACAGCCACTGCGCATCCCAAATACCTGGAGTTTCTTGTTTCTTGCTGCACTCATATCGCTTCTTATTTCAACAATCTATTCCGCAAGCATCGCCTATTCTCTGTCGTTCATCCTCCGTACCATAACTGCATGGTGTCTGTTTGTGCTTGTGTATGCTGTTTCCAAAAAACCTACATCAGTCAGTACCTATGCACGAGGATTATTCTGGTTGGGTACTGGGATTGCACTTGGTTCCATCCTCTTCCGATTCTTGCCAACCCTAGCTCATGCATTTCCTGCAATGAATCTTATTTTCTCTCATACAGGACACAATCAGGGGGTATATCTGCTAGTTACCCTGTTTCCCATTGCACTCCACTATGCCGAACACCGCAACATAGGAATCATACGCGCAATTGCCTACATCCTCTTTCCACTTGCCATTATGCTCTGTTTTTCACGAGGTGCGCTCCTCATTACCGGGATCTATCTCCTCTTGGTAGGACCAAAAAAACATCCTGCAATTCGTATGATCATCGGTATGTGTGTCGGTGCAGTATTTCTGCTCTTTTGCACGTCATTTCTTCCACAAACAACGCAAGAGCTCATCAAAAAACTTCCTGTTGAACAGATGCAATTTTTAAAGAGTAAACCAACTGGAGAGGCAAGATTTTCAAATTGGAAGCAGGCAATCATCGGCTTTGCTGCACATCCGCTCATTGGCACCGGACCAAATACCTATATATTAACTTCCATGCAGTATCATCAAACCCCCATTGATGGCGCATCACTTGCACATAATTGGTATCTCCAAACCCTCTCAGAAGTCGGTATTATCGGAAGTATTCCCATTGCTTTTATTCTTTTTTTTGTTATCCGCACATTGTGGCACAAAAGAAAAGAACAGAAACATGACAACAAAGCTTCCTGGATGACGGTCGGCCTGATTGATTCTGTATTTGTTGCGCTTGTCTATAGTTGTATTGAATATAACCTGGATTATTTCACGCTCTGGATTTTACTCTGGAGTACCATAGGACTGCTGCTCCAGCAGAACAAAGAAACAAAACATACCGGTATTGCTGGAGGAATAACGCTCATATGTATATGTGTACTAAGCATATATGCGGGAACTAACTGGTATGCAAATACGCGTCTTGCGACCATTGAAACTGCAACCCAACGCTTTTTTTTCCAAGCGTATAACCTCAATCAAGCAGAACGATATATTGAATATAAAAACAGCATCAACCAGCCGCTCACCCAACTGGAAAAAACAATTATCCTAACCTTGTACCGGAAACAACCGGATGTACTCATCACGCTCGCAAATGCTGCACACATCATTGCGCCCGAAGAGCGAAAACAATGGTATGAAACCGCAATTTCATTCAATCCGCTCAATGCGTACTACTATCAGACCTATGTAACATTCCTTTATGAACAGAAAAATCCGACGGAAATGCAGGCAGTGTTTACACTGTTTATCAATAACGCGTACCACATGACAAATCCTGCTCCGTCAAGTCCAATTGTCTTTGATCCAACCATCATTTTATATCTCACTCCGGATCTTTTTTCACAATTTTCAGGGACCGCGTCTTTTTCGGAAGTTGCATCCAAAACCCTCTATGCAATTGGTCTTGCAAGCCTCTCTACTGCCCCGACAATGACCGAAAACCTGTGGACACTTGCGAAGGACATTTCTCCAGGATGGGGACTCTTTCACTTGGAACTTTCCTCCTATTATCTATATATCGGACACGACAAACTGCATGCACAACAACTCCTCTTTGCATGTCTGCACATCGAATCTCCTGCCAAAGCATGCCAGGAAGCGTTAACGGTATTTCCAAATCTAGAACAACCGGGGTATTTTCAGGAACATATCAACGCAATTCCAAAATAGTAACAAAGCATTGACGGCAAAGTAGATTCAAAAGAGAGTTAAGTGACCCAACCGATACAAACGCAACACTACCAATGCCGCTATAGAATGCTATTCTGTTCCCTACCATCTTTCCATTCCTGCATACGCTGCGACCAGAAAACAATATGAGGAAATGGTCATAGATAATCTTCCCCGTCCTAGGTGAACAAGAGGAAGCAATCTTCAACCAGTGGTGGTATTAACCAAAAGGAACCAGATTCTTTGTATATCCTCTCTAACCACTCCCTAACAAGATAAGGACCAAGAAGGTTAAAACAGTATTGGCAAAAACAATTATGGGGAGAGCTATGTCGGGAAACGAAGCAAAAAAAGCTGAACGTATTGGTGCAATATTTGATTTTCTGAGCTTCATATACTGATATACGGCCAACGTGATCATAGAAACGGTTGGGAGAGCAAATGTAATAAGATCAGGAATGTCCCAAACTCCTTTTGCGATAGAGAAGACATATTCGATATATCCATAAATGGCGGTAAGAGCAATCGTCGACACAATATTGGTTCCCCATTTTCCAACTGAAGACTTGATACTGTCAAACAAATTAATAAAAACAAACATCCCAGCCATAGAAAATAAATCTCGGAATTGTCCTACTATCATGTTCGCGATAGTCGTTCCAAGAAAAGATTTCAAAGCCCAATATGGAGCAATGTGGGTATGTATTGTGCCATCTATCATTAACTTGGTTTCCAACAGTAAACTAAATTGGACTATGGACCCAAAGAGAAAAAGTGGCCCACATACCCATAAAAGTATTCCGTACAACAAATTGTGTAAAGGATTTTGAAGTCTTGAATCAGGGTATTGTTTGAGAATTGCATCACCAGTAATAGCCTGTTTTTGGATAAGAAGTGTGTATCCTCCCTTAATTGGAATTGTAATCTCGGTTTGTTGTTTGAGTATTCCTGTTTTTATGATGATGCCTTCAGGATTTTGTATGCTATATGGCAACCCATACAGATTTTCTTCCTGGGTTATAGCAGGGGTATTGAACACTCGGACAAGATCTTTTACATTAAGCACAACTCCGTCCAGTTGTATAAATGCAATATATTGCCGTATCTGTTGGCGGAATGTTAAAAACCTAAAGGCAATGGTATTTTTCATTTGCTTCCAAGCATTAAATGCTTGGAAAATATATTTACTTTGTAAAGCTATACCAGCAAAAGCCAATACCACTCCCATTACTGTGGCTATCATAGCGACGAATGGATTCTTGAGAAGCGCAGGATTGATGGCTACCAATTCAGAAGCAAGTGCGGAAACGAATGCGGGACTTCGCAGGGTCGCTATAGTAGGCGGAGAAAGGTCAGAATGTACAGCGATATAGTTTCCCACAATGTTTTGTACTTCCGTTTCTAGGGCAACCTGTGAAGCGAACTTCTGTCCTACCAGTTGAGGTTGCACAAAAGCAATGATTGTAGGTTGGAGTTGTTGGATTTGTAATTCTGATTGATCTATAGTGGCGCCTGCGAACTTGGAGACTGCAAAGGTTTGTTGCGTCTGATTTTGACTCGTTGGAAGAATATTTTCAATCCGTTCTTTCTCGTTACTCCCACGATTAGCCTGTGGACTCTTCAATAAATTCTTCACCCGCTCAACCTGTTGCTGAAGCCAGATTTTTTGTGTCGTGAACCGTTCTATAATGGAAAATGTATCACGATCATAAAACCATCTGTCCGATTGATACCATCCGTTAATCTGTCCCTCACTCATCCATCGAATAAACGCCCCATCACCGAATTGACGATCATACAATGTTTGGAATCCTTCAAAGAACACATTCGCATGCTGTTGCGGCAATCCTATTCCGTCTTTCCCGACAAAAACCCCGCGGAGTCCCGTCCCAATAAATGATTGCCAAACCGTCTGTTCATCTACCCCTGCCTGAAGAAGCGCATCGCGGGCCATCGTATACCGCTGTGCGACGTTCCAATACGACAATTTGTGCTTAGTATGTAACGTATGACTCAGGGCCAATCCTTCGGTCACCGCCTCTACAAATGTTGTCTGAGGTTGTCTATTGGATGACGACACCAAGACGCCGTTTATGACAACTGTTTGGAAGTTTATCTGTGAAACATGGGTAAGTTCATGAATCATTGTCCTCTGGAAGGCCGCCAGGTCCTCATAAGGACTCATAAAGATAAATAGACCGCGGCTTGTCCTGTTAAATCTGCCCATAAGTTCCCATTCAAATACATCTCGGTTCAAGATATGGTCTGTCTTTGTAAACGGCAGGATGACGGATTGGTCTGAACGGTCAATCGCCCATCCGGTCTTTTCCTGTATCCAAGCATCATTTGCGGCGACGCTTTGTCGGAAAAATTCCCGATAGTTATCAAGATTTCCGAACCGATTTTGAACATTCCGGAGCGAATTCAAGATGCTTGCACTTGCGAACAGAAGTTGGTCATCTGAGATCTTGTTTGAATCCGCCGTCCCCAACCGTGCATGGATCGCCTGGACAACCTCAAGCTGGGATAACGTCAAACTGGAATTAACCCGTATGTATCCCACGTTCCGTGGTTCCGAACTGATCGTACCTGCAGGCAACGTGGTTAATATGCTCCGAAAATAGGAAGCGAGTGCTTTTGCACGACCCAATTCTGCCTCTCTCTCGGAAACAGTCGGTTCGTATAAAAGATAGAATCTCGCAATATCATCCGAAGCTATCTTTGCTGCCCATGACCGGAACAACGGCAAATTTCTGTATTGATATACAACACTAATCACACCTAATCGGATATTTGCAATCGTATCTGTCAATCCTTCCGGCAGACGACTGTTCCTTGTGCGTTCTGTACGATCAAGCCTATCTCTGGTGATACGGTCAAGTAGTGTCTGGCTTATGCCAACGGCCGTATCGGAAGTGTTCTTGATCAACCAAGATCGGAAGAGATTGAGTGTCTGTAACTTTCCCATCTGGAAATAGAGAATAACGGTGTTCAGACCATCTTTTACTACCGAAAACTTTGGAAAAAATGAAAGATTATCTAAATTAATCTTTAAAAACCCATTCAAACCATTTCGTACTGTATCAAAAGCGTTCTTTACGACAGGCATGGCTTGTTCTATCTTTGGTCCCAGCCAGGCAGCCAGCTGTGGAAGTCCGGGTAAGGAAGCATAGAGCATACCGCTCGGAGCTGGTTGTTTTTGTGCCCCCTTGGCTTGCGCTGCAGCAACAGCCGCACGGAGTGCGCTGTCTATGGCAGCCTGGAGGGGTGGACTGAGATCTCCCTGGTATCCCCGGTCACGGAGTTCTATGAAAACGAGATCCTGCAGCGTGGCCATCTCCCCTTGTTCAAAATACCGGGGCATAAGTCTCTGCAGTTCTATGACAATTGCCGGAATTTGTTCTGTGGGGGTGATGGTTTGTCTTTCTTCTGTAGGACCTAACTCTGTTTTGTTTGTGGCATCTAACCAGGGTCCGTTAATAGTCCACGTGGGCATGCCAAAACTGTACATAAGTTGATAATCTGTAGCATACGTTCCCGGAATCTGACGGAGTGTGTGCACGACGATATCAGATGGATTGATATATTTCGTCAGATTTTGATGATATTGCTTGAGATAGTCTCCTTTATAAGTATCCAACACAAAAAGGATATCTGCCACGTTTGAAAGATACACGATATTCGTTGAGGTTGTGTATTGAGGAAGTTTCTGAATCTCTGAAAGAATAACAGGATCGGACAAATCGGCATACAGCATCGCCATTTTCCCCTGTAATGCAAAATTACGAAGCATCGTGTAATGTTTCTGTATGGCAGCGGTGACATTTATCGTCCTGTTTTCGTTATTATAAAAAACGTCTGGTGTTTTATTGTAGTGATCGTTTTCATAAGAATTTGCCATTTGTTTTATTAAAATAAGCAATCGATCTTGTGAAATAGACTGAAATTTTTCCTTCAAAATACTGTTTTCTTCTGATTGCACTACCTCTGTGAATATTTTTTGAGCAAGATCTGTTCTATATATGTTAAAAAGTGCACGCTGCATATCCTCAAACGTCGGATACATTTGCAACCCACGAACAAACATCTTACCCAAAAGAATAACTTCGGGATTAATGTCTGTTACGATAATTCCCTTGGGTGATTCCCCCTGAGAATACAGATCAAGAAGCGAAAAGATGCTCCCAACTGTCGGTCCAACGAGATATCCGTTAGGTATTTTTTTACTTCTGACGGAATCCACGAAGGAAGGAGGGGCCCATTCGTTGGTTACAAACGCCCCTGCAGTACCAGTGTCCTCGGCACTGAGAGACGGAGGCGATCCCTTGCCCTGTGATTGTAGCTCTGCGATCATCTTTTCAAGATCGGTACCCACGGGTACCGGCTGTTGAACTTCTGAAGTTTGAGGTTGTTCATTCGCTTTTTTCTTTTGTTCCGACTTTCCACTCAAACTATTTCGTACTGTATCAAAAGTATTCTTTACGACAGGCATGGCTTGTTCCAGCTTGGGTCCCAGCCATGCAGCCAGCTGTGGCAGTCCGGGTAAGGAAGCATAGAGCATGCCGCTTGTAGCTGGTTTGACTTGGGATGTGGGAGATTTACCTTTGTATTGCGCAAGGAGTGCAGAGGTGACGGAAGTGATAAGATCGGTTGGCGGAGAAAGACCGGGGTGGAGCCTGGCATATTCCTCCTCTACCAGCTTTTGTACCAACTGTGGGGCTTCCTGTGAGGTGAAATCAACTTTCTCCAATACTCCCTTGTAGTCAGACAATACTGCAGTTTGGAGTTGCTGGGTTGGATTTTGATTGAGTAATGAAACCGCTGGAGACTGGGTAGATGAATTCTTTGAAGGCAAAATATATGTTGTTAACGGTGAGAGTGTTGTTAAATCATTTTTATGCTCAATGATATCTGCAAGGCTTACAACATGACTATCTAACCAGGAATTTAAATTTGTCCCCGTTGGATACCAGCCCGTACGACTAAATACGTCACTATTCACCCATCGTTTAAATAATTTCGCTTGTTCTGGTGTTCCAAATACATAAAGTAAATAATCAGGCGGAATAAATTTTTGATGCAAAATCGGGTCTTCCACTAAAATATCATCAAAACTGACATCTTCTGGGAGAATGACAAGCGCTGCATATCCATGGAAAAAATCTCCTGCAGAAGCACCGATGCCACTCTTTTGGAATGTCCCCATCCAAATTGGTTCACCCTCAATGGTCCGATATCCAAAATCAAGAATTAAACGCAATCCATCTGCATATTCACGTGATGTGCCAAATGATCCGGTTATCGAGTGACCCATAACGTTATTTGCTCCTAGTATCTGTCTTGCTTCTTCAATCATTGGGCTGTATTGGTCAGCTTCCATATATTCAACTAACAGTTGATATTCTGTCTTCTCTGCCCAATACGGCTCTCCTGTTGATGTATAGATAAGTGGCAGTGGATGCAACCGGCGTGATCTCTCTTCTCCACCATATCGGATCGTACTAGCAAGGCTTGGGTCTAAATGTGTATATTCCAGTCCACCAACTTTCATTTCAGTTAGATCAATTCGAGGATTCACATCTAATCGCAAAGTTGTCGGTGCATCCAGTGTATTTGGTTGGTTTCCAGCAACTTGATCAAACTGTTCCCCTATCACATTCTTTCCTGTATTTACCCACCGGCGCACGGCGTTTGCAGTATTTGTAACTCCCACACTCACATATTCTGTCCATGAAGATGGTGTGACCTCAAGCAAATCAAGTGATGATTGCACAGCTTGCATGCCCTCAAGATCTGCCTGGTATGCTGCTCGGTCAGTAGTACTCAGTGATCCGTCTTGTAACGCTCGATTGATGGAATCTATTGCTTTTTGTACTGCCCGTAGTGCGTCGTCTTTTTCTGCCTGTGTAGGTTTACTTTGCGCTTCCGCTACTTCAACATCGGCATTTAATCCGTCAAAAACCGGTTGATTGGCAAAATAATGATCCAGATATTGTTTTGCCTGAGTTATAGTAGTCAGTGCTGCGCTTCTATCCTCAAACATTTGATCTTGCGCTTTCGCAACTAAATTCATAACAAACTGAATCACAATGTTACAACTGGAACAGGTATTATCTTTATTTGCAAATGGACTCCGTGGAGCATTCAGTGATGTGACATTCACCTTTGGATCAAATCGTGTAGCGGTTGGAATAAGCGCAACGAGATGCTGTTGTTTATCATTAATCTGAACCAGTTGTCCACCAAGTTGCGATCGATACAACGTTCCTTTATCTACATCTCGATGGCCAATAATCCACTGACTATTTTCTGGTAATCCGAGATTTCGAAGTGTTCCCCGTATAGCAGTTGTTAACTGATTATCAAGCATCCGTGTATTATCTGTCCAAAGAAGACCGCTCTCCCCATTCGGTTCTACAGTAATTGCCGGATCACGCCTGTTAATCTGATTGTACCCAAGCACCTCATTTGGAACTGTATGACTTATAACAAATGACTGCTGTGCCGTTTTTCCAATTGCCAAAATGGGCAATGCGTCTTCAAACGCTGCCCATTGGGCAACAAAATCTTTCCCGTAGGTCTTTTCCATCCATTTCCGAACTTTGTATCCCTCATTTGCATACTTTGTAAACGTTCCATTAATTTCATCATGATTTCCTCTGATATAGTGGAAATTATCTGGAAATTCGGCTTTCAAATCCATAATCATTTTCATGATATTCAGATTTCGTGCCATCTCCGCATTCATTTTCTGATCATAATCTACATCCCATATGTGTGGCCAATTCGCGCTCACTTCTGAATGGACTGCATCACCAACAAGTACCACATTTATTTTTCCCTGACGAAGAAGTTCAAGTACAGTTACCCCACCTCGCTTCGCTTGGAGTACTTCCATCAAGAAATCCCGACGCGCATGCAAATCTGAAACAACGAGTGTTTCGACATCCGGTTGCAAGGTAACAATTCCTGAACCCTTTCGTAAAATAGCAGTTGCTGCTTTTAGTGATGGTAAATAGGTAGATCCCGATTCTACTTTACTGTTTGTCGCTAGTTGTTTCAAATTTATTAATAATGAATTTGTTGCAGGTGCGTTTGCTGCTGCAGGACTTTGTTGATTCACTGCAACGGGCGGTTGAACACGAGATTGTGGACGGGCGACAACAGTTCTTTTGTTATTTCTGGCGGCAAGAAATTGACGGATAGGAAGAAGATTGGCAAGAAGTGGGGTGATATCTACATACTCTTTATTAAAATCAACATAATCGGTATTTGGCTGAAGTTGGGATATTAGATTACGATATTCCAACGGTTTATTCGTCAATGCGCCACTGTTGATAATTTCACTATACACTCCATAACTATTAACACTCGTATCGGCAAAATAAATTCGATCGATCCATGTTCTTCCTTGATTGTCATACGCCATAACCCATTTGACAGGTCTCCCCTGCAACACACCTGGATATGTCTCAAGCGTTATGTCCCCAAGTAACGTATGTTTGCTAGTCTCAACCGTTTCAGGTGCAACATTAAAATTTGGTACAAATCCAACAAGTGCTTGTGAGCTGAAATTAAATTGACTGAATGTTTGCCCAAAATTCACACCCTTTCCAACTACAGAATAGGATCCGGGTGGATATTTTTGTATTTCTTTCAAGGCATCACGATCATTGTAAATCGTTTGCTCACTCATAAATGTATTGACGGATGGATCCAACGTCGAAATTTCAAACTTCAGCAAAAGTAAACTTAAGTGAAAATCTTGGATGTATCGCATTTCATTGAAATACCGATTAATCGCTTCATGCGGTTTTGTCTCTTGAGTGTATGAAACACCACGACCTTTACTAAAACCGCCGCCTGCATAATATCCGGGGGTACTTCTCCATCCTCCATCACTATTTGACTTATATAATATCCGTGGAACGATCCTCCCATCTGATAATTTTGTATACATGACGGCTTCTAGATACCAAGGAGTCTGAATAACGGCAGAAAGATAGAACACAATGCCATCAATCGTTATCGCATCTTTCGGGAAAAATCTTAAATCAGCTAATAATTCTAGCGTTAATGCAGGTTGATTGGTTTGTGGTACAACTGGTGCAGTCTGTGTTTGATTCCCATGTTGTATGGCAAAGCGTACAACGCGGACAAGATCATATGGAAGCAGTAAACCAAGTGTCAATGTACGAGAAACCATATATTTTCCGGTTTGCCAGACTTGCATCCAGAACGAAACCAATGGTTTCTTCC
>CAIJMI010000002.1 GCA_903821745.1 Candidatus Gottesmanbacteria bacterium
TTCCACATTTGAATGTAAATACACCACAGGGTTTGTTACCACAGTTAGTGCTGTCACAACTGGATTGAGCTGGACCACTACTTCCTGTATTGTTAAGATATCCGCAATTGTGAAATGTTCCTTCTGCTGTTCTTCCACCAGAAGCCCTGCTTCTTATATCTGTTGTCTGTTGTTGGGAAAAATAATAGACTCCAATAGGAAGGCTGATGATGAGAATAACAAGCCCAATAAAAAGTGCCCATTTTCCCTTTCCTGGATTGTTTTTCTGTTGTTGATTATCACCTTTCGTTTCTGTTGTTGTATTTATCGGAGGAATGATAAATGTATCTGTTGTTGGCATAATGTTATTTAATAAATAAGAATGATCCACCGCCAATACATAATGCTGATCCGAGGATAAGGAGAAGTATTGTTGGTAGTAATGATCCGCTTGTCGGCATGGGTTCAGCAGCAAGTGTTGCTGCATCTGTAGCGGTAGGGTCTACCGTCGGCGTGGGTGTTTCGATTATGGCCGATGGCGTTGCATCACCTAATACCTGTGTTCCGCTTTTAAGCACCGTAAACGTATGGGTGATGATAATGGGTTTTCCTTTTGTATCCACTGTTGTTATGGTGACACTTTGTTTGCCATAGGAAAGGGAATTGACTGGTGTATATTTCCATGAACGGTCAGATAAAACAGTTGTTGATCCGACGCTTGGATTTACACTTCCAAGTGTAATGGTTACTTTTTTTCCTGCAATGCCAAATCCTGTAATTTGAGGTCTTGTCGTTGAGACTGAAGCACCATCAACAGGTGATGTAAGAGAAATAGCACCGATGGTATTTGTAGATGTTTCAGCGCCGAGTACAGCAGTTTTTGTAGTCGTTGCTGGTACTTTTGCAATAGTTGATGTCGTTGGTTTTTTTGCATCACGATTTCTAAAATCGAATGTTTGCCCCAAGACAATATCCGGAACCGGAGCATCATTTAATGAATCAGTAAGCACCTGTGATGATACACCCGCCTTTTCAACAAGAATTGTTTCACTCATCCGTTCTGATATCGGGATATAACCTGACCCATCAGAAGTTCGAACTGCTGTAAATGGTACAATCCAAGATCCGGAGCTTCTAACTAATGTTGACAGTGTTTGCCCATCCTGGAGAGTCAAAAATAGGATGGCACCATCTGCTGCCGTACCGTCTGTCATTACTACTTTGCCATAAGCTGGATCAATTGTTGGAGGAGTTGCCGAGAGAGTAGAAAACGTTGTGACTTGATAGTTTTTTTTATCAATCGGATACCGTTTTCCATTGGAAAGAATCGTTACATCGTAATTTGTTTGGGGGGTGAGCGACCGGACGGAAATACTATGCGTTGTATATTTTCCTAATTTTCCCGTTGTATCGCGTTCATCAAATCCTGAATATTTTTTACCGTTGGATCCCGTTACATTTATTGTTCCTGATGTTAAATCTTCCGTTTGCCAGACAAGGGTAAATCCGGTATCTGAAACATTTGTTACGGTTACCTTGTTTGGTTCTATGGATGAACTTGCGCGCGTTTGCCCTTTTGAAAGAGATTCAAACACAAACCCGATACCCATCATTATTGCAATGATAAGCAAGATGCCAATAAGGGTAGGTATTTTTCGTTGTCCTTGCATACAAAAACCGTCAGAGTTTTATTTTTTCCCCTAACATATTCAGTGTATCAGTATCGAGCGTTGGTGTTAAGGGTGTAATGATTTGATTGATTGTAGGTGCGATCGTTGATGTTTTTGTCGTCTTTATAAGTTCAAAAAATATCCATGACAAGACGGTTAAAAACGTAAAGAGTGATATGAAAAAAAGATCACGATCTGATTTCATAAATTATGGTGTTTTATAATATGCCTTTATCTTTAATACGAGTTGAACACTCGGTGCAGTTAAATTTGTCGTCTGTCTTTTGTTTGGTGTAAAAGCAATCGAGTCAATAACAATGGTTCTCCGCATGGAAACCAGACCAGTTAAAAAAGAAGACAATGCCGGATATTCGCCTTCAATTGATACCGTTAACGGAAAGTCATCCTGTTTTATTGTGTATGATGTTGATGCGCTTGCGCTTGCATTTGTAAAAGCCGGCACTGACGCTACCTGAATAGCAGATACTGATGATCTGGAAGTGACTGCAAGATCTCGCAGTTGTTTAACAACATCAATAGCGTCAGGGTCTGTTGGCATAGCATCGTCAATCAATGGTAATTTGGATTGTACGGAATCTAATACCATTTGTGACATGATGAGCGCCTGAATTTTATCATCCATTTTTTTATTTACTGCGGTTTTATCAACTATTTCTTTTCGTAAATACAAAATGGTTTGTACGGTTGGTTTAATGGCATACCACCCAAACAGGGCAATGACCAAAAAGAAAAAAATAACCGTACCGTATGTACGGGTTTTTGGTTTGATTAAAATCGGTTCCAAAGAACGATAATATTTTCTGTATTGTTCTGGAAGATTAAATTTTGTTGCCATATATTATTTTTTTACCTGTATTCCCGCAAGGTGTGCTTGCATGGTATATTGAATTCCGAGACTGGATGCTTTATCCACTGTTCCGATTTCGATATTTGTGAGTGTTTTGGAAGCGCTGAGGTTTAACAAAAACTGAGAAAAACTTTGGACAGTGAGGGAAGTCACCTGTGACGAAACCTTACCCTCACTGATGGAAAGATTTTGAAAATATGTTCCCTGGGGAAGGAGCGTATGAAGAGTGTAAATCGCATTTGTATATGTTACCTGTTGACTCAATAAAACTTTGATTTTTATGAGCGCGTCCTGTGTTCGTTTGAAGTGTTGCTCCAAATCTTGATTGGCGGTGATAATATCCTGTTTTTGGGAGATTTCATCATTTAAATCTGTGAGTTGTCTGTCTAAACTAAAGCGGGAAATAAATGCGATAAGCACAATCATTTCAGTCGTGATCATGATGTATCTGCCATACGTCGTAATCCAAGTAATGAGTCGCCCTATAGGGGAAAATTCCTGTTGTGAACTTCCAAGAAGATTGATTGCAATATTTGGTGCGGCAGGCATTCTTCCATTATAAGAGGAAAAACAAGAATGCTCAATGAGGGCTGTGAGGAAGTTACTTTTTTGCAGTGAGTTTGGAGAGTCGGGACTTTAACCGTGCTGCTTTGTTTTCATGAATGACATGCATTTTGACTGCTTTGTCGAGCGTTTTAAACACAATGGATAATTGTTTTTCTGATGGAGTTTTGCGCATGTCTTTGACAACACTGCGTACAAACGCGCGTTTTGTTGCTGTTTCAACGGAGCGTTTTTTGTCATGTCGTAACTTTTTTAGTGCTTGTGCGGTTATTGGCATAGGGGAAAGTATATCAGAGTGCACTCTATCCGGTCAAGGATTGAGTGCGTTATAATAGAAGACACATGAAATCATTTTGGGCCTTCCTCACCAAAAAGCAATCTTCAGTGCGTTCAGCAGCAACAGTTCTTATTGCAATGGTGTTTGCCTCACGGGTGTTGGGACTCGTCAGAGACCGTCTCCTTGCTGCCCGGTTTTTTCCTGATGAGCTGGGTGTGTATTTGGCGGCGTTTCGTATGCCAAATCTTCTGTTTGAGCTTCTGGTTATGGGCGCACTGACGTCAGCATTCATTCCCGTGTATACCAAATACATTGCAAAAGGCAAACAGGATGAAGCATGGCATATCTCCAATACCCTCATTAATATATCGGTCATTATTTTACTGGTAATTACCACTCCAATTCTTATTTGGACCAAACAGGTGTCAGAACTTATCGCCCCGGGGTTCTCTCCACAGCAGATTGAAATTATGGTGCAGTACACCAGATTCATGATTGTCTTTCAGGTATTTCCACTGTTAATAGGTAACTTTTTTACCGGTATTTTGCAGTCGCATAATTTATTTTTCGTTCCGGCGTTAGCCCCAGTTGTATACAACATCGGTATTATTGGAGGCATTATCGTCTTTAGCGCAAGTTACGGATTATGGGCTCCGGTTTTTGGTGTTGGTATTGGTGCACTTTTGTTCATGATTATTCAGATTCCGACACTTCTCAAACTTGGGTATCGTCAACGATTAACCATAGATGTAAAAAATGAAGGCGTACGGGAAATTGGAAAACTCATGCTTCCCCGAACTGCAGGACTTGCAGTGTCGCAAATTGATACGACGGTTGATCTCATATTATCAAGTCTTCTTGGGGCGAGGATGGTTACCGTATTTAGTTTTGCACAGCAACTGCAACAACTTCCTATTGGCCTGTTTGGCGCAACAGTTGCACAGGCTGCATTTCCGTTGCTATCCCAAGCTTCTGCAACTGACGACAAAGAACAATATATAAAAACAATGAAATCGGCCCTCAACCAGATTATGTTTTTTATCATGCCGGTTTCTGTGTTGTTTATTGTGTTACGTATTCCAATTGTCCGTCTTGTGTTTGGAGCATCGCGGTTTGATTGGCAGGCAACGGTATTAACCGGTATGACTCTTTCTGCGTTTAGCATGTCTCTTTCTGCGCAGGCAATATCACAACTGTTTACGCGTGGATTTTTTGCACTGTATGACACTATAACTCCAATGATTATCGGGATTATTACTATTGCCATAAATACAATCTTAAGTATTATCTTTGTACAGGTTCTACATCTTCCAGTGTGGTCTTTGGGACTTTCAACGACCATTGCAAGCTTTTTTAATGTGGGACTGTTATTAGTGTTTCTTCATAAACGCATGGGGAATCATATTCTTCTTGATCTTCTAACAACTCCTGCAAAAATTGTAATCGCATCGCTAGTAACAGGAGTTGCATTATATATTCCGCTGAAACTGTTCGATCAACTGATTTTTGATACGACCCGGACTTTTGGACTCTTCTTGTTAACAGGCGCAAGCGGATTAAGTGGAGGACTTGTGTATCTGTTTTTGGTGTGGATGCTTGGTGTAACAGAAGCAAAATCGTTTATTGCAATGCTGACCAAATTCAGACAGCCAAAACAAATTATGATAGAGCCTGCAAATGAAGTAATAGGAAACGGAAGTCAGAATACACCAATGACTTAATGTCTGGTAAGCTCCATGCGGATGACGCTTTGTGCGGTCATAACAACAGTTCGTTTTGCTGTCCCGTTAGTAACGGTTAGTTCTGTTTGTGTTGAGCCTCCGATTACGGTGAATTCTTTGTAGGTGTAATCCCCGTTGGGAAGATGGGTAAAGAGAACCGGAGTTTGCTCGGTATGTTTGCCGCTTGCGTCAAAATTGACGAGCAATACTTTGATGACGCCGTTGCTTGTTGATGCAAATCCTGTCACCCAAGACCCTTCTCCTTGCATCTGTAGTCTGGTTCCCTTCATCGCGTCGATAAAATGGTAGACATAGTAGCGCGGTTTGAGTTTTTTGCCGTTGGTGGAATGGGTTATGAGACCCCATCCGGTCCCGTCCGTTTGATTGGGCCCATCAATAAGTTCGAATGAAAAAATGTACATAGGTCCCCCGGAAATAAGCTCCCGGATGACTGCGGCAGTATGTGCTGTTCCGTACGACGTGCCATACAAGGTATTTTTTGCACCGGTAAATCCAAATTCCGTAATAATAGTTGGTTTGGTGACGTACGTTGGATAGGGAAGTAACCAGGAGCTTAAATTATGCTGATCTGTGGTATATCGTGATGGACTTGCAAGATACGAATGCCAAGAAAAAAAATCAACACGGCTGCCGGAGTTGATGACCGCAAGAATCCAATTTTTATAAAGTCCTGTTGTTGCAGGACCGCCGAACATGAATGCATTAGTGTTTGTTGCGTTTTTTGCTCCTGTTGCGGCATATCGGTAGAGTGTCACATAGTTTTTTTCACCGGAAAGTCCCCATTTTCCAAACTGGTCAAGATCCGGTTCATTCCATACTTCATAAAACACATCGGCTAAATTTTTTTCTGACCGTCCGCTGTAATGTTCAATCGTGCGTTTAACAACAGCGGCCCAGTCGTTCCAGTCATTGGGTGGATTGATAATGACCCCATCTTTTGCAATGGCAGCAGGCATAAAGGAAAGCGAAAAAAATGGTTTTGCGCCGGTTGAAAGAATGGTGTTGACCGCTTGATCAAGTTTTGAAAAATCATAGGAAAGCGTTCCGCCATTTTTGGACACAACATCATAATGGTCAAAAATATGATCCAAACGGATGACTTTTGGAGACAACGATTTTGTTTCAGGAAGGATTGGTGCGATCATGTCGTTAGCTTCTTCGCCTCCTTGCGCAAACGCATGGTAAAAATCCGTGTTGATTGGTTCCAGTGTTGCGCTTGTATCCACCGTGATGTTTGCTTTTGTTCCTGTAGCTTTTGTAATAAATCGGATAGATTGGTAGGTGGCGGCAAAAAGAAGGGGAATAAATGCAATCAGTGCAAGGATAGAAACAATGTTAGTGAATTTTGGTGGAACGGTTTTTTCCAAAAAAGGTGTCATATATTTTCCTAAAGTCCTGCAACACGAATCACACCACCAACTGCTAAAAAGCCAACAGCAACAATGATGGAGAGCACAGCAGGTAATGGACTCCCAGATACCGGCATTGCACCGCCTGTTGCATTTTCCTCAAGCGCTGCGGTTGTTGCTTCAGGTTCCAATGTTGGCGTGATGATTTCCGTTGGAACTGGGGTAACAAACTGTGCTTGTGTTGGTGTTGGCGTGAGAGTGATTATTGGTAAGGATGTCTCCCCAATGATGGTAATGACAGCAGGCTGTGTTGTTGTTAAAGCATTTGTTGTTTCATTAAGACTTGATACAAATGTCGTTGAACCAAATGTCATAGAAATTGGACTGCCCGTTCCTGCTTTGCCGCGCATCCGTAATATAGCAATTGTTCCATTGCCTTTAATAGGTTGTGCAGTACTTGCTGCAGCAACGGTAATGGTTGCAGTTCCTGGAGCAACAGTGCCTGATGCAGATATTTTTGGAGCAAATGCGCCGTTTGTAATACTCATGGCCTCGAGTTTTGTTGCATCAAATGCAATGGCAAGTTTCACTGCAGTCACAGAATTGGCGCCCGTATCAATTTGTATGTTGACGGAAAACTGTTCATCGACCGCTTTTGAAATTGATGCTGGAGAAAAAGTTAAAGTGGTGGCAGGTGCGGCTTTGCTTCGAAGTTCCTGCTGTGTTCCCACAAAATACACGGTTACTGGGACAGCGATAAGCAGTAATAGGAAAATCACAAAAAAGACGATTTTTTTCATCCTTATTTCAGTATGAGCTATTCCTATGGAATTTGACAATAGGGTATTGACAGATATTAGCACTCGTTATATATTAGTGCTAATCTATGGAAACATCATTTGATTTAACACCAAGACAGGTATCTATTTTAAAAGCAATTATTGAGGAATACATTACAACGGCTGAAGCCGTTGGATCAGAAACCCTAGATAAGAAATATAGTTTGGGCGTGTCACCTGCAACCATCCGAAATGAGATGGTACGGCTGACCGACATGAAACTTCTCAAGCAGCCACATACGTCAGCAGGCCGCAGTCCGACACCTGAGGCATTGAAGTTTTATGTTGAGCATTTGATGAAGGCAAAAGACATGTCCGTTGCTGAGGAAATTTCCGTTAAGGAAAAGATTTGGGATTACCGCCAGGAAGTCGACAAACTGCTTCGAGAAGCAACACGGACCTTGGCCAATATGACCAAGACCTTGGCGATTACGGCAACAAAAGACGGGGATATGTACATCTCCGGTACTGCCAACATTTTGGATATGCCGGAGTTTTTTGATTATGAATTGACCCACGCATTATTTTTAGCGCTCGATCAGGTTGGATTCTGGTGGGAGCTTGTGGAAAAGCAACCGGAAAATGTTGATATTTTACTGGGTGAAGAATTGGGCGGTCGGGGAATTTTGCGGGAGTGCGGATTTGTGTTTAACAAATTCCAAACCCCACACATCTCCGGCATGATCGGCGTTGTTGGTCCGTCAAGACTCAACTATCCGCGGCTGGTCCCAGTTGTTCGGTATATGGGTGGACTCATTAAGGAATTATCAACCAACTGGTAAATCAATATATATGAAGCAAAACAAACAACAACCAGAAGAAAAAAACGAAGAACACCATGTTGAACAGCAGGTGGAGAAGTTAATTGATGAGGCAGAGGTCTGGAAAAATAAATACATCCGAGCTCTTGCTGATTATCAAAATCTTGAGAAACGGACGATGGAAGAAACGCATGAGATACGGCTCTATGCAACACGAAATTTTTTGGAAAAATTATTGCCGATCATTGATAATCTGGAACGCGCGGAAACACATCTTGGAGATGAAGGGTTGGCAATTGCTATGAAAGAACTATATGCCATGCTTGCAAAAAACGGGGTAGAAAAAATTGACGTAGTCGGAAAAGCATTTGATCCGTATACGATGGAATGCATTGAAGTCACAGAAGGAGAAAAAAATGAAGTTGTCGAAATGACGAACCCCGGCTATACAATGCATGGCAAACTGCTTCGGGAAGCAAAAGTAAAAGTCGGTGGAGGAGTTTTTTAAAAAGGTATAAAACGTATTAACCATTTTTTAGGAGGTATAACCTATGTCTAAAATTATTGGAATTGATCTTGGAACCACCAATTCATGTGTGGCGATTATGGAAGGCGGAGCACCGAAGGTGATCTATTCGGCAGAAGGAAGAAATACCATCCCATCTGTTGTTGATCCAATCAAAAACATTGTCGGTGATGTTGCCAAACGCCAAATCATTATTCATCCGGAATCCACCGTATTTTCCGTTAAACGGTTAATGGGCCGGAAATATAGTGATGCGAGTGTGCAGTTTGATAAGAAATGGTTGCCGTATGTCATTAAAGCCGGGAAAAATGATATGGCAGACGTAGAAGTAGAAAAAAAAGAATTTACGCCACAGGAAATCTCAGCAAAAATATTGGCAAAAATCAAAGCAGATGCCGAGGCGTATCTGGGAAGCCCGGTAACGCAGGCCGTCATTACGGTTCCTGCATATTTTGATGACAGTCAGAGACAGGCGACCAAACAGGCCGGAGAAATTGCAGGACTGGAGGTCATGCGTATTTTGAACGAACCAACTGCGGCAGCACTTGCCTATGGACTCGACAAGAAAAATGCACACACGATCGCGGTTTACGATTTGGGAGGTGGAACGTTTGATATTTCCATTCTGGAACTTGGCGAAGGTGTGTACGAAGTAAAAGCAACGAATGGGGACACGCATCTTGGTGGCGATGACTTTGATAAACACATTCTCGATTACCTTGCCGATGAGTTTAAAAAGGAACACGGCGTTGATCTTCGGAAAGATCCGCAGGCGTTACAACGGCTTCGTGATGCGGCAGAAAAAGCAAAGATTGAGCTTTCTACATCCATGGAAGCAGAAATCAATTTGCCGTTTATCACTCAAGGAAAAGAAGGACCGGTGCACTTAGTGACGAAATTGTCACGGGCAAAAATGGAATCACTTGTTGCGGATTTGATCAACAAAACCATTGATCCGGTCAAGAAATGCTTGGCTGATGCAAAGATCGACGTCAAAGCAATTGATGAAATCGTCTTGGTTGGAGGAATGACCAGAATGCCGAAAGTGGTTGATGTGGTCAAACAATTCTTTGGAAAACAACCGAACCAATCCGTCAATCCGGATGAGGTGGTTGCAATTGGTGCAGCTGTTCAGGCAGGGGTACTTGCAGGAGATGTCAAAGATGTTGTACTTCTTGACGTCACACCACTGACGCTTGGTCTTGAGACATTGGGAGCAGTATCAACTCCATTGATTCCAAGAAATACAACCGTGCCAACAAGCAAGACAGAAATATTTTCAACTGCTGCTGACAATCAGACATCAGTTGAAATTAATGTCTTGCAGGGAGAACGGACGATGGCAAATGATAACAAGTCACTCGGCCGCTTTATTCTCTCCGGCATCCCACCGGCGCCACGGGGAGTGCCGCAAGTTGAAGTGACGTTTGATATTGATGCATCAGGCATCCTCAATGTCACGGCAAAGGACAAAGCAACTGGAAAAGTAAGCACGATTAAGATTACGGGTTCCACAGGTCTTTCAAAGGACGAAGTGGAAAAGATGCGGAAAGAAGCAGAAGAGCACGCAGCTGAGGATACAGAAAAGAAAGAACAGATTGAAGTCAAAAATCGTGCAGAGAACACAATCTACGTTGCTGAAAAAACCATCAAGGATGCGGGAGACAAAGCAAAAGCAGAGGACAAAACCGCAGTTGAAGAAAAGATTAAAGCCTTGAAGGATATTTTGGAAACCGGCAGCAAAGAAGATCTTGAGACAAAGACGAATGAGTTATCTGAAGTCATGCAAAAAGTGGGAGCATCCATGTATCAAAAACCAGAAGGAACACCAGAAGGACAAACACCTCCAGGGGAAGAACCAAAAGCAGAAGATGCGGGTGCAAAAAAAGACGACAAAAAAGTAGAAGAAGGGGAAGTCGTTAGCTAAAAAATAAAATGGAGTATGGAAGCATCCCGCACATTCATAAAAAGCGGGATGTTTTTCTGTTTCCTATATAATAGGTATCTTGAAGTGAGATTGGTATGGCAGCAAAAAAAGATTTTTATGATGTATTAGGTGTTTCCAAGAGTGCTTCTGCGGAAGAACTCAAAAAAGCATATCGTAAGCTTGCTTTGGAATGGCACCCGGACCGGAATAAAGCAGCAAATGCTAATGAGAAATTTAAGGAAATAAACGAAGCATATTCCGTTTTGTCTGATAAACAGAAACGGGCAACGTATGACCAATTTGGTCATGATGCATTTACTCCGGGTTCAGGCATGGGCGGCGGAGCGGGACGGGATCCGTTTGCAGGTTTTAGACAACAGGGGCCGTTTCAATATTCATATTCTTCCTCTGGAGAAAATCCATTTGGTGCGGACGGATTTGATCCGTTTGATATTTTTGAACAGTTTTTTGGTGGTGGATTTGGCGGAGGTGGCCGTGGTGGAGGAAGACAACGGAGAAATGCGTATGAGATATCCATCGACTTTATGGAAGCAGTCCGCGGGGTAACCAAAGAAGTCATGGTGCCGAAAGGCGCTGCAGGGGAAGGATCCGAGAAAAAAACGATTAAAATCCCGGCAGGTGTTGATAACGGGAGCCGCATTCGCTTTGATGATTTTGATATTGTTATTTCCGTACGTCCGAGCCGTGAATTTACCCGGGAAGGCGATGATGTCGTGGTAACGCATGAAATATCCTTTACAAAAGCAGCACTTGGAGGCATTGAAGAGGTCAAAACCATTGAAAAACCAGTTAAAATCCGGATTCCTGCGGGAACCCAGCCAGGAACCCTTATCCGGCTTCGTGGGCAGGGAGTGCCGCATGTTCGGGGTGGAGGACGGGGGGATGAATATGTCAAAATTCAGCTCAATATGCCTTCCCATTTAACCCACCGACAGAAGGAACTCTTGGAAGAGTTGGATGAAACCCTTCGGTAAGATTGACGCCCGCTTCAAGCGTGTTATAATACACCTATTGTAGTGAGAAGAAGTTGAGGTGGGCCTGAAACCCGCCTTTTTTTATAAATAAAAGGAAAAACATATGCCAGCAACAGTCAGAAGCGAATTTTCATTAGCATTAAACCAGGTAGCAACCGAGCGGGGACTTGATCCAAAAGTCGTCCTTGAGACAATCCGTGCTGCAATTCTTGCAGCCTACCGAAAAGATTACGGAACAGAAGAAATGGATTTGTATACGGTTGATGTGGATGCAGATACTGGAGAAGCAAAAGTCTTAAAGGAAGGCAAAGATGTGACACCTCCAGGTTTTGGCCGTATTGCCGCACAAACCGCAAAACAAGTCATTTTGCAACGGATCCGGGAAGCTGAAAAACAGGCAGTACTGGCAGATTATCAGACAAAAGTCGGTAACATCGTTCCGGGAATGATTCTTCGGTTTGATGGACCAAATGTTGTTGTTGATATTGGTCGAACGCAGGCAGTGATGCCAATGACCGAACAAAATCAGGGCGAACGGTATCATTTAAATCAACGCCTTACCTTCTATATTGAAGGAATTCGAGAAACACCACGTGGTAATGAAATCATTGTCTCCCGTGCACACAAAGGACTCGTTGAAGGCTTGTTTGCCCGAGAAGTACCGGAAGTTGCGCAAGGAGCAGTTGAACTTCGAACCGTTGTTCGAGAAGCTGGCGGACGGACAAAAGTAGCAGTGTTTTCCAAACAATCCGGTGTTGATCCAGTAGGATCCTGTGTTGGACAAAAGGGAGTACGTGTTACTGCTGTTATTAATGAGCTTGGCGGAAATGAAAAAGTCGATATCATTCAATGGAGTGATGAGCCAAAAGCATTTATCATTGCTGCACTTGCTCCAGCAAAAGATATTGATGTTGCCCTTGATGAAGCAAACAAAACCGCAACGGTCAAAGTTCCGGAAGATCAGTTATCTCTTGCTATCGGCCGGGAAGGACAAAATGTCCGACTTGCTGCAAAGCTTACAGGATGGAAAATTGATATTCAGGGGAAAGCCGGCACGGTGATTGCACCAGAAGCTGGTAAAACAGAAGAAGCTGCACCTGCAGTTACAGAACCGGTTACAGGAGAAGCAGTGGAAACAAAAGAAGACGTGAAAAAAGAGGAAGTTGTAGAAGAAAAGGTAGAAAAGACAGAAGCGGTAAAAGAAGAAAAAGAGGAAATAAAGGAAGAGGAAAAAGAACAAGCAAAACCGGAAGCAGTTGCTCCAGCAGCTGACGCAGCACAGGTTGATCCAGTAGTTGAAGCAGTACCGTCTGATACGAAAGAGTAATCGTATGAGCGGCGTATTTGTAATCAGATATGAAAAAAAAGACAACAGAACCAGTTATTGCCAAAGGCAGACCGCCAATTGTTGCGGTACTGGGGCATGTTGATCACGGAAAATCGTCGCTTCTTGATTACATAAGGAAGACCCATGTTACAGAAAAAGAACATGGCGGTATTACCCAGGCAATTGGTGCATACCAAATTCCAGGCATAACCTTCATTGATACTCCAGGGCATGAAGCATTTGCAAAAATGCGTGCACGCGGTGCAACGGTTTCTGATATTGCAATTCTCGTTGTTGCTGCGGATGACAGCGTCATGCCACAAACCAAAGAATCCATCCGGATGATCCAGGAAGCAAATGTTTCCATGATTGTGGCAATCAACAAAATTGATATGCCGGCCGCAAATGTTGATAAAGTGAAGCAGGATCTTGCAAGAAATGGCGTACAGGTTGAAGGATTTGGCGGATCTATCCCTTCTGTTGCAGTATCTGCAAAAACCGGAGCAGGTGTTAAAGAACTCTTGGACACCATCATGCTTGTTGCAGAGATGAAGGAACTGAAAAATGAGCCCGACGCACCACTGGAAGCCGTGGTTATTGAAAACAGAATTGATAAAGGGAAAGGCATGGTTGCAACCGTCGTTGTGAAAAAAGGAACACTCAAATTTGGAAGTTCCTTGTTTGATGGCGACAAACAGGTTGCAAAAGTACGGGCAATGTTTGATGAAAACAGAATTTCAATGACAGAAGCCAGTCCATCAAAACCAGTGGAAGTTCTTGGGTTTACGAGCTTGCCACAGGTAGGAGCAGTATTAACTGCAGTAGCTGTCGCAAAGACGGTTGTTGAAACAGTGAAAAAAGAAGTTGACCAGGCACAGTCTATTGCAGACTTCTTGGCAAACATGAATGGCAAGAAAAAGCTTGCCGTCATTATCAAAGCAGATGTCTATGGATCCCTTGAAGCAATTCTTGAAGCATTGGGAGATGATGTTGATATTGTGACCGCAGGAGTTGGAGAGATAAGTGATGCGGATGTCTTGATGGCAAAATCAACCGGAGCATTTGTTATCGGATTTAATGTGAAGTTAAAGACAGAAATTGAAAAACTTGCACAAATTGAAGGCGTCATCTGCAGAACTTACACGATTATCTATGAACTTCTTGATGAACTCCATGATGTCATTGAAGGCGCCATGGAAGTGATTACCAAGGAGCGAGAACTTGGGAAAGGTCGGGTCTTGGCAGAATTTCCATTTAATGGTGTCCGTATTGCAGGAATCAAAGTCATGTCCGGACGTATTGCAAAAGGGGACCAAGTAAAAGTGATGCGGGGTGAAGAGGAAATAGGGAAAGCAAAGATTAAATCCGTGCGGCATGGAAAAACAGAAGAAACAAGAATGGATGTGGGTGATGACTGCGGCATATTGTTTGATCGCATCGTTGATTTTGCATTAGGCGATGATATAATTGCGTTTACGAACCATTAATACCTGCCAACACTAGGGTTTTATGGATGACGTTACAACAGCAACAGACATGACGCGCGTTAAAGAACTTGTTTCCCAAGCAAAAGACATTCTTGTCCTCACGCACGCAAATCCCTCTTCAGACAGTATGGGCAGTGCACTTGCATTGTATGTAGCCATGAAAAATGCAGGAAAGCATGTGGTGGTCGGATGCCCAACACCAATGACCGTGGAGTTTTCGAATTTTGTTGGAGCAAACAAACTGGAAACAAAATTTTCAAAGAAAAATTTTGTTATTTCCCTTGACTATGAAGATGGATCCATCGACAAGGTAACGTACAACATTGAAGACAAAAAATTTAATCTCATTATTGAACCACGTCCCGGATTTGAGGATTTTAATGAAGATAATGTAAGTTTTTCCCATAAAGGAACAGCGGCTGATGTGATTTTTACGATTGATACGATGCATCTTGGAGAGTTGGGGGAGCTGTATGAAGGGGAGAAAGAACTGTTTGCAACGAGGCCGATTGTGAACATTGATAAACATCTTGAAAATGCACGGTATGGTGCAATCAATATCATTGATCATGCAGCAACGACAGCAGAACTTGTTGGCACCGTCATGTCAGAAATTGGTACCCCGCTTACAGAAGATATTGCAACAAATTTATTGAATGCCCTCTATAGTGCATCTAATAATTTTCAGGGGGACATAACAGTACGAACATTTGAAGTTGCAGCGGCATGTCTCAAAGCCGGCGGAAAACGATTTACTACTGAAGTCGTCACACCTCCTGTTATTGCAGCGCCACAACCTCCAGTTGAAGAAGTAAAACCTATTCCTACTCCGCCCACTGAACTGGAACAAAAAAAAGTTCAACCTATTCCTCAAAATCCTCCAGAAGATTGGCTAAAACCAAAGATCTTCAAAAGCTCAACAATAGCATAATTAGTAATAATATACTGATTTATTTTTTTGATTGAATCATGGATAGACTGACAAAAGGCCAACGAAGCTATAACATGTCCAGAATTCGGTCTGAAAATACAAAACCAGAATTAATTTTTATAAAAAATTGAAAGAAAAAGGTTTTGAATTTAAAAAACATTATTCTATTCAAGGAAAACCTGATGCAGTTTTTCTAAAAGAAAAAGTGGCTGGCTTGCTATGGATAAACAATATAAAGAACGGTGGGATTTTAAACTCATTGAGCCTTGGTATATGAAAAAGGCGGGGGATCTACAATGGAAGATGTATGAAGGATATCGGGACGATGCCAAGTTTATTCTCAATATGTGGGAACATCCTGAAACGATAACCGCGCTTCCTGATCCGAATTTTGTGAATGATGGACGCCAAAGAAGAGATAGGTATAGTGAAGAATATTTTAAGTTTTTTGATGACGCAGTTGTAATTCAGGACTGGCGTAAATTTTTTGGTAGGGTTCCGATTTCAGCCGGATGTACAAGTGAAAATACGAATATACCTAATACTTCTGGTTCTATTAAATCAGATAAAGAGCAGGAATCTTCACCGTCAGGAGTCCCTATCGATCCTTATACAATATCGTAATGTCTTTTCGATTACATTGAACAGCAAGATGACTGTATAGGTGGTTGAAGCGGGGATAACCATCCCGAAACCTCTTCCTTGTAATTCAAGCTCATTTAGTGTAAAATACCCAGTACTGGAGCAGGAAAGAGCCGCTCCCTTTTTATTAAATATTTATGGCAACTAAAGCTAAAAAAACAGAAAAAGTAGAAAAAAAGGCCGTCAAAAAGGTCGAAAAAGTTGAGAAAAAAGAAGCTAAAAAAGCAGTCAAAGCCGTGAAAGCAGCTTCAAAAGTAGAAGAGACCCCAGTGCCAAGTGAAGAAAAAGCACAGATCATCTCCGAATACCAGGTTAAACCAGGGGACACAGGGAGTCCTGAAGTGCAGATTGCCCTTTTGACCAGCCGTATCGAAAAGTTAGCCTTACATTTGAAGACAAACAACAAAGATAATCATTCACGAAGAGGCCTTCTTGGAATCATTTCTAAACGCCGAAGACTCTTAAATTATCTTGAAACCAAAGAAAAAACACGATTTAAAGAAATATCAAAAAAGTTAGGTTTAACAAAATAATTTTTCCCTCCGCATACTAGGTGTGAGAGGAGAACGATAGGAAGTGCGATGTCTTGAATTTTTGACGAGATACAGTCAAGAATAGCACAAAGATTCGAGTTGTCTCACTTCCCCCTTTCTCCATCCTCCCTTATAGTAGGCGAGAAGTAATTTTATGAAGATTGTAAAAAAATCCGTTGAAGTCGGTGGACGTACATTATCTCTTGAAGTTGGTCGGTTTGCAGAACAGGCAAGCGCAGCCGTGGTTGCCCAATATGGTGAAACCATGGTACTTGCAGCAGTGACTGCATCAAGCAAAGAAACAACCCTCGACTATTTCCCACTTTCTGTTGAATACGTTGAGCGGCTTTATGCCGGTGGACGCATCAAGGGATCACGTTGGGTCAAACGGGAAGGCAGACCAACAGATGATGCCGTCCTTGCAGGACGGGTCATTGATCGGTCTATCCGCCCATTGTTTCCAAAAACATACAAACATGATGTCCAGGTAATTATCACGACTCTTTCCGTTGACGGAGAAAATGATCCAGATGTGTTGGGACTTGTTGCAGCATCAGCTGCCATTGCCATTTCTGAAGTCCCATGGAATGGACCAGTCGGAGGTGTCCGTGTCGGATACGTCAAAGATGATGGATCAGACAAAGGAACAATCCTAATTAACCCAACTGCACCACAACAGGAATCCAGTGAATTTGATTTTGTTGTTTCTTCCAATGCAGAACGCGTCATGATGCTTGAAGGAGGATTCTGCGAAACACCGGAAGAAGTGGTATTTGAAGCAGTAGAACAAGCAAAAGTTGCCAACAAAGCAATCATTGATTGTATCAACGAGTTAGTCAAAGATGTTGGCAAAACAAAAGCAGTCATTATTGAACCTGCATCAACAGAAGAGCTTGAAGAAAAACTGAAAAAAGATTTCAAGAGCGAACTGGATGACCAATTCAAAAAAACAACCCAAAAAGAAGGTGGAGACACTGGCATGGGGGATCTCGCAAAAGTGATTGCCGAAAAATATGAACAGGTTTACACGATTCCACAAATCATGGCTGCAATTGACCATATTTTCAAAAACAGAATTCGTGAGGACGTCTTAGTGCATAGTAAACGTGTCGATGGAAGAAAAATTGATGAAGTCCGACCAATTACCATGGATTTGAGCTTGCTCCCACGGACGCACGGAAGCGCAATGTTCAAACGGGGTCAGACACAAGTTTTGACTGTTGCAACACTTGGCTCTCCGGACATGGCACAGCTGATTGAAAGCCCAACAGGAGAAGAATCACGCCGGTATATTCATCATTACAGTATGCCTCCATATTCCGTTGGAGAAACAGGCCGTGTAGGAACACCATCACGCCGGGAAATTGGACATGGAGCACTTGCAGAACGGGCACTCATTGCGGTCATTCCTGATGAATCAGATTTTCCATACACCATTCGCTTGGTGTCAGAAATTATGTCGTCCAATGGATCAACATCCATGGCATCAACCTGCGGATCAACACTTGCCCTTATGGATGCGGGAGTTCCAATTAAAGAACCAGTTGCTGGTATCTCCGTTGGACTCATGACCAATCCAAAAGACAAAAAAGAATTCGTGCTTCTTACCGACATCGTCGGAGTCGAAGATTTCGGTGGAGACATGGATTTCAAAGTAGCAGGGACCAAAAATGGTATCACGGCAATACAACTCGACATGAAAGTGGACGGTATTAGCGATGAAATCGTCAAAGGAGCATTGGAACGTGCAAAAATTGCACGTGCCATGATCTTGGAAAAGATGCATGCATTAATTGCTGAATCAAGACCAAATCTTTCCCAATATGCACCAAAAGTGCAGATGATTAAGATTCCGGTAGATAGCATTGGTACGGTGATCGGACCGGGTGGAAAGATGATCCGGCAAATTCAAACCATCACGGGAGCAATCCTTGATGTGAAAGATGACGGATCCGTATTTATCACCGCCGTGAAGAAAGAAGCAGTTGATAAGGCCGCAGCATGGATTGAAGGACTGACCCATGAAGTGAAAGCAGGAGAAGAATACGAAGGGGAAGTCAAACGCCTGATGGCATTTGGAGCATTTGTGGAAATTCTTCCAGGAAAAGAAGGATTAGTCCACGTGTCACAGATGTCAACATCGTTTGTTCAGGATCCATCAACAGTTGTTGAAATTGGACAAAAAGTAAAAGTACGGGTGATTGAAATTGATGATCAAGGACGGGTAAACCTTTCCATGCTTTTCGGTGATGATGCAGCAAAAGCACCATCCCGGGAACACAGAGAAGGTGGAGATCGTCCACGTCGACCATTCAATCGCGGACCACGACGATATTAAACATTCATGGTATCATGGATGTATGTCATCCCTGTCTGACAGAGTATCGCTTTTACGTCGAACCCTTCAAGGAATTCAAATTCCTCCAGAGTTATCCATGCGCATGAGCGGATATTTTGAGGAAATTGAACGCTTGCAGAATGATATTGCAGCACAAGTGCACATTGAACAGCTTCTGGATTACATTGATTGGATCGTGAACCTTCCATGGAATGCAAAATCTGTTGATGCCATTGATATTGCAAAAGCAACGGA
Organism: Candidatus Gottesmanbacteria bacterium; assembly: GCA_903821745.1. Taxonomy (GTDB): domain Bacteria; phylum Patescibacteriota; class Microgenomatia; order UBA10105; family UBA927; genus CAIJMI01. The sequence continues at coordinate 19,011 of CAIJMI010000002.1, forward strand.
GATGCTCAACAAAAATCATTACGGTATGCAGTCCGTGAAGGACAAGATTATAGAATATTTGGCAGTACTGAAATTACAGCAGGAAAAAGGAATCGAAGAAAAAGAACTGAAAAACGGAGACACAGGAATGGTACATGGCATGCTTGCCAGACGCGCCCCAATTCTTTGTCTTATTGGTTTGGTTGGAACCGGAAAAACGACACTCGCAAAATCCGTTGCTGAAGCAATGGGAAGAAAGTTTATTCGTATTCCATTTGGAGGATTATCCGATTCATTGGATTTAAGAGGACAATCGCGGGTTCGTCCGGATGCAGAAATAGGACTTATCCTCAAGGGGCTCCGGTATGCAGGAACCAGAAACCCGGTCATGCTTCTTGACGAAGTTGACCGCGTGGCAGAACATGCACGTGGTGACATCATGGGAGTCTTGGTCGAGCTGTTGGACCCGGAACAGAACAAAGCATTTACGGACCATTATTTAGATTATCCGTTTGATTTGTCCGATGTCCTGTTTATCGCAACGGCAAACAATACTACAAATATTTCAACGGCAGTGCTTGACCGTCTTGAGGTCATACAAATGCCGTCGTATTCAGATCAAGAAAAAATAACAATCGCAAGAGAGTATGTATTACCAGAATTGTTGCGATCATCGGGACTTACAAAGGAGAACTTAACAATTGATGATGCAGTATGGCCGAAGCTCGTCAGGCCATTGGGGTATGATGCCGGTATCCGTTCTATTGAACGGACCATTAATGGCGTCTGCCGAAAAGTAGCACGGGCAATAGTAGAAGGAAAAGGAAAAACGTACCACATTACAGAGGAGAATGTGAAAGAGTATGTAGAAACGTATTAATATGAAACAATTTTTTAAACAGAAAGATCAAAACAAAAAACCATGGAGATTCCATGGACCAAAACAGTATAAACCACAACAAACCCAACAATTCACACAACAATTTGTCGGATCAGCAGTAGCAAGAAGCTCAGGGAAAGAAACACTTCGGATTATTCCAGTTGGAGGAAGTGGCAACGTGACAAAAAACATGTTTGCCTATGAACTCCGGTATGACGGGAAGATAAAAGAGATTCTCATTGTCGACTGCGGTATCGGATTTCCGGATGCGGATATGTACGGCGTTGACGTCGTCATTCCGGATGTCCGGTATTTGGAAGACAAGAAACAATATATCAAAGGATTGGTATTTACCCATGGTCATGATGACCATATCGGAGCAATTCCCTATATCTATCCAAAACTTGGGAACATTCCCATGTGGGGAACACCACTGACCGCAGCATTTGCAAATTTGAAACTTAAAGAGACCAATATACAAACCCGTGTAACTCCTGTTGAATTTACAACACAGCTGACTATTGGCTCATTTAAAGTGTCATTTGTGAGAATGACCCATTCCGTACCAGATACGGCCAATTTAATTATTGAAACACCGGTAGGTATTTTTTACCACGGGAGTGATTTCAAGTTCGATTTTGATCCCTTGGACGGAAAAAAATCAGAGATAGAGAAAATTAATGCGGTTGGCAACCGGGGAGTTATGTGTTTGCTCACGGATTCATTGGGAAGTGAACGCCCTGGGTTTACGCCATCAGAGCAAAAAATTCGGGATGCCATAGAACGAGAACTTGCAATGTGCCCGGGAAAGTTTTTGTTCACGACACAATCATCTAATATTTCCCGTATCCAGCTTGCCATTGACATTGCAATTGCAGCTGGCAGAAAGATTGCATTTTTTGGTAGAAGCATTGATAAAAATGTTGAGGAAGCATTTGCTCTTGGGTATATGAAATTCCCGCGGGATATGGTTGTTCGCGATCGGGATTTGAAAAAAATGCCAGCATCAAAAATGTTTTTGATTGTTGCAGGTGCCCAGGGGCAGCCGGAATCAGCACTCACTCGAATGGCAAATGATAATCATACGTTTGTCACCATTTCAGATGGAGATACCGTGATGTTTAGTGCAGATCCAATTCCCGGAAATGAAGGTAGTGTTAACACTATCATTGACCAGATTTACCGGACTGGTGCACGGGTTTCCTACACCAGCATTTCAGAAGACTTGCATGTATCAGGACACGGAAGCCAGGGGGATCACATGCTGATGCTTACTGCTCTTGGACCACAATACATTTTGCCAATCGGTGGCACCTATCGGCACATGATGAATTACCGGATTATTGCAACAGAATGCGGATACCGAAAAAATCAAATATTACTTCCAGAAGAAGGGGATATATTGGAATTTTCAAAATTCGGTCCACCGAAAGTGGTACAACATATCGCACTTGAAAATGTGATGGTTGATGGACTGGGAATTGGAGACGTTGGAAATATTGTACTTCGCGATCGGCAGACTATTGCCAATGAAGGCATTGTGGTTGTTGTCGTTCCAGTTGAAAAATCATCAGGACGGGTGACGAGTGAACCAGACATTATTTCCCGGGGATTTGTGTATATCAAAGAATCAGGAGAATTGTTAAATCGCGCAAAACGTCTAGTGAATGAATCACTTCGTGTGAAGCATGGACGTGCAATGGATTGGCACTATATGCGTGAACTGATTGAAGATAATTTACAGAAGTTTTTAAAGAAAGAAACCGGTAGACAGCCACTGATCGTTCCGGTTATTTTGGAGGTATAAGGTTACACTTTAGGAGATAATCCTCGGTCAACGCGGTTGCGTTCGACGGATGTTAAAAATTTCTTTCGAAGTCGAAGATTAATAGGTGTGATTTCAAGAAGTTCATCTTCTTCCACAAAGTCCAAACATTGTTCCAGTGAAAACACGGTTGGTGGATCCAGTTGAATGGCAATGTCAGCATTTGCAGAATGAATATTTGTTAATTTTTTAATTTTACAGACATTGATTTCAATGTCATCCTGTCTTGTGTTCATTCCGATAATCATTCCTGCATAGACGGGGACGCCCGGACCAATAAATGCCTTTCCCCGTTCCTGTACGGTTTGGAGTGCGTACCCAGTTGATTTTCCTGTTTCAAATGCGATAAGGACACCATTTCGAAGTTTTGGTACATGTGCGCCAAGGGGAAAATAGCCGATGAAACGAGTTGAGAAAATGCCGTTTCCTCGGGTCTTGGTCATGATATCTCCCCGAAATCCGAGTAAATTTCTGCTGGAAACTTTGTAGACCATCCGGGTAACACCGCGGTCTGATGTAAAGGTATCAAGCATTTCTGCTTTTCGTTTTCCAAGTTCTTCCGTTATAACACCAACATAGGCATTATCAATTTCAATCGTAATTTCTTCGAATGGTTCCTGTGTTTGTCCGTCAATCTCTTTGAGGATTACTTCTGGTTTTCCAACCTGCATTTCATATCCTTCACGTCGCAAGTTTTCAAGCAGAATTGCCAAGTGCAGTTCTCCGCGTCCGGCAACGATAAATCCGTTTCCCTGCGGATTGTCCGTGATATTAATACCGATATTTGTCTGTTTTTCCTTCAAAAGTCGGGCATGAATCTGTCTTGCAGTACAGAATTTTCCTTCGCGTCCTGCAAAAGGACTGGTGTTTGCAGACAGGGAAATTTTCAAAGTTGGCTCCTCGAGTTTAATGGTTGGATACCCGGTTGGATCGGATGGGTCAGTAATGGTTTGACCAATCGCAACATCAGGTATTCCAGTAACCGCGACAATATCACCGGTTTTTGCAATCGTTGTTTCGACCCGTTTGAGTCCCACGCTCGTAAACACCTGTTCGATTTTGTATTGTCCGACTTTTTCATTTTCATTTAAAAGCAAAATGGATTGTCCTGGGGAAATGGTTCCCTGGGTCAATTTTCCAATTGCATATGTTCCTTTGTAATCATCAAAATCAAGCGTAGAAACCAACATTTTTGTTGGCATATCTGCATTTGCTTTTGGTGGAGGAATCACTTTTAAGATGGATTCAAAGACAGGTGTCAGATCGGCATCTGCATTCATATCTTCCGGATACGGATCCCATGCTTTTCCCTGTCGACCGATTGCATAGATAACTGGATACATAAGGTCATCTTCATGTGTTGCAAGATGAAGGAATAGCTCTTCAATTTCTTTGACTACTTCTTCGACCCGTGCATCTTTGCGGTCAATTTTGTTCACAACAACGATGAGTTTTAAATGCAGTTCGAGTGCTTTTTTGAGCACGAACTGTGTCTGTGGAAGGGGACCTTCTGCAGCATCAACAACGAGAACGGCACCGTCTGCCATATTAATGGTACGTTCTACCTCTCCTGAGAAGTCTGCATGCCCTGGAGTATCAATGATATTGATCTTTGTCCCGTTATACATAACTGAGGTGTTTTTGGCCAATATGGTGATTCCCTTTTCGCGTTCCAGAGGATTGGCATCAAGAATGGTGGTTTGGTTCATTTCAGCTTCATTATCCCGGAATGTATGGGTCTGTTTGAGCATCCCGTCAACGAGTGTGGTTTTTCCGTGGTCAACGTGAGCGATAATGGCAACATTTCGAATATCCATAGAAAAAAGAAATCCCCGCCCTAGCGACAATAAATCGTAGCGGGGAATACTTACATAGTATACCACTTTTGAGACCCCCCGGCTAGGCATTGATTTTTGAGTTCTTGTTGAACTTATATCTATTTTTTTCTATACTGTTACAAGTATGCAACGGAAACGAAAATATCGAAAACGAGGACCATTTAACTTAAAACTGAAGAAGCAAACCATTTATACTGTCTCAGCAATCTGGCTGTGGATTTTCTCCGCTATCATTATTTGTTCATTTTTTGGAGAAGGAACCGCGCTGATGCGCCTTCGGGATGAACTGTATACCAAAATTGGATGGCTCATGTATCCGCTTCCGGTATTTTTAGTTTCATTAAGCATGTTATTTTTTAAAGTGAAATCCGATCTTGCAAAACCCAATGTTCCGACCGGATTTTTCTTGTTTTTACTTTCACTTATCGGTCTGACACAAGCGGGAACTATGGGTGAATGGATGATGCGGGTGTTATCTGATTCTATAACGGTAGAGGTTGCGTATCTTATTCTCATCGGTATTTTCATTGTTGGACTTATTATAGAATTTAATACGTCACTCGACGGATTTGTAAACGTCCTTCTTATGGGTATCCAGCGGATTATGGAATGGGTGGGTGGATTCTTTAAACATCTCTTCTCTCCAAAAGACACGTTTGTGAACGGGCAAAAACAAATAAAAATCAAAGGTGGGGAATTTATGGACAAACCCATGACCATTAAAGGGTCCGCACCAATTGTCCATACACCCCCAACAGGAAAACCGGCACCCGTTGCCGCAGGAACACAAAAACCAATGGATCTTGGAGGAGATTTTAAGATTAACAGTTCCATGGCGCCACAAGAACAACTCATTTGGGAATATCCGCCTATTTCCCTTCTTTCTGACGGACCGAATCAGCGGGCTGATCGGGGAGATGTGAAATACAACGCAGACACTATTAAAAAGACCTTGGGATCATTCGGTATTATGGCAAATGTTGTTGAGGTAAACAAAGGACCGGCCATTACCGAATATGCATTGGAAATTGCACTCGGTACCAAAGTTTCAAAAATCCAGTCATTATCAAGCGACCTTGCCCTTGCTCTTGCAGCGCCAACTGGACAAGTCCGTATTCAAACCCCAATTCCGGGACGAAATCTCGTTGGCATTGAGATTCCAAATCGTGGCCTTGAGTTTGTTACCCTTAAACACATGCTGGAATCCGATGTGTTAACGAAAGCAAAAAGTAAATTAACGGTTGCCCTTGGACTTGATGTAGCCGGAAATCCGGTGACGGTTGATATTGGAAAAATGCCGCATATGCTCATTGCAGGAACCACAGGCTCCGGAAAATCCGTGCTCGTGAATGCATTTATCAATTCACTGCTTTTTAGGACAACACCACAGGAAGTAAAACTTATCATGATTGATCCAAAGAGGGTAGAGCTTACGGGATACAACGGCATTCCGCATTTACTTGCTCCCGTCATTGTGGATGCAGATAAAGCATTAAGTGCGATGCACTATGCAGTCAAAGAAATGGAAAACCGGTACAAACAACTGGCAGAAGTGGGAGTGAAAAATATTGACAGCTTTAATGAGCTTGCTGGCATGCAGTCCATGCCGTACATCATTATCTTTATTGATGAACTTGCAACCCTCATGGCGTACGCGCCTGTTGATGCTGAGGATACGATTTGTAAAATTGCACAAATGTCTCGTGCAGTTGGGATTCATTTAGTCCTTGCTACACAACGGCCAAGCGTTGATGTTATCACGGGACTTATCAAAGCAAATATTCCTGCTCGTATCGCATTTAATGTGTCATCCATGATTGATAGCCGTGTGGTTCTCGATATGCCGGGTGCAGAAAAACTGCTTGGTCGGGGAGACATGCTGTTTATTCCACCGGATCAAAGCAAACCTACCCGTATTCAAGGAACCTATGTTTCAGAACAGGAAGTGAACAAAGTCGTCGAATTTTTGAAGACAAAAAATTCACCGGTCCAATATACCGAAGAAGTAATGAATACGCCAGTCTCTGCCATGCATAAAAGTGGAGGCGGGGTGAGTGTTTCAGAAGACGGAAAAGACCCGTTATTTGATGAAGCGTTCCGGCTTATTTGTCAGCATGACAAAGCATCCGCGTCGCTTTTACAGCGAAGACTGTCTGTCGGATATGCACGGGCTGCACGCATTTTGGATCAATTGGAATCTGAAGGAATTATCAGCGCCGGTGAAGGGGCAAAACCTCGGGATGTCCTCATCAAAAATCCCGATGAATACTACGCAAATCAACAAGCTGCTCAACAACAAGGATAGTTTTTCTTCCACATTATGAATACCGTTGGTACCATGTTAAAGGAAGCGCGAACTAAGAAAGGCATCTCCTTAAATGACGTTGAAAAACAGACAAAAATTCGGTTGAAATTTTTGGAAGCAATTGAGCGAGATGCCTACGAATTATTACCGTCTCCTATTTATGCCAAAGGATTTGTCAAAAATTACAGTTCGTATTTAGGCCTGGATAGCACTGTGATTATGGCGTTTTTCCGTCGGCAAACCAATGAGGTGAAGCGGTCGATCCTGCTGCCAAAAAAAACACAGGATATTGAGTCAAAAGGATTTCGTCTGACACCGGGTCGTTTTATCACGTTTTTGTTAATCGGACTTACCGTGTTGTTCCTTTCTTATTTTGGTCTCCAATATGGGCAATTACAACGGCCACCAGAGTTAACGATTACCAAGCCAAAAAATGAATCAATTGTTGGAGAGAAGAAATTGGATGTATTTGGTGAAACCAATATGGATGCAACAGTGACTGTAAACGGATTGAGTGTAACTGTTCGAAGCGATGGAAAATTTTTTACCCAGGTAGCGCTTGAGCCGGGAGTTAATACGATAATGGTTGTTTCAACATCCAGATTTGGCAAAACCAAAACAGAAGTGAGAAAAGTAGGACTACAACAATAACTCATTGACAGAGAATTTGTTTTGGTTTATTGTTATTCTACATTTGATTCCTGCCTATGGATCCAGTACAGATCACCATCATTATTATTAGCTTCATTTTAACGACCCTCATCGTCATTTTAAGCATTCAGGTTTTTCACATTATGAAAGAATTCCGTATCTCTATTCAAAAGGTAAATAAAATGCTGGATGATGGTGGAAAAGTAACCGGTATTGTAAGTGATTCTGCAACAGGACTTGCAGGATTTTTTGGCGGTATTAAAGCAGGAATGAACATTTTATCGATGTTTAAAAAGGAGAGAGAACATGAACGAGAATCGTGATAACAAATTTATGATTGGTTTTTTCATCGGTGGCTTGATTGGCGCAGGGCTCATGTTTCTCATGGGAACAAAAGAAGGAAAAAAAGTTGAAAAGATGATTGAGAAAAAAGGAAAAGAAACACTTGATGATTTGGAAGAGAAAGTGGATGAGTTAAAAGAAAAAGGAGAAGAACTCATCAAAAAAGGTGAAGCAATTAAAGAACAGTTCATGGAACAGATTGAAGACAAAAAAGAAGATTTGACTGAGGAAGCATCAAAACGACTTGATAATGCACTTGCAAGTGTTGTTGAAGTTCAGGAAAAAGGAGTAACAGCAACAACAAATCTCCGCAAGAGACTGTTTAAGAACGTTCCAAAACGGTAACACTCAAACTTCGGTTGATGATATAATCGCATCATGACTGCAAATGAGATCCGTGCAAAATATCTTTCCTTTTTTCAAAGTACACCACGAAATCATGTGTTGATTCCATCTGCTCCTCTTGTTCCTGAAAATGATCCGACCACGCTGTTTAATAGTGCAGGAATGCAGCCACTAATTCCGTATCTTTTGGGGCAACCACACCCACAGGGAAAACGCCTGACAAACAGTCAAAAATCATTTCGCAGCCAGGATATTGAAGAAGTGGGAGATAACCGGCACATGACATTTTTTGAAATGTTAGGAAATTGGTCACTCGGTGACTATTTTAAAAAAGAACAACTTCCATGGATCTATGAATTTTTAACAAAAGAATTAGGCCTTGATGCAAAACGGATATATGTATCCGTTTTTAGCGGAAATGAGAATGTTGCAAAAGACGAGGAATCAATTGCGATTTGGAAACATCTAGGTATTCCGGAAGATCATATTTTTTCATATGACGCAAAAAAGAATTGGTGGAGTAGATCCGGAACACCAGAAAAAATGAATGCCGGGGAACCGGGTGGACCGGATAGTGAAATTTTTTATGATTTTGGTGAGGAACTGCATCTTCATGAACAATCTCCATACAAAAATGAAAAATGTCATCCAAACTGCGATTGCGGTAGATTTTTGGAAATTGGAAATTCCGTGTTCATGCAATATAAAAAACTTGCAGACGGATCACTGGAAGAACTGCCGCAAAGAAACGTAGATTTTGGAGGAGGTCTTGAGCGGCTCAATGCTGCAGTTAATAATACGCGTGATGTTTTTACAACGGATAGTTTTTCTGCAATTATCACGATTATTTCCAAAGCAACAAAAAAAGAATACGGAAAAGATGAGGAAGAAACACGGGCAATGCGGATAATTGCAGATCACATGCGGGGAGCCGTCATGATGATTGCCGATGGGGTATATCCAAGCAACAAACAACAGGGATATGTGCTGCGTCGCCTTATCCGCCGTTCTATGTTGTATGCAAAAAAACTTGGCGTATGGGGTGATTGGGGATTTGTCAAATCGCTCGTTGCCCCGGTTGCCATGCAATACAAAAGCGCGTATCCATCCGTTCTTGAACAACAAGAAAAAATAGAAACCGTACTTGTTGATGAAGCAGGACGATTTGGCAAAACCGTCGAAAAAGGATTAAAAGAAATTGAAAAAATGGAAACCGTTGATGGAAAACAGGCATTTTTGCTGTACGAAACCTACGGATTTCCATGGGAATTAACGGAAGAAATTGCTGTTTCAAAAGGACAGAAGATTAATAGAGAGGAATTTGAAGAAGCATTTAAAAAACATCAGGCGCTGTCAAGAACTGCATCCGTTGGAATGTTTAAAGGCGGTCTTGCGGATCATTCCGTTGAAACGACAAAGCTGCATACAGCAACACATTTGTTGCATGCATCCCTTCGTAAAGTGTTAGGGACGCATATCGGACAAAAAGGAAGCAATATTACAGTTGAACGGTTGCGGTTTGATTTTTCACATCCAGAAAAAATAACACCGGAACAACTGATGGAAATTGAACGACTCGTGAATGCTGCAATTTCCGAAAATCTTGAAGTAACGATGAAGGAAATGAACAAAGAAGAATCGCTCACGAGTGGCGCACTCGGATTTTTTGTAGAAAAATACGGCGACAGGGTAAAAGTATATACCGTTGGTGATCCAAACGGTGCATATTTTAGCCGCGAAATTTGCGGCGGACCGCACGTTTCCTTTACAGGGGAGTTGGGTCACTTTACAATAGATAAAGAGGAGTCTGCGGGAGCCGGTATACGCCGGATTTATGGACATCTCGAAAAAAGCAATGAAAATAACGCAACAGTTACAGCATCTCTTTCATCCAAATAAACCCCAAGTGAAGGAATTGTATCTTTCTTTGACGATATTGCATCAGCACATTGCTGGATGCACCTGGTCGATTGGTCAAGATGAAGTGCTTGAGGTTGTGAGCTGTGACTCTGCAGACAGTCTGGATACATCCTGGGCAAAACGGATTGAAGCTGCGGATGATGTTTTAGGCAAACTGCAGGATGCCAGTGGAACAGACAATATTCATAATACCGTTTTAGGATTTGCTCCAGAATTTTTGAGTAAGGAAGGAAATATCTCCCATGCAATCCGTCCTGATTTAAAACGGTTAACAACCATGCTGGAATTAAAACCGGTTGGTTTTGTAAGTGTTGATACGGCAATTATTTTTCAGATTAAACATGAAGAAGGAGTTCCGCCAAGTGTGATTCTCCTTGATGTGACAGGAGAGACACTGGAAGTTTCCTTATATCGGGTTGGTGCATGTGTCGGGAGCCGGTCAGTCAAGGTGAGTGAATTTATTGTTGAGGATGTTGAGACCGCAATAAAAAGTTTTCCGGACATGGAAATTCTTCCGTCTCGGATGATTTTATATGGTGCAGGAAAAGAAATACTTGAAAATATTAAATCACAATTATTGACGCATCAATGGACCAGTCGGGCAAATTTTCTTCATTATCCGACAATCGATATATTTTCTTTTGATGATATTTCTCACGCGGTTGCGCTTGCTGGAGCGAGCGAACTGACAGCAACTTTTGTTGAAGAAAAAATAGAAGAACAGGCAAGTATAGGAGAAGAAGAGGAAGACGGAGAAACTATTGCGACGGTCATTGCCCAACAGGGGCAGACACAAGATGAACCACCAACAATGACTGAGGAGACACTGAAAGAAATTGACGTGATACCACAGGAAGAACCAAAAGAAGAACAAGACCAGCCAGAAGAGGAAGAGACGCTTCCTGAGGTAACACTGGATGATGCAAATGTTGTTCCCGTTGCTGCGGAAGAATTTGGATTCCATTCCGGAAAAGATGTCCTTTCGGAGCCAGAAGAAGAATCAAGAAAAGAAGAACAGCAAATAAAAAAACCAATGGCAGTTTTGGCTGTTGGGAAAAATATTTCAGAGACTGTGAAGTCTTTCTTTTCAAAGATTCAAGGAATACATCTTGCAAAAAGCAAATCCCATTTTCCTATTTTTCCGGTTGTTGGTATTGCCATTGCGGTGTTTGGGATTCTCGGTACATTGTATTATTTCCTTCCAAAAGCAACTGTGACGCTTACGGTTGTTCCAAATACAGTAAAGAAAGAAAAAACCATTACAATTTCAACGGCAGCTGCCGCAGTTGATGGGACAAAGTTTATAGTTCCCGGTAAAAAATTAGAGCAATCCGTGTCCGGAGAAAAAGTATCGCCCGTGACAGGCAAAAAACGAATTGGGGATCCTGCAAAAGGTACTGTAGTTGTGTACAACAAAGCGGTTGCATCCAAAACCTTGAAAAAAGGAACAGTGCTCGTTGGTAACACGTTGCAATTTACGCTGGATAGTGATGTAGATGTCGCATCAGCCAGCGAATCAATTGGGTCAATCACATTTGGAAAAGCAACAGCCGCGGTGACAGCTGCGGTGATCGGGGAAGAAGGAAATCTTGCAGCAGGTGTTGAATTTACGTTTAAAGATGTTTCATCAAGTGTTCTGATTGCAAGAAACGATCAGCCGTTTGTTGGAGGGAAAAGCCGTGAAACGACCGTCGTGTCACGTGCTGATTATGATGCAATGGTAAAAGCATTAACGGATGAGTTGGTCGTAAAAGCAAAAGCAGATTTATTAGCAGGTGTTGCAGGTGGAGAAAAAATGATTGATCAAACTATAAAAACGGCAGTTACCAGTAAAACCTTCACGGAAGAATTGGATCAGGAAGCAACACAACTTCATGGAAAAGTGACGATTACGATATCAGGTATTTCTTACAGCGAACAGGATATTAAATCCATTCTTTTGTCTCTTGCACAGGCGGATATTCCAAGCGGGTATGTGATGAATGAAGGAAGAACAGTGGTGAGTGTTGATAATCCGGTGGTGAAAAAAGACGGAAATATTACAGCAACTGCATCAATCTCACTCGTATCCATTCCAAATATTGATGTGACAAAAATTCGCAGTGATTTGGTCGGAAAAAATTCAAAAAATGTGGAAGCGATATTTAAAAATATTGCAGGAATCGGTAGTGCGGAATTTTTGTTTTCGCGTTCGATGATTAAAAATAGATTTCCGATCAACCCTAAAAACATTCGTATTGATGTCGTTGTTGGTCAGTAAGTATGCCATTGTATCGTTATGTAAAACATGTTCCTAAAGCACCGGTTCGTCGGTCTACTATCGTATCCTTTATTTTTATGGGACTCGGATTTGGGATTCTTGCATGGACCATATGGCCAATTATTGCATTTAGTGCAGTTACGGAAGGGGTGCTTGCAAAAACAGTTTCCCCAATTGCCGCATCTGCATTTAGTACAACACAAATGATTGCAGGTGTTGTCCAAGCAGCAGATTCAGAAAATCCGAGTTCTTGGTACCCGACGCGACCTCAAAAAAAGATAACCGCTGGAGTAAATATATACACCATAACAGTTCCTAAATTACGTATTGCGAATGCAAATGTAATTGTATCTGGAGATGATTTAGCCGTAAGTTTGATTCATTATGGTGGAACACCACTTCCGGGTCAGTATGGAAACGCGGTGGTATTTGGCCATTCCACGTTGCCACAATTTTATAATCCAGCAAATTACCATTCAATTTTTTCAACCCTTCCTTCGATGGAAATTGGGGATATAGCAACAGTGTCTGTTGATGGCATTGAATATGTGTTTAAAGTATTTGATAAAGTTGTGGTTGAACCGACGGATTTAACGCCACTTGAGCAAAAATTTGATGATTCCTATCTGACGCTGGTTACCTGTGTTCCTCCAGGAACAATGTGGAAACGGTTAAATGTGAAAATGCGGTTGGTAAAAAATATATGAGTGACACAAATAATGATATAGCGGTGGAAGCAATTAAAAAAAAGCTGCTTGGAAAAAAATTAACCTATCGGGAGATATTGTCCATTATGGATGAAATATCCCATGAACGGTTAGGACCGGTTTTAACTACGTATTTTACTGCAGCAGGATTTAAAGAAGGGTTTTCTCCTGAAGAATTATATTTTATGACCAAGGCAATGGTGGACACCGGAGAAAAGCTGCATTTTAAAGGCATCGTTGCGGATAAGCATAGTACCGGTGGTGTTGCTGGAACCCGGACAACCATGATTTTGGTTCCGATTGTTGCAGCCGCCGGATTTTTAATCCCAAAAAATTCAACGCGCGCAATTACTGCTCCTGCAGGAACTGCAGACACGATGGAGGTCGTAGCTCCAGTTACATTTGATGCCCCGCAAATACAAAAAATTGTGCACGATGTTGGCGGATGTATTGTGTGGGGAGGACATTTAGGACTGGCACCAGCAGATGATGTGATTATTGAAATTGAACAACCGCTTGCATTTGAATCATTTGATAAAGTGATCGTATCTATTATGGCAAAAAAAATTGCCGTTGGCGCTACACATATCGTCATCGATATTCCAGTCGGACCCACGATGAAGATTCAGCATTTTGCTGATGCAGAAGCCATCGGGAAAAAATTCACGTACCTAGCAAAAAAATTTGACATGAATATTGTTATCGATATTAATGAAACCTACCAAAACGCAGGGTTTGGTGTCGGACCGGTTCTTGAAGCGCACGATGTGTTTGAAGTGTTGGAACAACAATCTTGCCGTTCGCTAACACTTGAAGCAAAAGCATTGCGGTTGTCAGGAAAACTTTTAAATCTTTGTATTGCAGACACTCCGAAGATGAAAGGAATAAATGGAGAAGAACTTGCAAAAGAGCTGTTAATATCGGGAAAAGCATTGGCAAAAATGCGTGAAATTATCCGGGCGCAGGGCGGAAATCCCGATGTGGAAAGTGTCGATTTGGTGGCAGGAAAAGAACAATTTGAATTTCCGGCACCCAAAAAAGGAAGAATAACAAAGATAGATAATAAAGAAATTAGTATGATCTGTCGAATCTTAGGTTGTCCCACAGATAAGAAGGCTGGAATGTTTTTGAACCGAAAACTTGAAGAACATGTGGATAAAGGTGATATACTATGCACATTGTATAGTCAGGATGCATACAGGTTAAAAGAAGCAGTAGAAACAATAAAGCACATTCCGATTTATACAATCGACTAATACGTATGTTTAAAAATATCATTGGACCGGTACAAGCATGGCTTCTCTCTCAGGGAAAGTGTGTGGGGTGTGGGAAAGAACTATCCAAACCGCAGGGGCAAGGATATATTCAGGTCACGTGTGAATGCGGTCGTATTTATATGTACGACGCAGGTGCAAACAAATATAGGAGAGCAACACTCGATGAAGTCAAATAATACATTCATGACCCGTGTCTTTATTTTCTGTGCAGTGCTGCTGTTTGCAATAGCAGGGGGTCTTTCCTGGTGGAAAAATGCGATGGGTCCAGTTGATGAAAAAGATACAACTCCCGTAAGCTTCGTTGTTCCAAGCGGTCAAGGAACCAAAGAAATATCAAAGCGTTTAGCAACCGTTGGGTTAGTGAGAAGTCAAATCGGATTTTATATTCTTGTTCGTTTTTTTAATATCAACGGACAGATACAGGCAGGCGATTTCAGGCTCAATAAAGCAATGGATGCTAGAACCATTGCCAAAGAATTAACGCGCGGCATGATGGATGTGTGGGTGACCATTCCTGAAGGTTGGCGGGATGAAGAAATCGCAACAACCATCGCAAAAGATTTAAATATTCCAGAAAAAGAATTTTTATCTTTGGCAAAAGAAGGGTACATGTTTCCAGACACCTATTCCATTCCCCAGGATGCAACAACGGGTGCAATTGTGAAGTTGTTACAGGACACGTTTTATCAAAAGGTAACGCCTCAGATGATTGCTGATGCTAAAAAAGCAGGTCTTTCTCTCCAATCGGTTGTTACAATCGCTTCCCTTGTAGAACGGGAAGGAAAAACGAGTCAGGATCGTCCGGTGATAGCGGGAATTTTGTTAAATAGACTGAATCAGGATTGGCCGCTTCAGGTTGATGCAACACTACAATATATTTTAGGATATCAGGTAAAAGATAAAACCTGGTGGAAAAAAGAATTAACAGAAGAAGATAAGGCAATTGAATCTCCATACAATACCTATAAATATGCTGGACTTCCACCAACGCCAATTGCAAATCCCGGAATCGAAGCTATAAAAGCCGTCATTTATCCGACAAAGACGGAGTATATGTTCTATATTCACGACAAAGCTGGTGGAGCGCACTACGCAAAAACAATCGAAGAACATGAAAAAAATGTTGCAAACTATTTACGGTAAGACATGAAACGATTGGTTTCTCGCATTCCACTTTTCTTTCTGTATTTTTTTGTTGTTTTCCAATCCGTCAAGGCAGAAAATGTTGCAACATTCCAAACAACGATTGCTGTTGCAAGTGATAGCTCCATGGTGGTGCAGGAAAAAATTCTGTACGATTTTGGTTCTCTATATCGTCATGGTATATACCGGAGTATTCCATATACAAAAACGAATACGGATAACGTGGTATATAAATTAGGAATTGATCAAATAACAGTCCGTGATGATCAAGATCGTGCATACCCCTTTACCAAAAGTACCACAAACGGATATGTAAAACTACAAATTGGTGATGCAAATAAAACCATAACAGGAATGCATCAATATAGAATTGGATATATGGTAAACGGTGCGTTTGTTCCGTTTTCTGATCATGATGAACTCTACTGGAATATTACCGGGAATGAATGGGAGGTCTCTATTGAAAAAACAAAAGCAACAATTTTACTTCCATTTGTTACGGCAAAGGAAAATATGCAGCTGGCCTGTTTTACCGGAGTAAAAGGAAGTACGGTATCAGATTGTCATATGACATATGATAACGGTGAAGTAATCGTTTCAACAACAGATGTGTTGGAAGTAGGAGAAGGGTTAACAGTGGTAATTGGATTTCCAAAAGGGCTCATGACTATAACGGAAGCAAAAAAGGTAAATACGTGGTTTTCCGATCTTATCGTTAAAATTGTTGCCTTTTTATCCGTTTGTTTAGCAATTATTTGGTATCTTGGATTACCGATTTGGATTATCGTGCATTGGATAAAAACAGGACGTGATCCAAAAGGAACCATTGGACAGGCGCATGTATGGTTTGATGTTCCAAAGACCGTTAAAGGTCGAGGATTAACACCGGGGGAAACGGGAACGCTGGTCGATGAGACAGTTGATATGAAGGATATTACGGCAACTTTTATTGACCTTGCGCGTAGGGGATATATAAAAATAATTGAAACCAAGAAGAATGATTTTTCCCTCGAACAATTAAAAACATCGATCAAAGGAGATGTGTTACAGCCATTTGAAAAAACTTTATTGACCGGCGTGTTCCCAGGAACAACGTATACGATTCGGTTGAAAGATACAAATTTCAGTTCAGTTGGTCAGGACATTAAAAATAAACTGTATGATGCAGTTGTTGATGAAGGGTTTTTTGCAAAAAATCCACAAAAAACAAGAACCATTTATACGGTGATTGCAGGTGTTGCTTTGTTTACCGGGAATATTGGGCTTGCCATTATTGCCTTCTTTTTTGGGCGGAAAATGCCAAAAAAGACGGTTGAAGGAGTCAATGTGGCAAATGTTGCAGGTGCCTTAAAAGGATTTATTGTGTCGCAGGACCGGCAGTACGCCTATCAGGCAAAAAAACAGATTTTCTTTGAAAAATTCTTACCGTTTGCTGTTGTATTCGGCGTTGAAAAAATTTGGGCTGAGCGGTTTAAAGATTTGAATATTTCTCGGCCTGGTTGGTACGACACCTATGATAATCGGGCATTTAACACCATGATTTTCATGAATAGCTTCGGTCACGGGTTTTCTTCCAGTGTGACCACGGCAGCTACTCCAACACGTTCATCATCCGGTTTTTCCTCAGGATTCGGGGGAGGCGGATTCTCCGGTGGAGGCGGTGGTGGAGGCGGTGGCGGAAGTTGGTAGTCGCGTTTGGACCGTAAATAACGTATAATGGTCAGTTGTATACGAAAGGAAAAATATGGCACGAATAGTTAAAAAAACAGCACAACAACCACATATCCTTGCTCCGACCGATCAGCCGGTGAAGATTTGTATGTGTGGATTATCAAAAAATCAGCCATTCTGTGATGGGTCACATTTGAAAACGCAGGATGAAAACAAAGACAAAACGTATAAATATAGCGACGATGGATCGCGGAAGGAGGTGTGCGGGTGTTGCAGCGATGAAACAGGCGACTGCGAGTGCAAAGACTGTCAGTGTAAGTAAAGTAATAAAATTTTTATAGAAAGAAAAAATTAGTATGAAATTGTTTGTAGGAAGTTTATCATATAGTACAACAGATCAAGCACTTCGGGATGCATTTGCTCAGGCAGGAACAGTTGTTTCTGCAACGATCATCATGGATAAATTCTCAGGACGATCCAAGGGATTTGGATTTGTTGAGATGAGTTCAGATGAGGAAGCAAAGAAAGCAATTGAACTCTTGAACGGCAAAGAACTTGACGGACGAACCTTAATCGTTAACGAAGCACGCCCAATGGTTCCACGAGAACAACGCCCAGGTGGTGGATTCGGTGGTGGACGTGGTGGATTCGGTGGAGGACACGGTGGATTCGGTGGCGGACACGGTGGCCGAGGTGGCGATCGTGGCGGACGCGATGATCGTGGCGGACGCGATTGGTAAGAGATTTTCTCTTACTGTAAATAAAAATAGGTACATGGGTAGTGTATGAAAAAACCAATACTACTTATTTTGATAGGTGCAATGATATTGGCGGCTATCATAATTGGTTTTTTGTTTTTGCGAGGAAATGAGGATGATTGGATATGTGTGCAAGGAAAGTGGGTAGCACATGGTCATCCTTCTTCGGCTCAACCCACATTAGGATGTGCGGAAGAGTAAACGACCATATTTGTTGACAAAAACTACACTACCCATTGCCGAACTATTATGCAAAGAGCTATTCTTCTCATTTTTGGTGCAGCCCTCGCAGTTGGACTATTTGTTGTTGCTACACGTTCCATGAATGGTCAAGACACGTGGGTTTGTGAGGATGGTCAATTAGTTCAAAAAGGGAAACCGTTGTTTCCAAAACCCACATATGTTTGTCCGACCATAACACCCACATTAATTCTTGTGCCCGCACAAAAATAAACATGATTGAGAATTTCGTTCATATCCATTCCCTTCCTTCATACCGGGTAAAACAATTTAATGTCGCCTATTACCAGGAGCTTATTGGTTCATATGATGATCTTTTGACGTGGCCTAAAGATTTGCGACTGCAACTTCAGAAAGCATTGCGATTTACATCACTTCGTGAAATAAAACGGGCTGTCTCTTTGCATCATGATACAGAAAAAATATTATTTGAACGGATTTCAGACAACAAACGGTTTGAAACAGTACTCATGCGTCATGCTGATGGAAGAAATACGGTGTGTGTGAGTTGTATGATCGGGTGTCCCGTTGGGTGCATTTTTTGTGCCACAGGGCGAATGGGATTTCAAGGGAATCTCACAGCAGAAGAAATCGTTGATCAAGTTTTGTTTTTTTCACGGGTATTAAAGAAAGAAAAACAAACCGTTACCAATATTGTCTTTATGGGTATGGGAGAACCATTATTGAATTTAAATAATGTCCTGGATGCAATATCTATATTCACAGATCCAAAAAAAATGGGAATGAGTGAACGGCGGATAACCGTTTCAACGTCAGGACATACGGATAATTTAAAAAAATTATTAGTTCATGGATATGCGGGACGATTGGCATTAAGTCTTCATGCTCCAAATCAAAAACTTCGAGAACAGTTAATGCCGATCGCAAAAAAATTTCCTCTAGATGATCTCCTGGGAGTATTGCAATCGCATGCAGAAAAAACAAATAAACGGGTGAGTTTTGAATACACCCTTATCAATGGCGTGAACGATACGCGAAAGAATGCAGAAGAACTTGCATCTCTCCTTCGTCATCGGTTAACGCACGTTAATCTTATTCCATTTAATCCGATTTTAGGTCTTTCATTGAAACGTTCAACAGTTGAAGCAATTCAAAATTTCTCACGGGTGCTAACAAATAAACATGTTCATCATACGGTTCGGGTTACCATGGGAGATGATATTGCTGCTGCATGCGGACAGCTCGCAGGCAAGATATAATATAATTATGACCGATTTAAAAATACTGCAGGAACGAGTAAAAAAATTTCATAAGGAACGGTTCTGGTCGCATCATCCGAAAGAAATTGCAATTGACGTTGTACTGGAAGCAGCTGAACTTTTGGAACATTTTAAATGGAGAAATGGTGCGACCCTCGATCAATATATCAAAGAACATGAAGAAGATATTAAAGATGAATTATCTGATGTACTTCATGCCATCTTGTTGCTTGCTCAGGAACTGCATATTGATATCATGAATGCATTTGAAAAGAAAATGAAAAAGAATGAAATAAAATATCCGGTACTAAAAAAAGTTTAAGTAAAATATGGCGATTCCTGAAGGGGAACGAGTACGGCTTTCTGAACAACTATTTACGTTAGTATGTCCTCAATGTAAAACGCCTATCCAAACGGAATATTCCAAGTGGGATATACAGCTGTTATCAGAACACGCTAGTGAGGGCGTAGACATATCGTGTAACCATTGTTCACAAGATTTTATTTATACGCCGTCCTCTCACAGTGTGACGAAAAAATAAAACCAAAGCTTTAGAAGAAGAAAAGGAAAAGAAGCGTGGAAGATTGTGTTACTATAATGAAATAAATTATGAAACAACTTTTAGTATATCTGCTACGCATTTTGTTCTCCTGCGTTGTGGTTTTAGCAGCAATATATGTGTTGTTTGGGCCCGTGGGGAACAGTGCTGAAATTGTGGTTATTACCATTCCTCAGAATATCGAGCATTTTGATATAACAGACGCGCTTGAAAAAGAACATCTTATTAAAAATAGATGGTTGTTTAGTTTTTTTATAATAGGAAAAACGATTGAGCCGGGCGGATATCGATTAACAAATTCCATGTGGATGTGGACGATTGCAAAAAAAGTTATGGGAAAACCAGATCTGGTATGGATTACAACGAACGGTTGTTTACGTCGGGAACAGATTGGAGAAATGATCGGAAAAAAATTAGGATGGAATCAAACCAATCTTGATGCATGGAACAACGTATATAAAAATATGCAGCCTGAGTATATTGAAGGAGTATATTATCCAGACACCTATTTAATTCCAACAGATGAAACAGGAGCACAGGTGGCACAAAGGTTTATAAATCACTTTAACGAAGTGTTTACCCCTTATGCGCAAAAATTTCAGGATGCAAATGTTCGTTGGGTAACAGCACTAAAAATCGCTTCTCTTATTGAACGAGAGGCGGGAGGGGTGTCAGATATGCCATTGATTGCAGGTATTATCTGGAATCGGTTAGATAAAAATATGTTATTGCAGATTGATGCGACTTTACAATATACCCATGGTAAAAATGTTGATGGAAGTTGGTGGGGATCCATTGATCTTTCAGAAAAGAAAAGTGATTCGCCATATAATTCATATTTTGTAAAAGGATTACCGCCGACCCCAATTTGTAGTCCAGGAATTACGTCAATTGCTGCAGTATTAAATCCTGAACAAACTGATTGTTTATTTTATCTTCATGACAGAAGCGGAAGAATTCATTGTGCAGTGACATACGAAGAACATAACATAAATATTGAAAAATATTTGAAATAATCGACTCAACAAAAAGTTAGGTGATTTTTTCCACAATTTTGTCGCTGAGTTTGTACAACCGCTGGACTCCATTTTCAAGTTTAAAATAATGAACAATATACGCAATAGAAAGAATTAATAAAACGAACGTGAGAATCAAAAATACCAGCATGTTAATTGCAAAGGTGAAGAAAAAAGAAAGAAGTGTTGCAATGATGGTCGTAATCATAACAAGAAGATGAACCAGTCGTTCATGTTGAAAATAGTGAAGCTTTCGTTCGTGCATGTCTGTGATTTGTTTCCAATCTGTTTGTTCGTCATTTTTTTTAAGGAGTTCCAGAATCATTGTTTCATGTGCTTGGAGATATGTGATCATATGTTTACTATACTCCAACTCTCGTTGCATACGCTATACTGATAGGTATTAGGTATGCGGCATAAAGAAGTACAGCAATTGATGGAAGAATTACAAAGGGTATATGATCCTGCGACGAAAGAACGATATAACAAAACACATAAACCTCTTTTTTCTAAGAAATCAGAAGAAAAAAAGAAAGATTCACCTGTTTCATTAAATGGATCTATCCCTGCAACCATCGCACAAATTAGGCAAGTTTTATATAAGAGGGAAGATGATATATAATAAACGCTATGGAAACAGATGGAGTAGAAAATAGTTTTCTTGGGGGCTTACTGAAAAAATTAGCGTCCGTTCAACAAGTTGAAGTAGAGACTGGAAAATCAACGAAACCACTACAAGATGAAGTGTGGCGGCAAATTCATCAGGTAATGGGAAAGGGAACAATACTTGAAGGACAGGGTGTGACGAAATCCGGTGGAGATGATTAATCATTAAATTTTTCGTGAAAGATTGTTAGGAGTTGGTATTCCTTTATATACACCATGATATTGCTCTGGAAGCATATCTCGGATAGTAAGCATAATTTGATTCATACCCGGTTCGAGAGTTTCCTGAAATTGTTTTGATGTAGGTGGTTCTATTTCAAATGGGGGTGCAATGGAAACATGAATTTTTGAACGAGTGAATGCAAGGCGTTCTCCAAGTGATGTAGATTTGTCTTCGAGACGGGAAAAAATATTTTCTGTTCCCCAAATAGCCCAAGGACTTATCTTGACGGGTTTTTCCATGACCATGGCAGCCCGTTTCGCCATAAACATGGTTCCTGAAAGTGCTGGTTTGAGCTCATGTTGTTCTTGATATGTCTTTCCACGGGTTCCTTCTGGAAATACGATGAGGATATTATTTTCTTTTAATGCATCAACACATAAATTCATGGCTTCACGATCCGATGTTTCTCGTTGAATTCCAATACTATGAAATGCTTTAGCAAACATTCCGAGAAAATTATTATGCATCGTCTCTGATTTAATAACAGGAATGGGCTGTTTTGGAACAATAAGCATTGGTGGTAATATTTCTGCCCACCCCATATGGTTAATGACAATGATTGCTGGTCCATCATTGGGGATATATTCTTTCCCTTCAACTTCCATGCCTCGCGAAAGAACGGTGGGTAATAAAAATTCAACACAACCGCGTGTGCCTGTCGCAAGAATTGGTCTGGGAGATTCTAAAGAGTTCATTGTGAATTTGCTTATTCTAAAACGCTGCGTTTTAAGAGTCAATAATCTTATGGGTTGACAATAGGGATATTTAAGGTATAATTATCAGTAATTGAATAGCCCAAAGAGGCGAACGTTCATTGTTCGCTTCTTTCTTTTGCGTTTTTTGAAGATTTTTTTGGAATTTATTCACAATGTCTATAGATACGCACAGTCATCGATTATACTGGGGGAAGGAATACACAGACCTTCCTGAACTTGATCTTACCCTCGTGCAACGCGAATCCTATCAATGGTTTTTAGAGGAAGGCGTTAAATCACTTCTAGCTGAAATTTCTCCTGTTCATGATTTTACCGGAAAAAACTGGGAATTATCCTTTGGTGACTATTTTTTTGGAAAACCAAGACTTACTCCAGCAACAGCAATTGAAAAAGGACTTACCTATGATATGCAACTCAAAGTCGTTGCATCCCTTACTAATAAACAAACAGGACACCACGTGACACAGGAAGTGTTTTTAGGCGATATTCCAGCCATGACACAAAATGGGACTTTTATTATTAATGGAACAGAACGCTGTGTCGTGAATCAGTTAGTACGTTCCCCAGGTATTTATTTCACCGGAGAAGTTGATCCGACAACAGGCCGGACATTATATAGTGCTGAAATCCGACCAATGCACGGATCATGGCTTGAGATGTTCATTACACGAAACGATGTGTTGATGGTTCGTATTGACCGCCGACGGAAATTCGTTGCCAGCACATTCTTCCGCGCGCTTGGACTTTCCACAAATGAAGAAATCAAACAGGCATTTGCAGCCGTTGATGTGAATCCAGATCATCGATACATTGAAGCAACACTTGCAAAAGACTCAACAACCAATCAAAACGAAGCTATTCTTGAAATGTACCGAAAACTCCGACCTGGAGAACCAATTGTGCTTGATAACGCACGGGAATTGTTCCAGTCCATGTTTTTTGATCACCGAAGATATTCTCTTGAACGCGTCGGTCGGTACAAGATGAATAAAAAACTTCAAATTGATGTTCCAAACAACAAAGAAAATTGGGTGTTAACCAAAGAAGATATTCTTGGTGGCATTAACTATTTAATTAATGTAGCCAATGGAAAAGGTGATGTTGACGATATTGATCATCTTGGAAACCGCCGTGTTCGACGGGTTGGTGAGCTTGTTGCAACTAATGCATTCCGTGTTGGGATGCTTCGTCTGGAACGGTCAATTCGTGAAAAGATGAGTTTGGCAGGACCACAAGCGGTTGATCTTCTTCCAACACAACTTGTGAATGCCCGTCCAATTATTGCAGCCGTGAATGATTTTTTCCGAACCAGTCAATTATCAACAATTCTTGATCAAACAAATCCACTCGCAGAAGTAGACAACCTTCGACGGTTTACCGTTATGGGTATCGGAGGAATTTCAAGAGAACGTGCATCCTTCTCTATTCGTGACATTAACGCATCACAATATGGCCGTATTTGTCCAGTTCGAAGTCCAGAAGGACCAAACATTGGACTGGTTACCTACATGGCAATGTATGCACGGGTCAATGAATACGGATTTTTGGAAACACCATACCGACGAGTTGAAAAAATCACCGTTGGTGGAAAAACAAAAATGCATGTGACGGATGAAATGATCTATTTGGATGCAAATGATGAACAATATCATTACATCACACATGCTGATATTGAACGGGATGATCAAGGAAATATCGTGCCAGAACGTGTTCCTATTCGCTACAAGGGAGAATTTTTAGAAGCTGATAGTTCAGTTATAGAATATTTAGACATTGTTGCCAGGCAAGTTGTTGGAGCACCGGCTTCCATGATTCCATTTTTGGCACATGACGAAGCAAATCGGGCGCTTATGGGTACGCACATGCAATGCCAAGCAGTACCGCTTTTGCAGCCACAATCACCAATTATCGGAACCGGTATGGAACATGCAATCGCCGCATCTATGGGACGGATGATCGAAGCAAAAGATGATGGAATTGTCTCATACGCAGATGCAATTGTTGTCAAAGTGAAATACAAAAATGGAGATGAAGATACGTACGGACTGGAAAAATTCAAACGATCTGCACAATCAACCTGTTACAACCAACATGTTGTTGTAACAACTGGACAAAAAGTAAAACAAGGCGATGTGTTAATTGAAGGACCAGCAACAGATCAGGGAGAACTTGCTCTTGGATCAAACGTTGTTGTTGCCTACATGTCATTTGATGGTCTTGGATACGAAGACGCTATCGTTATCTCTGACAGACTGGTTAAAGACGACGTCTTAACATCCGTCAATATTGAAGAATACGAAGCCTCTGTTGTTGATACCAAACTTGGTCCTGAAGAAACAACCCGTGATATTCCAAATGTGGGTGAAGAAGCACTCCGAAACTTGGATAAAGACGGAATCGTTGTTGTTGGTGCAGAAGTATCACCAAATGATATTTTGGTTGGAAAAATTGCTCCAAAAGGCGAAACAGAATTAACAGCAGAAGAGCGATTGCTTCGGGCAATATTTGGAGAAAAAGCCCGTGAAGTTCGCGATACATCACTTCGAGTACCACACGGAGAACGCGGAACGGTTGTTGATGTCCGAATTTTAGACAAAGAGCAGGGCGATGAACTGGAACCGGGAACAAACAGAAAAATTATTGTCAAAGTTGCGCAAATGCGTAAAGTCGTTGTTGGAGACAAACTTGCAGGACGACACGGAAACAAAGGAGTCATCTCAAAGATTCTTCCAGCAGCGGACATGCCATACATGGCAGATGGAACCGTGGTTGATTTGTTAATTTCTCCACTTTCCGTTTTGTCCCGTATGAACTTAGGTCAACTTCTTGAAACCCATCTTGGACTTGCTGCAAAGAAATTGAATGTAAAAATTGCAGTGCCAGTGTTTGAAAAAGTCAAAGAACAACGATTGACCGATAAAATTCAAGAATCAGGTCTTCCATTATCTGGAAAAACAAAATTATTTGACGGAAGAACCGGACGGGCATTCTCAGAAGAGATCGTTGTGGGAATCGGATTCATGATGAAGTTGATTCACATGGTCGAAGATAAAACACATGCTCGTTCAACCGGACCATACTCGCTCGTGACACAACAGCCACTTGGAGGAAAAGCACAAATGGGAGGACAACGGCTTGGAGAAATGGAAGTATGGGCACTAGAAGCACATCGTTCCGCCCACGTGTTACAAGAAATGTTGACCATTAAATCAGATGATGTGGTCGGCCGTGCAAAAGCATTTGAATCTATCGTTAAAGGCATTGATATTCCAGCATCTAATGTTCCAGAGTCATTCAAAGTATTAGTGAAAGAATTACAAGCACTCGGACTTTCCGTTAAACCAACCGGTGCAGTGACAGCAAAACAATTAATGACAGATGAAATAAAAGCAGAGGTAGTTCTTGAAGCAAAAGATTTAGCGGAAGTATCAGGAGCGGAACTTATTGATGAAGCAGTTGAAACACCAGAAAAAAAGATTGAAGAAGCAGTGGTAGAAGAAATTAGTAAAACGGAGTAATTATGGACAATAAATCAACATTCGCAAATATCGTCGATTTTTCCGGACTTGAAGTGCGGCTTGCATCAAGTGAGGATATTAAATCATGGTCATACGGCGAAGTAACGAAACCGGAAACCATTAATTACCGGACATTAAAACCAGAAAAAGACGGATTGTTTGATGAGAGAATCTTTGGGCCAACGAAAGACTGGGAATGTTATTGTGGAAAATACAAAAGAATCAGATATCGGGGTATTGTCTGTGACAAATGCGGTGTTGAAGTAACTCAAAGTAAAGTTCGACGGGAACGCATGGGTCATATTACGCTTGCTGCACCCGTTGCGCATGTGTGGTTTTTTAAAGGTGCACCATCAAAGCTTTCTCTACTTCTCGACATGTCTCCACGAGCACTGGAAAGCGTTATCTATTTTGCTCAATATTTAGTTATTCGTGTTGATGATGATAAGAAAAAAGCAGTGTTAAAACAACTTGCTGAGACTGGAAAAGGTCGAACGGACGAAATTGAAAAACGATTTAAAGAAGAAAAAGCAAAGAAACAAAAAGAATTATCTGAAGAAAAAGGATCCTTGAAAGAAAGAATCAAAGGGAAAGAAACACAAGATTTGGCTATTGCTGAAATGGGACTGAAAGAACGACAAGAACTGACACTTTTGGAAGATCAAATGAATAAAGAACAAGGAAAAGTGCAGGAAGTTGTCGATCAATTAGTTGCCATTGTTAAAAGCATTAAGCCATTCTCCACAATAACAGAGGATGAATATTTGAAATTATTGGAATACGATGCTGTTGCGTGCTTCACCGTTGGTATGGGGGCAGAGGCAGTGTTAGAAGTGGTCAAACAAGTCAATCTCGATAAACTCGCAGCCGATCTTCATGAAGAAATCCGAAATACATCAGGACAACGCCATATCAAAGCAACAAAACGACTTCGTGTCGTTGATGGCATGCACAAAGCAGGAATCAAACCACAATGGATGGTTCTTTCTATTTTACCAGTGATCCCACCAGATCTCCGGCCGATGGTGCAGTTAACCGGTGGACGATTTGCTACCTCTGATTTGAATGATTTGTATCGACGGGTGATTAACCGAAATAATCGGTTGAAGCACTTGATGGATCTTGGTGCACCTGAAATTATTTTGCGGAATGAAAAACGTATGCTTCAGGAAGCAGTTGATTCATTAATTGATGCAACACAACGGCCATCATCTCGAGCGGTTATTCAGCCATTACGGTCACTTTCCGACATGCTTCGTGGAAA
>CAIJMI010000003.1 GCA_903821745.1 Candidatus Gottesmanbacteria bacterium
ATGGTATATGCCACCGGCATTATGCTTAATGATGGCATCAATTGCGTATGCAAGATCGTCTATAAAGGTACAGGTAAATATTTGATCAGTAGGAGACGAAATGGCTGTACCTTTTGCCAGCAAATTTCTGATCCGATGAACAAAATCCAGTTTTGTTTTTGGCGTAATTTCCTTTGGATTTGCCCGATACGGATTACCGATACGGATAATAACCCCATTGTTGCCAAGCTCGCGAACTGCTTCTTCGCCATGAAACTTTGTTTCTGTGTAAAAGCTTAAGGGATTGGGTGTATCATCTTCGGTATATTCATCCTTCGTTCCATCAAAAACATAATCTGTTGATATATATATCAGCCGTTTCCCAAGTTTTTTACAGAGTGCAACAATATTTTTCGTTGCATCAACATTCACCTTCCACGCAGTGCTTTGCTCCCGAAGATCTTTCTCTTTTTCTGCTCCCTGTACATCCGTATAGGCTGCAAAATGAAATACCCACGAGGCATCAGAAGCCTCAAACCGCTCGGCAAGTGTTTCCGGTTTTGTTATATCAACACCCGTTTCAAGACTTAAATTTTCAAAGGTGTATGAGGGGGAAAGAATATCGACAACACGAGATCCTACCATTCCTGTTAACCCAGTTCCAAGGATATTCATTTTGAACCCTTTCCGTATTGGGATACATAATACGCCTGATATTCGCCGTTTTTAATCCGTTTCCACCATTCCTGATGTTCTTTGTACCATGTAACCGTTTTTTCCAGCCAATCATCAAAACTATATTGTGGTTTCCATCCTAATTCTTTGTTTATTTTTGTCCAATCGATGGCATAGCGACGATCGTGACCAAGTCGGTCTTTTACATATTCAATCATTGTTTCGTCTTTTCCCATGAGCGCTAAAATTTTCTTCACAACATTCACGTTACTAATATCTTCTGTTACTCCTCCGACACAATAGGTTTCACCAATTTTTCCATCTGTTAAAACACGATCAATTGCCCGACAATGATCTTCTACGTAAAGCCAGTCACGAACATTTAAACCATCACCATATACTGGTATTTTCTTTCCTTCAATAATGTTAGTAATGGCAAGGGGAATAAATTTTTCTGGAAATTGCAATGGGCCGTAGTTATTGGAGCAATTTGTAATTGTGATAGGTAAACCATATGTGTCAAAGTATGCTCTCACAATATGATCGGATCCGGCTTTACTGGCTGAATATGGGCTATGCGGATTGTACCTGGTCGTTTCACTAAACTTATCAGATTTTTCCAGATCAAGCGATCCAAACACCTCATCTGTTGAAACATGATGAAACCGTTTTATATTCCCTTTGAGAGCAACTTCCAAAAGTACCTGCGTTCCCAGGACATTTGTTTTAATAAACGGGGAAGCATCTAGAATGGAACGGTCAACGTGACTTTCTGCTGCAAAATGAACAACCGTATCACATCCTGCCATCGCATCTTTCACTTCTTCTGCGTTACAAATATTTCCTTTTACAAAATGGTAATTGGGATTTCCTTCTATGCTTTTGAGATTTTCTAGGTTCCCTGCATAGGTTAATGCATCAAAATTGACCACGCTATCCTCAGGATGCTCACGCATCCAGTAGAGAATAAAATTTGAACCAATAAATCCTGCGCCGCCTGTAACAAAAAGTTTCATACGTTTTCAAGTAATTTTTGTATTTGTAATTGGTTTTCCCTGTATCCAATCGTATCCAATTTCTTTATCATCATACAAAATTCTTCCTTCTTCCTTTGGATCATAGGTTTTGCTTGTTGCATAGACAAAATGACATGGTCCTTCGAGTACTTTCATGCCGTGCGCAACGCCTGCTGGAATTTTTAGAACGATATTATCCGGGTCATCGCCTAGAATAAACTCGTTGGTCTCACCTTTTGTTGGAGATCCCTCCCGTTTATCATGGAGTGCTGCTTTAATTTTTCCGGTTAAACAAAACCACCAATCAATCTGTGTCGTATGGATATGCCATGCTTTCACCACACCTTCCACCATGAAGGAATGGGACAGCTGTCCAAAACCTTCGGCAAAAAATTCATCTGTATTTCTAATCACTTCTTCAAAATATCCCCGTTCATCCGGATATCTGACTAATTTTTTTACCATGACGCCGTCAATCATACTAGTCCTTTCTTCATTTTTTCTGCTACTTGGTTATTTGCACGCAACAGCTCGTCATAGGATGTTCCTGCATCTACCCACCAATCAATAATCTCGCAGGTTAAATTGCCATCTTTTAAATACATATTATTCAAGTCTGTGACTTCAAGTTCTCCTCGTGCAGATGGAGACAATTTCTTAATATACTCAAACACCTTCTGGTCATACATATAAATACCGGTTTGCGCGATATCTGATTTTGGATGTTCCGGTTTTTCTTCAATTGACAATACTTTTCCGGTATCGTCAACTTCAATAACACCGTATTGCTTGGCGTCCATCTTCATATGAATACCAAACACTTTGGCCCCGACTTTTTGCTTTTCAAACGCTTCAACCGCGGGTTTTAGATTATAGTCAAAAATATTATCTCCTAAAATGACGCAGAGTGGTTCATCATGGGTAAACTCTTCAGCAAGAGCAATAGCATCAGCAATTCCACCTTTTGGATTACTTTGCACTCCATAATACATACACATACCGAATTCTTCGCCGGATTTTAGAAGGTTTGCAAATTGGGCAATAGATTCTCCACCGGTTGTCAGCAATACTTCTTTTATTCCGGCTTTTTGCATTGCTTCAATCGGGTAATAAATCATCGGTTTGTCATATACCGGAAGTAAATGCTTATTCGTCACCATGGTTAATGGTCGAAGTCTCGTTGCTAGTCCACCAGCTAAAATTAACCCCTGCATAATGTTTCTCCTTTCAAAAAACCTTACCATCTTTTCTTATGTCCACAATATTGTAAGCAGTAACACGACAGCTATCGCACCGACAAGACAATATTCTATCACAACCTTCGGATGGAGATCTCCCTCGAGGCTATGATAGATGATTCCCCAAAGCACGTAGGCAATTGCTGTAGCGACCCCAATATACATTTGCATGACTTTGTCATTTTGTGCTCCCCAAAAAGTCCAGATTCCTGAAATCAGGATTATTAAAAGAACGATAAAATTAACATGTTTTAACTTCATAACAGGGTTCCCCTGCGAACAATCGACAATGCAATAAAGAGTGCCGTAAAGAACAAAATATGCGCGAGATTATGTCCTGCAACACGCACAATTTTTTTTCTGGAAACGACAATGCCATCAATCACCAAAATCCCAATAAGAAGTCCCATGAATAAAAATGCGATATCACGGGTAAGTGTCGGGATATTGAGCTTTGGTGTGATAAGGACCGAAGAGAATGCATTGGTGATTACATTGATTATCGGCGTCGGATTTGCTCCTGCAACCGGCACTAATTCCTGCGGAGCTTCAACAGCAACTGGTTTTTCTTCAGATTGCACGCCAATGACTGACGTTGCAGCCTGCTCAGGAACCACTGTTTTTACTGGTGGCGCTTCGACAATCGCTTCTCCTGCGCCAAACATTTGGACAACAAGTGTCGTTTCTTCACCTGCGAGCACCCCATTGACGATCGCAAAGCCGATATCCCGATATGACGGTTTCATAATGTTATCTTTATGCGTTGGAGAAGCCATCCACGCATCAATCACGCCTTGGCTCGTCGCAAAATTTTTCGCAAGATTTTCTCCTGCCACTGTATATTTGTAGCCAGCGGCTTGAATAAACATCCAGGGAGTTTTGCCCTGTGGGCTGTTATGCGCCCAATACTTATTCGCAAACATATCTTGCGCTTTAGCTGCAGCAGCTTGTGACAGCGTAACATTATATGTTAATGGAGCAAGACCAGCTGCTTGACGCTGCGCATTTGTCTCTTTAAGCAGTTGATCAACGCGAATATCAGTGGCGTACCCTAAAACATTTGGGAATTGCCTGTGCGCAATACGAATACCGAAGTTAAAAATGGCAAAAATAAGTACATAACAGAGAAGCGAATCAATATGTAACACTTTCGCTCTATGATTATTTGAATGATGAGGAACAAAGAAATGACGCAGGAAATGCTCCATGTAAATATCATACCTCAATTATTTCCACTTGTCTTCCTCATAGGGGATCTCGAACGGCGTTTCTGCAGGCACGCCGTTTACCGGTATATGAAGGAGTGTTCCAAGCATCACCCCAATAACTGCGCCAACTCTCCTACCAGTAAATGATCCATGATCAACCAGAACTTCAATTGCCGTTATGTCAGACACATGACCGGCATGTTTTTTGAGTAGCTCTTCGATGAGTGGCAAGATCACTTGCGAGTGTGCATTTGTACCTTCATACAGCACCATATCCGTCAATGAGGCTCCTATTAATTCTAGTTTTGTTTTTTTTGCATCACGGGAATCGATTTTCAGTTTGAGATCCTTTTTCATAGTTTTACCGCTCCTTGCCGGATAATACGATAGGGTGTTACCGTACAATCAACAACTGTTGAAGATTGACCAACCGAACAGACACCTGGAACGATAAAATCAACTCTCGATACAAACTCCGGATCAAGATCAGCCAGGGAATATGGTGTTGCGCGCCCATGAATATTTGCTGACGGCCCTACTATCGGAACATCAACACCCCTAAGTATTTGTTGTAACAATTCATGTTTCGGCCAGCGCAGTCCAACCGTATCACCGCCGCCACGAATAGGGGAGTAGATTAGATCTTTTTTACACTCATCAACAATCGTCAGTGCCCCGGGCCAATACTGATTCATTAAACGTCGTACAATATCGGATGAATGTTGATAATAGGTGAGTGCCTGTTCCTTTGAGCGCACTAATACAGGCAAAGCCTGTGTCACAGGACGATCACGGATTACGAACAATTTATCAATTGCATCATGTTTATCAATACGACATCCGACACCAAATGCCGTATCTGTTGGAAAAATAATAATTCCGCCATTATTTACGACGTCGATTGCTTTTTTTATAATATTTTCTTCATTTTGTTTCATATATAGGTCAATTCTCCGTTCTTCTTCATTTGCTCCGCTTGAGAAGTGGACGTCCAACCGGTTGTCAGGAAGGTTCGTCCCTAAACGGTCGGCCCACTCAATAACCACGATATTATTGGTATCTGCAAAAATTTCAGACAATCCTAATTGTGACATGTCTTTTGCCTCTCGTATGCGGTAGAGGTCCAGATGATACAACCACCGCTCAATATGAGACAATTGATAACGTCGCACAATGATAAAAGTTGGGGAGAGCAGGCGAGTGGTAATTCCTAAGGCTTTTGCAAAACCTTGCACGAACGTCGTCTTCCCCATTCCTAAATCACCATACAAACAAATAATATGAGGAATCCGTGATCCCCTTTTTGTCAGATCAGCTGCCAAAGTTTTGCCAAATTCTTGAGTTTCTTTGGGGCTTTTGGTAATAATTGTTTGATACTTATCCATGCAATTCCCGCTCCTGCCATGTCAATTATAGCATCACGAAGCCTTCCTTCACGACTTGGGATAAAGGTTTGGTGATACTCATCCGTTAGTGCATATAGTGCCACGATAATGAATGCGACAATCCATGGCGTATTCCCCTTTCGCTCCATCGTATTTTTCGTTGCGCGATACGTCACAATAAAAAGAAACGCGTATTCGATGAGATGAAGTGTTTTAAAAAATAAAAAACTCACAACATATGAATTCGTTACCGCAACTTTTTGTCGTGCAGAAAAAGCGAAAATAACAGCCATCCAAACAACAACAGGCAACCAAAAACGAAAATATTTCATTATTTTGAGTATATATGAATCTTTATCGCATAAAAAGCCGCAATCAGCGCTAAACTAATTCCAAAAAACAAGAGTGTTGTAATATAAGGTTTCTTTTCTGACAGCAAATCAGATGGCCGTGGTGTTACATTATTTTTAGATGCCGTTTCTCCTAAAACTGCTCCAATTGTTGTTTCGGTATCATCTTTTTCTTCAAGGACCGATGAAAATGTTTCTTCTACATTCACCGTCGGAATTGACGCAATCGTTACCGTTGGTGTTGATAATCGTGTTGGAGAACTTGTGGGAACAGGTGTGTTTGTTGGGGCTAAGGTCGGAGTGTTCGTTGCTGTTGGTGCTAGTGTATTTGTTGGGGTCGGAGAACGAGGAGAAAGCGAAAGAGAACTTGTTGATTGAAAACTCGTTCCACATGCATCATTTACATTTAAGCACGCCCGGAGAACTATTGATTTTGCTTCATCAACTGCAGAGCTTTTTATACGGCAGGATATTGGTCCTTGCCATTGTCCATCGGCACCAACAACTATTTGCGGCATATCAATCCACGCATTTGTATCATCCAGCCATTTGTTTGTTTGACCATTTAACGTTTGCCCTTCCGTATATGTTGTACCGCTAGAAGGACCAATTCTGCATTTTAAATAATACGCCGCATTTGCAACCACGCCACTTGCAGATGCCTGGATAATAAATGTATCTCCAATGATTGGATTTGTTGTATCAACACTTAGTGGTACAAAACTTGCTGCGCCAAACACAGGAAAAGGAAAGAAGAATAAAAAACTCACTACCACACCAACATATGTTGGTATCCGGGCAGACATATAAATAATTTAATTAATTCGATCAATTTCGTACACGCTACCGAGCGAATAATAATCTTTGAATGCAATTTTATGCCCGTTTGGAATAAATGGGTCGTTCATTGTGTAATTTCCGCTTGAACCACTGATAAGTACAATAAAGTGCGTGTCTCCATTTCCATATCGCATACCAACGACAACAGGACGATTTGCATTGAGTTCACTGTCGATTGCAGCTGCTATTCTCGTCGTTGTCATGCCGTCAGCAACAATTGTTCGGTTTAAAAATGCTGGATAATACGCAGCAAAATTTAATGGATTGGAATTAATGGTAAGTGGCGTTACATTTTTATGTCCCAAATGCGTATAAATCATTGCCATAGAAGTCACCAAACAACCATCTGAAGCAAGAGTATATTGCGTATGATTTAATGCAACAGTACCCCACTGGCTATCTCGTTGATTATAGTAACATCCCCAATCATCGCACACTGTTTGATTGGAAAGAATAGTTGCCCCTCCCTGATTTGAAGCAAAGCTTGAAAATCCAGCAAGTTGCGCTTTTGCCTGAGTCAAAAGCTGCTGATAAATAACTTCCTGTCCATTTGTCTGGGCAAGAAGCAAATCTTTTGTTTGTTTTTGCTGTGCAAGCTGTGCGTTTTTTTGCTCGTAGTCTTTTTGCGCTGCCTGCTGTTTAGTCTTTGTTGTTTCTCGTTTTATTTTGCGTTCATTATAGTTATCCTGAGTTTTTTTATAGACCGCAAATAACCGCCAATCTTCTTGCTGAACTTTCTTGATATATTGCACTTTCTGAATCAAGTCAAAAAGATTATTGCTAAATAATATGGTTTCGAGTGTATTAACATTGGTCTGTCTTTTATATGATTCGGGGACCCGTTTTTGCAGCAGTTCTGTTTGTTTCAGAAGCATCTGCTCCAGATTATCGACTTCCTTTGCAAGTTGATCAATTTCCGTTGTTAAAGAATCGATTAATTTCTTAATGCTCTGTATTTGAAATGTCGTTAATTGAATCTGATTGTTCAGATAATTAATCTGGGAGGACAATGTATCGCGTACTTTTCCGCATGTATCAATAACGTTCTGATAGCAAGACACCGCAGCGTCACCACTTTGACCGGCACATGGATCAGTTAATGCACATACATCGTCAGCATGAATATCACGAGGTACAACAAACGCAGCAACAAGCAGTACGACAATAACGAATATTTTCTTCATGCATGTTTACAATTTAATATACCGTCCCAAAGAAACTAAACTTCCAATTGCCCCAAGAAGAAACCCTGAGATGAGCATCGTCATAAAAAATCCGACCGATACCATAAGTGAGTTTGTTGAAAGCATATTTCCAAGCATTGACTGAATGATAGGAATCGATCCTAAAAATGAAACTAATGAACTTCTAAAAAGAAGTATCATGCTCATGATGATAAGCCACGCTCCAAATGATCCTACTAATCCATATAAGCCGCCTTCAACAACAAATGGCTTACGGATATACCAGGGAGATGCTCCGATCAATTTCAAAATATCTATTTCCTCTTTCTTTAACGCAATTTTCATACCAATAACGGTCATGATAATCAAGAGTGAATCAATCCCAAGAAGTCCAGCAAGCACTCCTCCCACATTCCGGATGGCATTCGTCCAGGAAAGAAGTGCATCGACTACATCTTTTTGAAAAACTACTTCCTCTACCCCATCTGCCTTTTTGATGACGGGTTCTAACTCTGCCAAAAATCTCGGATCTTTCGCTGTTACCTCAAGTGATGCCGGAAGAATATCAGCAGTCACCATTTCAAGAAGCAACGGATCGTTTTTATTTTGCTCTTTATAAATTGCCAATGCTTCTTCCTTTGAAACAAATTTTGTTGATGCAATTTTTCCTGTCGCATCGAGGGTTGCTGTCAATGTGTCAGCTTCCGGTTTTCCTGCTTTTTCCAAGAAAAATACAGTCAGCTGCGGTTTACTTTCAAAATACTGCAAAATTGCAAATGACACGCCAGTTGTTAACAAAAAAATTCCACCAAGTAAAAACGTGATAAACATCGTCAACACCGCAGCGATGGACTGATACGGAGAACGCCGAATATGTGTCCATAAAGAATTAGTCTTCTTTTTCATGATCCTTCCTTTCTTCTTTATGTTCGCGCTTTCCTTCATGATGCGCACGTTTTGTAAATTGATATTTTCCCTTCACTTCATCACTCACCAATTCCCCCGCTTTTAACGTAATCGTTCGTTTTTTATGTGTATCGACAATCTGTGCGTTGTGCGTTACGACAATAATTGTCGTTCCCATTTTATTTACTTCTTTTAAAATCTCTAAGATGTCTTCACTGGTTTCTGGATCTAAATTTCCCGTCGGCTCATCAGCAAGTAAAATTGTCGGACCAGCAACAATAGCCCGTGCCAATGCAATCCGCTGTTTTTCCCCCTGAGATAATTGAATAGGAAACAGTTGCGCCTTATCCGAAAGCTCGACCAGTCCTAATACATCCGTTACTCCTTTTTCAATTTCCTCAGGAGTTTTTCCTAAGACCTCCATACCGACTGCAATATTTTCAAAAACGGTTCTGTCCATCAAGAGTTTTAGATCCTGAAAAACCATGCCGACTTTTCGTCGAAGTAAAAATAGTTGTGACTCGGGAATCGTTGCAATGTCTTCTCCATCAACAACAACTTGTCCTTCTGTTGGAGAAACTTCCCGTGTAATGAGCTTAATGAGGGTTGTTTTTCCAGCTCCTGTTGGTCCTATAAGAAAAACAAATTCTCCGTCAGGTATTTCAACGGAAATGTCGGAGAGCGCTTTTTTTGCCCCTCCAAAATCTTTTGATACATGAATAAGTTGAATCATTCCTTATTGCAACACTTGAATCTGTCCAACATCCATAAGCCATGGACAAGATTTCGCACCCATTGTTTTACTGGCTACTTTTACTTTCTTTCCCACAAACTGATCAAGGTCTAAAACTGATGAAACAAGACAAGCTGTTTGTGAAGGACCGCCGTCTCGAATCAGTTTATGCGTCCCTTCCCCATTTATGCCGTCTTTTTCTATTGTCCCGGTTGCACTATCCGTAAATGTTTTGAGGTCAGCACTTCCAAAAATATTTTTTCCTGTTGCTGTGGGACCCGCGGCAGCTGATGGTGCACTGGAAGCTTTTTTACCTGTTGATATGAAGTATCCAGTCAATACACCAAGAAGGATCATGACAACAAATACACCACCGATAATAAGCTTCATTTGTTTTGTCATAACTGCCTCCTCTTGTGGCAATGGAGTTTTTACTGTTTTTCGTAATGGGTCTATTTTTTCCATAGTTCCTCCATTATCACGACTTATGTAATTTTTTTCAAGTACGCCATGATAAAATCTTCAATATCTCCATCCAGCACTCGGTCGGTATTGCTCGTTTCATACTGTGTCCGGACGTCTTTTACCATATGATACGGATGAAGCACATACGATCTGATCTGATTCCCCCATCCCGGCGTTTTATATACCCCTTTGTATTTATCCTGTTCTGATTGCCGTTTTTCTTCTTCCAAGGTCCATAATTTTGCGCGTAAAATCTTCAGTGCATATTCACGATTCTGTCCCTGATACCGTTCGCTCTGACAGGTCACAATGATTCCTGTTGGTTTATGACGAAGCCTGACAGCCGTTGATACTTTATTGACGTTTTGTCCGCCTTTTCCACCTGCACGATAAAATTCCCATTCCAAATCCTCTTCCCGAAATGAGATAGCTTCTGATTCTTCAACAACTGGCAATACTTCCACCATGGCAAACGATGTTTGCCGCAAATTGTCTGCATTAAATGGAGACTGCCGCACTAACCGGTGTACCCCGCTTTCTGCTTTTAAAAATCCGTATGCGTATGCACCGGTTACTTCAATTGTCACGCTTTTTATTCCTGCTTCATCGCCAGGGGTAAAATCAATTTCTTCAGTCTCCCATCCCTTCCGTTCACAGTACCTGGAATACATGCGGAAGAGCATCGAAGTCCAATCCATCGCTTCTGTGCCGCCCTGGCCTGAATGAAGCGCTAATATAGCATCTCCACGATCGTAGGGGCCTGACAAATACAACGCAAATTCCATTCTGTTGAGTTCTTTTTCCAGATCTGCTTCCTGACCTTCAGAAACAAGAAGCTCCAGCATTTCCCCTTCTTCGACTTCTTTTTTTAACTCTG
Source organism: Candidatus Gottesmanbacteria bacterium (assembly GCA_903821745.1). Taxonomy (GTDB): domain Bacteria; phylum Patescibacteriota; class Microgenomatia; order UBA10105; family UBA927; genus CAIJMI01. The sequence continues at coordinate 10,857 of CAIJMI010000003.1, forward strand.
CAATGCGTTTCATTTTTTTTGCTGCTGCTTTTGAGTCCTTCCAAAAATCTTCTTTCATGCTTTCCGCTTCAAGCTCCCGAATATTTCTTCTCTTTCCATCAAGATCGAGTTTTTCAATAAGTTGTAATGCTCGTGCTTTTAAATCTTCATTCATAACAATTGTTTTATTGGCAGATTTCTTTTTTTATTACTTCCTGCTCCCCTGGCTCTAACGTTTCAATTTTTTTAACGACCTGAATAATAACCTCTTTTGTGGCAGCTTCCTGCACTTTTTGTGAAGCACTCGATACCACACTCGAAACAACTTCTCCTGCGGCAGATGAAATGTTTATTGGTTCAATAGTATTTGTATCTGAAACACCAAGTACTTGTGCTGCTTGCTTGCCGAGATCTGTTTGCAATACAACATTCCGAACCTGTGTTAATGGTTCAGGAAGCGGTTGACTTGTTATTTTTGGCCATACTAAGCTTGCGCCAGAAATAACAGCAACAGATGTTGCAAGCGTAAGAATAAATTGAAAAATAAACGGCATAGCAATCCTAAGTATACGGTGTTAACAAGAAAAACGAAAGTGAATATGATATAACAGTACCATGATTATTTTGGGGCTCGATCCGGGAACAGCACGTGTTGGCTGGGGAGTCATTCAAACAGATGGCGCGCATTGCGAATCCATTGCATATGGACTCATTGAAACGGATAAAGAAACCCTACCGGAAATTCGACTACAGGAAATCTACGTAGCCATCAATACACTCATCAAGCAATATAAACCGGATGCAGTTTCTATTGAAGAACTGTTTTTTGCAACCAACGCAAAAACAGCAATTGCTGTCGGACAAGCGCGCGGGGTCCTTCTCCTGTCCTGTGCAACAAATCATATAAAAACGGCTTCGTATTCTCCGCTTGCAATCAAACGGTGTATCACCGGTGATGGCAAAGCAGATAAGAGACAGGTACAATATATGGTGACGAAACAATTACGGTTGAAGGAAACACCACAACCGGACGATGTTGCTGATGCACTGGCCATTGCCCTCACCCATGCATTTTCATATCGAATGAAGGAGGCATGTCTATGATCGGCGCACTCAGAGGAACTATTCAGGCTATCAAAAAAAATCCCATTGTATTTTTTGTGGGAGATGTGGGATATGCAGTCAGCATTCCCGATACCCTTGCTAAAACTCTCCAACCAGAGAAAAAAACACTGCTTTTTGTTCACACGCATGTCCGCGATGATGCAATTGAACTTTTTGGGTTTTCATCCCAAGAAGATTTGTCTCTCTTTGAACTTCTTTTAACCGTTTCGGGTGTTGGTCCAAAAATAGCACTCCTTGTCATGAATGCGGGAAATGATGCCATCAAACATGCAGTTGCTATTGGTGATGTTGATTTCTTTACAGCAATTCCCCGACTGGGAAAGAAAAACGCACAAAAAATTATTATTGAACTGAAAACAAAACTTGGAAGTATTGAGGATCTTAACCTTCGGGATGATCAATCCGGGGAGACAGATGAAATCATCGAAGCACTTGTTTCTATGGGGTTTGTTAAAAAAGAGGTGTTAGCGATTATCAAAAAAATTCCATCTTCTGACGTGACCGTTGAACAGAAATTAAAAAGTGCATTAAAAATGCTTGGAAGATAACCTATGCCAATCAAAACTGTATCAAAATCACAAAAGGTGGGAAAAGAAGATATTCTTTTTCAAACAACCCCCCCCGAGGAAGAACGCATCATTACGTCTCTTCGCGCATCAACCTGGGATGAATTTTATGGACAGCCGGCAGCAAAAAAGAGTTTGGCTATCGCCATTCAAGCTGCAAAAAAACGCAAAGAACCATTGGAACATATTCTTCTCTATGGTCCTCCAGGTCTTGGCAAAACCACACTTGCGCACCTTATCGGTCATGAAATGAGTGTGAATGTTCGCATTACTTCGGGACCTGCAATTGAACGAGCAGGAGATCTTGCCGCAATACTTACAAATCTGGCACCAAATGATATTTTATTTATCGATGAAATTCACCGATTGAATAAAGTGGTTGAAGAGACACTGTATCCAGCGATGGAGGATTTTGCACTTGATATTGTTATTGGAAAAGGACCATCTGCTCGCACGCTTCGGCTCGATCTTCCACCAGTCACTATCATCGGAGCAACCACTCGCGCTGGACTTCTCTCCTCGCCAATGCGAGATCGATTTGGTGTTATTGAACGATTATCATTTTATCAGATTGATGATCTTGAAAAAATCATTGAGCGTGCGGCAAAAAAACTGGGGATATCCATTCATGCAAAAGCGAAAAAAGAATTAGCGCTTCGAAGTCGAGGAACTCCTCGTATTGCACTCCGGCTTTTGAAACGAAGCCGCGATGTTGCTGAAATTGCGGAACAAAAAGAAATAACAGATGATATTATCGTTCAAGCACTAACACTTCTTGGGATTGATAGTGCAGGACTGGATACATCCGATAGACGACTACTTACCACAGTTATTGAAAAATATAATGGCGGACCAATTGGTATTGAAACACTCGCCGCAGCGCTATCAGAAGATATCGATACTGTCGAGGGCATTCTTGAGCCGTATCTTATGCAGCTTGGATTTTTAAAACGAACTCCCCGTGGCCGGTTTGTCACGGTCAATGCGTATCACCATTTAGGACTTCAGGCTCCAAAACGTATTCTCGACAATCTTACCTAAAAAAATACGGGACGATATGTCCCGTATTTTTATTTATACTATTTTCAAACGTTTTAATTTCCGCAATTTGCTGCCGCTGATCCTGCACCTGCTGCTGCGACATCAGTTGCTGAAAAGGACGTGGCAATTGCATCTGTGGAAAGAGCTGTTCCACAATATGCAGCCTCTTTTGTTCCCGCACAACATGATACCTGTTTTAATGCATCAGCTGTTCGTCCGCCAAAATCAAATTCCGAGACGATTTGGCTATCGTTAACCAGAAGCGTTGGTGAGCTACCAATGCTTAACTTATTGGCGATGTCAAAATCTTTCTGTGCGTATGCATACCCCCGTTTTGTATCAGCCATACAGGCGTTCACATTAGCAACATTCACCCCTGTTGATGCAAGACAAGAAGCACTTTGTCCTTGGGCTTTCATGTAACAGGAAACATATGGCCAATACAGGTTTTTCTGTTCCTCTCGAATACAGATTTGGCGAAGATTTTCTTGCGCTTCTTCGTCACCATGCATGGATGTAATTTTTCCATTTTCTATTGCCCCGATATATTTCACATCAAACACGGATGCGAGTGCTGGTTGTTCTGTTATCGCTTTATTCATTACCCGCTGCATCTGCAATCCAAATGGGCAATTTGCCACCACGTATGCTGTTACTTTTGGTGCATCTGCTTTTTTCACATCAGCACATGTTAATTTTGCCTGCGCTGGCTCTGCCGCACCTGCAGTTGTTTTGGCAAGTTCGCTCAATTTCGTTCCGCTGACAAAAAAGATCTTTCCATCTTTTGTCATATATGATGTAAACTTCTGCGCTTGACCGGACAAATCCAGATTTAAATCAAATGAATACACACCGCTTTCCTGCTTCAAATTTGTCACCTCTTTCACCGTTGTACCGGATCCGGCAAGTTTAACAACGATATCAGGAATTGTTTTTGTTTTAAGTTCTACCATCTTATCTCTCCCCCGTTTCACCACGGCAACCCCGATCAGAAGTGCTATGATGAGAAGTGGGACAAGAAAAGAGAACAATTTTTTACGTTTAAGAATTTGTTTTTTCATAGTTTATTAGTTGTACCTGATGAGTATAGGGTTTGTCAACCGTATTTAAAATAGTGTATACTTATTTTTTCTAATTCACTTTAAACATTATGAAACGACTATTAAAAAACAAAATAGTTTGGATTATTACCGCGGTTATTCTTATCGGAGCGCTTGTTGGTAATTCCATAATACAGACAAACAAAATTAAAGCTTCCAAAACAACGACCTACACGGTTGCTCGACAAACAGTCAAAGAAACGTTGTCTATTGCGGGAACAATTGAAGCCGAGGAACTGGCAACATTGCGATTTCAAAGCTCAGGACTTCTTGCATGGGTTAGCGTCAAAGAGGGAGACTTCGTCAAAAAATATCAAGCTATCGCCGGGCTTGATCAACAGGAATTGCAAAAAACATTACAAAAATATCTCTACGCATATGACAAAACCCGCTGGGACTTTGAACAAACAAAGGATGAATATCAGGCACCAGCACAAAATTATTATGGCTTATCAGTAAACCAACGAAGTGAAATAGACCGTGCATTTCAAAAAGCGCAATTTGATTTAAACAGCAGTGTTCTTGATGTGGAACTTAAAAATATTGCACTTAAATACGCCACACTTACCTCACCAATTGACGGTGTTATCACGAGAGTCGGAACCCCCATTGCGGGAGTTAACATTACACCAGCGCAAGCAGATTTTGACGTCGTAAACCCAACCACCATGTATCTTTCCGTTCTTCCTGATCAAACAGAAGTGAGCAAATTAACATCAAGTATGTCGGCACAAATTATCTTTGATGCGTATCCAGATGTTACTGTACCTGGAACAATAACTTCCATTGCTTTCGCGCCGAAAGCAGGCGAGAGTTCCACTGTGTATGAAGTAAAACTGAATTTTCCCCTTGATTCAAATTATCGTCTTGGTATGACTGCAGACGCTGCTTTTGTTGTTCAAGAAAAACAAGATGTTCTTGCTATTCCCCTTTCATTTCTCAAAACTGAAAACGGCAAGCAATATGTGACACGAAAAGTTGGGAACAATAAAGAAAAAACATTCGTCGTCATCGGATTGGAAGGCGACGACTATGTCGAAATCACAAGCGGCTTAGCTGAAGGCGATATCCTCTATGATTAATCTGTCTCACGTCTCGAAAGAATATAAACTTTCTGGCGAATCATTTTTTGCACTTCGCGATGTTTCATTTGAGATTAAAGAAAAAGAACTTCTCGCTATTCTCGGACCTTCTGGTTCAGGTAAGTCAACGGTGATGCATATTATCGGACTTCTGGATAATCCAACCGAAGGAACGGTAAAAATTAATGGTAAAGATGTATCTAAATATACCGACAACGAACTCTCACTTGCCAGAAATGAAACCATAGGGTTTGTCTTTCAACAATTCAACCTAATCAATAAACTCACGATTCTAGAAAATATTTTACTCCCAACAATCTATACCCGACACAAACTTACCTTTGATCCAAAGACACGCGCCATGGAACTTATCGCAAAATTTGGACTTCTTGGAAAAGAGCGCTCATTTCCAAATAAAATTTCCGGTGGACAACAACAGCGCGTTGCTATCGCGAGAGCACTCATTATGAACCCAAAACTTGTCCTTGCCGATGAACCAACAGGAAATCTTGATACAAAAACAGGAAACGCCATTCTTGATCTTCTTGAAAAACTCAATAAAGAAGATGGAGTTACTGTGGTCATCATTACCCATGAGCCGGACGTTGCAAATCGCTGTAAACGAAAATTATACATTCGGGATGGAAAACTTTATACCAAATCAGATTACACTGTATGAACTATATCCTTTTCATCATTAAAGCAGCGTTCGAAGACTTTAATCGGAATAAAATGAAGACTTTTTTAACGTCGCTTGGTATTACCATCGGCGTTTCATCCGTTGTTCTTCTTATTGCATTAGGACTGGGACTCAAAGCATATATTCAAGGTCAATTTGACACATTTGGCACTAACAACTTGTATGTCATTCCAGGAAGTCTCAGTGGTGGATTTAGCGGCGGACCACCGACGACACAGTTATTTGATGATAAAGATGTCTCATCATTGAAACGAATACCAGGAATAGCCAATACCATTCCCGTGTATGAAAAATACATGAAAGTGGAAGGACCAGTGACTACTAAAACATATCAAGTGACAACGTCGTCTGAAGAAATTTTTTCGACGCTCACTATTAAAATTCAATACGGCACATTATATACAAAAAGTGATGTTGCAAAAGGCGCCAAAAAAATTGTTCTCGGACCAAAAGCCGCAGAAAAACTATTTGGTGCTGCATCAAGTGCGATTGGTAAAAATGCAACGATCAACGGGAGCGCATATAAAGTTGTGGGAGTGTTTGAAGCAAAAGGTGGTGGTTCTTTTGGTGGACCGAGTATCGACGACGCCATATATATGCCAGTGACAGCCTCGTTATCATTCAATCCAACTAAAAAATACGCCAGTATTTACCTTAAAGTTCGTGATTCTTCATTTATTACACCAGTAAAAAAGGAAGCAACCACTGTAATGAGTAAACGGTATAAAACAGATGAATTTTCCGTTATTGAACAAACAGAACTTATAAAAACCATTAATTCAATATTTGGCGTCTTAAATACGGTTCTTATTGCAATTGCAGCTATTTCCTTAATTGTGGGTGGTGTCGGCATCATGAATATTATGTATATGTCCGTTGTTGAACGTATTCGAGAAATTGGTATTCGGCGAGCGATTGGTGCCACAAAAAAAGACATTCTCTATCAGTTTATGGCAGAGGCAGTCCTTTTATCAGGACTTGGGGGGCTGACAGGACTTCTCTTTTCCTGGATTGTTATATTATTTTTACAAACCTTGTTTCCTGCCTATATTGATGCGCCAACAATTGCAATTGCGATCGGCGTTTCATCAGCAGTCGGAATTATTTTCGGTGTAGCTCCTGCAAAAAAAGCTGCAGATTTATCACCAATGGAAGCAATCCGATACGAATAATTTCTTTTCTTTTTATATCTCGATCTTTGAAAAGAGATACGCCCCAAGAGCTAGAAATAGTATATTCATAACGATAAGTACTCCAATATCCATCGGTAAACCAAAATGAGATACACCAGTAAATGCTCCACGCATCCCATCAACTGCATATGTTAACGGGTTGATAGCAGTCACCGTACTTAATGCTTTAGGCAATCCAGCAAGTGGAAAGAGGGCACCGGATAAGAAAAATAATGGTTGAATAAGAAAATTCATGATCATCTGAAATCCATGTGGATCTTCCAGTTTTGATCCCAAAGCGGTACCTGCAGCGGTTAGCAAAATTGCAGTAAGCATCATAATCACGATACCAATAATGACACCCATGAGACTTACCGGCCGAAATCCTGCAATGAATGAAACACACAGAACAATCAACCCTTGAACAACTGCAACTGTTGCTCCACCAAGTGTCCGTCCAACCATAATGTCAAACCTTGATACAGGTGCAACTAACGTTTCCTTTAAAAATCCAAACTGTCTATCCCAAATAATTTCCATTCCAGAAAATACGGAAGTAAATAGCACACTCATTGCAATAATACCCGAAGCTAAAAATTGTATATAATTCCCTTGTCCCGCTTTTTGAAATACCGGACCAAAACCAAAACCCAAAGCAAAAAGAAACATCAATGGTTGAACTGCAGATCCAATGATCCGCGATTTAGATCGCGTGAATCGCTTTAATTGACGGAGCCATAATATGTATATTGCTTTCATCGTCCTCTCCTGTGCATTCGAATTCTCTCCCGCATTTGATCTCCTTTTCCAAGCTCTTCTTCCCGTATTTCATGGCCAGTTAGTTCCAAAAATGCTTCTTCGAGTGTGGTTTTATCGGTTTGTTTTTTAAGTTCCGTTGGGCTACCAAGTGCAACGATTTTTCCATGATCAATGACTGCAACACGACCGGCTATTTTTTCTGCTTCTTCAATATAATGGGTCGTCAAAAATATAGTTATATTCTCTTTTTTATTCAGAAGTAAAATATAATCCCACATGTGTTTTCTTGTTTGTGGATCAAGACCAAGACTTGGTTCATCGAGAAAAAATATTTTAGGATGATGTAAGAGACCTCGCGCTATTTCAAGCCGTCGTTTCATTCCACCAGAAAATGTTTTCACAATATCATTTCGTTTATCCCACAGTTCGACAATGTCCAAAAGTTCTTTACTTCTCGTTTTCCGAATATCGGGAGGAACATCATACAAAATTCCATGAAATTCCAAGTTCTCGTATGCTGTCAATTCATCATCTAAACTTGCATCTTGAAATACAATACCGAACGATTTTCGTACGTCATCTTTATCGATCATTGGATTAAATCCATTTACAAGAATCGTGCCAGAAGTCGGCTGAAGCAGCGTTGTCAACATTTTAATTGTCGTTGTTTTTCCAGCCCCATTTGGTCCCAGAAAAGCAAATATTTCTCCCCTATCAACTGCAAAACTAATATCATCAACCGCTACAAAATCCTTAAATTTTTTTGTCAAATGCTGAACTTCTATTGCCTTCAATAGTTCCATATTTTTATTATATTGTATTTTCCTGAAAAATCTCTGAATGCTTACCGAGTATTTTCTGATACACAAATAAAGTATATCCTTATATGTTTAACCCGAAATCATCTGATCCCAAAAAATTCATTCATTTCTTCGTAGCATGAAGCTTAAACCACCCAACTATCATTGGCAACGTGAGGGTTAAAAAATAATAGCAATAAACATCAAATTTATAATAGTCGGTTGCGTTCAATAACTGCACAAGAAAAATATAATCAAAAATAACCGCAATAATTGTCCAAATAACGCCAAGGCCAATATAACAGGAGAATGTATCTCTTTTAATTTTCTTTAAAAGCACCCACAGAGTTACTCCTAATCCGAAGGGTAAAATAAACCATCCAATTGCTTCTTTTGGCGCTATGGGGAAAAATACAAAGCCCAAAATATAACCAAAAAGCCAAAGAAAAAATCCCCAAAGAATAGTATTGAAAAAAATTTGTTTCCTCTTTTTTTCCATATTCTTTACCCCTCTCCAACAACAAATTTTTACTTCTTATTTGTTTATCCTAACTTGGGATAATGACATTTCTTCCACTTTTTTCCAGATCCACACCAACATGGATCATTCCGGCCTAATGCTTTCTTTTGATTCGTAACAGTTTTCTGAATTGTTTCTTCATTGGTACGCGCGCGTTTGGCCTCTTTTGTTAATTTTGTTTCCTGTTGTAATATATTTTCCGGTGCAGTATTTGTTTTACCTACTCCAGGAGGAAGTTGTACCTGCACTTTAAAAATTCGATGAACTATATCACTATCTATTGCAGACATTAACTGCTCAAACATAGAGAATGCCTCATTTTTGTATTCAACAAGTGGATCTCGTTGTCCATATCCTCGAAGTCCAATACCCTCTCGCAGGTCTTCAATTGCCTCAAGATGATCCATCCATAAATTATCAATAACTGACAAACTTACCCACCGTTCTACTTGCCGCATCACATCAGGTGTTACCTGCTTTTCTCGTACGTCATACATATCAACGCTGATTTTGTGAAGAAAATCAACGATAGCCTCCTGCGTATGCATCGTTCCCAGTTGAGCAATTAACTGCTTCATTGAATTTTCATCAAATGGAATGATCGTAGTAAATTCCTGCACAATTTTTTCGTATGCAATAGTTCCACCATCGATATTCACTCCGACCATTATTCCGAGTTCTTCACGGATATTTTCCAAAATTTTTTCCTTTTGGTTTTCTTCCTGTAAAACCCGCCGTCTAAATCGGTAGACAATCTCCCTGTGTTTATTTAGCACATCATCATATTCAACAAGGTGTTTCCGACTATCAAAATGAAATCCTTCTACTTTTGTTTGCGCTTGTTCTATTGAACGAGAAACCATCGGATGTTCAAGTGGAACATCTTCAGGGAGTTTGAATACTGTCATCAATTTTGCAACCTGATCGCCGCCAAACAACCGCATAATGTCGTCTTCCAAAGAAACATAAAACCGGCTTGTTCCTGGATCTCCTTGCCGACCTGCACGGCCACGGAGTTGATTATCAATACGTCTGCTCTCATGTCGCTCAGTTCCAATAACATGCAACCCGCCTAAACCTTTCACTTCTTCATGCGTTTTTTTCCATTCCGTTACTGCTTTTTCATATGCTTTTTTGTCATCAAACAATACTTCTTCTGGTTTTGAACCACCCAAAATAATATCGACTCCGCGCCCTGCCATATTTGTTGCAACTGTGATTGCACCTTTTTTTCCAGCTTCCGCAATGATAAGCGCTTCTTTTAAATGATTTTTTGCATTGAGGAGTTGATGTGGAATTCCTTTGTGTTTCAACAGTTCACCAATAATTTCATTTTTATCAATGGATGTTGTACCAACGAGAACCGGCTGGCCGCGTTTGTAACATTCGATGATATCGTTTGCGACAGCTATGTATTTTGCTCGTGTTGTTTTGTATACGCTGTCCGGAAAATCCTTTCTTGCCATTGGCAAATGGGTTGGAATAACAACAACATCAAGATTATAAATTTTTCGGAATTCTTCACTTTCTGTCGCTGCTGTTCCCGTCATTCCAGACAATTTTTCATACATACGGAAATAATTTTGCAATGACACCGTCGCGAGTGTTTTACTTTCCTGTTGAATCGCGACGCCTTCTTTTGCTTCAATTGCCTGATGGATTCCTTCACTAAAACGACGCCCTACAAGAAGTCGGCCGGTGAATTCATCAACGATGACCACTTGTCCGTCTTTCACAATATATTCTTTATCATTGTGAAAAAGGGTACGAGCTTTCAATGCTGCTTCCAAATGATGGACACTCTCAAAATCTTCTTCATAAATATTCCCAAGCCCCATCATTTTTTCAACTTTCATAATACCGTGATCGGTAAGATGTGCTGTCCGCATTTTTTCATCGATGACGAAATCTGTCGTCGCCTGCAATTTATCAACAAGCTTTGCGTATTCATAATATTTTTGTGTTGCCTCAGAATCAGGAGCGGAAATGATGTGTGGTGTACGCGCTTCGTCAATTAACACTGAGTCAACTTCGTCAACGACAGCGTAGTGGAACCCGCGTTGGGAAAGCTGTGACGGATCAGAAACCATATTATCCCGAAGATAATCAAAACCGAATTCGCTGTTTATTCCATACGTTACATCAGCAGCGTATGCTTCTTTTCTTGAAATCGGACGAAGGTGCTTCAATCTCCAATCGCTCGCATTCGTATCTTCATATTCCGGATCATACAGGAATGATTGTTCGGAAATAATTGCAGAAACGCTCATTCCTAACACATGATAAATTGGCCCCATCCATCCGGCGTCACGCCTGGCAAGATAATCATTCACTGTAACAAGATGTGCTCCCCGACCAGTAAGTGCATTTGTATACAACGCAGGAATTGCAGATAAGGTTTTTCCTTCTCCTGTTTTCTGCTCTGCGACTTTTCCGAAGTGAAGTGCCGCAGAAGCGATAAGCTGCACATCGTAGTGTCGTTCCCCAATTGTCCGACTCGCAGCTTCCCGAACCAAAGCAAACGCATACGGTAAAATATCGTCCAGTGTACTTCCAGATGTCAGTTTTGCTTTGAGTTCTGCTGTTTTTTTTGCGAAATCAGCAGTTTTCAATTTCCGCATTTCACCATCTAATGCATTAACAGATTCCACGAGTAATCGAAGTCGTTTTATCTCCTTTTCGTTACTGTCTAGTAGTTTTCCAAGGAAGTTTAACATTGCCTCATTATACTATGGAACCGAAGAAAAATCTGTTCCTGTAGATACCGTGCTCTTTGACCGTTAAAAATTCTTTTTGTAAACGATTTTTAAATACATCTGATAGTGATTGATATTCAAGTTCTCGTAAGTAATTGATAACCGTTGCCCCTGTTGGCCTCAACAATTGTTTTATCTTATGGATAAATACCGGTGTTGTTACAAAATCAGGAATAACCCGACCAAAAGACATATCAACGATCACAAGATCATATGTGTGTTTTTTCTTAACTTCACTTTGAACAAAGATTTGCGCATCAGCTTCAATGAGTTTCAACTGTTGTATCGAGGCAAGCGAAAAATATTTTTTGCCAATATCAATCATCACGTGATCAATTTCAACTCCTGTTACCAACGCTTTTGGAAACAATGTATGCAATTTCCAAATAACCGTACCTCCGGCCGTTCCAAGAATAAGGATTGTCTTCACGTCTTTTCGAAAAGAAATTCCAAATGCTCCAATCGCTGCTTTCCAAAGTGTGTCAATATATGGACCAGACTGCGGTGACCCATTCACAAGCAGTTTCATCTTATCTGATTCGGAGTTGATACGAATATATGCATTAAAGGGCGTCCTATACTCTGCAATTTTTTGAGGGATAAGATACGAAAGCCAATTTTTCATCGAGAAATCACTTCTTTTCCAACAAACGGAACGAGCACATCGGGAACACGAATTGATCCATCTTTTTGTTGATAATTTTCAAGTAACGGAATTAAAATGCGTGGTGATGCAACAGCGGTATTATTTAATGTATGACAATACTGTGTTTTTCCATCTTTTGTCCGATACCGAAGTTTCACACGTCGAGCCTGGAAATCACCCATTAACGAATCGGACATTGTTTCTCCATATGCACCTCGTGATGGCATCCACGTTTCAATATCATATTTTTTCACCTGCGGTTCCCCCATGTCACCGGTACACATAGACATAACTCGATACGGTAGTTTTAAATCCTGAAGGATTTCTTCAGAGTTATGCAATAATTCCTCAAGTAGAGTAAGAGAATTACTCATCTCATTTGTTGATATAATTAATTGTTCAATCTTGTTAAATTGGTGCAACCGATAAGCCCCTTTTGTATCTTTACCGTAACTCCCTGCTTCCCGTCTAAAACATGGGGAAAATGCTACGAATTTTTTAGGTAAATCCATCTCCGAAAGAATTTCATCACTATAGTATGATGTCACCGGAACTTCAGCAGTCCCCGCAAGATACAAATCATCTTTTTCCAGATGATACACTTCATCACGTCCCCAAGGAAACTGTCCGTTACCAAATAACGTAAATTCCTTAACAAGTGATGGCGCCATAAGTGGGGTATATCCTTTGGAAACAAGTTTTCGAAGCGCATATTGTAAAATACCAAATTCTAGAAGCACTGCTTCATTTTTCAAAAAGTATGCACGGAATCCTCCAACTTTTGCTCCACGTTCAAAATCCATAAGGTCCAGTTTTTTTGCAAGTTCTATATGATCTTTAATACCGAAATCAAAAACTGGTTCTTTTCCCCATCGTCGCACTTCCACGTTTCCTGAACTATCTTTTCCAATCGGAACACTTGTATCAGGAACATTTGGAACTGTCATGAGTATTGTCTGCAATTCTGCTTCCACTGATCGTTGTTCTTCTTCCAGTCCTTTGAGTGATTCTTTCAATTGTCTCCCTTCAACTTTCGCTTCTTCTGTTTGTTTTTTAGCAATTTCATTTCTTTTTGCTCGAAGATCATCTACAGACTTTGTTAACCGACGCCATGTTTCATCGATGGCAAGGAGTTTATCCCATTCAACCACTCTATTTTTGTTTATTGCAGCTGCTTTACATTTTTCAAGATTTTCTTTTATGAAGTTAATATCTAACATAGGATTTTTTGAATAATAGGCTTGAGTTCTTCAACAGCCTTTCTTCTATGATTATACGTTTTGTTCTCTTCTTGGGTCAATTCATCATGGTTATAAAATTTTGAAAGTTCCGGAAGATATAACAGTGACCGATATGGAAACCCTTTTCTTCTATATGAAGCAGCTTTCAGTGGAACAATACCACGCACGCTTGCTTCGCTTGTCCAGGTTTTTCCTTCAGGAGTTGCAAATGCTAACACAAGATGCAGTTGTGCACCACGCTTATCAAGCGGAATATCTTTTAACCGAAACAGCGCATATTGAATCAATTCCTCATCTTCATCTTCAGCATCCTCATGAATCCATCTGTGCGATTTCACTCCTGGTTCACCATTTAATGCATCAATCTCAAATCCACCATCATCGGCAATTGTTGGAAGACCGGATAATTTTGCATAATACATAGCTTTTAAAATTGCATTTTCTTCAAATGTTTTTCCCGTTTCTTCAACGTTTATAGTTATGCCCACGTCTTTCAAACTTACCAGGATTAACGGAAGATCTGATAAAAATTCTTGAAGTTCTGCAAGTTTCCCAGGATTTGTCGTCGCAACAAGAAGCGTTTTCATTGTTGCTCCGGTCGAAGGGTTGGAAAAAGAATAACGTCTTTGATTGATTTTTGATCTTCTAAAATGGTGAGCAATCGATCAATTCCCATTCCCCATCCTGCAGTTGGTGGCATACCGTATTCGAGGGCGCGAATATAATCCGCATCAAATGATTCAAATTCTTCCTGCCCGCGTTTCCCTAATTCCTCTGATTCTCTCCATCGCGCTGCCTGATCTTGCGGGTCATTTAATTCATTGTAGGCATTAAGTAATTCTTCACCCATTACAAGAAGCTGAAATGACGCTGTAAACCGTGGATCTTCAGGAAGCCGTTTGGCAAGTGTAACAAACGCTGTTGGTCGCTTTGTCAAGTATAATGGGCCAATTAATTTTGGTCGTACTGCTACTTTGTACATTGCATCCAATAGCGCCCCGTATCCAATTGCATCATTTGTATCCAATTTAATATTTTTTTCTTTAATCGCAGCAAGTAGCTTTTTTTCATCATCCGCTATTTGGATATCAATTCCCGTATGCTCCAAAACAGCATCACGATAGGAAATTCTCGGCCAGGGAGGTGCAAAATCTAATTCCGTTCCTTGATATGAAATTTTTGTTGTTCCTTTTATTTCTTTTATGAGGCTGCTTATCATTTTTTCCGTATAATTCATTAAGTCTTCATAGGTTGCATACGCCCAATAAAATTCAAGCATTGTGAATTCTGGATTATGTTGTCTACTCATGCCTTCATTCCGAAAATCTTTCCCAATTTCATACACCTTTTCGAATCCACCGACAATTAATCGTTTTAAATACAGCTCTACTGCGATACGCAGATATAAATCGCAATCAAGGGCATTGTGGTGCGTCACAAATGGCTTTGCGGATGCACCGCCATACAATGGTTGCAATACGGGAGTTTCCACTTCCATAAATCCATCTTTATTCAAAAAATTTCGTAAAAAGGTAATGACTTTTGCCCGGGTTTCAAAGACTTTTTTTACGTCTTTGTTCATAACAAGGTCAACATACCGTTGACGATATCGATCTTCAACATCGGTAAGTCCACTCCATTCATTCGGTAGTGGTCGTAATGATTTTGACAATAGTCGTGCTGTTTTTCCGAAGACTGACACTTCGCCAGCCTGCGTTTTTCCCACTTCCCCAGTCACTGCGATAAAATCGCCCATATCAAATAATTCAATAAGTGAAAAAGATGAGGCTTCCATAACGTCAGCCTTGCAAACCACCTGCATACGATCTGTCGTATCACGAAGATCTAAAAAGAAAATTTTGCCATGACCGCGAATTGCCATTATTCGACCGGCAATGGTTACTGTGTTTCCATCCTTTTTTCGGGCCTCAACTACAGCGATCTTTTCCCCTGTTTCCGGTGGATAGGCTGTCACACCACGATCAGATAACTTTTTGAGCTTTTCGAGTCGGGATTTTCGAAGTTCGTCAAGTGTTGGCATATATGCTTTATTCTATCACAAAAATATGCTCAGCTCGTTGTTATTCAATTGAAAGAATTTTGTAGAGAACTTTTCCTGCTGGGGCTTCTACTTCTGCAGTATCTCCGGCTTTCTTCCCCATCAATGCTTTTCCAAGTGGTGAAGAATGTGAGATCTTTTTATTCATTGGATCCGCTTCCCATTCTCCCACTAAATGAAATATATCCTTTTTGCCATTGACATGGAGTGTCACTTTCGATCCTACATCAATATGTGATTTTCCATGATTGGAAATCACTTTTGCTCCGTGTAAAATTTCTTCAAGTTCTGAAATTCTTCCATCAATGAAAGAAAGATCTTGTTTTGCATCAGCGTATTCACTATTTTCAGATAAATCTCCATTATCACGAGCATCAGAAAGCCGAACTACAGCAATAGGACGTTTAGTGTTCACCAATTCGTCATATTCCTTTTTCAATTCATCTAATCCTTCTTTGGTCAATAATTGTCTATCCATATACGCTCACCTTCAAAAAAACTTCCTTCAGTCATTTATAAACGTTTGGCTTGGGAAGCAATAAATTTTGTGTCTTGCATGTCGGACACAAGGGTAAAGTTTACTCAACTCTTCTTGTGATGTCAAGTGCTTATTGATACAATGAAACGTGCTTTGCCCCCATCGTCTAGCGGTCTAGGACGACGCCTTCTCAAGGCGTAGATCGCCGGTCCGAATCCGGCTGGGGGTACTTCAGTTTTTCCCACAACACTTATGCTACAATTTCCCATATATGAATAGGGCAGGACGAAGACAAACAGCTCAATCCTTTTTTTTAAAATTAATTTTTTTTGTTCTCGTTATAGCTGGCACATTTCTGGTATTCATGCGACTTTTTCCTAAACAAAAAAGTATCTCGCCGCTTGCAGAAGAACCAACAGCATCCGCGACATCTAAAACAATTCTTTCCGTATTTTCAAAAAAGAGAAATCCTGACGATCTCAAACAATTGATTAAAGAAACCGTCGGTTTGACCTGGAAAAATTATTCTATTCTTGTTGTTGATACCGCTTCCGATTTCAAAATGGGTATCAATGAGGAAGAAATATTTACTGGTGCATCTGTCAATAAAATTCCTATTCTTGCAGCATTGTATACAAAAGTACAATCAGGGGATATTAATCTTGATAAAGTCATTACACTTCAACAAGACGATATCCAAGATTATGGCACAGGTTCAATGCGCTATGACGGACCAGGAACTACTTATTCCATTAAAACTCTTGCGAAATTAATGATGCAACAGAGCGACAATACTGCGGCATATATTATTGCAAATCAAATTGTGGGTATGGACAAAATCCAATCACTTCTTGATACTTGGGGCATGACACAAACAGATATGATTAACAATAAAACATCAAATACGGATATAGCTGCAATTATGAAAAAAATATATGAGGGAAACGTTGCAAATGTCGCCTACACAAAAGAGATGCTCACTTTCTTCAAAGATGGAGAATTTGAAGATAGACTTCCAGGACTGCTGCCAAAAGACGTTGTTGTATACCATAAAATAGGTACAGAAATTGGTGTTATGCATGATGTTGGCATTGTTGTCGGACCAACAACAAAATATTATGTCGGTATTATGACCAGCGATATTACTGATGAAAAGGAAGCAATAGCATTAATGGCCAAAACTTCAAAGGTGATCTACGACTTCATGAAGTGAAATTATTTCTTCAAAATCTTTTTCTTTAAGGCAAATCCCAAGACTTCATCCATATGGTCAACAAAATGGAACGTTAAATCTTTTGTGACTTCTGGTGGAATATCTTCTAAATCTTTTTTGTTGTTCTTTGGTAAAATAACGGTTCGAATACCAGCTCTATGTGCAGCAATCACTTTTTCTTTTACTCCACCAATCTCCATGACCCGTCCACGAAGTGTAATTTCTCCTGTCATTGACACTGCCCGTCTTGCTGGAATCTTCGTAAAAGCAGATACAATGGCTGTTGCAATCGCAGCACCAGCTGATGGTCCATCTTTCGGTACTGCGCCTTCCGGAACATGAACGTGCACATCTACTTTCTGGAAAAACTTTTCTAGTAACCCAAATGTCTTATATCTGCTTCTCACATAGGACATGGCAGCAGTTGCTGATTCTTTCATAACATCGCCAAGTTGCCCCGTAAGAATCAGTCCTCCCCGACCAGGCATGAGAGCAACTTCAATAAATAAAATTTCCCCACCTGCTTCTGTCCATGCCATACCTGTTGCCATTCCAACTTCATCTTTTGTTTCTGCAAGCATGGAACTTACCTTCCATGGACCTAAATAGTCTGATAATTCATTTGCAGTTATAATTACATGTTTTCGCTTGGATAAGTCCACATCTGCAATTTTTCTTGCAATTTTTCGATATAATGTCGCAACCTGTCGCTCTAGACTGCGAACTCCTGCTTCCCGCGTATATTTTCGTATAACATCGAGGATTGCATCATCCGTTAATTCCACTAATTTTTCTGGAATCCCATTGATTTGTCGTTGCTTCTCAAGTAAAAAGTCCTTCACAATATGAAACTTCTCTACTTCCGTGTATCCCGCAAAATGGATGATTTCCAACCGATCACGAAGTGCTGGTGGAATAGTATCAAGAACGTTACAGGTCGTAATAAAGAAAACGTCTGATAAATCAAACGACACATCAAGATAATGATCGGAAAATGCGTAGTTTTGTTCCGGATCCAATGCTTCCAGGAGAGCGCTTGATGGATCGCCCCGAAAATCTGCTCCGACTTTATCAATTTCATCAAGCATAAACACGGGGTTTTTCGTTCCAGCCTGTTTGATTCCTTGAATGATACGTCCTGGTAAAGCCCCTACATAGGTTCTTCGGTGTCCACGAATTTCTGCCTCATCACGAATTCCTCCAAGAGACATTTTGACAAATTTTCTCCCCAAGGATCTTGCAATTGATTTTCCAATTGAGGTCTTTCCAACACCTGGAGGACCAACAAAACAAAGAATCGTTGGAGAAGATTTTCCTTTGTGTTTCGATTCTTTGTTTACTGATTTCTTTTCTACGATCTCTTCTGGATTTTCGATATTGCGCAGTTTTAAGACAGCCAAATACTCCAAGATTCGCTCTTTAATCTTATCGAGTCCATAATGATCTTCATTTAAAACTGCGGCTGCATCAGTAATATTGACGTTATTAGGGCTTGCAACATCCCATGGTAATTCAACTAGTGTATCAAGATACGTTCGAACATAGGATGTTTCCGGATTATATTGAGACATTTGTGCAAGACGGGACAATTCTTTTTCCGCTTTCTTTCGAACGTCTTCTGGCATGCCTGCTTTTTTAATTTTGTCAGCCAGCTCTTTCATATCTTTATTTTCATCCGTATCTCCAAGTTCTTTTTCAATAGTCTTAATCCGTTCTCGAAGTACTTGTTCTTTAATATTCTTGTCAAATTTTTCTTGGGTTTTGTTGGCAATATTCTGTTCAAGCTCCGATACTTTCACTTCTTTAGCAATATAATATGTTTCTTTCGAAAACCGTTCTTTAATTGAGGAAATCTCAAGAAGCTCTTGCCGTTGGCTTGGTTTTAAGTCCAAAATACTAGCAATCTGATAGGAAAGCGTCAATGGCGATGTTCCTGACATAATATTCATAAACGTCAAAAAGTCAATGGTCTTTCCCAATTTCACTGCCAGTTTTAACTGACTTGCAAGATGATTTGATAATGCTTTGGTTTCTTCATCCTCTTCAATAGTGTCAGTTGTCTCGTATGCCCGTGCTACAAAAAACGGTTCGACGGCTTCATAAGATGTAATCTCAACTTTCGCGATACCTCGAACTAATGCATTAATCTCACCTTCATTTTTCATCATCTGAACGATCTCCCCGACCACCCCAATTTGGTAAAGATCTGAAGGAACCGGGTCATTGATGTTCTGATTTCGCTGCATGACAAAAATGACTTTCTTCCCCGTATTTTGCGCCGCTTCAATTGAGGCAACTGACCGCTGCCGGCCAAAGGTTAAAATCATTTCAGTACTAGGAAATACTATGCCGTCCCGGATTGGTACAACGGGAAGAAGGTGTTCTTTTGATTGAAATAAATCTGCCATATGCATCACTCTATTAGCAGTCAAGTATATCAACTGCTAAGATCCCTGTCAACCTATTGAAATTGACTTAACAGTTCAAGCGTATCGACCGAGACAGTGGGCAGTAAACTCAGAGGGCCATTTTTAAGCACAATTTCCCGATCTTCACTCGTATTTTCAACCCGTTTATGAAGGACACCAATGGGGATTTTTTCACCAAACGTACTGGCAAGTTCAATTGATTGCTTCTTATCGCCCAAACTTTCCTCAGAAATGTTCACTTTTTGTATTCGTTCCCGATACCACTGATAGGTATGAATTTTATCAAACGTTACGCATGGTTGAAGCATATCAACAACAGAAAAGCCCTTGTGTATTATTGCCGCTCTGATAAGTTCTGCAAGAAACGGAATATCTCCCGTAAATCCCCTCGCTGCAAACGTAGCGCCTGCAAAAATACCCAGTGACGATGGGGTAAATGGTGGGTCAACAACACCCGTTGGTGTTGATTTCGTCACCATCCCAATTTGCGCTGTTGGAGAGGCCTGACCGGTGGTCAACCCATATACCTCATTGTTGTGGACAAGGACGGTAATATTCGGATTCCGCTTAGCTGCATGAATAAAATGATTGCCGCCTTCACCGAGGCAGTCACCATCCCCTGTAATTGCGATAACCGTTAAGTTTGGATTAGCAAGCTTAATGCCTTGCGCTACCGGTAATGCTCTTCCATGCAGGCCTTCAACCCCGTATACATTCATCCAATCACGCATATTTCCATGACAGCCAACTCCATAGACAATAACAATATTTTCCCGAGGGATGGCCAGTTTGGTTAACGCATTTTTGAGCGCCATCCAAATACCAAAGTTTCCACACCCTGGACACCAGGTTGGTTTCGTTGCAGTTAAAAATTGATCTTCCTTCATTTCATTCCTTTCGCGCGTTCAATAATTTCTTCTGTTGTCCATTGTCTTCCATCATATTTCAACCACTTCTCGGCAATTGTCACTCCTGTTGCTTCACGAATGAGTGAGGCCAATTGTCCGGTGGCATTTTGTTCAATCGAAATGAGACGTTTTTCTTTTTCCAAGAGTTGTTTTATTGTTTCTTCAACCATTGGGTATACCCAAGAGAAATGAATAAGTTTTACTTTTATCCCAGTTTCTTTCACTGTTTGCATTGCATCAAGTACAACTCCTTTTAACGATCCAAATGCTACGAACGTTATATCCGCGTTTTCTTCTCCATACACGGTTGGCGGAGGAATAATTGCCTGAATGGCTTTCATTTTGTATAACCGTTTTTCAACCATTGTTTTTCTCATGCCTGATTCTTCCGTTGTATAGCCATACTCATCATGCTCGTAAGAATTTGCAATATATTCATGATCCTTTTGTCCTGGAAAACTTCGTTTTGAAATGCCGCTTTGTGTCGATCGGTCATACCGTTTAAATGGTAGAGCGTCCGTATCCGCATGTATCTCCCCTTTTGTCTGAGTTTTTAATACTTCCCGAGGAAGTTGCCATAACGTTTCATTGATATATTTATCAGTTAACAAAAAAATCGGAGTTTGAAACTGTTCAGCAAGGTCAAATGCAGTTTTGGCTAGGGTATATGACTCTTCGACATCACCGGGAGCAAGAATAATGCGAGGAAATTCTCCATGTCCTGCATGTAATACCATATGAAGCTCTCCTTGTTCTGTCCATGTTGGCATACCCGTTGCTGGTCCTGGCCGCATACCAAGATCAATGACTACTGGAACTTCCATGACGCCCGCCATGGATACTGCTTCCACCATTAAAGCAAATCCACCACCTGATGTTGCCACCATGCTTCTTGCACCGGCAAGCGAGGCGCCAATTGCCATATTTATGCCCGCTATCTCATCTTCCGGTTGTTTATACACAATCCCAAGTTCTGTTGCGTGATCTGCAAATAATGGAATAAGGGCATTAATTGGAGTCATCGGATAAATTGCAGCAAACTTCATTCCTCCAGCGAGAGATCCGAGTGCGACTGCTTCACTTGCATTCATCACAAGTTGTGGTTCTTTTATGATTCCTTCACTAATATTCTGGTCATGTAACGCTTCAAAATGATCTTTAACGTAGGTGTAACCGAGAGTTGCGATATCAATATTTTCAGTAACTATTGCTTCTCCCTTTCCTTTGAATTGATCTTGAATGACGTGGGTTAATAACGAGATGTCTTTACCAAGCAAAAACATGCTTACTCCAAGAGCAATAGTGTTTCGCATTACTGCGTCACCGTTTTTCTGTTTCAAAAGTTCCGAAAATGGAATGGAAATAAGCGTAATAGGATGATTAAACTCTTCCTGTTTCCATGCATAATCTTTTTCATCATATACAACGTATGCATTTAGATCTAAATCACTTTTGTGCAGATCTATCGTTTCTTTATTCAATGCAATTAATATATGTATAGATTTTTTTGGCGCATGAACTGTTGCGGTTGTAATCCTTACAGAAACAAAATTATGCCCTCCACGGATTAACGAAGGATACTCGTTGCTTGCGATGACTCCATATCCTGCTCTTGAAAATGTTTTTGCAAGCATCGTACCAGAAGACATAATTCCAAATCCAGCTTCTCCACCAATTGCCCATGTAATATCTGTTTTCATATTATGGAAAAATTTGTTTTCCCGTTGCGTCTTTAATTGTAATTGCCATGACCGGACATCCTTTTGCTGCATCAAGAAGGGCTTGATCTGTTTCCTCTCCAGCTGTTGGAAGAAGTATCGCTTTTGCTTCACTGTCTAAGGCATATGCCCGCGGAGCAAGGGCTACACAGGTTGCTGCTCCAATACAAAGTGCACGATCAATTGTGATTGTATAAGAACGAATGGTTTGTCCTGTTTGGGGTGTATGTGTTTCCATATACGTATTATACGGTACTTGTCACTGCTTTTTGAAGCACTTCAAGAGGAAGTACTGCACATTTCACCCGTGATACGGAAAGTTCGGTATTTAACAGAGAAAAAATATCAGCTGATGTCAACTTCAAAATCTCTTTTTTTGTTTTTCCTTTTACTAGATCCGTTAACATTGATGCCGACGCTTGACTTATAGCACATCCCTCCCCTGAAAATTGAATATCCGTGACAATATCTTTTTTATCAACCTGTATTTCCATCGTAATTTTATCTCCACACGCAGAATTAAACAGTGTGTGCGTTGCTGTAGGTTTTGAAAGATGCCCAAAATTATGAGGGTGTTTATAGTGATCTAGGATAAGTTCTCGATAGATATCCATATTTATTTAAACATTTTTTGTACTTTTTTAATGCCCAAAACGAGTGCATCAATGTCTTCTTTTGTCGTATAGATATAAAACGATGCCCGACAGGTTGCGCCTACACCTAAAAATTCATGAAGCGGCATGGCACAATGATAGCCGACACGAATACAGATATTATCTTCATCCAAAATCTGAGCAACATCATGAGGATGGACTCCTTCCAGTCGAAATGCAATAACTCCTCCACGAATTTCCGGATTTTTTGGTCCATACATCGTTACTCCGGGTATGCTTAAAAGACGTTTCATTGCATACGACGTAATTTCCTTTTCATGACGACGGACCTGATCCATACCAATTTTTTGTAAATATTCTACTGCTGCACCAAGACCGATGGCTCCTTCAATAAATGGCGTACCTGCTTCAAATTTATGAGGAAGATCATTAAATAGCGTATCTTTCACATGTACTTCGCGAATCATATCGCCGCCGTATAAAAATGGAGGAAGGATATCAAGCAAAGCTTCTTTCATCCATAACACACCAATACCGCTCGGCCCCAACATTTTATGACCTGAAAACGTTATTGCATCAGCTCCCCATGCCACCACATCAACCGGTATATGTGGAACCGCCTGAGCTGCATCTGCAATAACCAAACAGTCTGGATTAATTCGTTTCACTGCTTTTACAATTTCAGAAATTGGCGTAATTGTTCCCAACACATTCGAAACAGCAGTAAACGTAACAATTTTTGTTTTTCTATCAACTAATTTTTTAAGATCATGAATATTCAATGTTCCGTCTTTTTGGATATTCCATACCCTAAGCGTTCCACCGTATTTGGTGACCAATTGTTGCCACGGAACAAAATTGGAATGGTGTTCCATAATAGTTGTCACAACCGAATCTCCTTTGGTGATACGGGATGGAAGCAGCGTATAGGCTAATAGATTCAACGACTCTGACGTATTTTTTGTAAATACAATTTCTTTTTCTGACGGTGCGTTGATAAATTTGGCTATACGTTTTCTCGCATTTTCATAAGCTGCCGTTGCTTCCTCTGACATGGTATAAATACCACGAAAAACATTTGCGGTATATGTTGTGTAATATTTCGTCATTGCATCAATAACGTATTGTGGTTTAAGTGACGTTGCCGATGAATCAAGATAGACGATGGGTTTTCCATTGATGCGGCGTTTCAAAATCGGAAAATCTTTTCTGGTAGTTGAGATATTCATCATATATTTCTACGGTTCATTATATATCACTTCTTTTATGAATTTGTCCTGAACAACAGACATACTATCATGAATAAATCCTTCAACATAGAGTGCTTTTGCTTGCGTTTCAGAAATCCCGCGGGTTTTCATATACCACAATGTATCTTCAGGAATTGTTCCCGTTGTCACTCCGTGTGTACACCGAACATCGTTATTTAATATTTCAAGTATCGGGGACGTGGTAATTACTCCTCCAGAACCTGTCAAAAGATTAATATTTTTTTGGTAGGCATCGGATTTTTTCGCATCCTTTCCGATGTGGACGTTTCCCTGAAATAAAAATGTGCTCGTGTCGCCAATAAATGTTTTCACTAACAAATCACTTTTTGTTCGTGCTCCCACATGCGTTTGATAGGTCATAAGAGAAATGGCAGCACCATTTTTTGGCAAAACCAAACAGCGAATATTAGCCGTTCCCCCATCTGCATTCATTACAATATTCACCTTGGCATCAAACGACTGTTCGGAAACAATTGATATATCAATGTTTACTACTTCTTTTTTTACCATCATATAGGTAAATGATGAATCAGTAACGTTTAATATTTTAATAATGTGTTTTTCAATCATATGCGTTTATCCAACAGACCCCTGCATTTCCAAATCCATTAACCGATTAAGCTCCACCGCATATTCTAAAGGAAGTTCTTTCACGATCGGTTCGATAAATCCGTTTACTATCATTGATGCAGCCTGATTTACAGAAATTCCACGACTTATTAAATAAAATAGTTGGTCGTCAGAAATTCTCGATACGGACGCCTCATGCTCCATAACGCTTTGTGTTTCATGAATATCCATTTTTGGATATGTATCAGATCTTGATGCATCATCGACAATTAATGCATCACAGACTACATTACTTCTTGAACCAGTTGCATTATGGGCAATATGGACCATTCCCCGATATGATGTCCGTCCCCCTCCGCTACTTATTGATTTTGAAATAATCCGTGATGTGGTCTCAGGTGCCAAATGCAGCATTTTTCCTCCCGTATCCTGAATTTGTCCCTTTCCTGCATAAGCAATTGACAAGACTTCTCCATGCGCTTTTTTTCCCACAAGATAACAGGCAGGATATTTCATCGTTACTTTGCTTCCGATATTTCCATCTACCCATTCCATGATCCCTTCCTCTTCAACTCGAGCCCGTTTTGTTACTAAGTTAAACACGTTCGTACTCCAATTTTGCACGGTGGAATATCGGACCCGTGCACCTTTTTTTACAAAAATTTCAACAACGGCACTGTGAAGTGAATCGGTAGAATAAATTGGAGCAGTACATCCTTCAATGTAATGAACGAAACTTCCCTCATCGGCAATGATGAGCGTCCGCTCAAATTGCCCCATGTTTGCGGCATTAATTCGAAAATATGCCTGAAGCGGTAAGCCAACCGAAACATTCTTTGGCACATAAATAAATGACCCACCCGACCACACACTGCTATTTAACGCGGCAAATTTATTATCCCCAGGAAGAATAAGTTTTCCCATATATTGCTTGACGAGTTCCGGATATTTCCTGACCGCCGTGTCCATATCCGTAAATATGACTCCTTTTTCATGCAATGTCTTTTCAATACTTTTGTACACTACTTCTGATTCATACTGAGCAGAAACCCCGGAAAGAAACTTTTTTTCCATTTCAGGAATTCCGATTTTGTCATAGGTATCACGAATTGCATCAGGTAGCTCATTCCAACTTTCAGCCTGTGACTTAACCGGACGAAGATAATAAAATAAATTCTTAAATTGAATATCAGCAAGGCTCGGTCCCCAGAATGGCATCTGTTTTTTCTGGTATATTCCAAAACTTTTTAAACGGAAATTTAACATCCACGCAGGTTCTCCTTTTTGCGCACTCATCTCGCGAATGACAGCTTCTGACAATCCCCTGCCTGATTTATATATATACTCATCAGGTTTATGAAATCCAAACGCATACGGAGCTGGAATAAATGATTTCTTAGGTATTGCCATATCCACTTTTTTCAATTTGTTTTGCAACTGCCGCTCCACCAGACTTAAAGATAATCCCGTTCTTTAAAACTGAAACAACATCTGGATGCAAGTAGGAAAGCAGCCTCTGATAATGGGTAATAATGATGCATCCCGTACCATTTTTTTGAAGCAACTCAATTCCTGATGCCACAATTTTTAATGCATCTACATCCAGTCCGGTATCAATTTCATCGAATATTACAAATTTTGGCTGCAACACTAAGGCTTGCAGTACTTCAATTTTTTTTCGTTCTCCTCCTGAGAATCCTTCATGAATACTTCGTGTTAATAACATTGGATCAATATGAAGAAAGAGCGCATATTTTTTAATTGTTTCTAAAAGTTCAGAAAGCGACATATCTGAAGATTTCCACCTGGCTGCAAGAACCGAATTATGTACGTGTATATCTCTTTTTTTGGTATCAGGATGCAGTTCCTGATATGCTGCGCGAAGAAGATTTGTCACACTTACACCAGATATAGCAATTGGCGATTGAAACGCAAGAAAAATACCGAGTTTTGCTCTATCTGACGTTTTCATTTTCGTTATATTCTTGCTTCCAAAATATAGGTTGCCTTTTACCGTATATTTCGTATTCCCCATTAAAACATTGGCAAGTGTAGATTTTCCGCTTCCGTTCGGCCCCATAATCACATACGTTTTTTTTGATTCAAACACCATGGAAATATCAGTAATGACATTTTTACCCGATGGAAGTGAAACGCTCAGATGCGAGACAGTAAATGATGGTTGTTTACTCATAATTCATCCTTTCTTGATAAGTTGATCAAGGGTGACGTTTTCACAGTAAGTTAAAAACGTATTTTCAATTTGCTGTTTGATCCGTGCGGGTAAACAATCCGGTTGTAACGGACATTGACGAACTCCCTTTCCTGGAGGAATGACGTCATTGGTTGAACCTGCAGCTTGAAGAATTTGAAGGATGGTAATATCCGTTGCCGGTTTTGCAAGCACATACCCTCCACCAATTCCTTCTTTACTCTCTACAATTGCCGCACTCCGTAACCCACGAATAAGCTTTTTTAGATATGCATTGGATACCCCATGGGACTTGCCAATATCAACCAGGGTTAGGCGTTGTCTGTCATGTGCAGCAAGCTCTGCCGCGATCAGGATACTTAGTTCTTCACATCTGGTAAGTTTCATAACTGATACCAATATGGTATCAGTTACTGAGGAAATTGCAAGAGTTAGAGCTCTTCAGAGACGCGGTCAGTTTTTCCCATGAATACTTCATGTATCCCCTGCATCCGCAAAATAAAGTGTTCTTGTTTATGTAATGGATGATTATCAAAGTTAATAAACTGATTGACTGCTTCAGTTTGCGTTTCATGACAAAGCAGTGCTTTGCCTTTAGCAATTTTGGTGCCTTCAATATCAATGGAAGTCGTAATAAATTTGTCTTTCGTACCAAGCAGCGGTTTATCAAATGATTCCTCGGGTATAATTTTCATCTTTTTGAGGTATGACGTCACGTGTTCCGGCATGCAAACAAAATATAATTTCGGTTCTTTGCTTTCCGGATCTCGTTCACCAAACATTTGCATATGTGCTGCTTCCTTCCATACTTTCCCTCTTCCTGGACGGAATGTTTCCGGATGTTTCAGCTCTTCAATATGCTCAACGTATTTTTGAAACGCGAATGTCGTGGCAAAACATACTTTTATACAATCAGGATCATTATTCATCCCTGTCGTATCATGTGTAATCACAACATCAGGTAATTGTTCGATCATTTTTTTATATATTGGATCTTCTATCGTTCCGGGAGACAGTGCTGTCAATTCTCCATCAGGCTGAGATAGATAGGACACGCTGCGAACGCCTAATATCTTTGCAGCTACCTCCAGTTCTTTCTTTCGAAGATCCGCAAGTGCTTGATCTTTTGCCCACACAAACTCTCCACTCTGGCCTTTTTCACCATTTGTGGCAATAATTAATTCAATTTTCCATCCAAGCTCCGCATATTTAGCAATCGTTCCACCTGCCATAAATGACTCATCACTCGGATGCGCAAACACAACTAACATTGTTTTCATGATACAATTCTATCATGAATGCTATACCTACCGCTTACGCAACCGACTGGATAGAATACGCTCTCCTCGATAGTGGGGACGGAGAAAAACTGGAAAACTTCGCCGGATACACCATCATTCGTCCGGACCCCCGTGCTATTTGGAAACCCCAACAGTCAAAAACTCTATGGAAACAGGCCGATGCCCGTTTTATTCGCACAGATAGCGATCATGGGGAATGGAATATCAAAAAACAACCGCCAATAAATTGGACCATAACGTATCATGACATGCACTTTGTCCTACACCCAACGGATTTTAAACATGTTGGTATTTTCCCTGAACAAGCTGTGAACTGGTCATGGATGCAATCCATTATTTCTCCAAATTCTACCATTTTAAATCTTTTTGGATACACAGGAGCGGCAACTGTTGCAGCCTGTAAAGCAGGAGCGCACGTTACGCATGTTGACAGCTCAAAGCCATCAATCACCTGGGCTCATGAAAATTGTGAAAAAAATGATATTGACATCAAGCAAACACGATGGATTGCAGAAGATGCCGTTAAATTTGTTATTCGGGAAACAAACCGTGGGAATACCTACGACGGCATTATCCTTGATCCTCCACGATTTGGACGGGGTGCAAAAGGGGAAGTTTGGAAACTCGCGGACGATCTTCCGTATCTTCTTTCAAATCTAAAAAATATTTTATCCAAAAAACCATCATTTATTTTACTTAATGTATACACGGCAGACTTATCGAGTCTTGCATTATACAACTGCATGCATTCGGTTTTTTCATCTCTTGAGGGGACATTAACATTTGGAGAACTGACAACAAAGGAAAAAAATACTGATCGATTATTGCCACAGGGGTCATTTGTCAGATGGCAAGCAAAGAAAAATTAAAGCCATTTATCCGCAAGATATGTAATGGTAACACCACCAAGAGCACCAATCATTGGTCCCCATAATACCTCAAGAATTGTTATCTCAAGTCCCCAATTATGAATGAGTGCGTAATTAACCAGTCCATATACTGAAATAGCTAATATTCCACAAGCTGCACCGATCAAAGCACCCTGCAAAAGTTTTGGATGACCACCGGTTTTATATAACACGAGAAACAAGGTTGTTGCGACAAGTAACAGTTGAGCGAGCAATCCTGGAATTAATTGAAGATCTAATTTGCCTCCAACCATTCGAGCAATGGGAGCAAACCATAGACTATATTGTTTTCCAAAAAGAATGAGATGCCAAAATGCGTCGACTGCACTTATTATGACAAAGGACAGAAGATATACAAGAAAAAGTATAGTGCATCCTCCTTAAAAACCTTTCGAAATAGTATACCACAATCTTAATTTTCCGTGATATACTGGCCTTAAGATGGATAAAACATCGCTTCTCGATGCTCACACAATTGCCATAGTCGGGGTATCCGATGATGAGAACAGACCAAGTTTTGCAGTTGCCTCCTATCTTATTCATCATGGATATATCATTATTCCTGTCAACCCCAATCTTGCATCATTATTTGGTGAGAAATGCTACCCTTCAATAACAGCAATACCAAACCATATCCATTTGGACATTGTTGATATTTTCAGAAAGCCTGAATATATTCCAGATATCGTTGAGGAAGTACTGAAAAGAACCGAAAAGCCCATTATTTGGATGCAGGAAGGAATTATTTCTGAAGAAGCAAAGAAATTGGCTGAATCTCATGAATTGCCCGTCACTATGGATGTTTGTATTATGAAGGAACATAAAAAGCTTATAGCTTCATAGCTATATTCAGAAAATTTTCAGAATTCTGGTGGTATGATACATATATGAAAAAAGAACTAACAATATCCTTACTCATTACCATTTTCGTTCTTGTGGGTGCATTTCTTATGATCGCAAAATCAACGACGCCATCTGTATCAACCGAAACCACGTCGACGCCCACACAAATGACGACATCTTCTACTTCCACAAATATTGTCACCTCAATTGATGTTCAAAAACACAACTCCATCTCTGATTGTTGGATAGTACTAAATAATAACGTTTATAATGTCACCTCATATATTGATCAACATCCAGGCGGTCTAACCATGGTTCCGTTTTGTGGAAAAGACGCAACGGAAGCATATAATACAATACGAGAGGGCAGCGGACATTCAAATAAAGCGACAAAACTCTTACAATCTTTTTATGTAGGCACTACTCAATAACGTTATATGAGAAACACACAATTATATCTGTTTTGTAAAAAAATTCATCGACTTCTCGTTATACTGATGATAGTTCTTGGAAGTATCATGGCTGGAACTGGTTATATGATGCATGAGGGCGTATACATCCTCGTATCAGCTATACAAATTCGATTCTTTCACAATAATTTAAGCATTCTTTTTTCCATTATTCTTGGAATCATGTCTCTCACAGGACTATACCTGTTTCTCTTTCCTTATCTCAAAGTAAAAAGAGAACCGCCACTAAGTAATTGAAGAAATTGAATACGTAACTACCCCAGATGGAATTATCACCTCCACCGAATCTTTTTCTTTCTTTCCCATTAATGCCTTGCCAATAGGAGAAAAATATGAAATAGTATGTTGCTTTGGATCTGATTCATATCCCCCAACGATTGTATAGGTCATCTCTTTTTGCCCATCTGATATCGTAACAACGCTTCCAATATCAACAAATCCCATACGGCTCGATTCGACAACTTTTCCAAAACGAATTAATCGTTCTAAATGTCTCAGTCTTGTATCAAGTGATGATAATTTCGCACGCGCAGCTTTGTAATATCCATTTTCAGACAGGTCTCCCATTTCACGGGCTTTTCTTAAATGTTCAACTGCTTCCGGTCGTTCATCGGTAAGCTTCTTTTTTTCATCGAGAAGCTGTTGATACCCGATAGCTGTAAATGGAATGCGTTTTGGTTTAGGTGCAAAAACCTTCATGATAATGTTTTAATGTCAGCTAAAATCTGTCCAGCATGAATAAGTGGATTGACATTTTCATATATCTTCTTTATTGTCCCATCTGGTCCAATGATTGTTGTCGTTCGTTTCACTCCTTCAAATTCTCTGCCCATAAATTTCTTCATTCCCCACGCATGGTACGCCTGAATGGTTTTCTTTGATTCATCGCTCAAAATCGGAAAATTAAGACGATACTTATCCGCAAATTTTTTATGAGAAGCAATAGCATCCTTTGAAACGCCAAGAATGATCACTCCTAGATTCTTAAAATCCGCGGAGCTATCCCGAAAACTACATGCTTCTTTCGTACAACCTGGTGTATTATCTTTTGGATAAAAATAAAGGACGACCCACTTTCCTTTATAGTCAGAAAGCGAACGCATCCTACCTGTTTGATCAGGCAATCGAAAAGAAGGGGCTTGCATAATAATTTACCGAATCAGTCCAATCGGCATATACCACGTATATGGTTTTTGACAAACTGGGCACTTGGAAGGGGGAGTTTTCCCGCGATGAATATATCCACAGTTTACACATTTCCACTCGTATTCAGTATTTTGATCATACAGTGTTTTACTGTCTAATTGTTTCGCGATAATGAGGTACCGTTCTTCATGTTTCTCTTCGACCTTTTTTAAATTACCAAACAATCGTGTTGCTTCAACATCACGTTCTGCGATTGCAGTTTTTTCAAAATTCGGGTACATCGTTGTCCATTCATATTTTTCCCCTGCTGCCGCCATGTTGAGGTT
Organism: Candidatus Gottesmanbacteria bacterium; assembly: GCA_903821745.1. Lineage (GTDB taxonomy): Bacteria > Patescibacteriota > Microgenomatia > UBA10105 > UBA927 > CAIJMI01. Next base: position 42,810 of record CAIJMI010000003.1, read on the forward strand.
TTCAACGGTATTTGTGGAGTATGCATGAATATCGAGTGTCACATCAGGAACTGACACTTCACCTTTTATCTTTTCATAAAGTTCCTCCGCATGTGCACGTTCATTTTCACCTGTTTCTTCAAAAACACGAGCAATCCACTCAAGATTTTCTTTTCTCGCCATTTTCGCAAAAATATTATATTTATTTCTTGCCTGGCTCTCGCCTGCAAATGCTTTAAGAAGATTTTGTTGGGTTTGGGATGATGTATTCATAATACTTATCATTATACAATGCTTTACCTAATTTTTTTTCTTAACCAAGATTGTTTTATTATTCCAAGGGTCAACGTTGAAAGAAAAAATCCAACCGACGGAACGATTGCATTTAACCATGGATCTTTCACTTGAATAATCTGTAAATATAACCCAATCGCTATATACGTAAACACAATAACGGTAATTCTTCTAATCCAACTTGTCTCCCATTGTTTATCAAGTTCCACCCGCCTATTTCGTTTCTCAATTGCAAGTATTCGCTGTTCTAATTCATGAATATCATTCATAATTATTTTTCAATAACTTCTACTGATGTAATCTTCACCGGATCCACTGGTGTTGAACCTTCACCCCCTGATTTCGTCGGCGCCGTTGCTATTTTGTCAACGACATCCATGCCTGCTGTAACACGACCGAAAATGACATAATTTTTTGGAAGTGGGACATCTGCATGCATAATAAAAAATTGACTTCCATTCGTGTTTGGACCAGCATTTGCCATAGCTATTGTTCTTCTCGTGTACTCCCCTGTAAATGGTTCATCATCAAATGTATATCCAGGACTTCCGCTCCCTGTTCCTGTCGGATCACCACCCTGAATCATAAACCCCTTAATTACCCGATGGAAAATGGTATTATTATAAAAATTCTTTCGAGATAATGCGACAAAATTATTTACCGTTATCGGTGTAGCGCTTACTGTTAAGGAAACGGTAATGTCTCCAAGACTCGTTTTTAAAATTGCCTGATATGTTTTCTTTGTATCAATTTCCATAGCGTACGGTCCTTTCTTTTGATTAATTGTTGGTACTGGTGTTGATGTAGATGTTGGAACAGCTGATGTTACCTCATCGCTAAATGATGATGCTGGCTTGTTTTGCATAGTTTGTAACTTGATAGATTCTCCTAATACTGTAGCCTCTTCCACTGGTCGGGTTTTCAACCAAATCGCCACGCCCCCAAACATAAATGCAAGTATTATCACAACAATGCTTATCCGTTTTATCATATGAGCTATAGTACCATATTTTTCTAATATTTTAATATGGTACAATATCGCCAGATACGTATGCCGATCTTATTTGCAGTTCTTACTTTTATCTCAACCCTTTGTGGAGGTCTCGTTGCACTCCGGTTTAAAAATAAAATCCATTTAATTCTCGGATTTACTGCAGGAGTGCTTCTTGCTGTCGTCGCGTTTGATATTTTCCCAGAAATAAATGATTTAACGGCAAAATTAAACGGTAACATTATGCACCCAATGATTGCACTCATTCTGGGATTCATGATGTTTCATATCCTAGAAAAAGTGCTGATTATGCACTATGCAGAAGAAGATCAATATCATGCACATAAACATCCTGTTGTTGGTATCGCATCTGGTATTGCTATTGCACTTCATGCGTTTTTTGATGGTGTTGGTATCGGACTTGGTTTTAAAATCTCTTCAACCATCGGTATATTTATTGCTCTTGCCGTTATTGCACATGATTTTTCAGATGGGTTAAATACTGTAACGTTAGCGCTTGTGAATAAAAATACCAGAAATAAAGCGATCAAACTTCTTTTGCTTGTGGCAATAGCACCAATTCTTGGAATATTTTCAACTAATTTCTTTACCATTTCTCCCTATTTTCTCCTTCTATATCTGGGGTATTTTTCGGGGTTTTTATTATATATTGGTGCCTCGGACATTTTACCAGAAGCACACAGTAGCCATTCATCGCTCTCAACAATTCTAATGACAATCCTTGGAATTCTGCTTATTTTCTTTGTAAGTCAAATTGTCTAACGATCATTTCTCCATGGCTTTTTTTCGAAGATTTGCTGGCATGAGTTCGATTGCATATCGAAGTGCTGTTCTGGGCATTTCGTTTTTATGTCGCACAACATACTTAAATATTTCTTTTTGATGAAGTCTGCTTGCTTCTTTTAGCATCCATCCATATCCTTTTTGAACCATATCATCAGTGTCCAAAAGCAAAATATTAGCAATATCAAAGACCTCATCAAGAAATTTTCCATGCTTTGCTGGTACTATGAGTGAAACTGCAGATGCACGTTTCACCCATCGATTTTTTGATTTTGCCCAAGTTTTTAACTCTTGGACATACTCTGGATACATTTGGAAAAAATCACCGACAGTATGATTACAAAATCCGTCACACGATGCCCAATTCGTAATGTATGTATTGATCCAGTGATAAAAAACAGCAAAATCGGTCTTCTCAAATTGCCTTGCCATTCGTGGCACCCAAGTGGAAACAACAAATGATTCTTCCATGACACCTGATTTATAAAGTTCCTCGCAAAGGTCAAAAATTTCTTGCTTCGGAAGATCTTTTATTTCTTTCCAATATTTTTTGCAATATCAACTACCGTCCCAGTTGGTACTCCATATACGAGGATTGCTTCTTTGAAAAAACGTTTTGCTGATTCCTTTCCATTCCTATCAGCATGTTCTTTTAAATCATTTCTGAGGAGGGATAAAACGTTCTTCATATCATGTGTTCCAGAGTTAAAAGAATAGAACTTCGACCTTCATTGGTCTTCGTGCTATAAGGAATTACAATTGCACCTCCGCTTTGTTTTGTTATTTCGTCAATTTGTTTTTTTTGTTCCAGTTTGGATAATTTATCTATTTTGTTTGCAATGATAATCCTATCAATTTTTAACTTTGCTAGGTAGTCGACCATTTGTAAATCAAAATCTGTCATACCAACAACACTGTCTACAATATGAATAACAACCCGCCGTTTCACTTCGGAATATTCAAAATACCACATCATCATTTTTCGATATCGTTCACGTTCATCAGCTGACGCATGCGCAAAACCATATCCAGGAAAATCAACAAAATAAAACTTGTTGTTGATCACAAAAATATCAAGATGTTTGGTTTTGCCTGGAGCTTTACTCGATCGAGCTAATTTCTCATGTACAAGGGAATTAATGACGCTAGACTTTCCAACATTTGATCTTCCAACAAAAGCAACTTGGAATTTAGCGTCATAAAGAATCTTATCTGTGCCATTAATACTTTTGACAAATACTGCTGATGTTATCGTCATGCCCGTATTATACCAAGTATGTACCTTTAGCACCCATATTAGCCTCATAAGCCTATAAAATAACCGCTTCTACTGATTTTTATAGCTAATCAGCTTGATTTGACGATCAAATCCGCGTATAATTCGCAAAACCACTATGGGACTCGAAAATAGACTCCATCATTTTGATGGACCACAACATTTTTTCCATTGTTTACCTGTGGAGGACTTATCGGAATTTAATTCTTTAAACTTACGTCAATGGGAAACACAAGCAGGACCGAAAACATTCGTGGAACGATTTCTCATTGAGGGTGTTGGATTTTTTCCGGACAAAATGATTATTCCGCGCTCCATTGTAGAAGTGACTGATATTCCTCGTATCAAACAACTCCTTGAAGAAGGAATCGATCAAAAATATTCCATGGGTGTACGAACGATTTCAGAAAAACCTACTCTTTTTGGTAATAAATTACCTTGGGATATGGAAATAAATACACCAGAAAAAATCAATATGTTTATTTCTGCAACACTCCCTTTATGGCAAGATTATTCAAAAAATAACGGACTCACTATTAATCAATTGATCATTATGAAAAATTTACCCGAGATAGGAACAAAACATTCCGACAAAAATCAATTTGTTGCAAGACTGAGATGGGACTCAATGAGTGACCGTTCCAATGAACTTACACCGTATCAACTTACATTAGAAATGGTTTCGGGAACCAATCAGCTTCGCGGTTTAGATACCTGTATGGAAGATACACAAGTAAATCAATCGGTCCTTTTTCGTTATCAGGCAAAATATTCACCAACGCGATACTTTCTAGGAGGAACCGTAACCATCGGAACTAAATATTTTATCGAACTTCAGACAGAAGCAAAAAAAATTTTGATAGAAAACCAGTTTATGTTACCCGATTCTGTACGAGCGACACTTCGCTCGGAAGAACTCCCATATATCGATACACTGTTAACTTTTTTACGTGAGGCAGCGGTTGATCCGAATATTCAATTACTTGAACGATTTGAGTTCTTTTCCTCGATTGGCCTTTCAGCAGTAGAAATTCAGGGATATACCAATAAAGCCGACAAAAACTACGCACGTATTTATGGACTCAGGGGACACAAAGATGAAACAAAAACTGGCTTAGATCAATTTACTAAAAATATAGAAGAATTATCAACAAGAAACTTATTGAAATCCTTTTAACTCTCGGACCAACGACTTATAGAAAGATCCACTCTTGCCTTCTTAAACATAACCCCTTCATGTATAAGCATTGATTTCTTTTTTACAATTCCGCCGGGAGCAGAATATCCTGTAAGTTTTCCATCTGATGCAACAACTCTATGACAGGGAACTCTAGGAGCGAAAGGATTTTTTTTCATGAACATACCAACAGCCCGCGCAGCTTTTGCGTTTCCTGCAAGTCGTGCAATTTGCCCATATGTAGCAACTTTTCCTTTTGGAATTTTTGCTGTTATTTTATACACAGTATCTCTAAATGACATATAAAAACATTTTACAACAATATTGTTTTTCTAAAGTAGCACAACAAAAATCAATAATTATTTTGCTTTAATTAATCAACAAACGTTAACGCAGTTCCTTTCTTACCAGCTCTTCCAGTTCTACCAATACGATGAATATAATCCTCATATGTTTCTGGAGCGTCATAGTTAATGACATGTGTCACCCCTTCAATATCAATGCCACGAGCCGCAACATCTGTTGCAATAAGAATATTCTTTCTATTATTTTTAAATTCAGATAATGCGCGTTGTCGTTGCCCTTGTGACTTATTTCCATGAATAATTGCTGTTTTAAATCCTCGTTCAATCAAAGAATGAGAAAGTTTATCCATTCCCCATTTTGTTCGTCCAAAAATGATTACTTTATCAAACCCTGGTTGTATAAGAAGATCATGTAAGACTTCAATCTTAACTTTACCACCTGTCCGCACAATATCCTGATCAATATTTTTTACACCGTCCTGATGTTGTACAGAAACAGTTACTGGGTTAATAACAAACTCTTTTAAAATCTCCTGCGTACTTCCATCAACTGTGGCGGAAAAAAATAATGATTGACGTACTTTTGGAAGATAGGAAACAAGATATTTAATATCTTTAATAAATCCAATATCTACCATTCGATCTACTTCATCGAGTACTACATTCTCAAATAAGTTTAAATTCAGTTCACCCCGATCTACAAGATCTGTCAATCTTCCTGGAGTTCCGATAACAACGTGTGGATTTCTTCGAAGTTCATATTTTTGACGCTGAATATTCGCCCCACCAATAATGGCAGCTACTTCAAGACCTGTTCCCCGACCAAAAATAAAAAACTCATCACGAATTTGACATGCAAGTTCCCGCGTTGGGACAACTATTAACACACGTTGATTGTGATCTAACATACATTTGTTAATAAGGGAAATAAGAAATGCTGCAGTCTTCCCCGTGCCAGTATTTGCTATACCAATGACATCACGTCCTGCAAGAATCTCAGGAATAGCCTTATCCTGAATGGCAGTCGGGATAGTATAGCCATGTTCTTCAATGTTTCTCTTAATCTTGTCATTAATCGCATAGTCAGCAAAACGTGCCGTTACAACCTGTTCTGGTTGCGGTGCTATAGCTGATGCCTTTTTAATAAAAAGATTCGGATTCAGATATTTCACTCCACGACGACCCCCCCCGCTACCTCGTGAGGCAAAAAGATTGCGTCCGTGTGGACCACGGCTATATTGACGTTGTCTATTAAATCCATGCATATTATCTCCGTTCCTGTGGTTTTGCTTCTTTCACAACCAGCGATCGACCCGAAAAAGATGAACCATCAAGTTTTACCATCGCCTCGACTGCAATTTCTGCTGTTTCCATTTCAACAAAGGCAAATCCTTTTCCCATTCCAGTCATTCTGTCAACAATAAATTTTGCTGATAGAACAGTTCCATATGTGGAAAAAAGCACAGCTAGTTGTGCTTTGGTTGTTGAATATTCTAAATTTCCAATAAATAATTTATTTGTCATCTATATATCCTTTCTTTCAAGTCATCTTTTTTGTGAAAAAATGATATACGAATACCACTGCTTAGAAAATTGAAAAAGAATGCAAGTGGGAAAGAAGATACAAATTTGAAAAATTGAGGTATCTTTTATCTCTAACTTAAAACCTTCAAAATCAAGATATAAGCAGAAGTACTTGTGTACCATCTGCGGTTACAAATAGTAATATACCACAGATAGCCCATATTAGCTAGTTATAGGCTAATTATCACATCCCAACGAAACAAATCTATATTAGTGAAAGCCTATTTTACTTCCAATTACGGTTTCCTTTTGAGCATGGGTTAGTTGCTTTAATCGATATTCCCGTTTTAATGCCTCACCTCGAGAGGGAAATTGCTCTTGATACACGAGTGTGATTGAATCAAAACTTTTTGTATATTTTGCCGCCCTTTTCTTTTTACTTCGATGTTCCCGCAATCGCTTCTCCATATTATTTGTTTGACCAACATACAAGGTGTTAGCTGAAGTCCGAAGAATATAAACGGTGATCATATTTATGGCTACCTGACTGCGATTCTCGCGATAGCCTCAAGATTCTATTATTGGTTTTACCTTAATATCTTTCTGACGGTGCTATTAGCTAGTATTTTCATTGTGTCATAAATTTTCACGTGGTCATGCTGAGGTACAATGAGCTGCAAATCAGTACATGCGAGGATTATAGTATGGACATCTTGCGATACAAAACTGTCGATAATACCTAATAATTCCTGCTTATCAACTTCTGTATGTTTTGATTGGACTAGATTATTAATTATTATTCCCATTTTATTCTGATCTTCATCACTTGGAGACTTGTATGAGATATCTGCATTTGTAAGCATCGCTTCGTAAACCTTGTCTCGTAGAGTCACTGAGGTTGCCAAAATTCCTATTTCCTTTATTGATTTCTCTCGAAGAAAATTAACTGTTTCCTCAATAATACTCAGTACGGGAATTTTTACTGACTTTCGGATTTTTTCGATAAAAATGTGAACAGAGTTACAAGGGATAACTATAAAGTCTGCACCACCTTTTTCTAATCGTTTTGCAGCGTCAAGCAATAACGGTATGTATACATCTGCTCCTGTCCCGTCGATAATGAATCTTTCTTCAACAACATTTGGGATCGGCACGTTCCAAATAAGCATCGGTGGACGATTTTGTCTTTTTTCTTTAAAGCAGGAAAAAACTACCTCTAAATAGAAGTTTGCTGTCGTTTCTGGACCTAGACCTCCAATAATACCTGCTGTTTTCATATATTTAAGCTGAACAACATTTGTACGGTTGTTTAATCCGTATTGCCTAGTTCTTACGGAAAGATTGCAACTTTGGCTTCAACATTCAACTTTTGAGGGTGTGAATGTCGATAGTGTGGTTTCAGTACTATCCGTCTTAGCTGGGAGACTTGGATTCGGACCAAGATAACATCCTCCAGAGGGATGTGTACTACCATTGTACGATCTCCCAAATGTTACTCTGGTAGGCTGATTATACCAGTTTTGGAACGTGAGATTAAACTGTCCTTTAGAAGTGCGTGAAGAATAGTGTTCATAAAAATACTATCTTTTTTATATTGTTCCTGCATTTGTATTAATAATTCATGTTCGTTCCAAGTGTGTTGTGTGACTAAATCCAGCATCCGTCCTCGAAAATATCTAGTTGATTCTTTAAATACCACTGTTGTTTTCGCTTTCTTTACTTGTTTTCTTTCAAGTTCCAATGCTCCATAGTCCATTAATGCCTGATGCCATTCCCAAGATTTTCCTTTTGGTACCAATTGATCAGCAATCTCCTGCACTGCCTTTTCTGTTTGTGAAACATCTCTAAAAAAGAAATGCGTAAGAATTTGACGAATATTCGTGTCAACCATTGCAATATCTTTTTTATACGCAAATACTAATATGGCTCGTGCTGTATATTTACCTACTCCAGGAAGGCTTAATAATTTATTTTCGTCTGTTGGGAAGATATTGTTATATACAGTTACGACATTTTTTGCAGATGCATGTAAATATAATGCACGTCTGTTATATCCCATTCCTTGCCATATTCGCAGGACATCACCAAAACTGGCTTTTGCCAATGATTTCGCTGTAGGAAATTTTTCTAAAAATTCAATATATTTTGGCAACACCCGTGACACTTGGGTTTGCTGCAACATGATTTCAGAAACGAGAATTTTATATGGATCATGCGTCTTGCGCCACGGTAAATCCCGTCTATTCGTTTTCCACCATAAAAATATCTTCATCTGAAAAGCTCGAATTTGAGTAGATTTCAAGATCATTCTGAGGATGTCGGTTTGGGCGTTTCTATCGATTTAACCCCTTTTAGTAAATCACGAATCTGTCCTGCTAATTTTTGTGCGTCGTTCATTGCTTTTCGTGCTATCTCAAGCATGGCTCGTGCGCTTTGGAGTTCTGTTCTATTTCCCGGCCATCCATCAGGCGTCAAAACAACCACTTTTTTTATTGCACCCCTTGCTTGGGTTGTAGCTTCTGTTAACTTGGCCTGTCGCTGCGTCATGAGTCCATTTATCGCATCAACGGAAATACCTTTTGCTTTCACTTCATCTATTCTCATTTGTAATTTTGTTGTTAATGTTGTCATTTCTCCCTCAATAAGGGAAAGAATTTTATCCCCATTTGCAATAATGTTCATTTTTGGAATATATAATACATAAATACGATATGAACGAACTATTGACTGAATGCTTGATCTCAATGCTTCAATATCTGTCTGCCCTGTGATAGTTGTTTTTAATGTAGTAAGCGATGTAATCTCTTCCTGCACCTGTGCAAAAAGTGTTGATTTTTGTACCTCCGTCAGTCTCTTTATCACAGTTATTTTCTCAATAAGTTTCGTTAAAGATGCAATTCGTCGATCAAGTTCTTTTATTGCTTTTTCTTTTAACCTCGATGTAATATTTGTAGTATTTTCAATCCGTTTTTCCATTTTTTGTGTGGCTCTCACTTCAATAGCAGCACGCCGATCCTCTATTTTTATTGGTATAGGTGTATTTGTTATCGTTTCTTCTACTGCATAGACAGATGATGTTATACACAATGCTATTCCGAATCCTACTATAAACAAAAATTTTTTCATATTATTCTCCTTTTTAAAACATTACCTTTACTCTGATAAATCTCCTATTTGATCGTTGAGTCCTGTATCAATTGATATAGCATCCAAATTAATAGTTTGCATGCTTTTATCAATATCTGTCACATCAGTATCAATTTTTGCATCTGTTGTGTCCGTTTGTTTAATCTGTGTCTTTGTAGGTGAAGCATTAAACAAACTTGTTTGAACTTTTTCCGTTGGCTTTGCAACAGCCTGCGTTGTATCTTGCGGGTTTGTCATTGCGACAGATGAACGCTTTTGAAGTATAAACAGACCTACTACTGTTACAGCAATTAATATCGCTATTGCACCAATAACAACAATGGCACCACTTCCTCTACTGACGTATTTCATACATACTCCTTCATACAGTACCTATATTATATAACTCCAGCATAAAAATCTATTCTATTGTACAATAGAGGATATGGAAACACAGAAAAAGAAGGTTGGAGTCGTCTGTATCGTCGGTCGCCCGAACGCCGGCAAATCAACACTTCTTAACATGATCTTAGGACAAAAGGTCTCTATAACCTCACCGAAGCCGCAAACAACTCGGTTTCCTTTGCAGGCAGTCTACGAAGATGAACGTGGACAAATTATTTTTGTTGACACACCGGGCATTTTTGGAAAGACACCTGACCGCCTGTCAAAACGCGTTAACTCAAAGGCAGAAGAGGCACTTTCTTCTAACGTAGATGTTGTTGTTTACCTCATTGACCATACCCGAGACCGGGATTTTGAAGAAAACAAAGCGCTCGGCATAGTTCGAAAAACACATGCAGCAAAAATATTGGCAATTAATAAAATTGATATAAAAAATCCAACACACATTGTGCAATATAAATTCTTGGAAGATGAATTTGATGATGTTGTCGAACTTTCCGCACTTGAGGGCAAAAATATCCCTAATCTTTTAGATGCAATCTTTCGACATCTACATGAAGGAGAAAATTTAGTTGATACACAAACATTAACCCAACCGGGATTAAATCTTGATAGTCGCATGTTTCTGTCGGAAATTATTCGTGAAAAAGCGTATTTATTTTTGCGAAAAGAAGTTCCGTACTCTTTAACTGTCGCCATTGATGAAACAACAGAACGGGATAACGGAACACTTTATATCAAAGCACGCATACTAACTAATCAAGATCGATACAAGAGAATGATTGTTGGCAAATCGGGATATATGATCAAAGAAATATCCATGGCGTCACGTAAAGAATTGGAAACCGCAACAAACAAAAAGGTATTCTTAGATTTAACTGTTGAGGTTGACCCACATTGGGTAGATTATTTAGAGTAACGATAGCCGCTCGAGGGTTTCTTCTTTTCCTAAAACCTCCAATGATTCAAGAAGTGGAGGTCCCACAGTTTTTCCGGTAATTGCAAGACGAAGCTCCATAAATACCTCTTTTGCTTTGACGTCCTTTTTATCAGAAGCATTACGCATTGCTTTCTCCATTGCATCGTGTGTCCATGAAGCAACAGATGATAATGCATCAATTGCAATCTGTAGCATCTCTTTTTTAATATCCCGTTCAAATGCAACAGGACGAACAAAGAAAAAATCTGCAAGACTTTCAAACTCGCCAAGTGTTTTCATGCGCTCCTTCACAAGTGGTAATATTTTTTTCATCAAATCCTTGCTATCTTTTGGCACTGTGGCATCAAACGCCGTAATTTTTTCTATCAGTTCGTCTTCATTCATCTTTCGAATATATTCTCCATTCATCCAACGAAGTTTTTCCTGATCAAATACGGGCGCTGTAGTTTGCACATCTTTAAGCTCAAATTGCGCAATCATTTCATCAACACTAAATAATTCTTTTCCGTCATACGACCAGGCCATAGTCGCCATATAATTTTTCATTGCTTCTGGCAAGTACCCCTTTACGCGATAATCTGATACCCAAACGGGATTTTTTCGTTTAGAAAGCTTGCTTTTATCTGGATTTCGAAGGACCGACACATGTGCAATCTGTGGCATCTCCCACCCAAAGAACTGATACAACAGAATGTGTTTTGGTGTGGAGGAAATCCATTCCTCACCACGAATAATATGTGATATTTCCATGATGTGATCATCAACGACAACACCTAAATGGTATGTTGGATATCCATCCGATTTTATAAGCACTTGATCATCAATTAATTTATTTTCAAAAGAAATGTCCCCGCGAATAAGATCATGAAATGTTGTTGTTCCCTCTTCTGGAACATTCAGTCTAATCACATATTTTTCTCCATTTGCAATCCGTTTTTTTGCCTCTTCAAGAGGAATTTTTTTACACAAGCCGTCATACATTGGTGGCTGATGATTCGCTTCCTGACTTTTCCGCATTTCCTCCAAGCGACTGGCCGTACAGAAACAATAATATGCATGTCCTTTTTCCGCTAATTCCTCTGCGTATTTTATATATATTGGTAATCTATCTGACTGGCGATACGGAGCAAATGGGCCTCCAATATCAGGTCCCTCTTGATGAGGAATCCCCAACCATTCCAGTGATTTTAATATCCGTTGTTCGGATCCTTCAACAAGTCGTGTTCTGTCTGTATCTTCAACACGAATAATGAATTGACCGTTATTTTTTTTCGCCACTACGTAGTTAATTAATGCAGTATAGGCGTTGCCAATATGCAGGTCCTGACCGGTCGGAGATGGTGCGATTCTTGTTCTAACTTTGATCATAATAGCCATTTGATTGTATCATAGAAATATACTGTATACTTAGTAAGGTATGGCAACACTCACGGAAACTGCTTATCAGACAAGAAAGGCCATTAATTGGATGATTCTTGCTATTATCGCCTATATTATCTTGCGTATTTTTTGGAGCATAACCAGTTCAATTTTTCTAATGATTTTTCCGCCTAAGGCGCCTCCACCAACACATGCGTTTGGAAAACTGCCCCCTCTCCAATTTCCTGCACCTGTTTCCTCACCATCTGGAACACTGACATTTCAACTTGAAACTATTGAAGGGACGGTGCCTAAAGCATCTGAATCAGCAACGGTCTTTTTTATGTCAAAATCAGCACCAAATCTGTTAGCACTCACTAACGCAACAGCGTTTGCAAAACGGCTTGAGTTTATCAATGAGCCAATACAGGAAACAAAATATATCTATCGCTATGAAGACGCAGAGGCACCACTTCGAAAACTTCGCTATGACATCGTCACAAAAAATTTCATTCTCCGTTATTTATACGAACAAGATATGGGAGTTTTCACCGAACGAAATATAGCCCTTGAAGATGCTGCAAAGATGGAGGCAAAAAATATTCTTCAAACATACAATCTCTATGAAAAAGATATTGAGCTTGGGACAACAAAAGTACAGTATCTCAAACTCTCTGGTAATACGCTTACACAAACGACAAGCCAATCACAGGCTGATGCTGTTCGTATCGATTATTTCAGACAATCAGTAGCGGGGACGCAAATCGTTACGCCGTATCCCGGAGAAGGACCAATATCATTTGTTTTTTCTGGATCAACAAATATTAAAAAACGAGTTTTACAATTTGCCTATACGTTCTGGCCCGTCGATTATCAAACAACAGCAACATATGCATTAAAACCAAGTAGTCTTGCATGGACAGAACTTCAAAACGGACAGGGGTATATTGTTAGATATCCAAAAAAAACTCTGACTGCAGTCGTTCGAAAAGTCACACTTGCGTATTATGACTCCATAGAACCGCAGACGTATCTTCAACCTGTATTTGTCTTTGAAGGAGATAATGATTTTCTTGCATACGTTCCCGCAGTGGATGCGACATGGGTCGAAGCAAAATAATTAGGTATTGTTCCTTACGGGGTATATGTTTGCCACTCAATATTTGTAAATGTCCAATTAATTAGAGCAATCGTATCACCAAACCGGTCAGCGCTTTTCAAAACGACAATGATAACTCGTCTTCCATTCCGTTCAATAAGAGTTACTAAATTTTCCCCTGCTTCTTCCGTCCAACCGGTTTTAATACCAGCAACCCCCGGAATTTTCCCCAATAATTGATTCACGTTACTTAACTTATGAAAATACGTATGTGTTACATCGGAAACAGTTATTTGTGGAATACCCACCATTTTCGAAATGGTTTTATTAGCAAGTGCCACATCAGCTAGTCTTGCTAAATCTTCAGCAGTCATATAATGATCTGAATCATCATATCCAACAGGATTTACAAAATGGCTTGCAGAAAGATGAAGACTTTCTGCTTTTTTATTCATCGCGTTAACGAACGCAGTAAGCCCACCTGGATAATTATTTGCAAGTGCGTATCCTGCATCATTACCAGAATAAATCAGCATGCCGTAGAGTAAATTTTCAACCGTTATCCGTTCCCCTGAAACAAGCCCCATCACTTGTCCATGATTCATCGGTTGAACGACTGTCACTATGTCGTCAAGTTGCATTGAATCAAGTACGACAAGTGCCGTCAATATTTTTGTTGTCGATGCAGGAGCGAGTCGGTCTGTGCTATTTCGTTTAAAAATGTACACACCCGATGTCAAATCCTGAATCATGATGGATTTGGCTGATATTTCATTTCCAGGAATTACACCGGTTTTATTTACTGGATATGGAGGAGGCACAGGAATGGTCACAACGGGGTCTTTGTTACTACCGATAAATTGTTCAACTACGTACCGATTTTGGCCCGGGTACCAAAGAAAAAATACAATAGCGACAACAAGGATGATCCATCTGTCAATCCGTGTAGTAATAACACGCGGAATCTTTTTAAAAATAGTTCGAATATTCTGCATGGCAGGGATCAATAATTACTTTTTCTTTTTGAGGCTTAATCCTAATTCTTTCAGTTGTTCATCGGCTACTTTTCCTGGTGCATCCATAACACTTGTTTGACCACTGGATGTTTGTGGAAATGCCTGCACTTCTTTGATAGATGTTTCCCCCATCAATCCCATCAAAAATCTATCTATACCAAGCGCTATTCCTCCGTGAGGAGGAGCACCATATTGAAATGCAGTTAGCATATGTCCAAATTTTTCCTGAATTGCCTCTTTTGAATGCCCCAAAACTTCAAACACTTTTGCAAGCACCGCTGGATCGTTACTTCTAATACTACCGCCTCCTGCTTCATACCCATTCCAGACAAGATCATATTGTAGCGTTGCGATTCCTTCAATTTGCCCTTTCATAAATGCTTCTTTTTGTTCTTCGGGCATTCCTGAAAAAGGATTATGTGTATATGTCCATTTCCCTTCTTTATCTTTTTCAAAAAATGGAAAATCAATAACCCATGCGAATGCATTAATCCCGCTTTTCTTTTCCTCTTCTGTTCGAAGATCAAATTTATCTGCTCCGAATTGCTTCATCGCCTGGTCATAGGTATATATAGGAAAAGGTTTCTTTTGAATAATTCCTCCGAGTTTTTCAACAATTTCAGTAACCATCCGTTCAATTAAACCCATCACATCTTCCCGTTTTACAAAACTCATTTCAATATCAAGTTGTGTATGTTCAAATCCCCGATCGGCACGCAAATCTTCATCACGCATACACCGAGCGATTTGAAAATACCGTTCAAATCCTGCAACCATCAATAATTGTTTATATTGTTGTGGTGATTGTGGAAGTGCATAAAATTCGCCTTGTTGTAACCGTGATGGCACAAGAAAATCCCGTGAACCTTCTGGGGTAGATTTGGTAAGCAAAGGCGTTTCAATTTCCACAAAATCATTTTTGAACAAATACTCCCGCATCATGTTTACCACTTTTGACCGCATTCTAATATTTTTTTGTAATCGTTCACGACGCAAATCCAAATACCGGTATTTCAACCGTATCTCTTCATTAATATCCCGTCCATCCGTATCAAGAGGAAATGGAAGTTCTGTGGCATGAGAAAGAATGGTTACCGTTTGTGCTTCAATTTCAATGGTCCCCGTTGTCAGTTTTGGGTTAATCATTGATTCCGGACGTTTTTTAACTATACCCTCTATCTCCACACAATCTTCTGGTTTTACATCGCCCAGTGTTTTCATGGATACCACCTGCACGACACCTGATCGATCACGAACATCCAAAAACATAATTTTCCCGTGGTCACGACGTGCATTAATCCATCCTTGTAGCACGACTTTTTCTCCAATTTTTTCAGGAGTTGAAGCAATAAGAGTTCTCATAGAACTCATTCTAAAGCTTCGGATAATTCTTGACAAGGGAGACTCAAAACTTAGGTGAGATGGATATCACGAATTTTTATTTGCATCGTGGTCGTACCGTTCCAAACATTTTCATCAACAGTATAGGCAACATCAACATGGGTACCAACAGGTATTACTTCAGCCATTTCCCCAAATCCGAATGCAACTGCGTCCATTATCTTCTTCTCTTCATCTTTCAATTTTAATTTTAAATGGTTCATTTTTGCACCAATTTTCCGAACCTGATCAACCATCACATTCCGAGAAACAAATACCGGTTCATAATTCCCTAGACCAAATGGAGCAAATGCAGAAATACCAATAAATAATGATTTTGTAATCATGGTGAGTGGAAGTTCTGTATCAACAAACAACGACCGTGTAAATAATGCATCTGAAATTACTTCAACACTCTTTTGAGCAAAAAATGCTTTTAGTTCAGACAATTTTTTTGTTTCCACCGTAAATCCCGCAGCCATAGGATGACCACCAACATCAACTAAGAGATCTCCAGCACTTCTGATAAATTCAACAATGTTAAATCCTGCAATAGACCGTGCTGACGCTTTAGAAAATATCTCTCCCTCCGCAATCACAATGCTTGGTCGGTAATACTCTTCCACCAGTTTTCCAGCTACCAGTCCGATAATACCGGGGTTATATGATGGATCTGAAACAACCAACATTTTTTTCTTTTTAATATCTTCAATTTTTGAAAGCCCTGTCAGTGCATGGAGGGTTGTGTCGACGGTTAGTTGTTGTCGTTCTTTGTTTGTCAGACCTAATTTGGAAGCTAGCATAGTTGCCCGTTCTTCATTTTTTGTACATAACAAACGGAGTGCATCAATGGCATGATCCAGTCTTCCCATTGCATTGAGGCGTGGGGCAATAATATGAGAGATATCAGACGTGACAATTGCTTTTTCCTCAAGGCCTGATTCTTTTATGAGCGCTAAGAGTCCAATCCGTTTCGTTTTTCCTATTTCAATAAGCCCGTATTTTGTAATGCTTCTATTTGGACCAACAAGTGGAACCATATCGGCAATGGTGCCAATAGTGGCAAGAGCTAGTAAATCCTGCACCTTTGTTCGCTCATTTTCTGTTAACAAGGTTTTAGCAATAAACCAGGAAATACCCGCACCACAAAGATCCGTTGTATGAACGGTGACACAATCAGGCAAATGCTTTGGGGGCAGATGGTGATCAGAGATAATAACGTCTATCCCTAGATTTTGTGCGTACTTAACTTGTTGCCATGCGGTAATACCATGATCCACCGTTATGATAAGCGTCGGATTGAATTCTGTGACACAAGTCTGAATACCCTTTTCTGACAACCCATATCCTTCTTCAATTCGATGCGGAACATACGGCATCACTTGTGCGCCTAATGAATGAAGCGCTTCCCACATAATTGCTCCTGCTGTTATTCCGTCGGCATCATAATCGGCATAGACGACAATTGATTCTTTGTTTTTAATTGCTTTTTCAATACGAGCAACTGCCTTTTTTAAAGAAGTTCCCTGTATGCCCACTTCATGCGGTGTTAAATCGATTGGCTGTTTTGGATGAAGAAATGCCTCTTTTGTGCTTTTGGTCGTCAATCCTCTGTTTGCAAGAAGGACTTCAACAACGTCGTCAACATTCTTAATTTTTTCAAAGTTTGTATCCTGTATATTCCAGTTTTTCATGGTCTCTATGGTATCATAAGAGGAGCAAATACCGTATGAGTACTATAGAACCAATGCCCAAAAAAGCCAAGGAAACCATACTTACCATGCAACGCGCAGGGTACGAATGCTATGCTGTCGGTGGGTCTGTCAGAGACACCTTAATGGGTCAGAAAACCAAAGGATGGGACTTTACCACTAACGCAACGCCTGAACAGATTCTTGCTGTATTTCCTGATAGTTTTTATGACAATCAGTTTGGTACTGTTGGAATAAAAATCTATGCAACAGAAAAAAAACATGACGAAACCGAAAAACCGATTGATATTTACGAAATAACTACCTATCGAAGTGAAAAGGGGTATAAAGATCACCGACATCCTGATACTGTTTCCTGGGGAAAAACACTGAAGGAAGATCTCTCTCGAAGAGACTTTTCCATTAATGCCATTGCGTGGGACGGGGAATCACTCATTGATCCCTATAATGGACAAAACGCTATTGAGAATAAACAACTTAAAACCGTTGGTAATCCAGATGAACGATTTGCAGAAGATGCACTCCGTATGATGCGCGCAATTCGAATCGCAAGTCAGTTAGGTTTTCAAATTGAAGAAACGACAAATGCAGCAATTTGCAACCACGCAAGTCTTTTTGATGACATTTCCAAAGAACGGGTACGGGATGAATTCCTAAAAATCCTTGTAAGCCCCTTTAGTGCTGATGGCATCATACTTTTAAAAAATACGGGACTCCTTGCTCATATTGTTCCAGAACTTGTTCCTGCGTTTACCACGGAACAAAAAAGTCCAAACCGACATCATCTTTATGATGTTGGTGTTCACAGTGTAAAAGCAATGGAAGCATGCCCATCGATTGACCCAATCGTTAAATTTGCAACACTTATTCATGACATTGGAAAACCCAAAACGTTTCGAAAAGATGAAACGGGGCAAATTACCTTTTATAATCATGAAGTTGCAGGAACAGCAATTGCCAGACGTGTTGTCGAACGACTACGATTTTCAAAAAAAGACAGCGAACGTATTCTTACCCTCATCAGGTGGCATCAATTTAGCGTTGATGAACGGCAAACAGATAGTGCTATCCGAAGAATCATACGAAGAGTTGGTAAAGAAAACCTGAATGATATTCTTGCGCTTCGCATTGGTGATCGTCTCGGAGGCGGAGCACTTGAAACATCCTGGAGATTGGAACTTTTTAAAAAAAGACTTGAAGAAGTACAACAACAGCCATTTTCCGTCAAAGATTTAAAGATTAATGGAAATGATATTATGAATGTTCTTGGGGTTCGTCCGGGACCCATCATTGGAAAAACACTCAGTGATATTTTTGCTGACGTTGAAAAAGGAACACTCGTGAATGAACGAGAGACATTACTTAAAAAGATTACTTCTTTTTCTTCTGTTCCAAATAGTCCCACAAAATAACCAGCGGGGTTGCAACAAATGGTGATGAATAGGTTCCGGTAATTGTTCCAATCAAAAGTGCAACAGCAAACCATTTAATGGTTTCTCCTCCCATTAATACAAGTGCTAACAACATAAATATAATCGTAAATGAATTAATTAGTGATCTCCCCATCGTTTCATTGAGTGCAGTATCTGAGATTTCCCGAATATTTCCTTTCATGTCTTTTTTTCGATATTCACGGATACGGTCAAAAATAACAATAGTGTCATGGACAGAAAAACTCATGGTGGTCAAAAATGCGGTCATAAATAACGTATCTACTTCAACACCCAGAAAATGACCGAATAAAGAAAACATACCAAATACAACAAGCACATCGTGTACTAATGCAATAACTGCTGACACACCGAATTTAATATTTTTAAACGCATACGCTACATACGAAAGAATCGCAATAATTGCTAGTATTGAAGCAACAAGTGATTTAAACAGTAATTCCTGACCTAAAATGGGACCGACCGTATCCTTTCGCAAAAGTTCCGGTTCACTTCCTGCTTCTTTGGACAGTGCTGATTGAAATGCAGTAATTTTTTCATCCGTCGCATTCCCAGCACGGATGTCATAGACATTTGGTCCGACACTTTGTACTGACATGAGTGGAAACTGTTCTTGGTTTCCAATTGTTTCAATTGTTGAAACAGATATATTTTTTGCAAATTTCATTTCAAGCAAGGTTCCTCCAGTAAAATCTACTGATGGACGAAGACCAAATCGCACCAACGAATATATTCCTGGCACTAATACCATGGCTGATATTAATACATATATCCAAATATATTTTGAGAAACGAATCATGCGTTCTCCCCTTTCTTTCCTCGTGGCCCCTTATACAAAACGCGAATAAATGTTCTCGTAACGACGATACCGGTAAATAAACTTGTCACAACTCCAATAAATAATGTCGCTGCAAACCCACGAACTAATCCAGATGTTGGAAGAAATGTCCAATTCCCAGGATTAAATAAAATTATTGATGTAATAATCGTTGTAAAATTTGCGTCTCTGATACTATCCCAAGCCTTTCCAAATCCAAGCTCCATTGCAATTTGCCATGGTTTTCCTTTACGAAGCTCTTCTTTGTATCTGGAAAAAATTAGAATATTACTATCAACTGCCATTCCAATAGATAAAATAAATCCTGCAATTCCAGGAAGTGTTAATGTCACAGGAATAATTCTGTATAAGGCAAGCGTAATAAGCCCATACATAATAAGAGCAAAGTCCGCTAATAATCCCAACACTCCGTATTCAACGATCATAAACACTGCAACAATGCCAAGCCCAATGACTCCCGCTCGCGTACTCTTTAATACTGATTCTGCACCAAGCGTTGCACCAATTGTTCGCTTCTCCACAACTTTTACCGGAACAGGTAACGCTCCGGCGTTAAGCTGAATCGCAAGTTGTTTAGCACTATCAACGGTAAAGCTTCCCGTGATAACTGCCTGACCATCAGTAATTTCTGTACTTACTTTTGGCGCTGTTACGATGACGTCATCCAAAAATATGGCCAGTGGTTTCCCAATCAGCCGTTTTGTGACATCTGCAAATTTTTTCGCTCCTTCCGGCGTAAATAGAATTTCAACTTCTGGTTCACCTGATTGTGAATTAAACTGTAAACTGGATTTCTTTAAATCTTTCCCTGAAACCCCGACGGGTTTTGTATTTTCGAGTGTTGGCATAAAATAGGCTGCTGATGTTGCTACTTGTGCTTCTTCTATTATTTCACGAAACTCCAAGTTCGCAGTTTGTCCAACGAGTGCAAGTGCCTCCTCAGTATTTGTAATACCTGGAAGTTCGACAAGTATTCTATACGTATCACCACTTACTGCTGATTGAACGACTGGTTCTGATACACCAAAGAAATTTACTCTCCGTTCGATTACCTGTTTTGCAGATTCCAGTGAATCCAGTCGGTCTGCCGCTGCAATTCCGGTCATGTCTGCTTCCAGCGATACTTGCGTCCCCCCTGCAAGATCCAAACCTAAATGCGTCGTAAAATCTTTTTTGATTTTCATCCCAAATATCTGGGTATCGATTGTTGGAGGATTTAACGTAATTACTTGTTTCGTTGTGCCAAAAGGAATCGCAATCTTGGTGTTTTGTGGGATCACAATTACCCCAAGAATAAGGGCTAATACAAGAAGAAGCACAAACGTTCTTTTTGTGTGTTTCATATAAATGAAAAGAATCTATTCAACAAGCTCTTCCTCGTCACCAACAAGCATGATACGAGACCCTGAAAGCACTGTAAGTACAAACGGATCGCGACGGCGTTTTCTGAATGTAAATTCTTCTTCTGACATAACGGTATAATTTAGTTCCCTCTCTCTTCGTACTTCTTCAGCTTTCACCAGCTGTGATAATTCAGGAATGACGACGTTACCAACAATTAAAAGATCAACATCTGTTGAACTTTTCCGCTGTAATCCTCGTACATACCTTCCTGACATCATAACAAATTTTAGTTTTCCGAGTTTCGCCTTATGTTTTAAAATATCAAATCCAAGACCAGATGTCTTTGCTACCAATTCCAAAAGTTCAAAATAGAGCGGGTAGTCTTTCCGAAATCCATAAAATAGTCTATTTGCACGTTGCTCTTTTGAAAGCATCCCTGCTTCTTCCATATGGGAAAGCTCTCGTCTCACCGCATTAATTTCTTCACCTATTTTTCGCACAATATCACGAACATGAAAAATCGCTCCCGGGTGACTCAAAAACAGCTGTAACATCTTCACCCGGACTCTAGAGATGATAATATCTTCAAGCAACATATTTCATCTTTCCGGGCAGGAACATTAATATGTTACCGATGTGCCGATCGGCAACATTTCAATCCAAATTTGTCCTTTGTCAAATTGTATTTCTTTTTTTGATTCATCAAAAAATGTTGTTCTCGCCGACCGATCAAGCTTCGTCCATGTAATTTTTGATGCTTTTCCATCAACAAACAGAAGTCCTGTGCCTGACCCGATGTTGGCATATAAAAGATGCATATGATCATCAACCGGTCCTGTTTCTTTTGCAAACATGACAACAACTGTTTTTGCTTTTAATTGTTCTCCTGTTTCCAAGTCAAGATGTGCAACTCCACCATTTTCCCGGGCATACATGTTTTCTGTCTTGTTATATACCCATTTCACTCCGTAGTCTTTTTCATACCCTTTCCAGGCTACAAAACTAATACTGGTAGCATCACCTCGCTCTGCTTCTTTTGCATCATCTTTAAATTTCCATGGAACAAAATTTTTATCCCACGCTATGCCTTTACTATCAACATTGGTCCATCCCCGCGTTGCAGCCAATGTTTCAAGCTTGTCTGACTGACAGACCATTGTGTGTTCTGTTGCAACTTCATGGTCTAGCCGGTCATAGTTTCGATAACAGGTTGGAAAAGAAATACCAAATTGATCCATATCTTTAATTCCCCAGGTATCAATTTGGCAGAGTGCTTTTGCGCGTTCGTCCACTGTGTCATCATCGCAATTTCCTGCACCACCAACATGGTTATATAGCGCATCGTACTCAAGTACCCATGGTAAAAAATACGTGCGAGCACTTCGTACTGGTGCAAGATTCACTCCTTCAGCAGCGATACCGCAATAAAAAACTCCCATAAATCGAGAAATTCCACCTTCCGCAACTGCTTCATAGACAATATCAGCATAAGAAAGACCAGATTGCGGACGGGATTCCTGATGATTTTCTATCATCACTGCAAGAGGACGTCGTTTTTCCCATACCGCCTTTTCCTGTTTGGTATACAGCTGACCATTTAATGGACACGCTTCTGTTCGAGGAATAGACGGATCAATTGCAAAATGTTTCTGTGTTTTTCCTGTTGTACTTACTTGCAATGTTGTCTTTTGATTTGCTGATTTTGTCCCAACTGCATTAAATATTGCTGCAGATACACCTGTGGAAATTAAGTACAATGCAATTGCAATAATGCCAGAAACGAGCAGATTTTGTTTTTTCATAGCCTTTCGTTTTCCTCCTTACGACGAAAATTATATCGGTCGTGCTTTTTTTATAGCTGACTCTTCTTCTTTGGAGAGTTCAACGTCTTCACACAATCCCGCTTTTATATGTTTAATATACCACCGATTACCTGTTCTCGCATAGAGCGAGGTCATAATAATACCATTATCTTTTCCGTCTAAAATGGCGATGGTAAAACTTTGACTTCCCCCTGTATCAGAAAATGGATTAAATCGTACAACACCAACGCGCTGTAAGTGTAACTTCCCGTCAGCCTCTACATATCGAATTGCTTTTTGAAGTGTTTCAATATCTTTTGTGGTTGCTTCTTGCTTTTGTAACATAGAAGACAATACAGCCTGCATTGTTTTTGACGACACACCTGAAGTTAGCTTGTTATAGTGAGATACTGTCCGCAAAAGAAGGACCGTTAATACTCCTAACCAAACAATTAAAACCGCTGCGATACCAACAAAAATATTCATCCGTTGAACACCTTTCGTATCCATCATAGTAGTATGGAAGCTGCACTATTGTCAACTTGGGAAAAGCAGTCCACATCATCAAGATGTTGACAATGCTCTCGAAGCTGTGTTACGCTCAACGCTAGCTTCAAATACCTATGCCAAAAAAAACTAAAAAGGCTAAGTTAATTGCAGAGTATAGAAGAAAACTCCAACGTCTGGATATTGTTCCTGACGTCATACAAAAAGAAACAACGCAATCCCCGCAGCACTCAATGTTTACATTGCCCGTATCAACGCCCATTCTTACGACTTCCACCACAATACTTTCCCTTCCTGAAGAAGAGTCACATGCCATTAAAAAAGACCTTGTTAAAACAGTGATTATTGTTACGCTTTTTATCGTTTTTGAACTTTTTTTGTCAAAAATATTACATTAATTCGCAATAATTGAAGGGAGGTGAATACCTAGTATGACAACAATGTATTGTGTAAAATGTCGAGCAAAGAAAGATGATCCAGCAGCAGTAAAAGTCACATTGAAAAACGGAAAACCAGCAATGAAAGGCAAATGCCCAACATGCGGAACCGGAATGTTCAAAATTGGTGGCTAAGAATTTTTTACGTAAGAATTTCTGCCTAAACCCCTCGTTAGGAATAATGAGGGGTTTTTCGTGTGATATACTACGTGGTACGCGCTGGAACAATGGATCTTTAGAGTAG
Organism: Candidatus Gottesmanbacteria bacterium; assembly: GCA_903821745.1. Taxonomy (GTDB): domain Bacteria; phylum Patescibacteriota; class Microgenomatia; order UBA10105; family UBA927; genus CAIJMI01. The sequence continues at coordinate 66,820 of CAIJMI010000003.1, forward strand.
CAATACTCAGGAAAGTCCAGACAGCAGAATGTGAGGGGACTCCGCGTAAGCGGTGATCCGTCTGGCTTTGCCAGACGAGACTGGTGTCTTATCTTTGAAAAAAGATAGGAACGATTCCTGAATTGACAGGATGAGAGAGCCACAGAGACGAGTGTATATCTACCATGTCGCAAGACACATGACATACAAGTGAAACGTTGGCAATCCCACTCGCTGCAACCGACGACCGATCCGTTACGAGCACACATTCGCCAGGATCAAAGTATGCGGGCATTAGAGAAATGAAGATCTTCAACGACAGAATCTGGCTTACAGTTGTTTCAGCGCGTATAAAAAATTACTTCGTATTTTTTCCATCAGCGGTGATGGCAACCAATAACTCCTGAACAATAAGAAGCACGGGTATTGCAAGAACTGCTCCTGCAATTCCTGCAAGTTTTCCCCCAACAAGCAAAGAAAATATAGTAATGATGGGAGACAAACCGACACTTTTTTTCATTACAAGTGGAACAATTAAATTATTTTCAAGTTGATGAATAACAATGTATAGAATGACGACGCTTAACGCCATGATCGGAGAAATAGAAAAAGCAATTAACATTGCAGGAATGGCTGAAATAATAGGCCCAATATTTGGAACAATTTCAAAAAGTCCCGCTATGATTGCCAGTGGTAATGCAAATTTTATTCCCAGTAGTAATAACCCAATATAGGAAAATAATCCGATAACAAACATAAGAAATAATTGTCCCATCATCCAGGATCCAAGTTTTCCTTCAATACGTTCAACCACATCAATAAATGTTTTTGCTTTTTCCTCACCTACAAATCCGGCAACAATTGCGTCTGCGTGTTTTCGTTCCAACAGGAGATAAAAAGATATAACTAACACCATTAATATCGAAATAATATTTGAAAAAATGCCAATAGTGACTTTTACAAGGTTTTCGCCAATAGGTGCCAGTTGTTGAGAAAACGAATTTAAATCAATATTCAAATTTGGGAGCACTCGAGAAATAACTGAGGGGAAATCTTGAACAAAACCTGTTGTTTGCGAAACAAGTGTTGGAATTGTACCACCGATAGAAAATCCAATTAAGCCAAACACTACAATATACACAAGTATTGCTGCAAGAAACCGTGGAATTCTTTTTTTTACCATCCAGTCAACAATCGGCCGAAGGGTCGACATAATAATGAATGCAACAAAGACGAGAAATAAAATATCCCGAATTTGTAATACCAACCAAATGGACGCAAGAAGAACAAGCGTAAAAATAATGGTTTTGTGAGAAATTTCTATCTTCGATACCATATCTACAAACGAGTATACCATGAAGTAACAACTGACTCTATTTCTTTGGCCACATCGTGCTTTGTAACATCAAACCAGTGAATCGTCTTATCAGCTCGAAACCAGGTCATTTGTCTCCTGGCATATCCGTGTTCATCAAATTTCCAACGTTCTATGGTTTCTTCTTTGGTTTGTGTTCCATCAAAATACTGCTTCCATTGACGATATCCCAAACCGCTCATCGCTGGCAAGCTCCAGGTATATCCGTTCTTAAGTAATTTATTTATTTCCTCTTCAACTCCTTCTTCAACCCGCTTCATAACACGGTCATCAATTCGTTTATAAAGCAATGCCATGTTCAGTTGTAATCCGATTTGACATACATTATATACAGACTGTTTGTGTTGCATTTCTTGTTTTTTTCCTTCAGCAATTTCAATTTTTCGAATCAATCGGCGTGGATTTTGTCTATCTGATTGATTCATTTCCTCCCAATAGGACTTGCTCACTTCTTGTAATTTTTTCTGCAATTCTTCCTTTGAATAGGATGAAAAACGTGCACGAAGTTCTATATTTGGCTCAACCGTCACCGTAAATGGATAAATAAGTGATGTAATGTACAGTCCCGTTCCTCCAACGATAATCGGTAGTTTCCCTCGTTTTTCTATGTCTTCGATTGCCTGTGTGGCTAATTGTCGGTATTTGGAAACATTAAACGCTTCATCAGGATTTACAAGATCATACATCCAAATAGGTATTCCATGAAGCGAATCCCTGTCTTTTCCCGTTCCAATATCCATACCGCAATATACTTGACGAGAATCAGCGGAAATAAGTTCTCCATTCAGTTGTTTTGCAAATTTAACTGCGAGTGCAGTTTTTCCTGTTGCTGTTGGTCCACAAATGACAAGCAATTTATTCATATAATGGATACATTCCTTTCCGAAGATTCGTTTTATTAATTCGTTCATCCAAAAATTCCCATCGCCTCTTCTTTTCTTCATACAAAATCGGGTCTCCCATTTTGTTATGCGCAAGCGTTGCAGGCCGATCCGAATACATCGAGATATATGCTTTTGCAAATCCGACGTCTTTACATAGTGATACCGTATGTTCAAACTGTTTTTTTGTTTCCCCGGGAAATCCAACGATAATATCTGTTGAAAAAATAACATCTGGAACTGCTGAACGAATTTTACGAACCAACTTTTTATAGGCAGCAGGTGTGTACCAACGGTTCATTCGTTTTAATATCATTGCATCACCCGACTGCACCGGTAAATGAATCAGCCGCTTAATATTTTTATATTTTGCTATTACTTCAATCAACTCATCAGAAAAATCCCAGGGATTACTGGAAATGAAATCAATTGCTGTGAGTCCTGGAATTTGTGCAACTTGAGAAAGCAAATATGGAAAGAGTGTTGGAATCCGCATTTTTCCTAAATGTTTCACAAATACCGGCGAAATTCGATCTCCGTGAGCATCAAACGCCTTCTTTTCTTTCACAAGATCCGATCCGTAGGAGTTCACATTTTGTCCAATAAGTGTCACCTCTGTATACCCCTCACGAGCAGCATCCACACATTCAGAAAGTATATTTTCAAGTGGTCGACTTTTTTCAGGACCTCTTGCAAAAGGAACAACACAATACGAACAAAAATTATTACACCCATTACTAATAAGAATGAGTGCATGTTTTTTGTCACCTCTAAGTTGCGTATTTGAAAAACCGACTTCTTCAATGGGGAGAAATTCATCAACCATGGGATATCGCCTCTTCAATTGGGTAAGCATTTTGCCTGTGTAATCCCGAAGAGCCATACCGCTCATGCATCCGGTAATAATAATTTTTATTTTTTTCCCCTTTTCTTTTTGCAATCCTAAATTTCGAAGTAATCCCGTCACTCGATCCTCTGCTGATTGCCGAATCATACAGGTAACAATAATAACGTCATTTGCAGTATGTATATCTTTTGCAGGTGTCCATCCACGAGCAGCGTATGACGCGGCAATTCGTTCGCTTTCTGCCACATTTGCCGCACAACCAAAGATTTGAATGAAGTATTTCATGAAGACGATTGTAGCAGAATTACCTTATTCTTTCCCAATAATGACGACCACGTCATATTGAGATGCGCTTTTCAGGTTCGCTGCTGCAGACCCGATAGAATAGGAACCGGTAAGATCTGCTTGCAGGACAGAAAGGAATGCTGATTTTGAAGCAGTTACCTGGATTTCCGTTTTTGCATAATCATAGGTTTTTGCATTTCCTGTTCCTGCCACGGTATATCCTTTTTCTTCAAGCAGTGCTTTCATTTTAGAAGCAACTCCCGCAATTCCGGATCCATTTAATACTTGAATGCTTATAGATTTTCTATCAATAGTTGGCGTTGGTGTGATGGTTGGTGCAAGTGTCGGTGTTGGTGTCGTTTTAACTGCAATTGTTGGCATTTTTACACTTCCGCGACTTACGCTTATGATTACAAATCCAATAAGTGCGACAATGGCAAATACGCCAAGTGCCCAAAGCATAACTCCAATAACTGGTGATTTTTTATGAACGGTAATGTCAGGATAACCGAATGATGATGGGGAAGATGGAACAGGTTGTTCTTTTTTAGCAAAAAATTCACTTACAACTGCTTGTTGTTTTTCTTCCGGTGTTTTTTCTTCAACTACCTCCGGTGTATCTTGAATGGCTTCTGTGGGTGTCACTTCAACATCTTTTGGTTTTTCTTCCTCTTCATCCATAACTTCAACAACTTGCATGACTTGCGGTGGTGTTTCTTTCATTTCTGGTTCTTTTGTAAGGTGCTCTATTTTTTCTTCTACTGTCTCATTTTCTTTTTTGGTTTTGGCGGAGGGTGATTTTTTTACCATACAATAGTAGTGTACATGGTCTCCAAAAAAAAGGAAAGCTCCCTACTTTTTTTACAAAAAGTAATAGGAGTTTTCCTAAAATACTTGTGCCGATTCGTACATTACCGAACGGCTTTTTTCAATGCTTTTCCTGCTGTAAAACCTGGGGTTTTTCGAGCTGGAATGCTGATTGGTTTACCGGTCTGTGGATTTCGTCCGGTTCGTGCTTTTCGGGATCGGATCATGAATGTTCCAAATCCTGTAACAACAACTTTATCACCTTTTTTCAGCGCATCGGTCATTGCTCCAAACACTGTAGCCACTGATTCTCGTGCTGCTTTTGCTGTAAGACTTGCTTTCTTTGCAACAATTTCAACTAAATCTGCTTTTGTCATAATAGTATTTTTCACCTCCTGACCGGGCAGCAAATTTTTTTCCAGACTGTTGTAACAATCTCTATGAATCACAATATGGAATTTGGATTGTACTGTCAAGATGTCAAAAAATATATCGCACTAATACAATCCGAATCGTAATGGATTAAATGAAAAACGCGTTATGACGCGACACAAGAAAAATTAGTGTGCGACTTCTATTGCGCGAAGCTCCCGGACGACTGTCACTTTAATTTGTCCCGGAAAAGTAATTTTTTCTTCAATTTCTTCTTTTATCTTTTGCGCAATAATGGTTGCTGTTGCATCATCAACAACTCCTGGATCTACTGCCACCCGAAGTTCTCGACCTGCTTGAAATGCAAACACTTCTTTGACTCCTTCATGAGCTTTTGCAATATCTTCAAGATCCGTTAACCGCTTAATATATTCATCATAGTTTTCATACCGTGCACCAGGACGACTTCCTGATATGGCGTCCGCTATATATGTAAGCATGGATTCACTGCTGGTAAACGGAATGTCTTCATGATGTTGTGCTACGCAGTCGATCACTGCTTGGGGTAATCCATATTTTTTCAAAAGCTCAACACCGAGCTCAATATGACTTCCCTCTTTGTCATTGACTACTTTTCCAATGTCATGAAGTAAACACCCAAGTCTTACGATGTTTGCATCAGCTCCCACTTCTTTTGCAAGTGCAATACCAATTTTTGTTTCTTCAAGCGTATGCGCGATCATATTTTGTCCGTAAGAAAACCGGTATTTAAACCGTCCGAGTGTTGCAACAATTGGCGATGGTAAATTATATACACCAACGGCATGACATAATTTCTGTCCTTCTTCAAACATGATGCGCTCAATTTCTTTTTTCACCTGTTCAATCACTTCTTCAATCCGTCCTGGTTGGACACGGCCATCTTTTAAGAGTCGTTCCAGTGCAACACGGGCTATCTCTCTTCGCACCGGATCAAAACAGGAAAGGCGAATCACCCCCTCTTCATCAAGATCCACATCAACTCCTGTTGCTGTTTCAAATGCACGAATATTCCGTCCTTCTTTTCCAATAATTCTTCCCTTTACATCTTCATCTGGAATTTTAATAACCGATACTGTAAATTCGGCAACATATTCTGTTGCTCCATGCCGCATCGCATCTACCAAAATTTCTCGTGCTTTGAGTTCTGACTCTTCTTTCGCTTTAATGTATGCTTCTTTAATTTCTTTTGCGATAAGCGGTTTCATTTTTTCCTGTGCTTCTTCAAGCACTAATTTCTTTGCTTCTTCACTTGTTAATCGAGCAGTTTTTTCTAACTTTGCTGAAACCTCCATTTTCATGGATTCTATATCAGTTAATCGTTTTTGTGCTGTGATCTCTCCGTCATGAACTCTTTTTTCCCGTTCTTCGATAGCACCTTCCCGTTTTCCTATCTCTTCACCATGGCGTCTTACTTCTTCTTCTGATTCTCGCTTAATACGGTATGCTTCATCTTTTGCTTCAACAATAAGCTCTCTAGCTTGTGCTTGTGCCATTGCAAGTTGCGCTTGTGCTTGTGCCTGGGCTTGCGCTTGCATCTGTTGCAACTGGGCGTTTGTTTGCTGTTCTTCTTTTTTCTTGGAAGTTGCAGATTGTGCTGGAACTGCCGCAATAGGCTGTGCTTTTCCCTGTTCGAATACTGATTTTTTTATTCCTGGCTTTGTAGATACTGTGGGGCGTGATTTTACGAGTGTTGATAAGGTTTTTAGTACGTCAAACATAGGTTTTCCTCCAATAAAATTACATTGTGTATATAAGAAACCCACGAAGATAGACCGTCCCTAAGGAACCCTTAGACGGATTGGTTGGTAGGAGAAAATAATACTAAATGAATTGTCATAATCCTACAATCAATATATATCTTTCGTAACTGTTTCTTTTCGAAGGCATTTATCATCATTCTTATCTTGCTGCCTTCAATGGTTACGTATTGTAGTGAATTTTTACTAGTTCGTCAATGACGCTATAGATAACTGTTGAAGAAAATCCGCGGGAAGCTAAATAGCGATACACTTTATTTTTCTGTTTCATGATGGGTAATTTTTGCCATAATCGCCATTTTTTTTCAACAACTTTTCTTGCAAGATCACCTTCAGTTGAACCATCGATTTCTTTCTTAAAAAACTCTTTACAGATAGACTCAATAATATCAGGTTGAACACCTTTTGTTTTCAATTCAAGGCGAATTAGGCGTTCCCCCTTCGGACGGCTTCTCATACGGCTCTCCATGAACATTCGAGCGTATGCTGCATCATCGACAAGTCGAAGCTCAGAAAGGCGTTCTAGGGCACCTACGACAGCCATTTCAGGCATGTGGAGCCGGGAAGCGCGCTTAGTAAGATACGTGCGGATTTCCGTCTCACTTCGTGGGTGAATTGAAATGTACGCAATTGCCGCGCCGATGAGTTTTTGAAGCTGTTCGTCATCCATGAAAATCTTGTTATTCTTCCTCTTCAGCTCCGACCACGACTTTCGTCTGGACAGATCCTGATCGGACAACCTTCCAAATTGCCTCACTTATTTCTTTGGCAACTTTCGGATTCTCACGAAGGTACGCTTTTGTGGCTTCTTTGCCTTGTCCAAGCATTTGTGTTCCATGTTTAATAAATGCTCCAGCTTTATTCAAAATATTAAACTCTAACCCGACATCAATAAGCGCGCCTTCTTTTGAAATTCCATCATGCATGACATCAAATTCAGCAATCCGGAATGGCGGGGCAACCTTATTTTTTACCACCCGAATCCGATGCCGACTTCCAATGACTTTATCTCCATCTTTTAATGATTCAATTTTCCGAGAATCCAAACGGATGGATGCGTAAAATTTCATTGCCAGTCCCCCAGGAGTTGTTTCAGGGTTTCCAAACATCACACCGATTTTTTGACGGAGCTGATTCGTAAACATAACAACGGTTTTGGACTTAGAAATGACAGATGTCAGTCTTCGAAGTGCTTGGGACATAAGTCTGGCCTGTACACCAATCATGCTATCTCCAATGTCCCCCTCCAGCTCTGCTCGTGGCACCAACGCAGCGACGGAATCAACGACGATAACATCAATGCCACCACTTCGAATCAGTGTTTCAGCAATTTCAAGCGCTTGTTCTCCGGAGTCTGGCTGGGAAATCAGTAAGTCTTCAAGTTTTACTCCAAGTGTTTGCGCCCATTGCGGATCAAGTGCGTGCTCTGCATCTATAAATGCTGCAGTACCACCTAATTTCTGTGCTTCGGCAATAACAGATAAACATGCCGTTGTTTTTCCAGATGCTTCTGGTCCATATATCTCAACAATTCTCCCCCTCGGAATTCCACCAACACCAAGTGCTAAATCCAATGGTAAAATTCCTGTTGAAATAACATCAATGGCAAGCTTATCAGAAGATTTTTCTCCAAATCGCATAATGGATCCTTTTCCATATTGTTTTTCAATCTGATCCATAGCAAGACGAACGGCTTGAAGTTTTGCATCAACTGGCATAGTGTCTCCTATTCTTTCGGGCAGAAATTAATAAATTTTAAAACCTGAAGTGTCATACCATTTTTACATAGTGGATGATAGAATACAAGAGATCACCAAGCGGGATGTAGTTCAGTTGGTAGAACGCACGCATGGGGTGCGTGAGGTCTGCGGTTCAAGTCCGCACATCCCGACAAATATTTTTTATCATATTCTTAATTGTGCTTTTTTTATTTATTCTTTATACTAAAATTAATCACATAATTTTATCTTTTTTCTGCCCCAACACTTTTTAGTTCATGAAACCAATTTCATTCCGTAAATCTCTGTCTGCTCTCATTCTTTATTACAACGGACCAAATCACGATGATGAAGATACAAAACTTTGTGCGAAAGGAATTGCTGAGGCGCTTCGAAAACGTGGACATGTGGTCAAAAAAATCGCCGTGACGGAAAAAAATTGGCGACGTGCAACAAAAATTCCTGGAGATGTGGTATTTAACCTTGTTGAGGACGACACATGGAAATTATATAAATTGGTTGGACACCGTTTAGAAAAACTTCAGCGGGCACAGGTGGGTCATGATATGCTCAGTTTTCGCTATGCTATCAGCAAGGCATGGGTAAAACGAAAAATGAAAAAGGAACATATTAGCACAGCTCCTTTTAAAATATTCAACCGCAGATCAAAAATTATTTCTGGGACACTAACCTATCCACTGATTGTCAAACCATCGAATCAACATGCTGGCATCGGTATTTCACAAGCATCCGTCGTCAATACATCAGATGAATTAAAAGAACGTGTGCAATATGTCTTTGATCATTTTCCCGGGGAGGTTATTGTTGAAAAATATATAAAAGGAAGAGAAATTCATGTGACCGTTCTTGGAAATGATGGAAACGCAATGACTCTCCCATACTGCGAAATCGGTTTTGGAAAAAAATCAAAAAAGAAATGGAATATTTACACGTATGAAGCAAAGTGGGACAAAAAATCATGGGAATATTGGAATGCTCACATTAAGTCACCTGCGAAAATATCACCAGGTCTTCATGAAAAAATCCAAGATAGTGCAACCCGTGCATATCAAGCATTTACGTGTCGGGATATTGCACGATTTGATTTTCGTATCGATGCAAAAGGAATTCCGTATATCATCGATGTAAATATAAACCCAAGTTTAAATTATTACGATCCCGAAGATGCGACCCTTGCATCTGTATATACACTTAAATGGACATACGAACAATTTATTGAAACGATTGCCAGTACAGCGTACCAACGTGTCCTCGGATCGTAATATTTATCGTACGGATACTCGTTGGAGAAAAAAAATACCAACGCCAATGCAAAAAATAGAAATGAGTGCGGAAACATTTAACATTTCTTTCATTGGAGTTTTTGTTGCCAACCCAGCGGCAAAATATCCAAAGACTGCGGTGCCTGCAGACCAAAGAGGAAGAAATACCCGTAAAATTTGCCCTCTATCCTGTAATTTAAAAACAAATATCCAAACTACAGCTGCAGAGACGATTGCGTACAAAAGCATCCATGGATTTTTTTTATGCCCATCAAGATACTGTTGATAGAAGATATATGCGAAAAAATCTCCTAAGAAAGATATGACAAAATAGAATATGGTTAGCACCATACTTTTAACGTTATCGCTTCGGACTTTGTTTTCGAGCCCGTGCATTTCCTGCAAATCCTGCCTTTCGGCGTTCTTTCGCTCTTGGATCACGTGTCATGAAACCGCGTTTCTTTAAGATTGGTCGGAATTTTTCTTTATCTACTTTTTCGAGTGCTCTGGAAATCCCATGGATCACTGCGCCAAGTTGACTATATAATCCACCACCATTTGTGTGAATCGTTATCGCAAATCGTCCAACCGTATTTGTCGTACGAAATGGTTCCATATACATTTTTTTGAGCACTTCTCCTGGAAAATAATTTTCAATTGGTCGATCATTAACGATGATTTCTCCCTTTTCCATTTCTTTTCCGGCAATTGTTGTTTTTTCATCTTTTACAACGTGCATCCGAATTCGAGCGGTTGATGTCTTTCTCCGACCGACTGCTTCGTAATATGAAATCTGTTCTGGTTTTGTTGTTTTTTCCATAAATTAGGCGTTGATATTTTTTTGATATGGATGATTCTCATCAGCGAACAAAAATAAACGAGTGATTAATCGATCCCGAAGTTTATTCTTTGGCAACATGCCCCACACAGCATGACGAATAATTTCTGTTGGCTTTTCTTTACGAACCTGCCAAAGTGCTTTTTCTTTTAAGCCGCCTGGAAATCCTGAAAAGTTTCCATACCTCTTTTCTTTTTCTTTCTTTCCGGTAACTTCCACGAGTGCGCAATTAATAACAACTACGGAATCGCCACAATCAAGATTTGGGACATAATTTGGTTTGCTTTTTCCAAGCAGTTTCATTGCAATTTCCGTTGCAACATGTCCCAATACTTTTCCCTTTACATCAACAAGGTGCCATGCATGGGTCAATTCTTTCTTTTTGGTAGCTTTCGTATATTGAGTTCTCATACTATTACTTTTTTGCTGTTTTTTTTACTGCTTTTGCTTTTGGTTCAACTTTTTTCTCTTCAACCTTTTTTACTTCCGGTTTAATCACTTCCTGCACAATTTTTGCATCAACAAATGATAACTGCACAAGATCCCGTGCATCACTGCCGGATAATCCGTACCGCAATATTCTTGTGTATCCGCTTGTTCGAGTTGCGAAACGTGTTTTTGCATCCTCAACTAATTGTTTTGCAGCCTGTGCATTTCCGAGTTCTGCCAACACCAAACGATATGAAAATTGGTTTCCTTTTTTTGCTTTGGTAATAAGCTTCTCAATTTTTGCTCGCACAGCTATTGCTTTTGCTTTTGTTGTCTTCATGGATCCATGCTTGATAAGATCACATGCGAGATTCCGCAATAGTTGTTTGCGTTGATCTGTTGTTCGAGATAGTTTCTTTCCAAAATACGTATGACGCATATATTAGACAGTTAACGTAACACCTTTTTCCTTCAATTTTTCAGCAATAATCGTAAGTGACTTTGCACCGAGATTTTTAATCTTCATTAAATCGGCGTTAGGTGCACTCAATAGTTGTCCTATCGTTTCAATGCCACCGTTTGATAATGCATTCACGATTCTCGTTGGGATATCCAACTCTTCAATACGCATTTTCAATACTTCATCTGATACAGATGGAGAAATAACTTTTGTTTCTTCCATACCAACCACTTTTGGTTCGTAAATCTGTGCAAAATAAGAAGCAAGAATTTTTGCTGAATTTTTCAATGCTTCAATTGGTGCTTTTGTTCCATCTGTCCAAATATCCAACACTAATTTATCAAGGTTTGTCATCCGTCCGACACGAGTTGCTTCAACACGATAATTCACACGAACGATTGGTGTGTATAACGCATCAAGTGGGATAACACCAATTTCATCCAAGTGTTGTTCATCTGCGGTCATATATCCAAATCCTTTTTGTGCAGTAAATTCCATGGTTAACTCGGATTTTTTATCTGCAAGTGTTCCAAGAATAAGTTCAGGATTCACGATCGTCATTCCTGCACCCGCTTCGATATCTCCTGCTGTTACAACACCTGGTCCTTTTTTAGAGAGAGTCATTTTTCCAGATTCCCCGCCTTCAATGGTCAGTCTGATTTTTTTGACATTCAACAGAAGCTCAACAATATCTTCTTTGAGTCCTGGAAGTGTTGCATATTGATGTTTCACGCCTTCAATTTTCACGGACGTCACTGCTGCACCAGAAAGAGACGTCAAAAGCACTCGGCGTAAACTATTTCCAAGTGTTTGTCCGTATCCTTGTGCAAGTGGCTCGATAGAAAATCGTCCATATGCTTTTTCTTCAACTTCTGGTTTAATCAAAAAATTTGGATCTGCCATAATTTTCCTCCTTTTATTACCGTGAATAGAATTCAACAATTAATTGTTCTTGAATGTCTTCTTGTACATCGGATCGCTCAGGAAGTCGTGCAACTTTCCCTGCTGGTCCTTTACGTTCTACCCACGCTGCCATAATTGGGCTTTTTTCATCCATAAGTTTTTTAATTGATGGAATTTCCATTCCTTTTACATCAAGGGTAATCACGTCATCAACATTTACGCGATATGATGGAATGTTTAACATTTTTCCATTGACCAACACATGTCCATGACTTACACATTGTCTTGCTGCTGCACGTGTTGGTGCAATATTCATCCGGAACAATACGTTATCCAGTCGTCGTTCCAAAAATTCCAATAGTTTATCTCCGGTATTCCCTTTCCATTTTTTTGCTTCCGCAAAAACTTTTCTAAATTGTTTTTCCATAACACCATAAATCCGTTTTACTTTTTGTTTCTCCCGAAGTTGTATTCCATATCCTGTGACTTTTTTTCTTCCTTTTACTCCATGCTGTCCAGGAATAATAGTAAGTCGTTTTAACATCGATGCATGCGCATGAGATCCAACAGTTTTCAATCCGAGATCCATACCTTCTCGACGTGCTAATCTATTTTTTGGTCCTGTATATCGTCCCATAATTAGACTCTCCTCTTTTTCTTCGGCCGTACTCCGTTATGTGGAATCGGTGTGACATCTGCAATAAGCGTAATATTCAGTCCTACTGCGCGAAGTGCGCGAAGTGCTGCATCCCGACCAGCACCTGGTCCTTTAATGAAGACTTCAACTTCCCGCATGCCATTATCCATTGCTTTTCGTCCAATTGATTCCATTGCAGATGTTGCTGCAAATGGCGTTGCTTTTCTTGCCCCCTTAAATCCAACCAAGCCGGATGAACTCCAATACATGGCATTTCCATCCATATCGGTAATCGTTACTAATGTATTGTTAAACGTTGCCGTAATAAATACTTTTCCCCGTTCAACGACTTTTTGTGCTTTTGCTGTTGCCATAAATTATTTTCCTTTATTTCTTTGGTGCTTCTGCTGTTTTTGTCTCTACTTTTGCGCGGTCATCTTTTTTCATTGCTCCAACAGTCAGTCTTCGTCCTCGTTGTGTACGAGCGTTAGAACGTGTCCGTTGTCCTCGAGATGGCAATTTGTGAGTATGTCGGGATCCGCGATATGATCCAATCTCTCGAAGTCGTTTAATATTGGAAGCAATCAGCTGTCGAAGGTTTCCTTCTACGGTGCAGGTTTTTTCAATGACTTTTGCTAAATGGCTGATTTCTTCGTCAGTAAGAGTTTTTGCTCGGCGGGAGGGATTAATGTTGGCAGCTTTCATTACAGCAGAAACGTTTGTTCTTCCGATACCATAAATATAGGTTAAAGCGATATCAAGTCGCTTTTCATTTGGTATATCAACTCCTGCAATACGTGCCATAATAATTGTTTTATCCTTGTCGTTGTTTGTGTTTTGGATTTTCACAAATCACAAACACTCGTCCACGTCTGCGGACAAGTTTACATTTATTACACATTGTTTTTACGCTTGCTCGGACTTTCATATATTTTTACCTTACGCGATATGTAATTCTTCCTTTTGTTGCGTCATATGGGGTCATTTCAATTCTGACTTTGTCTCCTGGCATAATGCGAATATAGTTTAAACGCATCTTCCCGGACAAATGACACAACACAATGACACTATTTGCCAATTTTACTCGAAACAATGTATTTGGCAAACACTCAAGCACTTCACCTTCAACTTCTATATTTCCCTGATGTGCCATAAATACGCAAAAAAAATAACTACCGCAAACGACATTGAGATTCCCAACTGTCGTACTTAAGCGGGTGTTAGTGCTTTATTTTACCTTAAATATCTGATTTGGTCAACACGTCGGTTTTATCTTCCCCAATTGCGATGGTATGCTCAAATGTTGCGGTCAGTGACCGATCCTTTGAGGCTAGTGCCCAACCGTCATCATTGATGTATTCAATCGTGCCCCGGCCTGCCGCATAGATAACCTCAATTGCAAGTGTCATGCCTGCTGTTAACAACGGGGTTCTACTAATATCACCACGGACGAATTCCGGTATCATTGGCTCCTCATGAAGCTTTTTTCCTACCCCGTGCCCCGTAAGGTCTTTAATAACACTATATCCCGCTCCTTCAATTTCTCGTTGAATAACATCTGAAATATTGCCTATCCGATTTCCGGGCCGTGCGACAGCAATTGCTTTCCATAAGGTATTTGACCCCGCATTCAAAAATCGTTGTTTTTCTTCACGTTTTTCTTGACTATCACCAACAATTTTACTCCATGCTGTATCCGTATGAAGCCCCTCATAAATCATCCCAATATCGATCGTTAACACATCTCCGTTTTTTAATTGGTATGCTGAAGGGATGCCATGGACAACAACGTCGTTTATACAAAGACACGTTGCCCATTTATAATCAGAAACGGTGGAAAATGATGGAAGACCACCTACTTCTTTAATTCGCTTTTGTGCTTGTTCTTCCAAATCCAAAAGCCGCACTCCCGGCTCTGACATAATAAGAAGTTCTTGCAAAATCCGACCTATTTTTTGTCCCCCCACGTTCATGGAATAAATTTCTGCTGGTGTTTTCAACACTGTCATACCAGATGCCTTCTCTCTAACTCTTTTTTAATCACATCCACCACTTCTTCTTGAGACCAATGTGTAGAATCAAGTTCCCATGAATCAGAAAGTTTTTGTAATGGATCAGTTGCCCGTTCCATATCTTGTTTGTCCCGTGATTTTGTTTCTTTAACCACTTCTTCCATCGGTACATCAATCCCCTTAAGTTTCCATTGTTCATACCGACGTTTTGCACGTTCTTCGAGTGATGCAGTTAAAAATATTTTCAGCTGTGCATTGGGTAATACCCGCAGTCCAATATCTCTTCCCTCCATTACAACAGGCTGATCATCGGCTAGTTGTTGTTGACGAGTTACCATGACTTTACGCACATTCGGATAGACACTCACATCTGATGCACCACTTGCTGTATCTGGCTCCATAATCCGTTCTGTTACATCTTCGCCGTTTAACTTCGCAAGGAATGTTTCTTTACTTCCTTTTTCAGGACGAACAAGTTCTATATGACTTTTTTCTAATACAGCAAATACTGCTTTTTCGTCTTTGAATGACACATCTTCTTGAATGCACGCAAGTGCAAGCATACGATACATTGCACCAGTGTAGATATATAAAAGATGTAACTCTTTTGCGAGTCTTGCTGCGATATCTCCTTTTCCTGCAGCTACTGGTCCATCGATAGCAATCTGTAATGCGCTCATATTTTTTTTGTTTCCTCAACTGCTTTCATAATATCATTATGCACTTCTTCAATACTTCTATTTGCGTTAATATGGACAAGTTTTACTCCTGATTTTGTGTAGTAATCCAATACTTCTTTTTCTCCTTCTTTATAAATAGCAAGTCTGCTCTTTATCCGTTCCGGTGAGTCATGAAGTTCTGTACTTCCCGGATACATTGGGCGGCCTCGTTTTATCAACCGATCGTATGACACATCTTCCGGAAGATCCAAAAAAATAACGAGTTCCACTTTATATCCATATTTATCAATCTTATCATCCAAAAATTTTACCTGATCCACGTTTCTTGGATATCCATCCATAATCCACGCACCTTTTGCATCATCTTCCTTGAGTCTCCATTTCCATAATACTTCCATTTCAGAATTTGCAACGTATTTGCCTTCATCAAGTGCTTGCTTACACACGGCACCGATAATACCTTTATCATTTGCTGCTGCATCACGCACTAAATCACCACTGGTAAGAATAGGAATTTTTAATTCATCTGCCAACAGTTTTGCTTGTGTTCCTTTACCAGACCCTTCCGGACCAAAAAAAACAATATGCATGCCATATTAGACTCACCACTTACTTCAAAAACACAAAAAATTAACTTCTTGTATTTCTCTCGTAAATGGTAAGAATCCTTTGAAAATTAATCCTTTAAATAGCCGTCATAGTTTCGCATGACGAGCTGCGCTTCTAATGTTTTTACTGTTTCAAGTACAACCGATACAACGATCAAAACACTTGTTCCTCCAATAAGAAGTGTTGTCATCCCTGTTAGACCCCTGGCAAGAGATGGCAATATTGCAATCATCCCAAGAAACACAGCTCCTGCAAGAGTAATTCTTGTTAAAATATAATTTAAATATGCTGCCGTCGGGCTTCCGGGACGAATACCTGGAATAAAGCCACCGTACTTTTGAATTTCTTCAGAAATCTTTTTCGGATTGAAGGTGATTGCGGTGTAGAAATACGTAAACCCAATAACAAGTACAAAATAAAAAATGTTGTAAAACGCGCCGTTTGGATTAAAAAGATACGTCAGTCCATTTCCTAAACTGGCAAACGCGGGATTTGGAAGCTGTTTCAAAAATCCTCCAATAAGTGATGGAAGTAGCACCATGGAGACAGCAAAGATAATTGGAATCACCCCTGCCTGATTCACGCGAAGCGGTAAAAATGATGCACCACCACCATAAATTTTATTTCCCCGTACACGTCTGGCGTATTGTACTGTTACTTTTCTCACTGCTTCATTCACAATAACTGTGGCTGCAATAACAACAAATCCGAGCGCCAATACAAATATCATATTCATAACAGATTCAGATGTTGCAGCTGTAAATGCCTGTCCAAACGTTACTGGCATTCTTCCAACGATACCCGCAAATATCAAAAGGGAAATTCCATTCCCTATACCATATTCCGTAATAAGTTCACCAATCCACATCACAAACATGGTTCCAGCAGTCATCGTCAAAATAATCGTGATAAATGTCAATGGATCAACAGTTAAAATCATTTGTTGATTCCGAAGTAACGCAACCATACCGATGGCCTGAATTGTTGCAAGCGGTACGGTTAGAAAACGTGTGTATTGATTAATCTGTTCTCTTCCCGATTCCCCTTCCTTTGCCAGCTCCTCCAGTTTTGGAAAAACGATTTGAAGAAGCTGCAGAATAATGGATGCGTTGATGTACGGGTTAATACCGAGCGCAAGAATAGAAAAATTTACTAAGGTTCCTCCAGAAAAAACATCCAAGAGTGCTAAGAATTGATTTTGAGAAAACAACACGGCAAGTTTCGTTGTATCAACGCCAGGAATTGGAATGTGTGCAAACATTCTAAATATGATAAAAAGACCGGCGGTAAGCAAAATTTTCCTTCGAAGTGCAGGCGTTTTCCAACTGGATATCAGTGGTGCAAGTAGCGTATTCATGTGAACACAATCTACAATACTACGAACAGCCGGTATTATTCAACAACCACTTTTCCACCAGCAGCCGTAATGAGTTTTGTGCTTCCTTTTGAGCAGGCAACATGAACAACATATGCATGCTCAACTTTTGCTTTACCAAGTATTTTAATTCGCGTTGCTTTTTTAGATACAAATCCTAGCTTAACCAGTATTTCTTTTGTAATGTCCCCTGCAGGAAGTGTAGAAAGACGTGTAAGTTGCACTTCTGATACACCATCTTTTTGAGATGCATTTCGCATTTTTCCTCGAAGCAGAGGAAGTCTCTTTATCAGAGACAATTGTCCGCCTTCAAAACCAATTGGCATATGGTCACGCGCATTTTGGCCTTTGGTTCCCCGACCCGATGTTTTTACTTTTCCGGAACCGTGTCCACGGCCAATGCGTTTTTTTGTGCGTTTTACAATAGATGGAAATTGTGCGAGTTTCATAGATTCTTTTTCCTTACTTTCGAATATGAATAATTTTTAATTTCTTCAGCGCTTCCATCGTTGCATAGACATTCGATGCTTGATTCTTGCTACCAAGAATTTTTGATACCACATCTTTCACTCCTGCTGCTTCCATGACAGAACGCACTGCTCCACCTGCAATAACTCCGGTTCCTGGTGGTGCGGGCTTAATCAAAATCATCGCAGCTCCTCGTTTAACCAATACTTCGTGAGGAATTGTTTTATTGTGCATTGGTACCAAGATCATGTGTTTTTTTGCATAAATAACTGCTTTTTTGACAGCACTTGAAACATCTGGAGCACCGCCAAGTCCAACTCCGACACGTCCTTTTTTATCTCCGACAACAATCAAAACGGAAAATCCAATTTTATTTCCGCCTTTTGTTTTTTTGGAAACGCGGTTTACTTGAACAACTTTTTCATCAAATTCTGATGGTGCACGACGATTATCTATCATATCGTTATTCCTCCCTCACGGACCGTATCTGCTACCATTTTCACGACACCGTGATATTTATATCCTCCGCGATCAAATACCATCGTTGTTATGTGTTTTTCTTTTGCTTTTGCAACCACTGCTTCGCCAATTTTTTTTGCGTGTGCCATATTTTTTCCATCGCCTTGAACGGAAAATACTGTCACTTTTTTTACATCATCAACGACCTGCACATCAATTGCTTTGTTTGATCGATAGACAGAAAGTCTTGGTCGATCTCCTGTGCCGCGAACTTTTGCACGAATTCGTGCAACACGTTTTGATTGAATCAGTTTTTTTGATTTTCGTTTTATCATAGTACTACTCCCTTATTTTGCGCCACCCGCTCCGCCGATTGCTTTTGCTGATTTTCCTGCTTTCTTTCGAATGTGTTCACCGACGTATTTAATTCCTTTTCCTTTATATGGTTCTGGTTTTCGAACTTCTCTGATATTTGCTGCAATTTGTCCGACAATTTGTTTATTAATACCGGATACAACAATTTTTCCTTCAACAACGGCAAGTGTTATTCCTTCTGGAGGAACAATCGTTACCTGATGAGAAAATCCAACTGACAATACTAAATTGTTTCCAGACATTGTCGCTCGATATCCAACTCCGGCAAGTTCTAATGTTTTTGTCCATCCAGTCGTAACACCAACAAGCATGTTTGCAAGTTCTGCGCGGACAAAACCATGCAGTGCATTATATTTTGTATCCTGTTTTACACATTCGATGGTGATTTCTTTCTCACCCGTAACAACCGTAATGTTTTCTGGAAGTGTGAGAAAAAGTTGCCCTTTTGGTCCTTTCACCGTCACGTTTTTCCCTTCAACGGTGATGGTTGCTTCTTTTTTTGTTTCAATTGGTGATTTTCCTATTCGTGACATATATTTCTTGCCTTCCGTATTACCAAATTTCACACAATAATTCTCCGCCAATGCCAAGTTTCTTTGCAGCGCGTCCTGTCATCATTCCTTTTGATGTTGAAAGGATTGCTGTTCCCATTCCGGAAAATACTTTCGGTATTTCATTTTTATCGATATACCATCGCAGTCCCGGTTTGCTGACTCGTTTGACTCCTGAAATGGCAGACGGCTTCAATACCATATGAAGAATAAATTTTGGCATGACTCCATTCTTTTTGAAACTTTCGATATATTGTTCTCCCACAAGAATTTCCGCGAGTGCTGCTTTCATATTTGAATATGGAAGATCTACACTCTTTCTTCCCGCAGCAGCGGCATTTTTTATTTGAATTAACATGTCTCCAATAGGATCATTTACCATAATGTATTCCCCTTTACCACGATGCCTTTACAACTCCCGGCAATTCGCCTTTATGTGCAAGATCTCGAAAACAAATCCTGCAAATACCGAATTTTCGAATATATGACCGTGACCGCCCACACAAGTTACAGCGGTTCTTATGCCGAACTGCAAACTTTTGTTTTTCATCAAATTTAACGACGTCAGATGTTTTAGCCATAGTCTCCTTATACTGCAAACGGTAATCCTAACAATTTTAATAATAATTTTGCTTGTTCATCAGTCTCTGCACTTGTTACGAATGTTGCTTCAAATCCCCGAACGTGATCAACGATTGCGTATTCAAGATCTGGAAATATTGTCTGTTCCGGAATACCTAATGTATAGTTGCCGTTTCCATCAAATCCTTTTGTTGGAATACCTCGGAAATCCCGAACCCGAGGAAGTGCAATTCCGACAAGTCTCATTAAAAAGTCATACATCCGTTTTCCACGAAGTGTCACTTTGACACCAATAATATCGTTTTCCCGAAGTTTAAAAGATGAGATAGCAATCTTTGCTTTCGTAATCACGGGTTTTTGACCAGTAATCAGCCCAAGCTGTTCACTCACTTTGTCTGCAATCTTTTTATCTTTTAAGGCTTCGCCAAGTCCACAGTTAATGACAATTTTTAACAACCGTGGCACAGCCATACGATTGGTAATGCCTAATTCTTTCATTAACTTTGGCACCATTTCTTCTTTATAGTTTTTTTCTAGCGTTGTCATAGATTATATTTTTGCTTCACATTTTTTACACACTCTGTATTTATCTTTTGCTGCAAGCATATATCCGATTCTTGTTTGTTTGCCGCATTTTGGACAGATAAGTGCAATCTTTCCAACAGACAATGGTCGTGGTTTTTCGATAATCCCACCCGGGTGTTTATCATCGCGACGTTTCATATGTCGTTTATAGATATTTACTCCAGGAACGATAACAGTATTATCCTGAGGAAATACTGTTTCGATTTTTCCTTTTCGGCCTTTATCTTTTCCTATTGTTACGATAATTTCGTCACCTTTTTTAAATTTCATAGTTAAAACATCTCCAAAGACATACTGGCTATTTTATCAAATCCTTTTTCTTTTATCTCACGAGCAATCGGCCCGAATATACGCGTTCCGCGTGGGTTTCCGTCTGCATCTACAACAACGCCTGCGTTGTCGTCAAACCGAATATATGATCCATCTTTTCTTCGATATTCTTTATGTGTCCGTACGATAATCACTTTTACCATTTCATCGTCTTTCACGATTCCGGTTGGATCTGCTTTCTTTACAACGCATTGCACGAGATCACCGAGGGTCGCAAATTTCCGAAGTGACGAACCATAAATATGGGTCACTGTCATCCATTGGACGCCGCTGTTGTCTGCTGATTTTAATTCTGTTCTTCTTTGAATCATATTATGCCTTTACAATAAATCGTTTTAACTTACTGATTGGTCGTGTTTCTACAATCGTTACCGTATCTCCAACTGCACAGGTTCCTTTTTCATCATGAACCAAAAATCGTTTTGTTACCCGTGTTGCTTTTCGGTACAACGGATGCCGCTCCATATGCGCAATTTCGACAACTATTGTTTTTGTCATTTTTTTAGAAATAACTTTTCCTTTTAACTCTTTTCCTTTTGCTATTTTTTTTATTTCTGTTGCCATACGTTTATTTCTCCTTTGTTGATTCATTCTGCTTTGCTTGTATGTTTGTTTGAATCACGGCACATCGAATTTTCAACGCTCTCAATGCCCGCGTATTTTTTGCTGGCTTTGTATACCGACCAAGTTTCATTTCTGTAATTTGTTTTTTTACATCGATAAGCTCTTTTGCAAGCTCAGCAATTGATAACGATGCAATCTGTTGTTTTTCTTTTTGTTTCATATTAGTTTTCTTTTACAATAAATTTCGTGCGAACTGGAAGTTTGGCTGATGCAAGACGCATGGCTTCCCGTGCATCTGCTTTCGGCACTCCTCCCATTTCAAACATAATTCTTCCTGGTTTCACAATTGCAACAAACTCATGCACATCACCTTTTCCGCTTCCCATTCTGGTTTCCGGTGGTTTTTTCGTAATTGGCTTATGCGGAAAAATTCGAATCCAAATACGTCCACCTCGTTTGACATAATGCGTAAGTGCTCGACGAGCTGCTTCAATCTGTCTGGCTGATACCCAGCCGCAAGTTAATGCTTTCAGTCCAAATTCTCCGAAGTCCACGTTGCTGCCTCGAATGGCAACACCCGTTCGTTTACCTCGAAATTCTTTTCTATGTTTTGCTCGTCTTGGTGCTAACATATGTTATTTTTTACAAATCCACACTTTTACGCCGATATATCCTGATTTCGTAAGTGATGGAACTGCCGCAAAATCAACGTTTTCTCGAATGGTTGAAAGTGGAACGGTTCCAGCTCCAAACTTTTCGTGGCGTGCGATCTCAGCTCCTGCAATACGTCCTGACAGTGCAATTTTCACTCCACCAGCTCCTGCACCCATGACCCGCTCCAAGGCTTGATTACATGCCCGTTTATGTGGAATTCTTCGTGCAAGCTGATCAGCAATCGTGGTTGCGACCAAATACGCACTCAAATTCGGTTCTTTTACCGGTTCAACGACGATTTCAATTTTAATATTCCCTGTGTCACCTGAAAATTTCTGGTGTAATATTTCTTTCCGTTTGCTCTCAAATTTATGTAAAAATCTCTCAACTGCTTTCTTCATTTCTTCAAGTCCGCTTCCTCCACGTCCAATAACAAGTCCTGGCCGTGAAACACGGATAATAATTTTCATCTTGTTAATAGACCGTTCAATATCAACCTGCTCAAGTCCAGCATTTTTTAATTTACTGAAGATGTATTTTCTCAGTTCCACATCTTCAAACAGGAATTCCCGATAATGTTTGCTGTCAGCAAACCATCTGGATGTCCAGGTAAATACTGTTCCGAGTCTAAATCCTTTTGGATGAACTTTTTGTCCCATACGTTATTTCTCTCCTTTATCTGCAAGCACTATATGTACATGTGTCATACGTTTTTTATAGGTATGTGCCATACCTCGTGATACTGCACGAAACCGTTTCATCATCGGTCCACCCATAACGTTTAATTCTTTCACTATCAAGGTGTTTGCATCACCTTCTGTTTTCTTCGCATTGGCAATTGCAGATCGCACTAACTTCAAAAGTGGAGTCGCTGCATCTTTTGCCGTTGTAGATAGAATTACAATTGCGCGGTCCGCAGACAGTCCCCGAATTGCATCCGCAACAAGGCGAACTTTTCGCGTACTGATTCTAATATATTTTACTGTTGCTTGGTATTCCATATTATGTTTTATCCATTGTTCGTTTTGTCACTTGTCCGTGTCCTCTAAATGTTCGGGTTGGAGAAAATTCTCCAAGTCTGTGTCCAACCATTGATTCGTTCACAAATACTTCAACAAATATTCGTCCGTTATGTATCGCAAATGTGTGTCCCACAAAATCTGGAGGAATTTGGCATGCGCGTGACCATGTTTTAATAGGCGTGTGTTCCCCACCTGCTTTTTGTTTCATGACTTTTGCAAGTACTCGTTTGTCTATATATGGTCCTTTTTTGCTTGATCGTGCCATAACATTCTCCTTACTTTCGTCGCGATACAATAAATCGATCGCTATATTTTTTCTTTTTTCGTGTTTTATTTCCAAGTGTCGGTTTTCCCCATGGGCTTTTTGGTGACGGCATACCAATACCGCTTCGTCCTTCTCCTCCACCGTGTGGATGAGAGCGAGGATTTTGTGCCACACCTCGAACTGTTGGTCGAATACCCATATGTCGGCTTGTTCCTGCTTTTCCAATCACTCGATTTTTCCATTCAACATTGCTGATCTGCCCAACTGTTGCTCGACATGTTTCTGGGAACATTCTTGTTTCCCCGGATGGCAACTTCACTTGTACACGTCCAGCATCTTTTGAAAGAACTGTTGCAAATGATCCAGCTGAACGGATCATCTGTGCGCCATGTCCTGGTTTGATTTCAATGTTATGAACAAATGTTCCAACTGGCATTGCACCAAGCGGCATGGTATTTCCCATCACTGCATCAACATGATGGCCACTCACTACAGCATCTCCTACCTTTATTCCGACTGGAGCAATGATATACCGTTTTTCTCCATCTTTATAGTTTAACAGTGCAACATCTGCGCTTCTGTTTGGATCATATTCAACTGCAATTACTGTAGCTGTCACACCATCCTTATTTCGAAGCCAATCAATCGTTCGGTACATGCGTTTATGCCGTCCACCCTGATGATGAACTGCAACGTGACCAAATACATCCCGTCCGGAACGCTTTGGAAGAATCGTAAATAACTTCTTGACTTGTTTCGTTAATTTTTTCATACCTATCTTTATGCTTTTGTTGTTTCTGTTCCACCGAATTGAAATGCGTCAATCGTCTGTCCTGACTTTAACTCAACCATAGCTTTTTTCCATGTTGGGCGAAGCACAGCCTGTTGCCGCTTTCCAGCACGTTTCATTTTTCCATGAACGTTCACTGTTCGAACATCAATAACATTGACTTTGTATAGTTTTTCAATTTCTTTTGCAATTTCTGCTTTATTTGCATCTGTTCTCACAACAAAGGTAAACCAACCACGTTGGGCAATCGTCATTGTTTTTTCTGTCAAATATGGTCTGATAACACAAGATATATCCATAACTTTTAGGCAACACGTTTTTCAATCAGTTGTACTGCTTCTTTCGTCAAAATAATTTTCTGGCTTGTTGCGACCTGATAGGCGGTAACATTTTGTGCAGGGGTCACAAATACATTATCTATATTCCGGGCTGCTCGCATTAAATTTCCCTTCATATCATCAACAATCAATAATACTGATCGTTTCGCACCAATTTTTGAAAAAAGTGTTGCAACTACTTTTGTTTTTGGTTCAACAGTGGCAGTCCCAGTTAGTGCAATTAAAGCTTCTTCTTTTAATTTGAGTGACAATGCGCTTTTCAGTGCTACATTTTTCATTGATTGTGGCATGTGTAATGAATAATCTCGTGGATGTGGTCCAAATACAACTCCACCGCCCACAAAAATTGGGGCACGAATTGCACCATGACGTGCTCGTCCTGTCCCTTTTTGCTTATAAATTTTTCGTGTTGATCCTTCCACCATTCCCCGTGTCTTTGTTGCCGCTGACCCTTCGCGTTGATTTGCAAGATAGACGCGAATGGCTTGTGCAATAAGCTGCATATTAATAACACCACCAAATATAGACGCAGGTGCTATCATCGTACCGGTTTTTTCTCCGGTCATTGCATACACAGGAATATGTGCGCCTACTGTTTTTTCTGTTTTTGCTTCTTGCACAACTTTTGCCACTGTTTTTTTAACAGCTGGTGTTTTTGTTGCTTTCTTTGTTGCTGGTGTTTTTTTTGTTGTTGCCATAGCCTTAAACTTCTTTTTTAATAGTCACAAGCGTGTCTTTTGGTCCAGGAATGAGTCCAGACACAATAATCACATGCTTTTCCGGTTCAATATCAATGACTTTTAATCCTTTCACGGTCACAGTGTCGCTTCCCATTCTTCCCGCCATGCGTTTTCCTTTAAATACCCGTCCTGGTGTTGTTGTTGCTCCAATAGATCCTGGTGCTCGTTCTTTATCAGATTGGCCGTGTGTTTTTGGACCTCCGGCAAATCCATGTCGTTTCACAACTCCTGCAAATCCTTTACCTTTTGAAATACCGGTAACGCGAATAACGTCGCCAATAGCAAAGACATCGCTAATGTTTATTTCTTTACCTACTGCCCAGTCTGCTGGGACTTCATCAACCCGGATACTACGTAAAAAGCGAAGCTTTTGAGTGAGCCCCGCTTTCTTTATGTGTCCTTCTTCTGGCTTGTTCATCATTCGTTTATTCTGAAATCCAAGCTGAATATTGGTATATTTGTCTGTTTTATCAATTGCCGTAATCCAACAAGGACCAGCCTCAACATAAGTAACGGAATGTCGCATTCCATCCTCTGTAAAGATCTGTGTTTGCTTTTGTTTTATTCCAAGTATTGCGTTCAACATACCAATTTTCCAAAAAAAACGGCCTTGGAAGGTCGTTTTAAAGACATATTCCAAGACTTTTGGCGTACTGACAATGCATTAGTATACCAAAGTATCTCACGAATAACAATTATTGCTTATTTCGTAAGTGTAAGCGGTGTCACCGTTACATCTTAATTTCAACATCGACTCCAGCAGGAAGATCAAGATGCATTAATTGATCAATCGTTTTATCCGTTGGTTCAATAATGTCAACTAATCGTTTATGCGTCGCAATCATAAAATCCTCACGGCTGTTGCGGTCAATAAACGTCGCTTTTTGCACGTTAAAATGTTCCTTCGATGTTGGAAGTGGAACTGGACCTGCTACGCGGGCACCAGTCCTGACTGCTACATCCAGGATCTTCTGACAACAATCGTCAATGACTCTGCTGTCGTAAGCTTTTAAACGTACGCGAATTCTTCCTTTAGGCATTGTTAAAATCCTTACTCAATAATTTTTGTTACAACTCCAGCTCCTACCGTGTGTCCACCTTCTCGGATAGCGAATCTCACGCCTTCTTCCAAAGCTACAGGAACGATAAGTTTTGCTGTCATTTTGGTTGTATCACCAGGCATAACCATTTCAACACCTGCTGGTAACGTCACTTCTCCAGTTACATCCGTTGTACGGATATAAAACTGTGGACGATATCCAGTAAAGAACGGTGTATGTCGTCCACCTTCTTCTTTTGCAAGTACGATAATTTCTGCTTCAAATTGGGTATGTGGTTTCACTGTTCCTGGAGCAGCCAAAACTTGTCCGCGTTCCACTTGATCTTTTTCAATGCCTCGAAGTAATACTCCGACGTTGTCTCCAGCCATACCTTCATCAAGAAGTTTTCGGAACATTTCAACACCGGTCACAACGGTTGATTGTGTAGCTTTAATACCAACGATTTCAACGGTGTCATTAATGTGCACCTTACCTCGATCGACACGTCCAGTAACGACTGTACCTCGGCCTTTGATTGAGAACACGTCTTCAATAGGCATAAGGAATGGCTTATCGATTGGTCTCACTGGATCTGGAACATATTCATCTACTGTTTTCATAAGTTCCAAAATCTGATTTTCAGCTTCTGCGTCTCCTTGGAGTGCTTTGAGTGCTGAACCACGAATCACAGGAATTGTATCCCCCGGGAATCCGTATTTCGTCAACAGTTCACGAACTTCCATTTCAACCAAATCCAAAAGTTCTTTATCCTGCACCATGTCACATTTGTTCATGAAGACGATGATTGCTGGAACGTTCACTTGTTTTGCAAGCAAAATGTGTTCTCGAGTTTGTGGCATCGGACCATCCGGTGCTGACACAACAAGGATTGCTCCATCCATTTGTGCAGCTCCTGTGATCATGTTTTTGACATAATCAGCATGTCCTGGAGCATCAATGTGTGCGTAATGTCGTTTTTCTGTTTCGTATTCTGAATGATGAATGTTTATGGTGACACCACGGGCTTTTTCCTCAGGCGCACTGTCAATTTCTTCATATTTCAATGCTTTTGCCATTCCTTTTTTTGCAAGGACGTTGGTGATAGCGGAAGTAAGGGTTGTTTTACCATGATCAACATGACCGATGGTCCCGATATTTAAATGTGGTTTATTTCGAACGAACTTCTGTTGGTCAGCCATGATTCCTCCTTAAAAATTTTATAAATACGTATCTACCAATAAAAAAACGCTGCTCATCTTTCAAGCATTAGCGATTGTAACACATTTTAAACTTTCTTTGCAATGATCTTTTCTTGGATGTTTTTCGGTACTTCCTCGTAGTGGCTTGGCTCCATGTAATAGGATGCGCGGCCTTTAGACAAGCTTCGAAGGGTTGTTGCATATCCGGAAAGCTCCGCAAGCGGAACGCTTGCAATAATAATGGTGGTATTTCCCCGTTTTTGTGTTCCCATAATCTGAGCACGTTTCGAAGACAAATCACCAATCACATCTCCCATATATTCATCAGGTGTGGTTACTTCCACTTTCATGATAGGCTCAATGAGTGTCGCTCCTGCTTGCTTCACAGCTGCCTGCAAAGCCATGGATCCTGCAATCTTGAATGACAATTCTGAAGAGTCAACATCATGATACGTTCCGTCGTAGAGAGCAACAGACATATCAACCAATGGATATCCGGCAATACAGCCGTTTTCCATTGCTTCAACGACACCTTTTTCCACCGGTTTAATGAACTCCCGAGGAATTGCTCCACCTTTGATTTCATCAATAAATTCAAATCCTTCTCCCCGTGCCTTGGGTGCGACGCGAAGCCAACAATGACCGTACTGTCCATGACCTCCGGTTTGTTTGATATATTTTCCTTCTGCTTCTGCTGTTTTTGTAATGGTTTCTTTATATGCAACTTGTGGTGCTCCAACATTTGCTTCCACTTTGAATTCCCGTTTCATCCGATCAACCAATACATCCAAATGTAATTCTCCCATTCCCCAAATGATCGTTTGATTCGTTTCATTGTTGGATTTTACACGGAATGTTGGATCCTCTTCAGCAAGCCGTTGCAATGCATATCCCATTTTTTCCTGATCATTTTTTGTCTTTGGCTCGATAGCAAGAGAGATGACCGGTTCTGGGAAGGTAATCTGTTCCAAAACGATCGGGTGTGCTTCGTCAGAAATGGTATCTCCGGTAATCGTATCTTTAAATCCAACTACCGCAACGATCTCTCCTGCAAATGCTTCCTTAATTTCTTCCCGTTGGTTTGCGTGCATCAGGAGAAGTCGACCAATGCGTTCTTTGACATCTTTGCTGGAATTATATGCATAGGATCCCGCTTCAATTTTTCCAGAATAAATACGGACGTACGTCAATTTTCCAACGTGCGGATCAATTTGCACTTTAAACGCAAGTCCTGTGAAATGATCAGTGACAATACGTTTTCGTGTTTCTTTTTCCTGCGTTCGTGGATTTGTTCCTTCAACATCCGGCATATCAAGTGGAGATGGAAGATAATCAACAACTGCATCTAAAAGTGGTTGGACGCCTTTGTTACGAAGGGATGTTCCCGCAAACACTGGAACAAGCTTGTAGGAAATAACCGCCCGACGAAGGGCTGCCTTTAATTCCTCAATTGTCGGTTCTTCTCCGTTAAGAAATTTTTCGATCAATACATCATCTGTTTCTGAAATTCGTTCAACAAGGTTGTGTCGTTTTTCTTCTACAATTTCTTTTAGATCTTCTGGAATATCAACCGTATCAAATGAAGCACCAAGATCATCACTATGCCAAATAAATGCTTTGCGAGTAAGAAGGTCAACATTTCCTTTGTATAAATTTTCCCGACCGATTGGAACTACCATAACGGCAGTTCGAGCTCCAAGCCTGTCTTCAATAGATGCAACCGTATTCCATAAATCTGCACCTAGTTTATCCATTTTGTTGACGAAACAAATACGTGGAACCTTATATTTATCTGCTTGCCGCCATACTGTTTCTGATTGTGACTGCACACCTTCTTCTCCATCAAGGACAGTAACTCCTCCATCAAGGACGCGAAGTGACCGTTCAACTTCAGCTGTAAAGTCTACGTGCCCTGGAGTATCAATAATGTTAAACCGGTAACCATTCCAAAATGTGGTCGTTGCAGCTGAAACGATGGTAATTCCCCGTTCCCGTTCCTGGTCCATCCAATCCATGACGGTTGTACCTTCATCAATATCTCCGATTTTGTAGCTTCGTCCCGTGTAATAGAGAATACGTTCTGTAGTTGTGGTTTTTCCAGCATCAATGTGCGCAATAATACCGATATTCCGAACTTTATCAAGAGGAACATCTCGATTTTCTGTAACCGTTATATTTTGGGTTGCCATATAAATAAGAAATAAAAAACTGCCCTCACAAGCAGTTTATGCTTAAACTAACTCCTATTGTACAAAAAAAATGAGTTCGTGTCTATACTACGTAACTTCTTGTCTTACAATTGTTTGAGCGTATTTGTCGCGTCATCCCAACAACTATCAAGGAGCGCTTTTGGAATTTGATAGGGCGCTACGACACTGCATTTCGGATAACTCTGTCCGGCAAAAATAAATTGCCATACCCCGTTCACTTTCACTCCCCACCATTGTCCACCTCCTGCCTGTTCTCCTTTTGTTGTCACTCCTCCAATTCCATAATCGCCAATCTGTTTACTCTTTGTTACGACAAATGTTGTAGGGGCCACACCCAATTCTTTTCCAACAGCAATGGCAATTGGCGTCAAATCATCAGGTCCAACAGTCACAGTAACAATTCCTGACGGTGACGCCATAGGCATTTCTGTCACCTCAATTTGAGACTGCATTAGTTCTGGGACAATAACCGTCGGAATTTTTGCTGATTTCTGTCCGCCAAAATAAATCGCGGCGCTTATACATAATGCCCCAACAAGAATTGCAATAACAACTTTATTATTGTTCATATACCGTTACTCTTCGGATGGTGCAGTTGTTGACTCAGCCGCTTTAGGAGAAAGAGAAATAACAATGCTTGTTCCCTTTGTCTTATCATCAGAACCAACAATGACTGCTCCTCCCATATTGCCTTTTGTAATTTCCCATGTTGATGATGGGCCGATATTCATTGTTGAACCGACTGTCCATCCGTTTTTGGGAAGATTTGTCTCATAATATGCGGATACTTTTGCCGCATCATCTGTTGTTGACAACATTAACCAAAATCCTTTTCCTGCCTGATTTTCAGCTCCTGAAATATTGCCTTCAATTTTTGCTCCGGGATATAATGGAAAATCTTTTGGAAATCCTGAAGGTATTTTTCCTTCTCCACCAATATTTACTTCAGCTCCGGTTTTACTATCTTTTATGGTCATGCTTTTTCCTGCAGCGTCCATCGAAATCCCGGTTTTTTGTTCAATTCCCTTTTTCATGAAATTCAACCCAATTTTAGAAAAGATCGCCTGACCGATAAGGCCAATCAGAATCCCAATAACAACAAGGATACCGACACATCCAATGGCTATTTTAATTCCAAGCGGTAAAGGCTTTGAGGAAACTGTTTCAACTTTTTTTGCTGCCGTTGTTTTTGCCATAGTAACTCCTTTATTTTTAAATAATGCCTACTCACTTTATCCTACTCCACTTCTTCCCCACTTGGCAATTCTAAACTCTTAATTGGAGACAGCGCTGTTCCTGCAATTCCCTGCATGCTCCCATATAAACCAGCAACCCCGGTCAATAATTTATTTACCTGCATCTCACGAAGTTTCCAACTTCGTTCAAACGATACCCGTTCTTTTTGAATTTCTTTTTGCATGTCCTGATATGTTTCGATCATTGCCTCCATCTGATGTTGAAACTCATGACTCGTCACAAATCCATACAATTCTTCAGCTTTTGTTGATTGTGCTCCAGCAATTTTCTTTTGTTTTGCTGCATCAAGCAACGATTTTCGAAGAAGTGCAGCAAGCGGTAATGCTAATTTTGGAGATGCAATCCATACGCCGTCTTTAAATCCCATACCGGATTTAGCTTCCTCTGGAATTGTGTCGGAAACAATTGCTGGAATATGTGCTTTATCATGGAGCATATCTTCTTTTAATTTTATAATCCATCCATCAGACCAAGCTTTCGTCCGTTTTGATTCCCAAAGAATTGTTCCACAATCCATTCCCATCGGACTTTTTACAACTTGCCTGATATCTGCCCCCAACACGCCTTTTCCAATCGGAACAATTACATCCTGAGGAAATGTTGCGTGTAACGTTTCTTCTAAATCCAATTCCTGTACTTCTCCTTGTAACTGCTGTGATCCGACGCTTCCCTTTCTTTGCAATTCTTCAATTGTTTTTTGCATACTTTCAAGTCGTGTGTCCCGTTCTTTCAGTTCCAACCGGTGTTTTTCCGATTCTTCTTCTTTTGCTTTTTGTCTAATTTTTTCCTGTTCATCAAGAAGCCGTTTCTGCATCGCTACCTCCACATTTTCCCGTGCCGTTTTTTCTTCACGGAGTTGTTTCATGAGCTCTGCTAATTGTTCACGGAGTTCTTTGTTTGTTTTTCGATTTTCCAGAAGTTCTTCCTCACGAAGCTTTGATTCTTCCGCAAACTTTTCTTTTGCTTCAGCAATTGCTTTTTCCTGAAGTTTTGCGTTCTCTTCTTTGGATTTATTTTTTACATCTTCTTCTATGAGTTTACGTAAATCTTTTTCAAGCGCGTCATTAATCTCAAATGGTTTGCCGCAATGCGGACATGTGATTGTCGTCATCATAGTGGGATTATTGTACATGAAAATCCCAAAAAGTCACTTATCTATTCGAAAAGAAAACCGTGAGTTGAATAATAGAGGCAGTACTCACCCATAAAAAGTATGGAATCTGTAACAATGAAATCCCTTTTGCATGGGGCCACATCAGGAAAAACTGCGCTACAATCGTTACCCACACAATAAGAATATCTAGGGTTGCAAGCGGAATATTTTTCATACCGAAAAATATCGGGCTAAATAACAGATTTGCTACCAAATTAATAATAAATACAACGGCAAGTGACCAAGATAGTTTTCCTTTAAATGCCTGCACCATTACATAAATAAATGAGATCGCAATCATGGGATAGAGAATCGACCAAATTATCCCAATGGTTGATCCCGGGGGTGTCCATGAGGGTTTTATAAGTCCGTTATACCAAGCTCTCCATGTTGTTTCTGGTGACATAATAGTTCCTCCTTATTTGGAAAGAATATAGATATCTTGATTATATCCTCCTACACCAATAAATTCGGCTTTTCCCTCAAGCACCATTTCATAGGGCCTGCATGCCGCGCACCCGTCTTTATTTGGACAGACAAACCGGCCGAGTTTACGAGCAAGTGCCACAGTGCGTGCAATATCCATGAGCCGTTTGGTTGCCTCCTCTTCCGAAGGCAAGGAAACATCCACTGGTTCTGTATCCCGATTCAGATACCAATATTGTGCACCATATACTTTTTTTGTCTGGCAATTATTTGCAAGCAGCGTATAAATAGGAAGTTGCAACGAATCAGGATCTTCATCGAATTTGCCTGTCTTAAAATCGATAATCCGTACGCTATCTACCTCCTCCATATATTCCAGCCAATCCAATTTTCCGCAGAGAATAATGTTCTGATCTTCTGACAGCCAAAAATATGGAAGCTCCTGCCGAATTTTAATTGCCTTTTTTAAAATTGGTCCGGGATTTTTCATAATCCGTTCCATCATTTCTATTCCCCGCTTCTTATATTTTTCTTCCTCTTCAATTGTTGAAAATCCACCTTTTTTTCCAAATACTTCTTCCCATGCCTTTTCAAATTTCACCAATAAGGATTCCTTCAACCGTTCTTCAACAGGCAATGTTGACAACCCTTCGACAACACTATGAACAATTTGTCCAAGAGCTAGCGCCGGTTGCATAACAGATATCTTATGATTCGTTTTTGGATCCCGATACATATTTTTTAAAAAATATGCGCGGGGGCATTTTAGATAGTCAGTAATAGAAGAATGTGATAACCACGTTGCCGAATATTTATCTTTCATACTTGTATTGTATCATTCCTTTTGCTCTAAGCTGTCCCAAAGGAGCAATGCTCCATACGTTCTATATGGAGACCATTTTGCAGTGATTTTTTCCATTTGTTTTATCGTCGGTTCTTTTTTCAATTTATACTGTTTTTGCATTGCATGCCGAAGACCTAAATCGCCGAATGAAAAAACATCTTCACGACCAAGAGAAAACATAAGAAACATTTCTGCTGTCCATTGTCCTATGCCTTTCACTTTAGTTAATTCTTGAACAACTTCTCTGTCACACAAATTATCCAGCGCATCTAAATGAATCGTTTTTGAAACGACGCAGTCTGCGAGACTTTTTACATATTTCACTTTTGCCCAGGAACAGCCAACATTCCGAATTGTTTGGTCGGATAACGATAAAACTTTTTCCGGTGTTATTTCTCCGTTGTTAAATAATTTTTCAAACCTACTAAAAATTGCTCGCGCCGCACCCATACCAAGTTGTTGCGTCATTATTTCCCGACATAAACTCAAAAAATAATTATCTGAACGTTCTAAAGATTTTGAAATTCGGGCAGATGATAAAGAAGACAATATTGGATCAACGTTTTTAAAATGGTTTTTTACTTTCGTTGGCAACATGGCCCTATTGTACTACAATGATCTCTATGCAATCGTCATTTATGAGCTTCTCGTTTGGCTGCAGAGTCAATGAGGCGGAAAAACAACTACTCGACCAAAACCTGTTGGATGCCGGATTTGTTTGGGATGAAAAAAATCCAGCCTTTTACATTATTAACTCCTGTGCCATAACCCAAAAAGCAGAACGGGAAGTTCGGCAACATATCTATCAAATACGAAAAAAATATCCGAACACTAGAATTTTGACGACGGGCTGTTCTGCAACCCTCTGGGTGAAAAATAATACAAAACCAACCGGGGCCGATTACTGGATAAACAATACGGACAAAAAAACTATTCCTGATTTTATTTGTTCCCTTACAACACGACCAACGTATACTCAAACCGATGCAAAAACACCGGATAAATTTTTACATTCCGGAAAAATGATGATAAAAATTCAGGAAGGATGTAACCGATTTTGTAGCTACTGCATCGTGCCGTATCTTCGGGGAACAGTCAAATCTGAGGCTATTTCTGACATTGTAAAGCTAATTCAACAAACCAAACAACCAATAAAAGAAGTTGTATTAACCGCAATTAACACGGAAGCATTTGGAAAAGACACAGGAGAAACCCTGATACAGCTTCTTGAAGCAATACTTCAGCATACAAAAATTGAACGAGTAAGTTTTGGCTCCATTCATCCATGGAGCATTACAGATGAGTTTTTAACCTGGTATAAAACAAATAAGGATAATCCCCGATTCGTTCATTTTTTCCACATTCCTATTCAGTCGGGATCAGATACTATTCTTCGTCTTATGAATCGACAATATACAACGGATGAACTGCTCAAACGACTCAACCAACTATACAACATAGATCCCCATGCTTTATTGGCAACAGATGTTATTGTCGGATTTCCGGGGGAAGGAGAAAAAGAATTTGAAGAAACCTACCAATTTTTAGAACAAAGCCCGATTTCAAAATTTCATGTATTCCGATATTCTCCACGTCCTGGAACCGCAGCTTCTAAAATGAAATACGAACCAACACCACAAAAGAAACGGGAACGTTCTCAAAAATTAATTGAACTTGGAAAAAAGAAAATGAAGCTTACCACTTAAAGTGGGCAAATGCACGGTTGGCCTCTGCAGCTCGAAGCATGGTGTCACGTTTCTTAATTGCTTCTCCAACTCCGTTTGATGCATCCATGAGTTCTGCTGCTAATTTTTCTGCGAATGTATGAAATTCTTTGTTTGATCGTTTACCTGCAAACATAACAATCCATCGGATTGCAAGTGCGACACGTCGATCGCCGCGAACTTCCATAGGAACCTGATAAGAAGCTCCTCCGACACGTCGTGCTTTTACTTCAAGTTTTGGGCCAACGGTATTTAATGCGTTTTCAAATATCTTCATTGGGTCTTCACCTTTTTCTTTGATAAGGTCAAGTGCACCATATACCTGATGTTCTGCTGTTCGTTTCTTTCCGCTCACCATCACCCGATTAATGAAACGGGTAAGCAAACGATTCCCATAAATTTGGTCTGCTGGTAATACTTTTTTATAGTTTTTTGCTGATCTCATAGTTTTATTGTACTTAGCTTGCTTTTGCTACTGCTGGTCCGGTTGCCGTTTTTTTCGTCCCATATCGGCTTCTTCCCTGTTTTCGATTTGCAACCCCTGTGGAATCATACTTTCCACGAACGATATGATATTTAACTCCTGGTAGATCGGGAACACGACCACCACGAATCATGACGATTGCGTGTTCGGTTAGTTCATGACCGATTCCACCAATATATGCTGTCACTTCTTGTTTGTTTGACAACCGCACACGAGCAACTTTTCGAAGTGCCGAGTTTGGTTTCTTTGGCGTCATGGTTTTGACGAGTGTCACCACTCCCCGTTTAAACGGA
This sequence comes from Candidatus Gottesmanbacteria bacterium, assembly GCA_903821745.1. GTDB lineage: Bacteria > Patescibacteriota > Microgenomatia > UBA10105 > UBA927 > CAIJMI01. Next base: position 102,462 of record CAIJMI010000003.1, read on the forward strand.
GATGGCGTTTGATGCATCTGGCGTGTCTTTGTGTTAAAAAATTTCCGCAGTGCGGTTGCTTTTACTTTTTTTGACTTCCGATGACGACCAAATTTGATCAGTTGATTAATTGTTGGCATATATTATATTTTTTTCATCTGTGCTCGTTCCGCATCAACTGGAATGAGACGTCCAATTATAACGTTTTCTTTGAGTCCGAGCAACTTATCTTCTTTTCCAGCCAGTGCTGCATCAGTCAACACATTTGTTGTTTCTTGGAATGATGCTGCTGATAACCATGATTCTGTATACAGTGATGCGCGTGTAATTCCGAGAAGTACGATGTTTGCTGTCGCTGGTTCTCCACCTGCTGCAAGCACTTTTGCATTTTCTGCGGTGAATGTTGCTCGATCGACGAGTTCTCCAGGTAACATAATAGTATCCCCTGGTGCATCAATACGCACTTTGTCACTCATTTTTCGAACGATCACTTCAAAATGTTTGTCATGAATACCGATTCCTTGAGATTCGTAGACACGTTGCACTTCTGCAATCAAATATTTTTGTGCTCCGCGAAGGCCTCGAATTTCCAAGACCTCTTTAATATCCAAATATCCACCGGATAATTGATCTCCTGCGCCGACAAGGTCACCTGTTTTCACTTTCAATTCGCTTGTAAGTGGAATCGTGTATTCCCGTTCTTCCACCGGCTTCAAAGATGCATTTCTAACAACGATTTTGTATCCTTGATCAGTTTCCGTTACTTCCACTTTTCCTGCAATTTCAGAAATCGGAGACAACACGCGCGGTGTACGACATTCAAAGAGTTCCTCAACCCGTGGCAACCCTTGCGTAACGTCAAGTCCAACGATTCCTCCAGCGTGACGGACACGCATAGTCAGTTGTGTTCCTGGTTCTCCAATTGACTGTGCAGCAACGACGCCTGCTGGTGTCCCCATTTCAATAAGTTGTGTGGTTGAGAAGTCGCGTCCGTAACATTTTGCACACATACCAACTTTTGCTTTACAAGTAATTGGTGAACGAATGACAATTGTTTCAACATTATGTTCATCGAGTAACTTAACATTAGATTCATCAATCATTTCATCTTTTGCAATCAATACTTTCTTTGATCCAGGAGCTGTAATATCAGCTGCTGCAAAACGTCCGATTGCACGCAGGGTAAATGCGGTCTGTCGATCTTCTTTTCGGGATATTTCCAAACCTTCTTCAGTTCCGCAGTCATCCATTCGGATAATGACATCGTGTGCAACGTCAACTAACCGTCGGGTCAAGTATCCTGCATCGGCAGTTTTCAAAGCTGAGTCGGTTAATCCTTTACGTGAACCTCTTGTGGATGTAACGTATTCAAAAATTGATAATCCTTCACGATAATTGCTTTTTGTTGGAAGCTCAACGATTTTACCCATTGGATCAACAACAAGTCCTTTAATAGCAGCAAGTTGTTTAAGTTGATCTTTGGATGCACGAGCCCCTCCGGAATCGATAATCATTTTAACTGGATTATCAGCTTTCATGTTATCCCATGTCATATTTGCTAACCGTTCCGTTACTTCAATCCAGATATCGTTTGAAAGTCTTCGTTTTTCTTCAAGAGTAATCAATCCCTGTTGGTAATTTTGTTCAATTTGTTTCACCTGTTCTTCTGTTTCATGAAGGATTTCACCTTTGGTTTTCACCATTTCGTTATCAAATACAGATGCAGATAATCCTCCGCAGAAAGTAGCTCCTTCAAATCCAATTGATTTAATTGCATCAATTAACACAACAACTTCTTCTTTCGGATATTCCCGAAGTGCTTGTGTAATGAGTGTTTTTACCGTTGCTGCTTTGACTGGTGTATTTAAGAACCGTAACTTTTCTGGAAGTTTTTCATTAAACAAAATACGTCCAATGGTTGTTACCAACAATTTTCCCTGTATCTCCAATCGAATTGGTTCTCGAAGTGAAACGTGTTCTGTTTGATATGCAGTAATTGCTTCGGATTCACTGGCAAATGCCGGCATATCTTTTTCATCTTTTGCAGCTAAATTTGCATCCATGGTTGTGTAGTAATAACACCCAATAACCATTTCCTTGTTTGGAACGGTAATAGGAGATCCATCAGCAGGTTTGAGCAAGTTAAACGTTGGAAGCATCAAATGTCCAGCTTCATATTGGCTTTCTTTTGAAAGCGGTAAATGCACAGCCATTTGGTCTCCGTCAAAGTCAGCGTTAAATCCTGCACAGACACAAGGATGGAGCTGAATTGCTGATCCTTCAATCAACACTGGATAAAATGCTTGGATACCAAGTTTGTGAAGTGTAGGTGCACGATTTAACAAGACTGGATGATTTTTGGTAATTTCTTCCAAAATATCAAACACTTCTGCTGTTCTTCGATCAAGTACATTCTTTGCATTTTTCACGTTTGGTGCAATACCTCGAGAAATAAGCTCTCGAAGCACGAATGGTTTAAACATTTCAAGCGCCATTTCTTTTGGAATACCGCATTGGGTAAGTTTCAGTTCTGGTCCAACAACGATGACGGAACGACCAGAATAGTCAACGCGTTTTCCAAGTAAATTTTGTCGGAAGCGACCTTGTTTTCCACGAAGCATGTCGGAAAGTGACCGTAATGGCTGAATAACCGCTCGAGATGATGGCCGTTGTGTTGCATCAATTAATGAATCAACTGCTTCCTGAAGCATACGTTTTTCATTCCGCAAAATAATTTCAGGTGCACCA
>CAIJMI010000004.1 GCA_903821745.1 Candidatus Gottesmanbacteria bacterium
ATTCTCATAACATGTACCCGTTGTTTTATTACAAGCATATCTTTGTGTTAAGGTTGGAGCTTGGGTAACTGTATTTGTGGGTTTTTTGATCGGCGTAGCGGTACTTTTTACACAGGTATTATCACATTGGAGAAATGTTAGTGTGCCACCGGCACTCTCATAACATGTACCCGTTGTTTTATTACAAGCATATCTTTGTGTTAAGGTTGGAGCTTGGGTAGGTGCTTTCGTAGGAGCTTTAGTAGGTGCTTTCGTAGGTGGAGTCGAGAGTATCCATCGACAACAAGAATTTTTGTTTGCGCCTGTGCAGATTGATTCTGAAGTGGTAACACATGATATGTTCTGACATCCCTCCATATTAGGTCGTTTTGAACATGTTCCGCTTGTGGCTGCGTTACTTCGAACATCCTGTTGTTGTTTTTCAACACTCCCAACAACAACGAATGTTGTGACGGCAAATACTGCAAGGACGATCATTGGAATAATCTGAATAAAGCCCTGATGATGATGTGGTACTTTTTTCATACTAAATAGACCAAAAAGCCAGGTAAATATGATGCACGATATATAACAAACAATATCGTAATAGAACATATGAGAAGATTTTGAACGTTTGAGGAAATTTGAAAATATTTCTTATTGTGAATGAGTGATATCACTATTTGGAAGACAGGCACGTTCGTTTCCAAACCCCAAAGCAGACGAGACCGCGCACGTCCTTATATAAATAACTATGGAGAAGAACATAATGTATGTCAATAAGCAAGATAGTCGATAACAACAAGATATTGAATGCTCATGAAAGGCACACAAATGAATCGCTAAAAAATAGCCACAAAAATATCATTCTTGACAAGATGCTAACAAATATGCAACGCTAGATGTATGAAGAAAAAAATCGTCCGCCGCAAAACAGCAGCGCCTCGAGCAGCTAAAAAAACTGAGAAGAAAAGCTTTCTTCTTATGCTTAAAAGCTGGATGTTCGTCGTGATGGTTGCCCTTATGCTTGGCATAGGTGCAATTATTGGAAATTTCCTGAATATGGAAATGTCCGCGAGCACCCCACAAGTTGCTGGCGTCACCATCGAAGCAAAGTAACGTCCGTTATGTTTGCCCGACCATGCATCATCCCCCGTATGGGTTTATAGTTCCGTAGTTTTTTTCTAGAAAAACAAAGTAGCATATCATTGGGTGTTTGTTTTATAATGACTGCACGTCATATTTTTCCGGGCCCGTAGTATACCGGTAGAACGATTCCATGGCATGGAATAGAAAGGGGTTCGATTCCCCTCGGGTCCACTCAAATACTTTTGTAAACTAATGGGGGCCTGTAGCACAGTTGGTAATGCGCCGCATTCGCATTGCGGAGATCACCGGTTCGACTCCGGTCAGGTCCACAAATCCACCATGCTAATGAATGAATTGTCAAAAAAATACTTCATTTCCCCTCTCTTATCATGCGGTAATACAGAAAAATATCTTTTCTTAACAAGAAAAAGTAATAGAAATATAATGCGGGAAAAATAGAAATCCGTAGAAAAAAATCTCTACAATATATACTTCTTTAAACCAAGAAAAACGAATATAAAAGTTATCAATCAATGAGTATAGATTGATAGCAATCATTCTAAATAGATTGCCAATCTACAACTTATTTTAAGTAAGACCGAGGGTCAACAAGGATCCCATTTTTCCGAACTTCAAAATGCAAATGTGTTCCCGTTGATCTTCCTGTGGATCCCATTTTTCCAATAATCTGTCCCTTTGCAACTCGATCTCCTTCTTTCACATAAATTGCCTGCATGTGACCGTACAATGTCGCGATGCCGTTGCCATTGTCAATCATGACATGTTGTCCATAATCATAAGTTAAATACTTGACCAGGACGACAATACCATCACCTGCAGCTGCAACACCTGGACCTGATGGGTTTGCGATGTCCAGTGCCATATGATACCAGGATGGATACTGCGTCACGATACCGCTCGTTGGCCATACCAATTGTCCGTTTCCACCAGCAAACACCGATGGTGTAAATTGAATAATTTGTGCAGGTGCTTCCGGTTGAATACCACCTGGGATAATCAAGGATTGACCGACAGTCAATGCAAAGGTATCAAGATCCGCAAAATCGTTAAACGGAAAGTTTACGATGTTTTGCGCATCAACCCGATATTTCTTTGCTATGGTATAGACAGTGTCTCCATCACGTACCTTATAGACGATTCCCGTCACTGGTGGTATTTTCAACACCTGATTAATGGCAAGAGCATCCCGGGTCATATCGTTCGCCCATTTAATCGTATCAACAGACACGCCAAACTGATCTGCAACACGTTGTAGGGTGTCTCCTTGTTTTACGGTATAAGAAATCACCTGATCACGAGGCTTATCTGATTTTTGGGTGTCCACACCCTGTACAGTATCCAAAGACACAGCAACAGCTGAAGGGGGCGTAAAATCTCCAAGGGTATTGGGAATGGCTCCAGGATAGGAACTTGCCAGAATTGGAGCACTTGCTGCACCGGCAATTGCAAGAACAATTAACGAAATATGAAGGAAGGGCCATTGATAGGTACCACGCCGAGCCATTAAAATATTTACAAGAACATCTTTACGGGACTCAAAAGTTCCCGCGGCATGGATAACGTGCCTTTCAATATAGAACCGCCACCCCTTCCCCCAATCTGCTAAGTCATCTACTAATAGTCGCAAACTACGTTTCATGTATCCTACCAGGATATCAAAAAGACCTCCAAAACACAAATAGATCAGCAAGAAAAATCTGAACAAAAAACTATATCAAATATATATAAAAAAAGTTAGTTGTGATCAAAATAGACGTATATATACTCTTATATATAAGAGTATATCATGAGACTGGTTTCTCTAACTTCATTAAATGACATATTTCTTTCCTTTGTCGTTTGGTATTTTTTCAAAAATCTGTGAAATGACAACAAAAATAAATACAATTATAGGATAATATCCCGCACAACATGTGCATATATATACATATACTACGTAAAAAAACTGAGCAGTTTAAATTACATGAATTATGGCGTAACAACAAGCTAAATAAAATATACATCACTGATATTTCTAATTTAGTCCTATAAGAAACTCTCTATCTAAGACCTATATACACCCTATAGTTTAGCCTCAGATAAAAAAACTTCCTCAAGGCTATTTGACATTTGTTTTCTACCCTATTGTAATAAATACATGAGAATAATTTTTGCTTCAGAAACCCACCCAAAAACCTCAAAATATTCCCGCACAGCCATGGGTCGCATGTTGTACATAACAAACACATACCGAATATTTTACTCATGACAAAATTAACTCCATCATCTCAAGTAACTATAGGTCAAGCAGCTAAATTACTTGCTGTTTCCAAAGGCAGCATTCGTAATTGGATTAATTCCGGAAAACTAGATGGAACAATTGACATAAACGGCATTCACCTCATAACTCGTGAATCAATAAACACTATCAAAAGCACTCTTTCAGTATCAAATGAATCTATATCAAAAAAAATTACAGAATCAAAAGATATCAAAATATCACAAAAACCGCTCTCCATCAGCGAAGCAGCACATTTTCTGCATATTTCAAAAAACACACTCCTTCGATGGGAAAAAGCAGGAATTATTTCCAGTGCTAGAACTTCCAGTAACGCCAGACGATATTTCCCAAAAGAACTCCTAAAAGTTGTTTCTTCAAGAACCACCTATCAACGGGTTCCAAAAAACGAGTTTGCCTTAGAACGTGTCGAAACACAAATTCAAAAAGCATCACCGAAGGCAATCGTAAAAGCATCTTTTCCTTCCCCAATGCCTGGTATACAAAAACCACAGTATTTTGCACAACATGAAATTCCTGATGATCCAAATGCACCACTTCCTCTTCCTCCTTTACCTCAACCCATGCCAGAAAAAATTATTATTTCTAAAACTTCTCCCTCCAATATCCCATTATCACCAAATATTAATACATCAATACCTATCAAAGGAACTCAGATACCGAAAAACCTTTCACAAAAATACTGGCCCATTATATTTGCACTACTCCTGTTATTTCTTGGAATTGGCGCAGTGCTTTTACAAGTCATCGGTATTCAAAACCAACGATCGATTGCATCTAAAGCAACAGAAAATAAAACAGCAACTATCATCGAATCGGTGCAACCCACGATTCCCCCATCTTCTGCAGGTACCGTTCTCGGTGCTACAGGTCCAAGTGGTGATCAAGGACCAACAGGAGCAACCGGTGCTTCAGGAGCAACCGGTGCTTCAGGATTACAAGGACTTCCCGGTATAGTAGGAATGCAGGGTGCAACAGGAATAAGCGGTATACAAGGAACATCAGGAGCAACCGGTGCCTCAGGAACGACAGGAGCTGCGGGTGCAACGGGAATAACTGGCCCGACAGGTTCAACTGGTTCAACAGGTGCAGTCGGTGTTATTGGACCAACGGGCGCAACCGGCGCAACCGGAGAACTTGGACCAACAGGGGCAACGGGAACTCTTGGTCCAACTGGAACCACCGGCGCAACCGGAGAACTTGGACCAACAGGCGCGACCGGCGCAACCGGAGAACTTGGACCAACAGGCGCAACCGGCGCAACCGGCGCGACCGGCGCAACAGGGTCAATTGGACCAACTGGTCAAACTGGTCCAACGGGGTCAACAGGAGGAACCGGTGCAACCGGGTCAACCGGTGCGACCGGGTCAACCGGTGCAAATGGACCAACTGGTGCAACCGGGTCAACCGGTGCGACCGGGTCAACCGGTGCAAATGGACCAACGGGTGCAACCGGAGAACTTGGACCAACAGGGGCAACCGGAGGAACCGGTGCGACCGGTGCAAGTGGAACCAAAGGAATAACAGGGGCAACAGGAGAAATTGGTGATTCTGGACCAACGGGTGCAACCGGCGCAACCGGTATTTATGGACCAACGGGAACCAATGGTGCAACAGGTCCGACTGGAACAACTGGAGCAACTGGCGCAACAGGAGAACTTGGACCAACAGGGGCAACGGGAGCAACCGGCGCAACGGGAGCAACTGGCGCAACAGGAGAACTTGGACCAACAGGGGCAACGGGAGCAACCGGCGCAACGGGAGCAACTGGCGCAACAGGAGAACTTGGACCAACGGGTTCTACCGGTGCAACTGGCGCAACAGGAGAACTTGGACCAACGGGTTCTACCGGTGCAACTGGAGCAACCGGCGCAACTGGAGGAATGGGAATGACCGGTGCAACCGGAGAAAATGGTGCAAGCGGTCCAACCGGTGCAACCGGGTCAACGGGTGCAACAGGAATAGTTGGAAGAACAGGTGCAAGCGGTCCAACTGGTGCAACCGGGTCAACGGGTGCAACGGGCGCCACCGGCGCCACCGGAGAAAATGGTCCAACCGGCGCCACCGGAGAAAATGGTCCAACCGGCGCCACCGGTGCAACGGGCGCCACCGGTGCAACCGGAGAAAATGGTGCAAGCGGTCCCACCGGCGCAACCGGAGAGGCTGGTCCAACCGGGGCAACCGGAGAGGCTGGTCCAACCGGGGCAACCGGAGAGGCTGGTCCAACCGGGGCAACCGGAATTATCGGTGTCACAGGTCCAACCGGGACAACCGGTGCAACCGGTGCCACAGGAAGTATTGGACGAACCGGTCCAACCGGTGCAACCGGTGCAACAGGACAAATGGGGGCAACTGGGGCAACTGGGGCAACCGGCGACAATGGACCCACCGGTGCAACAGGACAAATGGGGGCAAATGGTGAAGTGGTATTATCCATTATTCCAACAACAGATAATCTCATCTTCCCCTATCCTGTCGTCAACAGAAGTATAGCCCTTGGAAGCACAACATTTTTACCAAGTGATAATCCAAGCACGACTGCTACAGCAAGCGCACTTATTCACTTAAATGGTGACACAGGAACAATATCCGGAGGAAATTTAGTATTAGGATACAACAGTACAAATCCTACAATTACCACAGTTGGTGCAGGAGAAGATCTCACAATTAGTCCAGTCGGAGATGTAGTCATTACATCGCTTGTGGGTATTGGAACAACAACACCAACTGTTGCACTGGACGTTATTGGTGCAGGAAAATTTTCAACAGATCTTACTGCAGCTACAGGAACCATCACCCTTGCAAACACATCAGGTAACGTCACCATTGGAAATGGTACAGGAACCATAGCATTAGCATCCAATGCGTTCAACGTCACTACTGCTGGAGCCGTTTCCGGTGTCACAACACTTTCCATGAACAATCAACTCACCAATAGTTATGCAAATGCTGCTGCTCTCAATTTAACTGGAAATGGCGCCGGTATTACCTTTACCGGAACTGGACCAAATCAAATTATTACTGCAGCCTCCCAAGATCTTGCATTAATGCCGGGAGGCAATGTGGGTATCGGATACACCGGTGTTGCAATTTCAGAAAAACTTACCATCAATGGCAACGTATCGGCAAAAATATTTAAGGATAATGACAATTCCAATTTTTATTTTGATCCGGCAGACGGAACAACATCACTGGTTGCAAATGGCAGCATTATTACCCTTGGAAATATTGGCATTGGCTCAACAACAACGCCCACCAATGCTATTGAGTTAAACGGCGCGAATAAAACCATCAGCGCATCTGGAGACATCACGATTGATCCGGGTACAGGAAATAAAGTGGTCATTGGAGTTGGGGGTGTCGGAAAACTTGATACAACAACCGTTGATCCTCCGTACACCATTGATGGTAAAGGCTATGCCACATTTATGCCATCCATGGTTGGTGTCAAAGAAGAAACAACAGGCGTGGTCAACACAACGGAACATATATCTGGAATCGGTTATCGTTCTGTCATTGATTTTTCAAAACAACCAGAAGGGTCTGATCTCTGGCTATTTTCAAAAACAACCGCACTCGTCAATACTATCAGCCAATTAGTGGTGATTCTCAATCCTTCCGGCAATACCAGAGCCTGGTATGATCTCGATACTACAAATTATCGTTTAAATATCTATACTGCAGAACCTTCCCGCGTTTCCTATCGCCTGACTGCCCCTCGGTTTGATGCAGCAAACTGGTTAAATACACGAGATGATGACTCTGTTCCTGGGTTTGTGATTAACAATCAACCGGCAATACCAGTTTCTGATGAGCCAAGTACACCGAGTAATGATTTTTTGAGCTTAGATCTGACAAGACAAAATACCTGGTTTACCCTCAAAAATTCGGTCGGAACCATTATTGATGACTTGGGAAAATTTTCCTACGCGGTTATTGCAAACCTCAAAACTGGACTCTTACAGGTTGATACAATCGCCCCAATTCCAGGTGGAAACGATGCAGTAACCGTCAAATTACAACAAACGCAAACGTTTGAAATCAAAGGGAATGACAAACCAGTTGCCTCATTTGACGCGATTGGCAATGCAACAATTGCAGGAACCTTCACTGCAGAAAATATTAAAGCTGCAGATACGTTATACGCAGACCGCATCGTCACAAGCTTTGGAAATATCGATGAACGGATCGCTTCGCTTGCTGCAACGATTGCAGAAACGGCATCGCCCAGTGCAATCACCACGGTTGAGCCGATCGCTATTCCCCAGCTTGCCGATACGCCAATACTGCCCGCATCAACAGCAGCACTGTTAACCGATCTATTTAAAAATCCACAACCGGATCCAAATTACATTGATCTTTCAGGACACAAAATTCAGGCTGATATCATGACGCTCAACAACAATCTTTCTGTTCTTGGTGGGGTCGTTCTTGGAGAAACCATGGTGACAGGATCATTGATGATTGATGCATCCATTCTCATATCGGAAAACACCATCGATTCCCTCTCTGGACCGCTCTACATACAAAAAACACAACTTGCGAATATTGATTTGATGAACGGCGCACTGGTTATCGATACCCTTGGCAACGCCACATTTGCCGGAAACGTCAATGTTGCAGGAATCTTAGGTGTGTCAACAATCAAGCCCAACACCTTTTCTGATATTACGATCGATTTAGCAACAGATTCCAATGATGCAACAAACTCAGCAACATCCAGTGCATTTGGAAAACTCATTGTCAAAGGAACTAATGGTCAGGCGGTTGCAACATTTAATGCTGATGGGTCTGCATCAATTAGTGGTGCCTTGTCGGCAACTGAAATCCTAGCAAGTAAATTTACGGTACAAACCGATCTGTCAGCAACAGACAGTGCAAAGACAGCTTCAGTTGGTGTTGGAAAACTGCTCCATGGAACAACAACGATCACCGTTCACACGGACAAAGTGGGAACCAATTCACTCATTTTTGTGACACCAACGAGCGCCACAGACAAAACACTTTCTGTGATTACGAAAGAAGACGGAGCATTCACCGTAGCAATTACCTCCCCAACGATCACCGATATCTCATTTAACTGGTGGGTAATTAATTAACAGCGCTTCAAAACTTATCCTTGATTGAGGCTATCCAAAAATTCCGCATTGGAATTGGTTTTGTTCAATCGTTCAATCATCATGGCTGTCTGCTCATCATCGCTAAGCAAAGAAATCATACGTCGAAGCGTTGTTACCCGCTTCATAGTTTCTTCTCCGAGCATAAGCTCATCATGACGCGTGCCGGATGCAGCAATATCAATTGCCGGGAACACTCTTCGTTCCTGGAGTTTTCGCGACAAATGCAGCTCCATGTTTCCTGTGCCTTTAAATTCTTCATAAATGAGGTCGTCCATTCTGCTTCCGGTATCAACGAGTGCAGTTCCAATAACGGTGAGTGATCCTTTTGTGGATTTACCGGATCCTTCATCCCCTTCAATACAGCGTGCTGCTCCTAAAAATTTCTTTGCAGGAAAGAGTGCTGCTGGATCAAATCCTCCAGATAGTGTCCGTCCTGATGGGTTAACGACCAAATTGTATGCACGGGCAAGACGCGTAATGGAATCAAGAAGTACGACCACGTCTTTCCCCATTTCCACCAAGCGTTTTGCGCGGTCCAGTGCAATTTCAGCAACTCTGGTTTGTGCTTGTGGTGATTCATCAAAATTGCTGGCCAAAACCTCACCTTTAATGCTTCTTGTCAAATCCGTTACTTCTTCCGGCCGTTCACCGATAAGTGCCGCCATCAAATGCACGTTTGGATAGTTTGCAGTCACGCCAGCTGCAATTTCCTTCAGGATTGTTGTTTTCCCAGCTTTCGGTGGAGAAACGATTAACCCTCGTTGTCCAAATCCAATGGGAGACAACAGATCCATCATGCGGGTGGATAATGGAAATTGTCCGGTTTCTAGTTTTAAAAATGTGTTGGGATAGATTGGGGTGAGATCATCAAACCGTGGACGGTTCACCATTTCTTCGGCAACAACACCGTTAATTTTTTCAACCTTGAGAAGTCCCCAATACCGTTCATTTTCTTTTGGCTGTCGTGCTTGTCCTTCCACCTCATCCCCGTTTCGAAGTAAAAATCTCCGAATTTGGGACTGGGAAATATACACATCTTTGTCAGACGGGGTAAACTTCGGCCGCAAAAATCCGTGGCCTTCTGCGGTAAGGTCCAAAATGCCTTTAACAGTCTCTGTTGGAACATTAATGTCAGCAGTAAATCCTGCGCCATCCGGAGCAGGGACAAAATCCCGCTGCATCCGGCGAAATCCTCCCGCTTGGTATCCACCTTGTTGAGGATATCCTTGTTGCCCATATCCTTGTCCATATTCTCGACGCGGTCCACGTTCAAACCGTCCACCACCACGATTAAATGGCTGTCGATACCCTCCTTGTGGGGTAGATCGATATTGTGGTTGTGCGGGAGCACCTGGAGCCACTATAGGTGGTTCCGCAGAAACAATACTTTCAATTTTTTTCATATCTTCGACAGGTGGTACCGAAGAAACAGGTGCTTCTTCTCGTGGTCCACCAATGAGATCATCAATCGAAAGGCCTTGTTTTGGAACGGCAACATCAGAAGCTGTGGTTATCACTGGTTCTTCTTTTTGTTTCTTTGCTGCTGGAGCAGATTTTTTTGTGGAGGCTTTAAAGGCCATAAGTAATTATGTGTGTTGGGAAAGAAAAAAGGTGAAAACGAGAAGATAATCTTGCGTTTTGCTTTTTCTTCCCTCACAGGGAATAAAAAATTAATACATAATGGAATGAGATCGCTTTTGTTTGGAAATTCATGAAAAATATATACGCACTTCCTGAAGATAACGCTTATCACTTACGTACAGCTTATATTTAATCATACGGGATGCACAGCTGTCAAGGGCATTCTTGTCTTTATCGCTTCCCAACGTCCCAAACAATGGTTGTTCCCGTGGTAAATACGCGTGTTCCCACTGCGTCAAACACAGATTCCTGAATCGTCGGATATTTTTCCCGTTCCTGAGGACCAACAATAATATAGGTAATACCGTACTGGGCAATCAGATTCTCAAGTTCTTTCGTATCCTGAGCCTCATACAAACGGCGGACATCATCGCGCCTGGGTGAAACGGTGTCATACGTCCCCCGCCACAACCATTCATGTACTGCCCATCCAGTAATGGTTGGGATGCCAGAAAATGCAGAAATCTGATTATTATCCGTGTAGCTTTCTCCATCTGCTTCAACAAGAACGGGATTGGGATACTCAGCAACATGCTCTTTTAACCAGGAAATAACCTGCAAATTGTCTGGATATTCTTCCTGCATCCACTCCATACCCCAAATTCCATGATACGTGGCGAGCTCTCCAAAATAAGACCGAATAGAAAAAATGGGATAAATAGATACAAGAAAAAGCTGTGGGACAAGAAGAATAAGAAAAACAGTCCGCAGAATATGCTGTTTCTTTCTCCATATCATATGGGTAATGACGTACCCTGCAATGATCGACCACATGATAAATGCCTGATAGCCAAACTTAAACATGGTGTTACTCCGGAAGTGCGCTGGATAAATATCTTTGACGTACAAAAATTCCGGAAAGATAATAAGACCAATGCTAAAAAGAAAGAACACTTTTAGTATTCGAATGACCTCTTTGTCTTTTCCGTCTCCATTCCATACTTTTGAAACAAAAAGCCATGCGCCAGTAAACCAGAAAAATCCCCACAACAACCACATCATCCATAACGGTGACTTTTGACACTTCTCTACTCCTTCAAAAAGAAATGGACCAATTTTTGATCCTACCAAAAATGCCGGCGGACAATTCACACCGATCCCGGTTGCAAACGAAGAAAAGAAAAACAGAAACGGCGTTGCGGTCAAAATTGCAAGGAGCACAACGAGCCCGACTGGATAACAATACGTCCACCAATGATCCAAAAAATCTTTTTTCGGAAGAATGACAAAGACTACCCAACAGAGTGCAAAAATACCGCCGTAGATCGGCCCATCAAGTGCATTGGTCATCAAAAGAATACCTAACAGAAAACCATAAAATATCATCTTGTCCATGCGTTGTTGTATTATCTCCGATAATTTCTGCTGCAAAAAAATGGAAAGCAACAATCCAATTGCCAATAGGACAAAAGGAAGTGAAAGGACGTGACCATGAACATCCGATACCACAAAGGAATAGCTCGGAAATTCATGAATGGAAAACGGAATAAACCGAGTAGCATTTGCGTACCAATAGGTCCGCATACCGATGCCTATCTGTTGAAAAAATGTCCCTATTGGCCACAACAAGCGCCAAAACGGCAACACATCTTCGCCGGTATATCCTTTTGTGAATGCATAAATCGTCTGCATATTTCCTGCCAGAGTTACCAAGAATGCGGTAAGCATCGCTCCAAACAGGTTTCCCAGAGGTCTTCTATTTTTCTGTCCAATCCCTAGTAATTGAAACCCAATGCTAAACGACATCGTTGCGGTGAATGTAAAAATCGTTGCTAACATCAGGTTAAAGGTGTAATCGAGGGTTAATCCGGAAAGTTTCGTTACCAGCGCAGTCACAAGATGTCCAAAATAATAATAGTTAATGGATCCCCCAGCCCACCACATATCACGCGCGGGAAAATATTGGGTGTTTAAAATAGATTGCATGAACCCATAATCCATAAATTTTTCCAAACCCCGGATCGATGGTTCATGCGCTTTGACAAAACTCCACAACAAAAGCAGGAGAGAGAAAATCAACTCTTCCAGACTAAATAGCAGGATATATTTTTCATAGGACGCTTTGAGTTTTTGAATACGTACTTTTACAGAATCCTTTTGGGTAATACCAATACCAAATAAAAACACGATTGCTGTTGCCCCATAAATGGTTAGTTGATGAAATGGAGCGATATGCAAAGTACCTACTAGATAAACAAGATAAGAAATAACAGCAAATCCAACAGCCTTGCTAAATAGATACCCACGGTCATACCACTGGGGAAACAGGCGTTTGGTTAATGGAAACGCGGCGGCACCAATAAGAAATAAAGAACTCCACCATTGCAAGACAATAAATACATCACTCATTGGCATGGTACCAATGATACAATCAAATTATGAAAAAAGAAACCGTCTTTTGGATCCTTCTTTGCTTCTTTTCGTTTCTCTTTTCCGTGTGGCTCATGGTGCATACCTTTTCATATAACACCACCACAGGATCCATGCTTATTGCCAGTAAAGCATGGAGTGATTTTGGTGCGCATATTCCGCTGATACGGTCATTTTCTCTTGGCAACAATTGGCCCCCGGAATATCCATTGTTTCCGGGTGCTCCAATCCGCTATCACTTTTTATTTTATTTTCTTGTCGGCATGCTTGAAAAAGCAGGAATCCGCATTGATTGGGCACTGAATATTCCCAGTATCATCGGTTTTGCTGGGCTTTGTATTGGTATTGCACTGATCGCACAAAAACTATTTCGTGACAAGCGGATTACCGTGCTTTCTATCCTCTTTTTCCTTTTTAATGGTTCATTTTCTTGGATGCGATTCTTTGCTGCACACACGCCTTCTTGGCATTCCCTACGCGATATCGTAAAAAACACGACTTTCCCCTCCTTCGCACCTTGGGGGGAAGGAGATATTAGTGCATTTTGGAATTTAAATATTTATACCAATCAGCGGCATTTAGGTGCAGCATTTGCTTTTGCACTCCTGTTTATCGGTATCCTACTTTGGATTGAAAAAAAACCGTGGAAACAACAAGTTCTGTATATTTTTCCTGAAGCTGCAATTCTTATTCTTCTTCCCTACTTTCATCAACCAATCCTAATCATCCTTGCATTATTTATGATCTGTTATTTTCTGCTATTTCCAAAACTTCGAGGACCATTACTACTCATTGGTGGCATTGACATTCTCTATATTATTCCACAAATTCTTCCGCTTATGGCCGGTCCAAAAACGGTTCATTGGGAACCGGGATATCTTCTCTCCCCACCGTTTACGCCACTACGCGTCATGTGGTATTGGATACAAAACATCGGTCTGCACTTTTTTCTTATTCCGGTAGGATGGCTTCTTGCACCAAAACACGTAAAAAAAATAATGAGTCCTCTCCTCTTGTTATTTTTGATTCCTAATCTGTTTCAATTTTCCATTGAAATGGCGGCAAATCATAAATTTTTTAACTTCTATCTCATCATCGGCAACATGCTTTCTGCATACACACTCATATTGCTCTGGACACAGAAGTGGAAAGAAAAATTGCTTGGATGTATGACAAAAATTCTCGTTCTCGTTTGTGGTGTTTTTCTGGTTCTTTCAGGAATTATTGATTTCTTCCCTATCGCAAATGATCCGTATATGGAACTCGTTGATATACCAAACAATGAAGTTGCGACCTGGATACGAGATCACACACCACCTGATGCAGTCATCCTGAACTCCAGTTACTTCTTCCATCCAGCAAGTATCGCCGGAAGAAAAATACTCCTCGGGTGGCCATATTTCCCATGGAGTGCAGGATATAACACAAATACCCGCTCTAAAGATATGGCAACGTTATATGAAACAAAAGAGACATCACTCTTTTGCAGGCTCATACAAAAATACCATATTTCTTATATAACCTATCAAACACCTGCTGACATCTCAGATATTCAATTTTCAATGGAAAATCTTGCATCCCATACAACACGTATCTACAACGATATGGCATATAGCATTTGGATACCATTATGCGAACAATGAAACGATACTTTCCGCATATTCTACTTTTCTACTTTGTTACAACCAGAATAGAATAAATTTGATATACTCACCCATATGCGTATCGCAATTATCGGCGGAGGCATCACAGGACTTACTGCAGCGTATGAACTCACTAAACGAGGTGAGAAGGTCACCATATTTGAGAAGGATGAAATCCTTGGAGGACTGGCAAACGGATTTTCTGGCGCATCCTGGGACTGGAGACTGGAAAAAACCTATCATCATTTTTTTACCAATGACAATGCACTTATCACACTTGCAAAAGAATTAGGATTAAAACAGGATCTCATGATTCTCTCCCCGACTACTTCGATCTATTGGAAAAACAATCAATATCCGTTTGATACCCCAATTAATATTTTAAAATTTCCAGGACTGCCGTTTGTTGACCGTGTCAGAACTGGAGCAACGGCGGCCATTATGAAACTCAATCCGTTTTGGCAGCCGCTCGAACACATAACAGCAAAAAAATTCTTCCAGGCGCTCAATGGAAAACATGCATGGAATGTCATTTGGGCACCGCTTTTAGATGCAAAATTTGGTCCCTATGCAGATGAGGTTACCGCATCTTGGCTCTGGGCACGACTGTACAAACGCACATCCCGTCTTGGGTATTTCCGCGGTGGATTTTCCCATTTTGTCGACACACTGGCTGCGGCAATTAGAAAAAATGGCGGAGTGATCAAAACAAAAACGACCATTACAGCAATAGACCGAAAAAAATACGATGCGATTCTGCTCACGGTTCCGTCATCTGTTGCAACAAAGCTCATATCATTTCCAAATGCATATGAAGAGCAACTACGCTCTATCCCCCATTTATGGGCACAAACGCTCATTTTGGAAACCACAAAACCAATTCTTGAAAAAACCTATTGGCTCAACGTCAACGACAAATCATTTCCGTTCTTAGCAGTCGTTAGCCACACCAATATGATTAACAAAAAACACTATGGAGACCGTCACATCACGTATATTGGCAACTATTTACCGGACTGTCATGCAAATATTTCAAAATCAAAAGAAGAACTGCTAGCACTCTTTCTGCCGTATATAAAAACAATTGCACCAACATTCGATGCAAAAGATATTTCCACTCTGTTTTTATTTACCGTTCCCAATGCGCAGCCCGTTCATACAAAGAATTATTCAAAACGGGCGCCACAAATCCAAACGCCAATTAAAAATGTATACATCGCAAATTTAGATGCTATTTATCCCTGGGACCGCGGAACAAATTATGCGGTTGATTTAGGAATGCGTGCAGCAAAAACAATTCATGCAAAAACGAAATCGTTATAGGGCATCTTCTAATTGACAACTCGTTGTTACCGCGCTACAATCTGCAAACTATAAGATTTTTCTCAAAAAAATCTTTTTTTACAAAAAAAGTCGAGGTGCTTTATACGGGGAATAGTTTGTTGGGCAGGCAAACTATTTCCCATAGAGGGTATCTCGATTTTTTTATTGCGTGAAATTCATCATGAAAATTTAGCAGCACAACAATCCGCGTGAAATAATCTAGCTTCAAAAAAAAATTTGACAAGAATTAGGATGATTCGTTATTCTGCGGTATAAGATATTGCTTTACCGCAATATCCAAAAGAAAAAGCATTACTATTCGTAGCACAATCATCTTGCAAAAGGTGACCCAAACCCAAATCTGCTAGCGGTAGTGATGCTTTTTTAATGCTTTCTTTTTCCATTCTCCTCCTCTTCTCTGAAGAATTCCTGAAAAACAAAAAGACATCCCTTTCAGGATGTCTTTTCCCCCAAATCTGCTAGTAATACTTGTTATTATAACGTAAAAACAGGAATACTGAGTCCTTTTTTCTTGAGCTCCATAAATTGTCGCCGCACTTCCTGTTCGAATGACTGGCGCTCTTTTACCATAGGAGACACTCGAGCTTTCGAAGCTTCTCCGCTACTTCCCAAACCCATCTGCTTAAGCAGTAGTTTTACTGACATAATCTTATTCAAAACCTTTTTTCATCCCTTGTCAAGTCCCATAGGAAAATATCTTGCAAAAAACCATAGTCTTATAGTTATTTTAACTATAAAAAGCACGTTGTTACGCGCTATACTATTTTCATACATTCTTTGTGGATAACTTGTGCGATTACTTCAATCGCGCGAAGAACAACTGTCCTGCCGGAGTTTGGTGGACTTTGGTAATAACAACGACCACATCCTGCCCTACCCTATCTTTTGTATCTTCAACCACAACCATGGTTCCATCAGGCAAATACCCAACCCCTTGTTGCCGTTCTTTTCCTTCATGGGTGATTTTAACCGTTACCTCTTCTCCACTCATCAACGCAACTTTCAAGGCCTGTGCCAAATCGTTCACATTTAAAATTTTTATCCCCTGTGCCCGGGCAACTTGCGCCAGATTAAAATCGACCGTTAATAGCCGAGTTTTCCAAGCCCGCGCAAAATAGACGAGTTTGAGATCCACTTCCTTAATAGTTGGCTGGTCATCAGAAACGATCTTTACCTTTACCCCGGGATTCACCCGTTGGGTTTTGAGGGCATTGACAACATCCAGTCCCCGCCTCCCTTTCGAACGTCTGATCATATCGACACTATCTGCAATATGTTGAATTTCACCAAGAACAAATTGCGGGATAATAAGCGTGGCTGCCAAAAATCCACTGTTAACAATTGGCAAAATCCGACCGTCAATAAGGACACTCGTATCAACCAAAATGGGATATTCTCCACCCGGCGCAACCGGTTTCTTCTTCATAACCCCCGGACGACGTTGAAACGGACGAGCAGTAAGTTTTCCAAATGCCGTCAGATTACGAACGATTTCCTGAGCAAGCTCTTTAGTAAATGCTGATGTTGCTGGAGGAAGCTTTGACTTCTTGGCTGGTGGAATAAGTTCTTTTTTCATACCACCCAACATTGTACCACAGAAAAAATTAAAAACTGCTGAACAATAGATGTATACAAGATGTATTCATAGTTGCATTTAAAAAAATTTGTATTATACTTTCCTTTACATGACACCAATAGCAGAAAGAGAATCAGCGCCAAGATTTGAACGACTCGGATATATTGAAAAGTCTTCTCCATATATCAATCCTCTTCTTCGAAATAACGATAATATTCTTATCTTTCCAGAAAAATTCGGTGACATAATTAACCAAGCAGATAGATTTGAAGAGGTAACACTGCTTGATCAAATGAACCGACAGACTGATGTAACAGGATTTGTTTCCGAATTTGTCGGTCGCTGTACCACCCCGGAAGAGGTGCAGGCAGAACTTGACGCGATAGCGGATCGCGTACTACACCACCTTGCAAACGAGCCGAAAAAACTGCAAAACAATGTCACAAAAACATTGACAACAACAAGTTTTTGTACGCTTGATGCCCTCAAATGGCTTGATATACAACATGGTGAGCTCGTGAAAGAACTAAAAGCCATCAGAGCACCAGAGGCAGAACAATTTCGTCAACGAAATATTGAGGCAATACGAAAAACAAATAACACCACAATCATATATGTTCCAACATATTGGTCTGGAGACCGCCATCTCACGGAAGTAACACGATATATTCACATCCCCCAACTACCGAAAGAGAACCAACAGATATTAAATCAATTGACCCCGATATTCTTTAATAGAAACCAAGGATTTCTGGAAAAGAATCCAACACTCAATATTAAATTCATTCGAGAATTTAGAAAATCAGGCGATGCATTAACACGCATCCTCGCACAAAACTTAGAGGAAAGTGCGCAATTGGAAGCATATAGAAATTACGTAGAAAATCAGCCGTAATTATATTACAACAGCAGTTTTTGCAGCTGTTGAAGGTTTTTAGCTGTTACACTAGTGATTACTATAGTAAACCCTAACCGTTTAGATTCTTTCACCCGCCGTTCTTCCTGACCCACACGACGAATCTCTCCCAACAGTCCGAGTTCTCCAAACACGACGGCTTTTGCATCCACTGCTTTATTGGTATAGGAAGAAATAATAGCAAGCGCTACAGCAAGGTCTGCAGCAGGTTCCGTCAGCTTTAATCCACCACTCACGTTCACAAATACATCCGATGTGCCAAGCGGCAGTCCCAATCGTTTTTGTAAAATTGCAGTTAACAGCTGCAACCTATTGTAATCAAATCCATTAGCAACACGACGGGGAATGGGAATCTGACTTGAGACCACTAATGCTTGAATTTCCACAAGTAGTGGCCTGGTTCCTTCCATAATAACGGTGACAACTGACCCGGGGACATTCTTTACTCGATCCTGAAGGAATATCTCGGATGGATTATCTATCTCTTTTAGTCCATTTTCTTTCATTTCGAAAATTCCCACCTCTTCCACTGGTCCAAACCGATTTTTGAGAGTTCGGAGGATTCTTGCATCTGCATACCGTTCTCCCTCCAAATACAACACCGTGTCAACCATATGTTCCAACACTTTTGGTCCTGCAATCTCCCCTTCTTTCGTAACATGTCCAATGATGAGCATCGGAATTCCACGGGATTTAGCAAATGCAACGAGCTCTTCCGCACAATACCGGATCTGTCCGACCGATCCGGCCATCCCGTCAAGTTCTTGGGAAGCAATGGTCTGAATAGAATCAACAATTACAATGCCTTGGGGAGGATTTTTTGCGAGAGCCTCTAGAATGCCCTCTAACACCGTTTCAGCTAGTACCATGATGTTTGCGCCATCAATTCCCATGCGTTTTGCACGCAATTTTATTTGTTCTCCGGATTCTTCACCGGAAACATACATGCCGCCAATTGGGGAAAGCACATGAAGAAGCAGCGTGGATTTTCCAATACCCGGATCTCCTGCCAAAAGGGTGACGGAGCCCGGGACTATCCCCCCACCCATCACGCGGTCAAATTCCGGAAGTCCACATTTTAACCGATTTTTTTCAATATGTTTGACGTCGGATAATTTTTGGGGGACGGTTTGACTGACAAACCGTTTTGTTGCACGGGATGTCGTTTCATTTTCCTTCACGGTTTCAACAAGCGAGTTCCAGGAATCACAATTTGGACATTTGCCATACCACTGAGGAAATTCAGCAGAGCATTGTTGGCAGACAAATGAGGAACGTTGCTTCATCATAAGAAGCATTGTATCACAACAAATCGTGGAGCGATGACAAATTACCGATACCCGATTGGTTTTTCGGTTAAGGTCATGGAAAGACTAATCTTTCGTTTGTCAGGCTGTATGTCTTCAATATTGACCGTGATTTCATCTCCCACTTTCGGTTCTTCCCCTGGGGAAATTTTTGAAATATGGATGAGTCCATCAATACCTGGTGACAAATTGATAAACACGCCGTATGGAGACACGCGTGATACGGTGCCTTTGACCTGCGTATCTTTCTCAAACATATCAAGAACGTGTTCCCATGGATCTGGCAATAATTGTTTGAGTGACAATGTCATTTTTCCGGTTTTTTCATCAATACCAATGACCTTTACCTTGACGGTATCATTGGCTTTGATGTATTGTCCTGGATCTTCTACTTTTTCCCAGGCAATCTCGGAAATGTGAATCAGGCCTTCTATATCATGTTTTTCTCCATTTTTTTCAACGGAAAACCGTGCAAATGCACCAAATGGTACAACACCCGTTACTTTTGCTTCCACGATATCGCCGACTTTGATAAGCTCCAAAAGTTCTTTCTGTTTGGAAAGATTTGCTTCTTCCGTCATCGCGCGCTGTGAGAAAATCAACCGGTTTGATGCCTGGTCAACTTCCATCACTTTTACGGTGATGCGCCGTCCAACCATCTTGTCGAGTTGTTTACTCGTTGCGCTGTCAAATTGTGACTGAGGAATATATCCTCGGAGTCCACCGCAATCAACAAGCATTCCGCCACGGACTAACTCTTTGAGGAGTACTTCCATGGATTCGCCGTTTTTCTGGCTTTCGATGAGTCCATTCCATTGTTTTTCAAAAATGCTTTTTCGAAGGGAAAGTACAGATTGTCCCCGATCGTTTTCTGCAACGATGACGAGTGCCGTCACTTTGTCTCCTGGTTTTAAAGCAAGAATCGTATCTCGGTAGGATTCGAGTTCACGGTCAATGACCACGCCCTCTGTTTTTCCACCAATTTCGATGGTGACTTCTTTTGGAGATACTCTCGTAACCACGCCTTCAACGACATCTCCTTTTTTTAGTCCCTTTAAGGAGTAGCCGGTTTGAGCTAAAAGCTCTTCCATCGTGGTTGCTGTAATCTTTTTTGGGGTCTGAGGTTTTACCTCCTCAGTTTTTTTTGTTGCAACGACCTCCGCAACAATAGGAGTTTGTTTATCTAACTTTTTCTTTGGTGCCATTTATATGTATATCCGCCTTTCTTTTGGAATAGGGGTATTATACATGAAACGAGGCTATTTTCCAAGCCAACAAAAAACCGCTCCACAGTTCCCCAGCTTTGACTTATCTTCCCAGGATCTCGCGAACCAAGTATTGTCAGCGCTGACGCGTTTCACTTCCGAGTTCGGGATGGGATCGGGTGGTGCCACGTCGCTCAAAAAACTGGAGAACTCTAGAGCGGTTCTCGTTTACTTTTATTTTTTTAAATTGCAAATACCTTCGAGTAATTACACATAAGGGGTAATGTATCACATTTCCCTCTTCAAATTTCATATTCGTTTGGGATAGAACAAATTCCTTTGTTCTCCACAACATTCGATCAATTAGTACGAGTAAGCTAAATGCCTTACAGCATGTACACTTCTCGCCTATCAACGTTGTCATCTACAACGGATCTGATAACGATTCTTCATCTTGGGGTGGGCTTGGTGCTTGAGATGCTTTCAGCACTTATCCCTTCCAGATCTAGCTACCCTGCGGTGCCACCTCTCAGGGTGACAACAGGCAAACCAGGGATCTGTTCCTCTTGGTCCTCTCGTACTGAAGAGAACTCCCCTCAAGAATCGAACGCTCACACAGGATAGAGACCGAACTGTCTCACGCATACAATATCACCTATTACTAGGTGTATGGACTATATCTTCACCCTGCTTTACAACAGGGGTCGACGTATTATTCCTTGAAAAATCAAGGGATCTGTCCCTCGCGGAACAAGTCTCTACGGGATCAAATACGGTGTTGTGTATCAAAAAATTCTTTTACTTTTAATGAAGTGTTTGTTCGCTTCTTTGAATAATTCAATTCAATAAAGCGATCTACTTCTTTTGCAAGTTCCAGCAATTTTTCTTTTGTCATTTTTCTTCCAGATCCAGGCATTTGTTTAATGACCTTCAAAGCAATTTCAGCTTGAGATTGCTTTAACTTGAGATATGGAAGAAGCATTGTTAATACATGTTCAACACTGGTTATACCGACTATGGTGTATTCGCTCATTTCATCATTTCGATTACGAATGTAGCCAATGCCACCAAACTGTTGCTGTAACCAATTTAAAAAAGAACGGTGTTGCTGTTTTTGATAAAAAACGATGCTCGCTCGAATCTGATATCCCAAAACATAATCGTTTCGGTATACCAATTGGAGCATTATGCATCCATCTCCATCAAGAAATCCAGCAATATATGCACATTCTTCTTTTGTCATATTTGTCTTACCCTCGGTATTACCCGTATACATTGTTCGAAATGTACGGGGTTTCACCGATTTTAGTCGATTCTTTCTATTCTTTTCCTCAGTGGTGATAGAAAGCAGAAGTCTCAGACTTCACTTTTATTTTATGTCATTACTGACATAGAACGCAATGAGATTTACGTTCTGAACCCAGCTCGCGTACCCTTTTAACCGGCGAACAGCCGGACCCTTGGGACCTTCTCCAGCCCCAGGATAGGATGAGCCGACATCGAGGTGCCAAACCGCCTCGTCGATATGGACTCTCGGAAGCGATCAGCCTGTTATCCCCAGAGTAGCTTTTATCCGTTAAGCCCGAACCCTCCCACGAGGGTATCGAGGATCACTAACGCCTGCTTTCGCATCTGCTCGACATGTACGTCTCGCAGTCAAGCTGGCTTATCGCGTTTGCACGACCCGTCCTGGTTTCCATTCAGGATTAGCCAACCTTTGCACGCCTCCGTTACACTTTTGGAGGCAACCTCCCCAGTTAAACTGCCCATCAGACAGTGTTCTTCTCCTAGATTTTTATGTAGGAGTAAGTAAGATTCCTTCATTTCAAAGAGTGGTATTCCATTGTCGCCCGAAGGCTCCCACCTATACTCGACAGTTAAAATAAAGTCCTCAGTGCCAAATTGCAGTAAAGCTTCATGGGGTCTTTTTGTCCATGTGTGAGTAGGCCGCATCTTCACAGCCATTTCAATTTCGCCGGGTAACAGTTTAAGACAGTCACTATGTCATGCTACCTTTCGTGCGGGTCGGAACTTGCCCGACAAGGAATTTCGCTACCATAGAACAGTTATAGTTACTGCTGCCGTTCACCGGAGCTTGAAAAGCTAGCTAAAAAACTTGCGTTTTGTTTACCAACCTTTCTTAACTTACCGGCACTGGGCAGGTGTCAGCCCCTATACGTTGCGTTTCCGCTTCGCAGAGACCTGTGTTTTAGTTAAACAGTTGCATAGTGTCGTTTACTGTGACCTAGATTGCTCTAGGTAAGGTATCTCCAATAAGTTACACCTAGTTTTTGTTGCCGAGTTCCTTAAACTGCTGTCGCCCGCTTGCCTTGGTATACTCTACCAGCGCACCAGTGTTGGTTATTAGTACGGATACAATGTATTTCACAACGAGACTTTTCTCGAATAAGAAACGATTGATGTTGTTCTTGTCTTGCGACGCAAACTTCCCCATGTCTTCAGTTAAACATGAAAACGGATTTACCAGTTTCCACTACGTGAACATTTAGATCCCGCGAGTGCGAGACATCAACAAATCCCTCATTGTCATCCCTTTGTGTCTTAATCAATACATCATAGTAACGGAATATAAACCGTTTATACATCGACCTACGCCATCAAAATAATGGCCTCGGCTTAGATCCGACTTACCCGAAGTCGACGAACGTTGCTTCGGAAACCTTGCGCAGTCGGCATGGAAGATTCTCACTTCCAAACGCTACTCATACCGGCATTCTCACTTCTGTCCGCTCCAGTCAGCCTTCCGGCCTAACCTTCACTGCAGAACAGAACGCTCCCCTACCACGTGCCTTGCGGCACATCTTAATCTTCGGTGGTGTACTTGAGCCTCGTTCATTTTCGGCGCTACGAATTTCATCCAGTGCGCTGTTACGCGTTCTTTAAAAGATGGCTGCTTCTGAGCCAACTTCCTGGGTGTCTTAAATTCATAACTTCCTTAACCACTGAGTACACACTTAGAGACCTTAGATGTAAGTCCGGGCTGTTGCCCTTTTGACACACGCGCTTAGCCGTGCATGTCTGACTAGTTACGTATCACGGAAAGTATTCGGAGTTTGATTGATGCGCATTCCTTGCGAAACATGTATCATTCAGTGCTCTACCCCTTCCGGGAATTAGTAACCGCTATACCTAAATATATTTCGGGGAGAACCAGCTATCTCCAGGTTCGATAGGCATATTACCCCTAACCACAAGTCATCTCACAGATTTGCAGCTCTGACGAGTTCGGGCCTCTTGTTGGCTTTCGTCAACATTCACCCTGCTCATGGTTAGCTCACCTGGTTTCGGGTCTGTCCAATACAACAAACGGTCAATTAGACCTCGCTTTCACTACGCTTTCCCATGTTGTACATGGTTAAGCAAACGCTGTATTGGGCAACTCGCCGGTTCATTCTTCAATAGGCACGACGTCAGTATCTTGCGATACCTTCGTCTGTTTGTTAGTTGATAATTTCAGGTACTATTTCATTCCCCTTCCGGGGTGCTTTTCACCTTTCCCTCATGGTACTTGTTCACTATCGGTGCATTCATGTATTTAGTCTTGGATCGTGGTTGACCCAGATTCCCACAGACCCTTCGTGGTCCATGGTACTTAGGAACTTTATAAGGGAGCAAATAATTTAATATACACGACTTTCACGTTCTTTGGTTTCCTATTCCACGGTATTCTACTATCATTTGCTACATCCTACATTAAAAGCCCTACAACCCCACAACTTGCGTTGTGGTTTAGACTCCTCCGCTTTCGCTCGCCGCTACTGACGGAATCTCGTACTTGATTTCTATTCCTCAGGCTACTGAGATGTTTCAGTTCGCCCGGTATCCTACATACGACTATCTCAATCTTTCGACTGCCTTTGTCGCACATTGACTAGCTCTTCGCTAGACGGGTTTCCCCATTCGGAAACCGCCGGATCACAGGATTATGACTCCTCCCCGACGAATATCGCTGTCATATGCGTCCTTCCTCGGCATGAATACCCAGGGCATCCATTATCAACTTTAAAAGCGTTGCAGAGAACAAAGGAGCTAAATTGTAATTTAGCGCTTTGTTCTATTTTTTTCGACAAATTTTTATACAAAAATATATCGCCCAACGAAATGTCATCGAAAAGGTAATATATGTACATTACCCCTTACGATGCAATTACTCATTTATTCATTCAAAAAAACCATGTATCTTCCTTGTCCTATTTATAAAGGAAGATACTATTTATGTATTGTTAACGTGCAACTCGCTTTTTTTCGCGAGAAAAGGGATCAACAGGAAGTGAACCCTTATCCCGCGAAACGAACCGTTTTTTGGTGGACCCGACCGGATTCGAACCGGTGACCTCATCATTGCAAATGATGCGCTCTACCAGCTAAGCTACGGGCCCGAAACCCAATCTCAAGTCCAGATGTTAAACCAATGTGCAAAGGGCATTAAAAAACCCCGCTTGTGCGGGGCGTTGTGATCAATTCATGAGCGATGCGCTATTGCATCCACGGCAAAAACCAAACTGTCTTTCGATTGTATGGTATATAGCTTATCATGAATAATTTTTTACTCATTTCCCTTGGAAACTTCTGAGAAATCAATAAAAAAGTACGCCCTAACACGAGCAAATGTATATTCTACGCAAGTTGCTTCTTCCTGTCAACAAGGAAAGAACAGATGTATTCCATCATTTCATTGCTTTATTAATTCTTCCGAGCGCAACCACAAAAGCAGCAGTCCGTAAATCCGTTTTAATTTTTTTGGACATAGCCCAGATATCATCAACAGCTCTCTCCATTTTAGCCTTAAGCCTGGCATTAACAAGCTTTTTAGTCCAATGCTGTCCTTTGAGATTCTGTTCCCATTCAAACGCAGAAACAGAGACACCGCCGGAATTAGCCAGGACATCAGGAATAACCACAATCCCTTTCTTATATACTATGGTATCTGCCTCCGAAGCTATTGGCCCGTTTGCCATCTCCAAAATCACCCGAGCCTTGATTTTGGAAGCATTTACCTTCGTAATCACGCTTTCCAAAGCCGACGGCACCAAGATATCAACCGGCAATTCCAAAAGCGCGGCATTCGTGATTTCCTTTCCGGAAGCCTTTAAGGAGCCTGTTTTCTTCTTGGAAGCAAGGACTGCTTCAGGATTTAACCCTTCCTTATTATATATACCGCCCTTGCTGTCAGAGACCGCAACAACCGTAAATCCTTGCTCATACAAGAACTTTGCAATGTTGTATCCCACGTTCCCAAACCCCTGGACTGCGGCAGTAAGCTTCCCGGACAATTTCATTTTCAAAAGACACGCCTGAAGAACAAACAGTCCTCCCAAGCCCGTTGCCTCTTCCCGTCCCTCGCTTCCCCCATCGGCAATGAGTTTTCCGGTAAATGTTGACCGGAGTTTCAAAGTTTCTTTTTTTGTCAACTTTTTTGGCTGGAGCTTGATAAACTCATCCACCATCCATCCCATGATTTGTCCTGTGGTATTTACATCAGGTGCTGGGACATCTTTGGTGGGTCCAATATTGTCTGCAATTGCCCGCGCATAGCCGCGGGATAACCGTTCGAGTTCACTCACCGACAATGTTTTTGGGTCAACAATGACACCGCCTTTCCCTCCACCAAGGGGAAGATCGGCAATGGAACATTTCATTGCCATCCAAAAAGACAATGCCTTCACTTCATCAAGCGACACTTGTGGATGAAACCGAATACCGCCTTTATACGGTCCCCGTGCGTTATTAAACTGCACCCGATATCCTTGAAAAATTTTTGTTTTTCCGTTATCCATTTTGACATGTATAGTGACGTTTAAAATCCGTTGGGGTTGTTTGAGAATTTCCAACGTATCCCCCATTGCTACATATTGGGCTGCGTTATCAAGTTGCAGCATTGCACTTTCAAATGGATTAATAGTAGACATAAAAACGTTCCTCCTTCAAAAAAAGAAATACGATACCGTTAAAAAAGTTCTGTTTTAATCTGTTCCCCTAAAACAGTGTGGGCAAGAAGCAGTTGTTTTATATAACGAATCATTTCTTTATTTCCACAAAGATAAAAATCAGCTTGGGATAAATCGGGTTCTTTTGTAACATAGTCTGTCACATGTCCGATTTTCCCCTTCCATGTTTCTTTTGGCTTTGAAAGAATCAAATGGTAGGAAAAATTTGAATAAGATGCTACAAACGCGTCAAGTTCGTCCTGCCAATAGATATCTTCCTCGTGCCGTAATCCCCAATACAATACCATCGGGATATCATGCGGCGCATCCAAAATCATTGCCTTTAGCGGTGCGATACCGGTTCCCGTTGCAATCAATATTTTTTTTCTGAGTGACGGCGTCATGGTGAAAACACCAAGCGGAGCAAGCATTTGGATGGCATCCCCCACTTTTTTGGAGAGAAAATATTTTGATCCCGGACCCATGGGTTTTGTATCAATAACCATCTGGACGGTACTGGTCTCCCGCGGATTGGAACAAAATGAATATTGCCGGCGGGTTACACCGTCAATTATGACCGTTCCATACTGACCGGCCTGAAATTGCATGGACGTGATATCCAGAAAAGAAAACGTAAATTCGTATACTGTTTCCGTGAGTTTTTGGATGTGTTGTATTCGTGCAGTATGAAGAGACGGTTGTTGCATGACGTTTAATTATATACGGTTACCTGAATTGTACCTGAACAATACAGGAAAAATAATTATTTTTTATCCTGTAACCATCGTTCTGCATCAATTGCGGCCATTGCTCCCATGCCAGCAGCAACAATACCCTGACGGTAGCGGGTATCAACACAGTCTCCTGCTGCAAAAATGCCATCAACAGATGTTGCTGAATGTGCCTCTGTTGCTGACCGCATGCCTTTAATTTGAACGTATCCTGCCGCATCCATTGCAACAATACCCTGTAAAAATACAGTTGCAGGAGTATGACCAATCGCAGCAAACACACCATCAATGGGCATATCTGTTATTGCATTGGTTACGGTATTTTTTATTTTTACCCCGGTCAGCTTTGTATCCCCGACAAACGATTCGATGACTGAATTTGTCAAAAAAGAAATCTTCGGATCTTTTTTTGCTTTTTCCAGCATGATGGCACTTGCCCGAAATTCCTCCCGACGGTGCAAAATGGTGACATGTGTTGCAAATTTTGTTAAAAATGTTGCTTCCTCCATCGCAGTATCCCCGCCACCAACAACGATCAACTGCTTATCTTTGAAAAAAAATCCGTCACACGTTGCACAATAACTAATGCCTTTTCCCCGATAGGTTTCCTCCCCAGCTATTCCCATTGCTTTTGCCTGGGCTCCTGTTGCCACAATGATTGATTTCGTCTGGTACGTTCCATTTCCGGTAACAACCGCAAATGTTCCATCTGGTTCCTTTTTAATTGTCGTAACAGCATCCGTGATCATTTCCGTGCCAAATCGTTCTGCCTGTGCTTTCATATTCATCATGAGTTGCGGCCCCATGATGCCTTCTGGAAATCCCGGAAAATTATCTATTTCTGTTGTTGTGGTTAATTGTCCTCCAGGGATAAATCCGGAAATCAACACGGTTTTTAAAAATGCACGAGAAGAATAAATCGCTGCAGTATATCCGGCTGGTCCTGATCCGATGATAACAATATCGTACATAAATTAAATAAGTTTTTTTAATTCTCCCATAATCATGTCTTTACTTTGAAGACCTATCATCTGTTTTACAACCGCTCCGTTTTTAAATATCATCAAGGTTGGAATTGACATAATACCGTACTTCCCAGCAGTTTGTGGATTTTCATCGACATTGACTTTTCCCACTTTTGTTTTTCCTTCCATGACGTTGGCTACATCTTCAATAATGGGTCCCTGTGTTTGACATGGACCGCACCAGACCGCCCAAAAATCAACAAGTACGGGAATGGTACTTTTCATGACTTCCGTATCAAAATTCTGATCAGTTAAAACAATATCGGCCATACGCCTCCTTTTTTGTTGCATCAATTATCACATGTAGTATACTATATTTCTTATAAGAACATCGGAGAAATTTATGCGCATATTTTTTGGTGGACCACTCACAGATTTAAAAGATCCGGAAGCGACAAAGTCATTTTATTCAAACATGGCGTCTGTTGCGACTAACCTGAATTTTGAATTTTTCTGGGCATTTTTAAACGGAACGGACCCGATTAAAAACCCGGATGTCTCTCCGCAGGACGTCTATAACCGTGATATTGCTGAACTTGATAAAAGTGACATCATGATTGCCTATATTGGCGAACCAACAACCGGAACAGGTATTGAAATTGAACATGCCTATCATACAGGAAAACCCGTTATCATTCTCTATGAGCAAGGAAAAAACGTCAGTCGTATGCTCCGCGGCTGTCCTGCGGTCAAAAAAGAAATAGTATTTTCTTCACAGGAAGACGCCCTTGCACAACTAAACTCCTACCTTTCACGCATTAAGTAATCAAATTAAAGAACGCGATACCCCAACGTTTCTATTGCCTCTTTAATTCTTGCCAATATGATCTTTTTTTCATCGAAGGACACATCAACAGTTTGTTTTGCATAGTTTGCCTTTGCCTGCACTCCAATGTCTGCAAGTTCCCCTTCAATCAAAAGTGAACAGCTAACACAGTGCATACCGGATAACTTCAATTGGTGTGTTTTCATATATTTTTCCTTATTCAATAATAAAACTTCCTCGATACATACCCATACTACACATAAATGGGAGATTTCCTTTTTTCTGTGGCGCAGTAAATTCGATGGTTGCCTGATCTCCGACAGCAACATTTTTTTGAATATTGAGCTTTGGAATGGTGAAAAACTGGATACACCCCCCACCGGAAACATTCTTCACAACAAGCGTAATATGTGATCCTGCCTGGATATGTGGATTATCGATTGTATACGAGGAAGCATGAATGGTAATTACGGGGGTAGTAGTGACTGCGGTTGAAGGAGTGCTTTTTGTACCAACCAGATTATCACAATACGATATTTCGCAGTATAACGATCGGATACTTCGCGTTATATCGAATCCGGAAATTGCTGCAGCGTTGGAAAGATTCCAAACAGCAAGCCCGATAACAAGTGCTGCTGCAATCGGGGTAAAGTATTTGGTAAAAAACGTTGATGCAGCCTGGATAACAACACCAAACAGAACAAACAATGGCATGGTTCCAAGAGTAAAGGCAAAAAGAATACTTGCTGAGACAATTGGGTTGCCATATTGGAGTGCCTGTACCATCATTGCCTGTGTTGTCCCGCAGGGAAGAAAAATCGTCAGCATACCGACAAAAAGCGGTGCAAACCAATTCAGGTCATGGGATTCTTTACGTGCCAGTTTATATAAAAACCGTGGCGGTTGAATGACCACGTACCGGAATATCGGATGCACCTGCAGTAAATTGAGCGCTGTTGCGATCATAAACAGTGACGCCACACTCATAAGAATGACCCGCGTGGCAACTGTCATCTGAAAATAGGAGCCGATCCACCCCAGAAGAAACCCAAGGACGGTGTAAGCAAAAATTTTACCGATCAGGAAGACACCAACAAGTCCCAAGGTTTTTTTAAATGTAAGCATTTTTGCCTCCTGGGTTGCAATAACACTTGCCAGGAGCCCACCTTGGACGGCCATGCAGCCGATACCGCCGGTGATCAGTCCTGTAAGAAAGATAACAATAAGATTTGGCATAGTTCGTCTATTGACAACAAATCACTACTCATCTATTCTATCCCCATAGGGGGTATAAAAGTCAATATGCCAAAAGGAATTCCACGCGACCAAAGTGTCCAGCATACAATGCTTCACCGGTTAAAAATTACCCGAGGACAACTGGATAAGGTCATTTCCATGGTCGAAGACGGTCATTATTGTATTCATATTATTCATCAATCCCTCGCAATTCAGTCTGCCCTTCGCCAAATTGACCAGATTATTCTCAAAAATCACCTGCAAACCTGTGTTGCAGATGCTATTAAGCATGGCAATGAAAAAGAAGTGATTGAGGAAGTCATGAAGGTTATGGAGAAAAAATCCTAACATATATATGAAATACACCATCCCCATTTTAGGTATGCACTGCGCATCCTGCGCAACCCTTCTCTCGCGACAGATTAAAAAAACGCCGGGGGTGACAAACGCAGAAGTAAATTATGGCAGTGAAGAAGCAGTTGTGGATCTTGCCTCCCCTTCCGATATCAAAACCGTTGCAGCAACGATTACCTCTCTTGGCTATACGCCAATTCTCTCGGATGATCCGACAAAAGAAGAGGAACAAAAAGAAGAAGCGCACACGAAACAAGTCCGAAATATGGAAAAAAGAGTGTGGATTAATAGTGTTCTAACGCTCATCGTGCTTCTTTTTACCTTGCCTGACATGCTTGGTATGCCAGTTCCCGCTTCCCTGAAGGAGCCCTTAATCTACGCATCAACGCTCCTTGCAACGATTGTGCAAATCTATGGAGGGTGGAGTTTTTATCAAGGGGCATTCAGTGCACTTCGCGTTGGAGCAACCAACATGGACACACTGATCGTTCTTGGCACAACGATTGCATATGGCTATTCCGTGTTTCATTTAATCGCAACCTTATTAGGGCGAGCCGCAGGACTTCCAAAAGCCATGTTTTATGACAGCAGCACCGTTATTATTACCCTCGTGCTTCTTGGAAAATATTTAGAAGCAAAAGGAAAACATACCGCTGTTGAAGCACTGCGCGCCATCACGAAACTGGAATCAACAACCGCACATAAATGCATAGGGACAAAAATTGTGACCGTGCAAACAGCAACACTTCTTGTTGGAGATATTCTCGAAATCCGACCGGGAGAACGCATTCCTGTTGACGGCATCATCACGAAAGGATTTTCATCCATTGATGAGTCCCTTCTTACTGGTGAACCCATTCCCGTTGAAAAAACCGTGGGTGATGAACTTATTGCAGGTACGATCAATACAACTGGCGTTATCCGCATAAAAGCACTTGCTGTCGGCAAAAACACCGTGCTTGCGCACATTCAACATCTCGTCCATGATGCGCAAAATGCAAAACCGGATATTGCCAGGCTTGCTGATACCATTTCGTCTGTCTTTGTTCCGATTGTCATTATTCTTGGAGTAACCACCGCCATTGTCTGGCTCATGCTTGGTTCACCTGTTGATGCTATTGCAAAAAGTATTGCAGTCTTTGTTGTTGCCTGTCCCTGTGCACTCGGACTTGCAACACCAATGGCTGTTATCGGTGGAGTCGGACGCGCTGCAAAAGAAGGCGTGTTAATCCGATCAGCAACAGCACTGGAACGCGCTGGCAAAACAACAACCATTGTCTTTGACAAAACAGGAACCATTACCAAAGGAAAACCTAGTGTGACTAATGCGCACATTCTTGAGGCGTCAGGTATTCCATTTGTTCTTGCAATTGAGCAAGCCTCAGAACACCCGCTTGCAACTGCGATGCTTTCCTGGGCAAAAGCAAAAGAGATTCACGCGTCCAAAAATGAAACGTCACATATTACGGCAATCCCTGGTATGGGCGTTTCTGGAAGTATAGACAACAAACAAATTCTGATTGGGACTGAAGCATATGTAAAAACTAATAAGATTACTATCAGCACGAAAGAAAAACAAATGCTTACCGCATTGAGCCAGGAAGGGAAAACGATTGTGCTTGCTGCAGTCGAACAAAAACTTGTTGCTATAT
Source organism: Candidatus Gottesmanbacteria bacterium (assembly GCA_903821745.1). Taxonomy (GTDB): domain Bacteria; phylum Patescibacteriota; class Microgenomatia; order UBA10105; family UBA927; genus CAIJMI01. The sequence continues at coordinate 32,202 of CAIJMI010000004.1, forward strand.
TCGGTATTGATGATGAATTGCGGACTGAGGTCAAAGACGTAATTGCAACGCTTCACAACATGCATATTCACCCGATACTATTATCGGGTGACAGACAGGAAGCAACAACAAATAAAGCAAAACACGTAGGAATCACCGATGTAATTGCCGAAGTGAAGCCGGATGAAAAAGCTGCAGTGATAGAAAAACTGCGATCCAAAGCCGCCGTCATTATGATGGTGGGTGACGGCATCAATGATGCACCGGCAATTGCAGCGGCTGATATTGGCGTAGCAATCGGTTCAGGAACCGCAATTGCAAAAGCAACGGCAGATATGACGATTCTTGCAGATTCTTTAAATCGCATTCCATTTATGATTCACGTCAGTCGCCGTGTTATGCAAACCATCAAACAAAATCTTCTCTGGGCATTCGGATATAACATTATTCTTATTCCTATTGCGATGGGCGTAGCAACCCCACTTGGCGTTACCCTGACCCCACCTATGGCTGCATTTGCCATGGCAGCAAGTTCGTTATCTGTGGTAGTAAATTCCCTTAGACTCTCACGGATAAAAATGGCATAATAGATCTACTATGAACACAAACCTAAAATCTTTAAACCGAATTATTTTTGTCCTTTCCATAGCAGGACTGATTATGGGCATGTACGTTCTCCAAAGTTTCTTGCGTCAAACCGGTATCGTTTGTTTGACTGGCGGCGGATGTGAAGCAGTCAGAAAAAATGCTCTCTCCTACCCATTTGGCATCCCGGTTCCTGCTATTGGTGTTGCAGGATACACATTTTTAATGGTTCTATCATTCCTTCGAACGTTCAAAAACAATAAAGGATTATTGTGGGGAACATTCGGTATGGCACTGTTTGGTATTTGTTTTGTCTCCTGGTTTACGTATACGGAGCTATTTCTCATCAAGGGAATTTGTATGTGGTGCGGTATATCAGCAATAAACATGTATATTATCTTTGGATTGACACTCAAAAGTTTGTCGATTGCTAAAAAAGTATGAAACTTACATCTGAAACAAAACTCTTTGTCGGTATTGTTGCATTCACGGCTCTCAGTATTGCCATTGCACTCGTTATTATGACGAAGCCAGCAAAACCAGTTGCAAAAGAGGTGTTACTTGCAAATGCAGTCCATATCATCGGACCCAAAGACGCAAAAGTGTGGCTGGTTGAATTTTCGGATTACCAGTGCCCTGCCTGCGGACAGTTCTATCCAGCCGTCAAACAGTTGACGGACAAATACAAAGATTCACTCTTGTTTGTCTATCGCAATTTTCCGCTTCCCATTCACGAAATGGCCCTTCCTGCAGCACGCGCAGCTGAGGCTGCCATGCAACAAGGCAAATACTGGGAAATGCACGATGCCCTCTTTACCGGACAGCGAGAGTTAAGTGATGCCTTTATCGCATCGGAGGCAGCCAGACTGGGACTGCGTATGGAAGCATTTAATCAGGACATCAAAAGCCAAATGATACAAAAAATTATTGATACGGATGTTTCACTTGGTGATGCAATTGGTGTAAATGCCACACCGACGTTTTACTTAAATGGAACAAAATTGAACTTGAATACCGTCAATGATCTTACCGTCGCTGTTAAAACTGCACTTACTAACAATAAATAAATAGGAGGCATATATGTTTACGCTTACAGGTAAAGTCGCCCTGGTAACCGGGGCATCCAGTGGTATTGGTCGTGCATCAGCACTAGCACTGGCTCATCAGGGAGCAAAAATTGCTCTTGCAGCACGCCGGGTCGACAAGCTTGAAACACTTGTTGCTGAAATTCAGGCAGCTGGCGGTGAAGCACTCGCCATTCCCACTGATGTATTAAAACAGGAAGATGTACAAAATGCAGTTGCCAAAACCGTTGCAACATTTGGGCGTTTGGACATACTTTTGAATAACGCAGGCATCGGATCCATTGAACAGACGCTCGATATGACCAGTGACGGATGGGACAAAGTAGTCAATACAAACCTAAAAGCGTATTTTTTTGTTGCACAAACAGCAGCCAAAGAAATGCTGAAAAATAAATTCGGCAGGATTATTAATATTGCCTCCATTCTTTCAGGCGGTGTTGGAAGCGGGATGGCAGGCGCAATCAATTACTGCGCTTCAAAAGGCGGCGTGGTTGCGATGACGGAAGGATTGGCGGATGAATTTGCCACACAAGGAATAACGGTCAATGCCATTGGTCCCGGGTTTATTGAAACAGAAATGACCGCATCCGTGCAACAAATGCCTGATTTGTACAAAGGATTGCTTGCACGAATCCCCATGAAACGGTTCGGAAAAGCCGAAGAAATTGCGGCAACCGTTGTATATCTGGCATCAGACGAAGCAAGCTACACGACAGGCGCAACCTTCTACATTGATGGCGGGTGGACAGCAAGTTAAAGAAACAGGGCAACCGTCATATTCCAGAAAAAATGCACTAGAAGCGGTGGAATCAGGGAATGAGTCTGTACAAACAATATACTGTTAATCACCCCGATTACCGTTGTAGTAACCAAAAAAAGAACGAGTGTGGTACCTTGAAATTTCAAGGATGTTGCCAGAATTGGAATATGAAATGCGACAAACATGAGGGTGGACATAACAATGGAATACACCATGCGTTTTGTTTCCCGAAAAAGCCTTGAAAAGAAAAATCCGCGACTGAGTAGCTCTTCTGAAAACGCAGTTGCAAGTGACAGAAGAGATAAAAATACAAAAGAATATGACGCAACGCTTGCAAGCTGCATCACTTGAATCGTTCCGTGCTTTGCAATATTAATAAGTACTCCTTCAAGCAAAAACACCACGCCAATCCCAAGCCCAATTTCTAAATTTTTGATTCCATTTTTTGCCGTTAACCCAACTGTGGCAATCCGTTCGTGCTCGCGGTGCAGTACATACCAGATGACTGGAACAACAAACACAAGAGGTTTAAAAATAAATTCATCAACCCATTCCGGCAAGTGAAAAAAATAGCGGTAGAGCGCCCAAATAAGAAGCTGCCATGCCCAAAATTGAAAAATCCATTCAGTCTTGTTCGTATGAACCGGTATCTGTTTTGTTTGTTTTTTCATACGTCCCATTTACTTTTTTATTCTAGCAATTTGTGTTTGCTTTAACAATTCTTCCATCGCACCGGTAAGTAATTCAATCACGGATAACGCCTGGTCCCTGCTGAGCATACGGATGTTTCCAGGAAAGTAATGGAATACTAAATTTCTCCCCTGCTTCCAGGCATACCACAAATGATCCGCCACATCATTCCCATACCGGTTTTTCAGCTGTAAATACGCGCTTTTCCCGTGCAGCTGGTTTGCGATATTGGGATTTAACACCTTACCAATACGAAACCTGTTGCTTGCATAGTCATAGGTGGTAATAATCCCAAGCTGCAAAAAAACATCTTTCAAAAATCCTTCATAGAGTTTTGCGAATGGAAAAACGAGGTAAGAATAATCCGTGGGTTCCTGATCTTTATGCAGAAGACTGTCTCGTATCAAAAACGCACCATCATCAACCAACACGTGCTGCTCTTTTATTAAATACTCCCACACAATATCACCGTGAGTAATCATATGTGTATCTTTTGTTATGCCCCGCGCAAAAAAAGAACTGTTTCAATGAAAAAAAAGACAATAGTTACAATCATTATCCATCCCTGAATGGTTGGTGATACGGGTTCAGCAACCATGCCATACCAACGGTTTAAGTGTTTTACCATCATCCATTCACCAAGCTGCCAGAAAACAAGTGTTAAATAAATAAGAAGAACCAATCCTGCAGCCAAAAAACTACCAGATGAAGAGACAACAAAAAAACTGACGACGGCAAAAAGACCAACAAAAACAACTGAGCGGAAGGGTGACGGATCAAGATGAAAAAATTCCTCGGCGGTTTCCAAAAAATACATACCGATCAAGCCTCCTAAAACGAAACTCCCGGTACTCCAGGTGGGATGAACGGTCCATTTTAAAAAACATAAAAAAAGAATATAGACGATGCTGCCGATAAGAAAAAATGATGGTTTTTTATGAAGAATAGAACGAACACTATGCATATAATTATTGTATCACGATAAAATCAACGATGTTTGGATCAAAAGAAATTTCGAGAAGGTCCACAGCTGTTACATTCGCTAAAAATGGCCCATTTCGAACGGCCCGCATCAAGACTTCGACTTGCTGCATTTCACCCTGCAAAACCGCTTCCACTGTTCCATCATCCCTATTGGTAATCCACCCAACAACTCCTAGTTCTTGCGCATGTCGCTTCACCCATTTTCTATATCCGATGCCCTGCACAGACCCTGAAACAATAATATGAATGGCGTATGGTACTCCGTTCATACTGTTTTTCGAAGTTCCTTCATTTTCCACATAAAAAGCCGGGGTTTACTCGTTGCATTGGCATCTTTCACAAATGTCAGTGTTTTTTCAAGAATTGCCCTGGGAACAGTTTTTGCAAGTCGAATATATAAAGACTTATGTTTATAGTCATCCAAAGTTTCAGCCAAGTAGATCCCATATTTTTGAAACTCACGGGAGATATATTTATCCTCAACCGGATTAAAGGTTTGCAGTATGTCTCCTAATTTTTGCATAAAGATATTAATTAAACCGGAGCATCGCCTTATCAATTCCTTCAGTCAGAGCAATGCGGACAGCTTCTGTTCCGTTTTTAATCAGGTGTTTTAACTCCCCTGCCTCTCCTTGGGTAAAACGGGAAAGGACAAAGGAAATATCCCATTGATGCCGTTGATGTTGAGCTTTTCCTGCATTTCCTTTTTCAATATTTTCCGTGTCACGATCCCCTTTGCTAAATAACTTTCCCCGACCAATACCCAACCGGAACCGAATAAATGCATCGGTTTTAAGCTCCGAAATAATAGAATCAACACCACGGTGTCCGGCACTGCTGCCTTTTTGACGAATTCTGATTTTTCCAATCGGCAAATCCATATCATCATGAATCACCCAAACATCGGAAGGCTTCAATTTATAAAAATGCATAATGGCAGAAACCGCAACACCGGAATTATTCATGAATGTAATCGGCTTAACCAACAGGACTTCCCCGACTTTTGTTGTCATGGCGTTAAATTTTGGTTCTTCTTTCCATGAAATGGATTCTGGGGTTAATTCTTTTGCAAGTTTGTCAATTGTCATGAAGCCAATGTTGTGACGCGTATCTTGATATTCGCTTCCAGGATTTCCAAGGCCAACAATAATTTTCATATATGTGTTCCTCCCACCACTACTATAAACACCACTCCCCTTCGGGGCAAGTGGTGTTATAGAGCATATAGGTATCTCGCGAGATATCCATTACTTCATTTTTTTGAGTTGTACTTCTGCAAGATTGCCGATATACGGAACCTTGTACATTTCTCCTTGGAATGCTTTCCACATACAGACGATCCAAAGAACAAATGATGCAAAAGACAACAAAAGCCCAACTAACCATCCAAGAATTGGAATAAATCCCAAAACAATATTTGCTATAAAAATTCCTCCAAAAAGAATAGTTGATTGCATTGCATGAAACCGCACAAATTTACTTTCTTTTTCCACAATAAGGAAAATAATTCCTGTTACAAATGCGAGTAAATATGCAGCTGCTCCCATTAAATTTTCGTTGTTCTGTTTTGATTGTGCCATTAAGTAATCACCTCCATTCTTTCTATAAATACAGCGTATCACGACTGCAATTTGCAGGTCAAGAAGAAAGGAGGGGTTAAAAAATAGTTTCTTGCTCGCCAACTGCACTGACGAGTGCCTTATCTTTTTCGCTTTTCCATATTTTAACAACACCAAATATGCCGTCATATCCAGGATCAATGACAATATCGCCGGATCTCACTTTTTTTATTCCGTCAGCAATTTCTGGCGTTGATACGCGCTTAATCTCATCAAGTGACGCATCAATTAAAATATGGAACTCAGTGTTAAACTCCTTTAACAGTGCGTCGTACTGAATCGCAACTTTCGGACTGGTCACCGGTCGTCCGATTGCCTCACCAATAATTTCAACAAGTGGAACAAGCATAGTAAATGGCGGACGATTCGGTGCTTTGGTTCCGAAGGGTTTCGTTGCAAGTTGCTCCACGCGCTGCATGACGCCCTGCGTTAAGGGTTTACCACACACGGAACATGTCGTACCTTTTTGCACGACTTCTTCAGGAGTTAACCGGATATGACAATCCCGATGTCCCGTAAAATGGTACTTCCCTTCTTCTGGATAAAACTCAATGGTTGATACAACCCGTGGTTTTTTAAGATCATTTGTATAGTTCATTAGTGCTTTTTTAATATTTGTGTAGGACAGTGTTGGCAGATCAAAAATCGTTGCTTCGCGGCCGAGCTTTGGACCGCTATGCGCATCGGACGAGGAAATAATCGACCGAGTATCGAGTTCTCCAATGCGCCAATTCATATTGGGACTACTGGATAATCCCGTTTCTACGGCATAGATATTTTTTTCGTACTTCCCAAATGCTTCTTTCAAACTGTCAAATCCACCCATGGATCCGTAGACCGAAAACCATGGAGTCCAAATGTGAGCAGGAACGATTAACGCTTCAGGCTCAATTGTGAAAATAAGTTCTGCTAAACGAATGAGCGTAAATCCTAAAATTGGCCGTCCGTCAGACAACACATTACCGCCTTGTTTGGTAATTTCCTGACTGATGTTAACGGCTGATGCAATGGATGGAACCCACACCAGGACATGAACCCGTCGGGTTTTTCCATTTTGAGAAAAAATACAGGAAAGTTCGGTTGAAAGCAAAAAGAACGGCCCGTCTTTCGTTGTTTTCAATCGCAACAATCCGTTTCCCACTTCTTCCAAGTTCTGTTCAATTTCCTGCATCCACAATGGATGTGTCCAATCTCCAGTTGCCAACAGCCCGATGCCTTTTTTCACTCCCCAAGCCGCGAGGTTTTGAATAGTCATCTCTCGAGAAACTGCTCGTGAAAAACGGGAATGAAGATGAAGATCGGCAATAATGTGCATGAGTCTTATTCAAAAATATCCTGCATAAGTTTTTTCATTTTTCGCTCTGTTTGTTTAATGACGGTTGATTTTACATGTTTCTTTTTTCTTGAAAATATCTGTCCGCCCATTTCATACCCCTTCATGTTTTTTGGTACTCGTTTTGAAAACAGAATGGGCAAAATGGATCGAGTATATGCCTGAAGCACCTTTGCTGTCCCCTCTTTTCGGTATCTGCGAAGTGACCAAATATACAATGATTCCCGAATAATGGACAGCGAATGTCCTGCTTTTGTCATCCGCTGAGAAAAATCCTGATCCTCAAGGAATGGATGTTCAACGTCATATCCGCCAATAGATTGAAAGGTTGTTTTACGAACAATCGTAAACGGTCCTGGGGATATCGCTCGCTTAATGCTTTTAGAAAATTCAAAAAAGAAAATACCAAACAATGTTAACCGAACATCATTCACATCATCGCTATCCGGACTAAACCACGTGGTAAACAAGGATTCTTCAGATCCCACAATGTGTGCATGTAACCGTTCAAGGGTATACGAATACACAACGGTATCTGCATCAATAAAAATAAGCCAATCTCCTTTTGCCCGATCGGCACCATAATTTCTCTGGTATGGCAAACTTGCATGATCAGCAACGACAACGGTAAGATTTGGCACTTTTTGGGTAAATGCCAATGCAACCGCGACGGTTTTATCTTTTGATTTTCCATCAACAACAATGACTTCAAAGTTTGTAAAATGCTGGTGGGAAAGACTCTCCAGAAGTTTTGGTAAAAAATGTTCTTCGTTCAGTGCTGGAATGATAACTGAAATAAACGGTTTTCCCATAGACATCTTCGCATTATACGGCTATATGTGAAGCATTTCAAACAAAATAAATGCAATGTAAATAACAAAAAGCACAATTCCCTCGCGTCTTGTGATGTCTTTTTTCGATGATGCTGCCCAGAAAAAATAAACAGCAACCAAGGCCAGAATAATCAGAGTCATCCGCATGCGTTCATGATCGGGAACTGAGAATGGAGAAACAGTGCAGACAACCCCAAGAATAAGGGTATTAATGGCGCTGGAGCCTAAGATATCTCCAAATGCAACATCCTCTTTCTTTTTCATAATCGCTTCAACGGCCAGCGTAAATTCAGGCAAGTTCGTTCCAACACTTAAAAGAAACAATCCGATGACAAACGGAGGAATATTAAGCAGTGTTGCTGATAGTTCACTGATGGAAACAATATACCTCGATGCAAACGCCATACCGACAAGTCCACCAACACCCAACAACACTGCATGACCGCCGTGTTTTACGTGTTTTGCATGCTGTTCAATGGTCGTTACGATATGTTGCTCTTTGTTGATATACAAAACGTGCACCAGATAAATGACAATAAGAATAATGCCTTCAAAGCGCGTGAGTTTCCCGTCCCACACAACAACCGCCGGAGCCAACATAACAAGTGAAGATAAACCGATGTCCAATTTTGTCATCCCGTGATCAAGGTAAATGCGCCGCAATAAAATGGCACTGATCCCCATCACAAATGCAAGTTTAAAAATCACGCCGCCGAGCAAATTTCCGATAGAAAGTTGCGGCACATGGTCCATCACAGATTGAAACGCAACAAACATTTCAGGAATTGACGTAATAATTCCTAAAAGGAGAAAGGATAAAAGAAAACTTCTAATCTTTAAAGAATGCGCAAAATAAGAAACACCTTTGATCACCCAATCGGCGCTTTTCGCCAACAAGATGCTTAACAGTAAAAACGCGATGATATACAAAATAATCATGATTTCACTGATTCTTGATTGTGATACATAACTTCAAGCTCTCCCACCGTCGTCACTTGATTTGCATTTTTATCGGTACGTATCCGAACAAGCCTTGGGAATCGGAGTGCAAATTTAGCGCCGTGTGACGGGGACTTTGTAATATCGTCAGCCGCAATCTCAACAACAATTGCTGGACTCACCCACACATCAGGAAGAAATATTTTATCAACATCCGCGTAAGTCTTTGGTTTTTCTTTTGACGACTCCCGGTTAAATGCTGTTTTCATTTCTTTCCATAGTTCATCTGATACCCCAGTGCCAATTTTTGTCATCGTCACAAATGTTTCGCCTTTTTTTACCCCAACCAAAAACGCACCGATGCCAAAATCCGTCCGTTTCCCTTCTCCTTTGTAATACCCCATGACCACAGCATCAATGGTATCTGCCAGTTTTCCCACTTTATTTTCTTCCTTAAATTTCACCCAGGTAAAACCACGCCGACCTGGTTCATACATTCCTTCCCATTTTTTAACAACCACTCCCTCAAGTCCTTTTTCAATCTGTTCGGTGTGATATGTGCGAAGCGTTGCAATATCATCTGTAACAATATGGGGCGAAACAGAAAGTATTGGCCCTTTGGTAATAGTTTCTTCCAGTAGTTCCCGACGCTTGGAAAGTGGCGTTCCCATAAGATCTTTTCCATTTTTTGACAAGATATCAAACACAAAAAACCGAAGGGGAACGCTTTGTGTGGCACCTACAATATTATGTTTTCGTTTTCTAGTCATGGTTTCCTGAAATGGGATAATGCGATGTGTTTTTTCATCATACCCAACCGCTTCACTGTCAAGAATCACGCTTTCAGCATGAATCTGACCGGCAATTTTTTTGAGTTCCGGATACATAGCGGTCGTATTTTCTAAATTTCTGGAATAACTCGAGACCGTTACACCGTCTTTTGTTTTCTGAAAATGAATCTGTGTCCGCACGCCATCATATTTTGGCTCAACATCCACATTTCCCATTTTTTTAATCATCTCTTCTGCATTGGGAAGCCGCTGACACAAAGCTGCAAGAATTGGTGCACCGACACGCGCTTCAACGTGAGAGATGCCAGCCATACCGTGAATTTTAAGTTTCGTTGCAATATATCCCAAATCCGGACGGACATCATATGCCGCTTCAATTGCATCACGGTTTGATTTATCTTTTGTCAGCATGAAAGACAATGCATCAATCATCGTCATATCCGAAAATCCAAGCCGCAGTTTATCAAGCGGTATACGAACCAAAAATCGAACTGCAAGAGAATGGGAAGAAGAAAGCAGATTTGAAAGTGTTTGAACTTTTTGCTCCTGCGATCCTGCGCCCCCAAGCTCAGCAATTGCTTTTAACTTTAAAAAAACGTCATGTACGGAAATGGTTGTTTCTTGTTTTTGGTGCGTTTTTGCAATCTCTTCAGCTGCAATACCAAGATCTCCATATTTTTTAAACAGAGTCGTAACGTGGGATTCATCTTCATCATACGCAAGGGCAATTGCGCGAATCATCAGTTTATCTGCAACACCAAATTCAATGGCTTCATAAAGAGGCGCAACTCTCCCCTGGAGAAGATAACAGATCTCCCCGATTTCTGATTCTTTTGAGTTTGAAAATAAATCAGCAAGAATCTCGGTCATCGTATTTCGCGATGGAGTTCCTTCAAGTTTTTGAACAACAAGAGCAAGCGCTTGAAATGTCATTGGTTTATTTGGAGTTACCCTTTTAAGATATACCGCACACCTTTTGTTGAACCTTGTTTTTGTAATATTCCTTTTTTCATTAAGTCTTTGATTTCTCGAAGGACCGTATCTTCACTGATCATTGGAAATAGTTCAAAAAATGCTTTATTCTGTAAAAAGCCATTTTCCTGAATAAATTCAACGATTTTAATTTGCCGTTCCGATAAGGCCATCTGTTGACCACCTAATTGTTTTTTAATTTTTAAATCCGTGGAAAGATTTTTTACTTTTTCTTTAATGCGCGATAGTTCAATAGCCAAGCCTTCAATAAAATATTCCAGCCAGTGCGTGAGGTTCCCCTGCTCTGCAGCAACGCTTTGGAGTGCATTGTAATAATTTAATGGTTCCCGATCATAATATTCTTCAAGGGAAAAAAATCGTTTAATATCATACCCTTCACGAAACAGGACGAGTGTTGCAATTGCCCGTGCGACACGGCCGTTTCCGTCTAAAAACGGATGAATGCGGACAAGTTCATAATGCGTTATTCCAGCTTTGAGTGCCGAATGAATATCATCGGGTGCTACGTTTTTAAGCCACAGCAAAAAATCAGACACTAAAAATGGAACTTCAACAGCTGGTGGCGGACGAAACGTAATTTCCCCAGTCTGACTGTTTTTCACAACAACCTGGGATTTCCGATATTCTCCAACAACGGCATCAGGTAAAATGCGATCCGCAATTAATGCATGAACGTGTTTAACGGTTTCGTCAGAAATAGTATCGCCTTGAAATGATTCAATAAATTTCAATACATTTCGGTAATTTAAAACTTCCTGAATATCACGGTCCCGTCCGACAATTTTGGCACCCGCCAATACCTTTTCTGCTTCCGTAAAGTTGAGTTCATTGCCTTCAATATGTGTTCCATGATGGACCGTTCGAACGATTGCTTCTTCTCGAAACTTTGCTTCCCATGCAGGAACGAGTGGTGCATTTTCAATAATTTCTTTCGCGGCTTCTATGACGCCGATATTTTTCAATATGTTATTTGTGATTATGAAGTTTGGTGTATACATACTGGTAGTAGGTATATAATAGTAGTATGGAAGCCAAAAAACAATCCAAGGCAATGGCAAAAGCAATGCTCAAGCAAATGATCGCTCTTTCTACAGCTGCATTTGGCCTTGTTGCAGCACTTGCATGGAATACAGTTATTCAACAAACCATTGATATGTACATAAAACCGTTCATGCCAAAAGGAAGTGTTATAGTGTCACAACTTGCGTATGCTCTTGTGGTGACAGCGCTTGCACTCCTCGTGACATATCTTCTCACGAAGATGAATGAAAGATTAGGAAAATAACGATGAACACACATTTTATGAACAAAGGAACGGTTTTTATTACTATACTGCTTATTGTACTTATCATTGCATCACTGATCATTTCAGGAAGTATTATTGTACGCAGCCTAGCAAAACCTATTCAGCCGACCATACCCATTACACCAACCCTAAACCAAAACCAAACATGTCAACAGAACGGCAACACGTATGGTCCCGGGGAATCCGTACCATCGTCAGACACATGTAATACGTGCAGTTGTGATAATGGACAAATTGCGTGCACCGCAATGGCGTGCACAACAACATTTTCCTGTCCAGACAACGGTTGGGTGGATTGCATGCCAGGACCGGATATAAAACCTGAATGTTCAACGGAAGCAATGATGTGGTATAAAAATAACTGCCCAAACTTCCAAGGTGCAGCGCTTTAAACAGTATTCAGCAATCGTTTCATTGTTTTTGGAATCTGATTGGCCAAATCTGTTGCATTAAAAAACGGTCCAACAGTTGTGTATAACGCATCCCCAGCCGCTTTGTTAATAATACTTGCTGCAACTGCAGTAACAAACGGATCGTTTGTACAGGTAATAGCTGCCACAAGTCCTGCAAGAACATCTCCTGTTCCACCCTTGGTCATTCCAGCATTCCCACCAGAAATTATTTCTGTATGTTCTCCATCGGTTATTCTGTCCTGCGGACCTTTAAGCAAAAGAATGCAGTGATACTCTTTTGCAAATTGTTCTGGTGTCATCGCGTGTGTTTTTTGTACTAATGATGCAAATTCTTGATGATGTGGAGTGAGAATGGCATGTGGTGGAATAAGGTAAACATCCAGCATCTGTAACGCCCCCGCATCAATGACCCATTGTTTATGTGGATACTTCTTCAACAATACATTGGTAAGATTCTCCGTATCAGAAGATCGGTCCATCCCTGGTCCAATAAGAATACAATCATCCTCTTCAATATATGCATCAATATCTTCTCTACGAATAACAATGCCATTTCGAAATTCCGTCTTTGCTTCTTGTACAATTTCGTTATTTTCGGGAACCGATGCATAATGCACCAAATCAACAATTCGTGATGCAACCGTCAGTGACCATAAACTTGCCGCATGAAAAAGAGATGAGCCTCCAATGAGAAGAAGCCGCCCATTTTGTCCTTTGTGGGAAGTTGGATCTGCAAATTTCAGCTGTTGAAGGTATGTCGTACCTGCCATAGGTAATACCTATTATACTGTTTTTTTACGGACTGGGAGTTGAACGATCTTCACGTCAGCTGTTTTTGTAAAGAGGTCAATAACATCTTCCTCAGCTGAGGTAATAACGGTTTGTTGTTTTGAAATCACATCAAGGACAAGATGCCGACTGCCGCCATCGAGTTCTGAAAAAACATCATCAAGAAGCAATAGTGGACGATCCCCATTTTTTTCTTCAACAAACCGAAGTTCTGCAAGTTTTAACCACAGTACAGCTAACCGTTGTTCCCCTCGGGAACCAAATCTGGAAATATCAATATACGTGTTATTGATGTCTATTTTCTCAAATCGGAAATCGTCACGCTGTGGACCAACCAGGGTTGATTTTGCAGCAATTTCTTCTTCTTTATACTGATCAAGTCGCGCTTCTGAAATGATGCTGGGATCATACACCAATCGATACTGAAGATCATCAAGGGTATACGTATTCACATGATCAATAAATCGTTTTCGTGCTTCCGTTATATATGTCCCTGCTTTGATAAGCAGCTGATTCCAAAATAAAAGTTGTGATCTCGACGCTGTTCCTTCGTTGATTCGGTCTAGAAGCGAGTTTCTTTGCCGGAGTCCCCGCTCATAGGACTGTAAATTTCGTCGGTATTCCCGATCAACCTGCGAAATCACAAAATTCAAATATTCGCGTCTGATACTCGGACTATCTGTCACCAGCTCAAGGTCGGTTGGAGCAAACAGAACAACATGAATATTCCCAATAAAATCCAATTGCCGTCTAGGAATGCCGTTGACGAGATATTTTTTAATCTGTGTTTTTTGCCCATTTACAATTCCTGATGTAAGCATGACCTCAAGAATGGTTTCTTCATGTTCATGCTGCGGTACAGTTGGAACGACAATGCTTTTTACCCGCCCAACTTCCTCCCCCCACGTCACCATATCGCTGTCTCTCGTTGCCCGAAAGCTTTTGCCAATTGCTGAAAGCGTTACTGCTTCCAAAATATTTGTTTTTCCAATGGCATTGTTTCCGATAAACACGGTAACTGTTGGAGAAAATACAAACGACTGAGCAGGATAGATACGAAAATGTTGAAGGGTTATGCTCACCAAACGCATGGCCCTATTGTATCACGATGGGAAAACCCGTATAATAATGTTCTTATGGCAACGAAACGCGTCTATCAACCAAGTAAAGTCAAACGAGCCCGCAAACACGGTTTTCGAGAACGAATGAAGACAAAAGGCGGCCGCAGAGTGTTAAAACGAAGACGATCAATCGGTCGAAAAGTTCTTACCGTGTAACAAAGGTATGCTTCCAAAATCATATCGTGTACCAAAAGAGGTGTTCTCCGTGGTACGAAAAACAGGGACACGAATCTTTACACCTGATTTTCAATTTATTGTACGGAAAAATTCCGCTTCTTCCTCACGGATAGGAATTGTTATCCCAAAGCGTGTGGTAAAACATGCGGTAGCAAGAAACGCCATCAAACGACATATCAGAGATGCATTTGAGTCCCTCCAAGCAACGCTCACTGATACCATTGACATCCTTTGCTTTGTAAAACAGGATTGCACAAAAAAATCCTATGCGGATATCAAAAAAGAAATGTACATCCTCCTGGCAAAAAAAACATGAAACGCCTTGTTCTCAACATGATCCGGTTTTATCAAAAATATCTTTCCCTGGATACTGGTCTTGCCAAATCGTTGTGGATTACCGATAAAGTCTGTCGGTTTACACCAACCTGCAGCGAGTATACATATCAGGCAATCGATCGCTATGGTATAATAACCGGATCGTGGTTAGGGTTGAAGCGTATTATTCGATGTCACCCATGGAATAAAGGCGGATTCGATCCAATTCCCAAAACCTTATGACAAATCCAAATCTCTGGAATCAATTACTCGTTTGGCCAATTACCAACCTGTTGGTGGTCTTTTATAAATTCTGCGAATGGCTCCATCTTCCAGGCCCCTTAGGATTTGCCATTATTCTTCTTACCATCGTTGTCCGATTTACACTCTATCCACTCATGAACGCACAACTGAAAAGCACAAAAAAGATGGCGGAGATGAAACCGCATCTTGATGCCTTATCAGCAAAACATAAAGATGATAAAAAAGCATTGCAGGAAGCGCAGCTTGCCTTATACAAAGAACATGGTGTTAATCCTGCAGCGGGCTGCTTGCCTACCTTGGTGCAGTTTCCTATTTTAATTGCCCTGTACAATGTCTTTTATCAGGTTCTCGGAGCAGGCGATGTTGCTAAAATGATGGAAAACATCAATGCTGTTGTATACAACAGTACATTAAAGCTGCAAACATTGGATGTTACCTTTTTTGGCGTCAATTTAGGAATTAAACCTGGTGAATGGCAAAAATATGGATGGTGGCTTCTTGCCATTCCGTTGATTACTGCGGGATTACAGCTCTATCAATCCAAACTGATGACACCAAAGACCGTCGCTCTACCTGCAGCGCTTGAGGCAAAAGGAGAAGAAAAGAAAACCGATTCGATGACGGATATACAAAAACAAATGATGTTTATTACCCCCATCATGTTTGGGTTTTTCGCATTCCAGCTGCCTATTGGTCTTTCCCTGTACTGGAATATTTTTGGCCTTTTTGGTATTATTCAGCAAATACAGGTAAACAAAGGAAAATAATATGGAACCACTAACAGTTATTAAAGAAGTCACAGAAGATCTTTTGAAACGTCTAGGTATCTCAGGTGATGTGACGATTGATACGGACGAGTCCGGAGCGTATCGCGTAAACATTGAAACAGAAGAAACAGGACTCCTCATTGGATTTCATGGGCGGACACTTGAAAGCTTTCAAATGATTCTTGGCATGATCGTTGCAAAAAAATTAGGGACATGGGAACGCGTCTACGTGAATGTAGGCGACTATCGAGAAAAACGGGAAGAGGCGCTTATGTATATGGCACAACGTGCATCTGAACGAGCAATTACCACAGGTCGTCCTGTAGAGTTGTCTCACCTTTCCGCGGCTGAACGGCGCGTCATTCATCTCACACTTTCCGGTGATGAACGCGTAAGTACAGAATCCGTTGGCGAAGGCAGAGAAAGAAAATTAATCATTTCTCCAAAAGTTGCCTAAATTCGTCACTCCTTTTATACTGAGGGTCAATGCCAGTTCATCTTTTGTTGTTTTATCTCACGCTTATTTTTCTTCCAACGCAGCTGGGATTACATACATGGCCAAATTGGGCACTCATCTTAGGAAGACGTATTGATTATCTCTCCCCGACCCTATTTTTCACAGACATACTGCTGCTGTTAACACTCTGCTTTTGGATCATATTCCAAAAAAAATGTAGCGTTTCAAAAAAACAGATCATAATAATGTTAGGAATTTTTTTGGTCATGGTGATCAATACGCTTTTTACTGCCTCTCCCCTTGTTGCAGGATATAAATGGATAAAGATAATTGAGTGTATATGGTTTGGCTATTACCTATATAAGGTAAAACCAGCGCTGAGAACGACAACACTTATGCTTTCCCTTGGCGCTGCGTATTCTTCAATCCTGGGATTACTGCAATTTTATCTGCAACATTCTCTTGGTGGAATATTTTGGTTCCTGGGAGAACGAACATTCACAGTCATGACTCCGGGTATTGCACGAGTTAACTGGTGCTGGCTTATGACCAATCAATGTCAAGAACTGTTACGACCCTACGCAACATTTTCCCACCCAAATGTTCTTGCTGGTTTTTTAATCATTGTGATGTTTCTTCTTGGATATAATCTCCAGACGGAAAAAATAAAAAAATTTCGTCTCTGGTCATATGGCGTTCTTGGTCTTTCGTTTGTAACAATTCTTATAACATTTAGTCGAAACGCATGGATTACTGGGATCTGTGCAGTTCTGTTTCTTGTTCTTTTTTCTAAAAAGAAATTTAAAAACAGAAATATTGTATGGCTCGGCATACTGCTGCTTGCCTGTGTAGGCGTATTGCTTCCCTATTTTTTAACATTATTCTTCGGAGGTGAAAGTGTCGCTATTCGATATAGCCTTGCCATTGCTGCGCTACATCTTTTTTTCACTCATCCATTGATGGGCGTTGGACTCGGAGGTTTTCTTATTCAACTTCCATCTGTTTCAACAACGCGTGATCTTTTTTTTATTCAACCCGTACACAATATTTTTTTGTTATGGATTGTTGAAACAGGAATCTTGGGTTGTGTTACTGTCGGGTTACTTCTTCGCAAGTATATTGCATTTCTCAAAGTACATAAAACGCCAACAATCGTTACCATACCTCTCATACTTATACTTATGCTTGGACTATTTGATCACTACCCGTTTACGCTTCAACAAGGACAACTGCTCTTCACCCTCTGTGTTGCCCTCCCATTCTTGTATTTCAAGAATTCTTGATACAATACCTATATGTCGATAAAAAAAGTTGTGGTATTCAACACAGTGAGCCAATTATTTGGGAAAGCGATAAGCGGCGGTATCACATTTATTATTAGCCTTCTTCTTGCAAAAACGCTGGGTGTTGAGGGGTACGGCGATTTCACCAAAATTACAACCTACGTAGCATTCTTCTATTTATTCTGTGACCTTGGATTGAACGCTGCATTTTTACAGTTATCAAAAGATGAAAAACTTATTCACATGAAAAGTTCATTGTTTACAGTACGGCTTCTTTTAGGACTTCTCCTGATGTTTATTACCCTTATTATTCTGGTATTTCTGCCAGGGTCAGCAACCCAAGGGTATACACAATTTGTCAAAATGGGAATTATTATCTTTATCCCCTCTATTCTTTTCCAGGCATTGATATCAACAACGAATGCAATATTTCAAGAACACCTTCGCTATGACCTTGCAACATATGCATTATGCGCAGGATCAATTGGAACACTTATTCTGGTATGGCTTTCTATTTTTCTTTTATCGCCTAACGTTCTCTTATTTGCAATTATCGCCGCGTTTCTTATTGGCAGTTTCATGACTGCCGGTCTTTCCTACGTGCTTATTAAAAAAGTCACCAAACTTCCCGTCATTTTTTGGGATCCCAAATCAGTAAAACAATTACTAAAAGCTGCCGCTCCTCTAGCATTAACGCTTATTTTTAATGTGGTCTATTTTTACGCAAATACGTTTATTTTAACCATTACGCAATCAACGCTTGATGTCGGTATCTACGGGTTAGCATATAAATTTTTTGAATTCACTCTCGTCATTCCGACATTTTTTATGAATGCTGCACTTCCAACACTGATTGAATCATATGTAAAAAAAGATATGATGGTATTTCGAAAACGAATTTTGCTATCCGCTATTGCACTCACCGGAGTTGCAGTTGGTGTTGCAATACTAGGTTGGATATTCACTCCGCTTCTTGCACTTATTCGTCCAGGATTTGCAGCAAGTATTCTTCCACTTCGGCTTTTGATAACAGGACTTCCCATTTTTTATCTCACCTCAATTACCATGTGGATACTGGTCGTTACAAAAAAACAAAAAGAACTCATTGGTATTTATGGCATAACGATGGTATTAAATATTGCACTTAGTCTATTATGTACGCCAACATACAGTTATATGGCAGCAGTCTGGATAACAATCGGCACAGAATGTTTTGTTTTGGCATCATCAGTGGCAGTCATAATAAAGTCAGGAATTTTCCGTTTGCAGCTTGATACAAAAAAATAATTTACCTATACTAAGCGACATGGAAAAAAATACCTATATCATACACACAGATGGGGGATCCAGAAACAATCCCGGTGAGGCGGCTATTGGAGTCGTTATTGAACGCAATCGAACTTTGGTGCATGAATTTGGAAAAACGATTGGCATTGCAACAAATAATGTTGCAGAATATACCGCGGTTGTAGAAGCATTGCAATACATGAAGACCATTGAAAAAACAGGGAAGTACAGCATTCATTTCATTCTTGATTCGCAACTTGTGGTAAATCAACTTAATGGAATATTTAAAATAAAGGATAGCACACTTCGTGAATTTGTATTTCAAGTTCGTCACCTAGAACAAGAGGTTGGGGGACATATCTCCTATGAGGCGGTTCGTCGCGAACAAAATAAACGCGCCGATTATTTTGTAAATCATGCCCTTGATGAAGCCTAAATACATTTCCTTTTTTTTCTCATGTCGGGTTACCTAAAAAAGTATAATCTTCCATCCGTCCGTTCGTGTTGTTTTCGTGTTTCTTTTTTGACATAATAAACACGCCTCATCATAAGACCTCCTATGAAAAATAACGATTTAACGCAAATACATAACGAAATGATCTCTTCACCTGTGGTGCGTATTGATGCGCTTGATGAAAATTTTATCCAACCACTACGGGAATTTTTTGCGATGAATGGGTGTCAAGTTTTTATTAATTCTTCGCCTTCGCCATTCTGTACATATCATCTTGTTGTTGGAGATCTGAAGTTTGTGAAATCAATTCTTGATGGTGCGTTAATTTCAAGCCAAAAAACCATGTGTGTTATCTGGGATATTAAAGAAGAAAGTGTAACGATTACTCATGTACCACACATTAAGATTGCGCTCATCGATCCAAAAGCGATCAGCGGTGAACTCCTTGGTTTATTATGTAATTTCTTTTTTACTGGAAATCAAAAAATAAAAAATTTTCAAACTGCCGCACCAAAAAAAATAGTTGAAGAAAGACCTAAACAACGTGAGGAAAAAGAAGTAAAACATAGTAATGAAAAAGAGGATGCAAAAAGAATTGCTCAAACTATTTCTCAAGAATTTATTTCTCCAAAGATACATACTCCTAAACGCCAAAATAAAAACTGGCTGTTTATAGCGCTTACACTTTTTTGTATCTCTTTTATCATTCCACTGTGTCTTTATATTGGATCACTTACGATACTTTCCGTATCGCTTTACCAACAAATGCTCTGTCTAAAAACCAGTGGTATATGTCGATTTCAAATGAGTAGTCAACTGAAAAATCAATTTCTTCATACAGCACATGGATCCTTTTCTGTTCTGCAAATACCGCTCAAACTCATTCATCAATCCCGAACCATCACCAAACAAGAAAACCTCATGAATACGCTTGAAAAAATGACAACAATACTCGCATCAGGCGCTGAAGTAAATACAGTCGCAACAAACTTTATTACCTCATTTCTCACTATGGATCTTTCCAAGCAAGACAACATTTCAACCGTTGTACAGGTTGAACAATTAAAAACACAATTATTTTCCCTTCAAACAAATATTGATCTTTCGTATCGAATGCTCCAACAAATGGCAAAAGATCCACCATTTCCCGTATCCCTTCCATTTTTTGAGACAAGACTCAAACAGGGAATAACAACGATTGCCCGCATCCGAAGAAACATGCAGACAGCGGAACGACTATTATTGCTCTATCCGTATGTTTCAGGATACAAACAACCCCTGACACTCCTTGTACTCCTCCAAAACAATAACGAATTGCGACCAACAGGAGGATTTATCGGATCTCTGATGCATCTTACCATTGAAGATGGCGCGATTTCAGACATGCGCGTTGAAGACGTTTATACTGTTGACGGACAACTGAAGGGTCATGTTGATCCACCAATACCAATTCGTGATGTATTAACCCAGGAGCATTGGTATCTTCGAGATAGTAATTGGAATCCTGATTTTGAAGAATCAGCACAAAAAGCAATGTGGTTTTATCAAAAAGAAACTGGTGAGTCAGTCAATGGAGTAATTGCAATGAATGCATCGTTTATTATGAAACTCTTGAGACTCACGGGACCAGTGCGGCTCATTGATGGGGGAGATGAAATACGGGAAGACAATTTTTTCACGAAATCATTGGAATATACCCAGACAGATTTCTTTCCCGGTTCTACCCAAAAAAAGGATTTTCTTGGGAATTTACTGCAAACGTTAACAACGACCATTTTTCAAAGTAAAAAAATTTCAGGGGTACAGCTTTTTGAAACAATCGACCAGGCACTTCAAGAACGGGAAGCGCAATTATTCTTTACAGATAGCGATGCTGAACAGCTCGTTACGCAATTTGAATGGGCAGGAAAACTCCCCACTAAACAAGTGTGTGATTCCTCAACAACACCACAATGTGTGTTGCACTATCTTGGCGCAATTGAAGCAAATCTTGGTGTAAATAAAGTAAATTACTATATACGAAGAAATGATACACGAGATATTGCGATCAATGAGACGGGTAAAGTAACAGAGACCTTCACACGGGTCATGAGAAATAGTACAACGGATGCTCCCGGCAGCGGAATCTACAGAAATTACATGCGCTTTTACATCCCGAAATTTACACACATCACAGCATTTACTATCAATGGGATATCCGTTCCAACAAAATCAACGGATAAAAAAACAGCACTTGCGCTCCCATATGGAGAATTTGATACAACAGCAAACGCATGGATGACCAGTATTGCCGGTGTTTTTGATATCCCAACCCAACAAGAGGCAACGATATCACTGTCCTATGAATACGAAATACCATCCGTTGTAACAGACCGAGACATTTCCTTTATGATTTATACACAAAAGCAATCCGGTATTGAGACCGTTCCAACCCTTATTCGGGTCCGGTATCCCAGCGTATGGAAAGCCCAAGAGAATGATCAAACAAGCGTAGTCACACTTGCAAACAATGGCTATCTCGAGTACAATAGCACGATGTTACAAGATAGTAACATACAAATTCATTTTATAAAGGAATAGCCTTATGAGTTCACATAAACTCCAAGCAGAAATCCGAGAACTAACCGGGAAAAAAGTAAAAAACCTTCGCGCTAGTGGTCAATTACCGGCAACTGTATACGGAAAAGGCGTTGAACCACAAACGATTGTGATTTCACTTCCTGATTTTCAAAAAATATACCAAGAAGCAGGGGAGACTGGACTTATTGAATTGACCCTTGATGGAAAAAAACATCCCGTCCTCATTCACACAGTGCAAATGGATCCAGTAAAGAGTTCATACTTGCATGTTGAATTCCATGAAGTGAACCTCAAAGAAAAAGTACACGCAGAAATTCCAGTTGAATTAACTGGGGAATCCGTTGCGATCAAGGAAAAAGTCGGTGTGCTTCTTCCACTTATGGATCATATTGAAGTGGAAGCGCTTCCAACAGAACTTCCTGAAAAAATTGAAGTAGATATCACAGGACTTGCTGCTATTAACGACCAAATCATTGTAGGTGAACTCACTGTTCCATCTGTCGTTACGGTCTTAACCGATCCAACACTCATTGTGGTAAAAATCGGTGCGTTTGTAGTTGAAAAAGAACCAGAACCAGTTAGTGCCGAAACACCTGCTGAAGGAGAAGTTCCTGCGGGTGAAACACCTGCTGAAGAAGCAGAAGCAGCAAAAGAAGAAAAGACACAATCAGAAAACAAATAAACGGTTAGTACGTAGCCTTCAAATTCGGATCAAGTAATTGTGCTTGGTGAAAAAATCCCTGAGCTTCAGTCGGCTTATTCAGTGCTTGTGCAAGCGATGCAAGGGTTACAAAAGCATCCCGATAATCCGGTTTTTTTTCCACAACCTGCTGCCAATAGGAATACAATGTAGTTAACCGATGAGATTCATCATCCCATGTCTGTTGCAGTATTGCAGGAGGTGATTGTGCTCCTAAAACAGAAGAAAACTGATCTGCTATTGCAAGTTCATGCTCTGCCTCTTTTGTATTTCCCATTCCATATAATTCCTTCCCAAATTGCATATGTTTGGTAACGGAAAAAGGGGATGAAAGAAGGTCTGTACGCGCCGAAAGTGTATCAATGGAACTTATTATTTTCATCCATATATTGATAGCTACTATTGCCATGCAAAGTGCAAAAACACTCGACCGAAAGTTGCCTGAATCAAGGGTTGCGGAGAATATTCGGGAAATATGCGGGAATAGATAACTTCGAATTCGTGATAAAATGCGCATAGGTAATAGCCGTATCATTGTATCAACCTCATCGACATAAACGCAATATGAATACAGATCAAAAACGTATTGCCATAATTGTAAAACTACTTCAATACTCCTATCCAAACGCACATATGATGCTTACCTACAAAACACCATGGGAACTTTTAGTTGCTGTGATGCTCTCTGCACAATGTACTGACGTTATGGTGAACAAAGTCACCCCAATATTGTTTTCTTTATACCCAACCATGAAGAATATTGCAACAGCAGACCCAACGAAATTAGAACAAACGATTAAATCTACAGGTTTCTATCGAAATAAAGCAAAACATATGATTGGAGCAGCAAAGCTGTTAATTCAACGGTTTCATGGAGAAATTCCACATACAATGGAGGAGCTTGTGACCATTCCAGGGGTAGCCAGAAAAACAGCAAATGTCGTCCTAGTGAATGCATTTCACAAAAATGAGGGTGTTGCGGTTGATACCCATGTGTTACGATTAAGCCAACGATTGCATCTGGTACCGCCAACGGCGTATGGCAATCCGATTAAAACAGAACAGGAATTGATGAAACAGATTCCAAAATCAGAATGGGGGAATATTACCTATCGCCTCATTGATCATGGACGAGCGGTCTGTACAGGACAAAAACCCAAATGTGACCTCTGCATTCTTGCAAACGTGTGTCCAAGCGTTTTCTTGTTTCAACGAGAAAAACGTGGTAGCATGTGATGCATATCTATAAAAACTGCCCATTCTTATATAAAAGGAGCATCTATGGCAACAAAAAAGAAAAAGACGACAATACTATCTCATAAAACCTCAGTGAAAATACCAGCGGAAATGCCACCCCTAACCATGGAAACAAAAGGACCAGTGTGTTGCGCGTCTTGTTGCCATCTATCTAAAACCGGTATCGTTGCAATTATTCTTGGAATCATTATCCTCGGACTCATTGGTGTCAATAAAGGGTGGGTCATTGCAGCAGTAGTGAATAACAAACCCATTTTCCGCCTTACACTCAATACAGCCCTTGTTTCACGATATGGAACACAAACGTTGGAGAATATGATCTCAGAACAACTCATTGCAGATGAAGCCAAACGACAAAAGGTGAGCGTCACACAGAAAGAAATTGACGCACAACAACAGGAAATCTTAAAAAGCTTTGGCGGAAACGTCACCATTGAGGATGTCTTGAAATATCAGGGGATGACAAAAGCAGATTTTGATCAACAAATTAGGCTGCAAATGCTTTTGACCAAAATCATTGGAAAAGACATTACCATTTCTGATGAAGACGTGACAAATTATATCGCAACGAACGAATCAACGCTTGTCGCCACTGACTCAGACGGCATGAAAAAAGAAGCAAAAGACGCAATTTTGATGCAAAAAGTGGGAGAACAGCTCCAAACATGGTATGCAGCATTAAAAGAAAAAGCTAAGATATATAGATTTATTAAGTAAAGGAGGGCGTATGCATTGGTTCAGTTCCCAACAAATGATGATGGTGCCATGGCTACAATGGGGAGTGTTTCCGGTAATGCTCTGGAGTTTAACCTGGAAAGGACTAGCTTTATGGCATGCATCGAAACGCGATGAACAATGGTGGTTTATCGCGCTTCTTGTTATTAACACCGTCGGAATTCTTGAAATGTGCTATCTCTTATTTGTCGTTCGGTTATTTGCCGGAAAGACTCCAACAAAAACCGCCACAAAAAAGAAACGTACTTAACAATGAAAACGTGGCAAAACCTTCGTGATCATCCAGAGAACTGGAAGCGATATTTCATTCGTGAACAGGTCATCCGATCGACGCGTTCATTTTTTGATAGCCAAACATTTCATGAGGTAGAAACCCCCATCCTTCTTGCTCACCCGGCAGCAGAAAGCTATCTGGATGTTTTTGAAACAACACTACTTGATAGGAACCGAAAACCCACAAAAGCATACCTTTCAACATCGCCGGAGCTCGCACTCAAAAAGCTTATCGTTGCAGGTATCGGCAATTGTTACAGTATTACGAAGAGTTTTCGAAATATGGAAACAGACAGCTTTACCCATAATCCGGAATTTACGATCCTGGAATGGTATCGTGTGGGTGCAACCTATACATCGCTCATGGAGGACTGCAAAAACTTGCTGTTATCGATCAATCATGCGCTCGGGAATGGTGACACACTTACGTACCAAGGAGTAACATTCAATCTCGCTGGCCCGTGGGAAAAAATAACAATAAAAGAAGCATTTGCCAAATGGGCGAACATTGATTTTGACGAATTCCTGAACGAGGAAATGGCAAGACGCATTGCGAAACAAAAGGGGTACACCGTCGCAAAGGAAAATACCTGGGAAGAGCTGTATGATCAAATATTTTTAAATGAGGTGGAACCGCATCTCGGAAAATCTGTTCCTACGATTGTTTATGAATTTCCCGGGTGTCTTGCAGCACTCTCCAAAAAGAAAAAAGAAAATCCGAACTACGCAGAACGTTTTGAATGGTATATTGGCGGACTCGAACTGGGGGATTGCTATACGGAACTCACCAATTGGAAAGAGCAGCAAGATCGGTTTGACCTTGAACTTATTGAGCTAAAACGTCTAGGAAAAACCACCTATGACTATGACCATGATTTTATTGACGCACTCAAAGTCGGTATGCCTGACACCAGTGGGATAGCTGTAGGACTGGATCGACTGATTATGTTATACAGTAACACTACCCGTATTGCGGATACGCTCTTCTTCTCGAGTTACGAACTGTTTGAAAAATAAGCGTGTTCGTGGGATAATAGCTTCCATGTCATCCATAACAACATCTGATTTCAAAAACGGAATATTCATTACGTTTAAAGATCAACCGCACCAAATTGTAGAATTTCAACGCGTCAATCCGGGAAAAGGGTCCGCGTTTGTGAGAACCCGATTAAAATCACTCACAACAGGAAAAGTGCAAGAATTTACGTATAAATCCGGGGAATCTGTTGAAGAACTTCCAGTGGAAACACAAGAAATGCAGTATCTCTATCCAGAAGGCGAAGACTATGTGTTTATGAATAACCAGACCTTTGATCAGGTAACGGTCAAAGGAACGCTCCTGGGAGATTTCGTAAAATTCTTAAAACCCAATGATACCTATCAGGTGCTTGTTCATGAAGAAGAGGCTGTTGGTATTAGACTTCCAAAGAAAGTACGACTCAAAGTGACAGAGGCAACAGATGGGGCACGAGGAAACACCGTTTCTGGCGCAACCAAAACCGTTGTTGTTGAAACCGGAGCGGTAGTCACGGTGCCGCTGTTTATTAAAGAAGGGGAAATGATTGCTATTGATCCGGAAACAGGAAGCTACGTTGAACGCGCGTAAACTCGTCTTCATAATTGACACCTTCTGCAGCACGTGAAACAATAATTATTACTATGGATGATGAATCGTCTGTGACAACGCCACCGGAAATAACCTACGAAGAAACTCCAGTCATTACACCAATTGTTGATCCACCACCTGTTTCACCCACACCTACGCCGACCTCCGAATACCCAAAAAAGAAGACATCATTTGGTTCACTGCTCAAAAATATCCTCTTATTAGTTGTCTTATTCATTATTGGATATCTCTTAAGCGGTGTCATTCGAAATGCAATTAATACACCGAAAACTGCAGTCAAACCCAACCCGACGCCAATAGCAACAAATGACATTGAAGTCCTGAATCAGGCGGTTCCTGGATCAACGAGTGCATCAACACTTGTTACACCACAAACCAATACACAAAACGTATGGAAACAATATTCTCCAGTCAATGGAACGACAAGAAAGGCAATCGAAACCATCCAATTTAAACTTCCAGGAACAGTATTGGCTCCTATTTGTGACGGTTCAGCATGTGGATCACAGGGAACCTATTTACCAGGAGAAACACGATTAACCATCGCTCCTCGGGGAGTCGGACAGGTGCTTCCTGATTTTAGAGGGAAAATTATCAGCGATGCAGGAGGCAAAGCCTTTGTCACAAAACAAATTACCGTTGCAGGAAAACAAACTACAGATTTTGCAACCGAGAATGTTGGTTCAACGGTTGGGGGATATGCATTCTCCATGATGCATGGCGTGATGATTGAAGTCACAGACACACTTTCTTTGGAACTCAATCATTTTGCTCCTCGTGGAATCACTGCGGATTTTATGGCTGATGAGGTGTTATTCCAGCAAATTATCGCAACAATCACATTCTCACCAACAGGATCGTTGGAAAAAGGTGCACTATTGCCTACGCCTATCCCAATGGAAACAACATTTGCTTCCCCAACGGCGCAGCCACTGAGCCCCATTCGATAACCGGAAAAATTTACACCGTCGGCCAAGAAGAAATGATCAGTGGTTCATACTGTTTCCTCGGCAGTTGTCCCCACATGTGTTCTGTAATAAACGGCATAAACGGATGGAGAAGTTGTAGTAAGGTTAAAAGTATGTGACGGTACACGGAAAGTGCGTTTGCGTCACCCTGTTTAAATCGTTCTTTATTTTGCTCCAAATATTCATCAGCAAGTGCGTGCCAGGTAAAATCGTAGACTGTCTGTGCAGCGTCGGAATATCGATACGTATCCATATACTTTGTTGTCATCTTTACAGTCGTTTCAAGTTTTTTTATCATTTCAATGTCAGATTGTACTAAATCTTTATCCATCGTCTTATCATAAAAGGGGAGCTCTTTGATTAATTCCGTATTCATCAGGAAAAGCCGTGCAATATTCCACAGCTTATTGGCAAAGTTTCTCATTCCACGAATTTTATCTTCAGAAAGCGATATATCATTTCCTGCAGCTGCTCCAAAGACAAGTGCCATCCGGAGTGCATCAGCCCCATACAGATCAACCATTTTAATTGGATTCACGACGTTTCCTTTACTTTTGCTCATTTTTTGTCCTTTGGCATCCCGCACAAGTCCATGAAGATATACTTTTTTAAACGGAACTTTACCGGTTACAAAGAGGCCAACCATCAGCATGCGGCACACCCACCAAGGAAGAATGTCATACCCCGTTTCCATAACAGAGGTGGGGTAAAACGTTTCAAAATCTGTTTTGTCACTATTTGCTTGAAGCGTTGCAAATGGCCATTGAGAACTAGAAAACCAGGTATCAAAGGTGTCGGTGTCCTGAACTAAATCCACACCTTTACAGGTAGGACAGGAAGTTGGGGTGGATCCGTCAGTAATAATCCAGGATTTTTCTGGATTATTTTTTGCACAGGATTGACAGTGCCATGCAGGAATACGAATGCCCCACACAATTTGGCGGCTAATATTCCAGTCATGAAAGTCTGTTAACCATTGTGCCGCGGTCTTTTCAAACCGTTGTGGAACAAAACTGACATCCTTTTTTTCAATTGCTGCAATGGCCCGATCAGCAAGGGGACGAATCTTCACAAACCATTGTGACATCGGTAAGGGTTCTAGCACAGTTCCGCATTTGTAACACGTTCCCACAGTATGCACATACGCCTCATCAACGTGGTCAATCATTCCTCGCGCCTTCATGTCCTCGACAACCTTTGCCCGTGCTGCTTTCACGCGAAGTCCTGCATAAGGACCAGCAACAGCAGTTAATTTTCCGTCAAACCCAATAACCTGCAACGACGGAAGATTGTGCCGTTTTCCGATTTCATAATCTGTCATATCGTGAGCAGGCGTCACTTTCACGACTCCTGTTCCAAATGCCGGATCAACAACCTCATCTCCAACCACCTGAAGTTGTACCGGTCCATTCAATCCTTCAAATTCAATTTCTTTTCCAATCCATGAATTATATCGTTTGTCTTCTGGATGAACGGCAACTGCCGTATCACCGAATTTCGTTTCCGGTCTAACTGTTGCCAGCACAAACGGTCCATATTTGATGTAATATAAGGGATCGATTTGTTCAACATGTTTTACTTCAAGATCTGAAAACGATGTTCCGCATTTTGTGCAGTAATTTACAAGCCGTTCTCCGCGATAAATAAGTCCTTCATCATGCATCTTTTTGAATGTCTTATACACAATGGCAATAACTTCAGGATCCAAAGGAAACCGTAACCGTTGCCAATCCAAAGAAAATCCCATCCGTCGAAGCTGTGATTCCATGGTACCCCGGTTAGCCTGAGTAAAATCCCAAATTGCTTTGTAGAGATCATCCCGGGTGTAATCAAAACGGCTTTTTCCTTGTTTTGCCAAAAACTTTTCAAACACAAATTGGGTCTCAAATCCCGCATGGTCAAAGCCAGGTTGCCAAAGCGTTACATCACCCTTCATCCGATGATACCGAATCATGATGTCTTCAATCGTAAACATGGCGTGTCCCAAATGAAGATCACCGTTCGCATTAGGAAGGGGGAGAATCACACAAAAAGGTTCTTTCCCATTTTCTTTTTTAGGCGTAAAGTAACCAGCTTTTTCCCACGAAGTATACGTTGTCTCTTCAAATGATTTTGGCGTGTATGCTTTATCCATTACTCACGTATTGTAGCGCGTGGGGTTACAACTCATCAAGCTTCACATTTTCAACTTGTTGCCCTTTAATAAGCTCCAAGTATTTTTCAGTTGTGGACAGGCGTTTATGTCCGACCAATTTTGAAAGGGTCATGATTGGTGTACCGGCCATCAGATGGTGAGCAATAAAGGTGTGGCGCAAATCATTTACTTTTGCTTGTTCAATGCCGGCAATACGGAAATAGCGATCAATGGCCGTTCGAATGTTTCGAATTAACAGTGCCCGACCGGTTTTTGTGATAAATAATGCATTGCTTTTTGCAGAAGGGTTACGAATCTCTTTATACTTATTTAACGCTTCAACCGCTGCTTTGTTAAGTGGCACATTGCGTTCTTCATGGCCTTCTTGGCTGGCAATATGCAGATCTGTTGGTTTCACGTCATCAATCATAAGTGCTGCAAGTTCACCAATACGAACACCGGTTTGAAGAAAAAGCTCGACAATTGCATACATGCGGACATCTCCGCGACAGGCATCACGAAGTGCGCGGTATTCGAGTTTTGACAAAATTCGCGGTGGTTTGACATCGTATTTTGGATGGACAATTTCCGTCGCAGGATCTGTTTTTGTAACGCCTGATGTTTTCAAAAACCTAAAAAATGTCTTAATAGAGTTGATCTTCCGTGAGACAGACTTTGGGGTATAGCTATCACTTGCAAGTTTCTTCAAAAACGCATTAATCTCATCTGGGGTAATGTCAGTAATAGTTTTCTTCTCCGCGGCCTGAAAAAACGTCAACATTTGGTCAATGTCTTTTTTGTATGCTACGATGGTAGCACGAGCACGCTTTTTGGCCGTCAAATAGTCAACAAACTGTGCATTCGTACTCTTTAAATCAGTGCTCATATATGTATTATTTTGAAGCAGGAAACAATTTCGGGAGGATATCCCGAGGCAAGTAGTAAAGCCTATAATATCATAGTCTCGTGACTATTTGCAAGGTACAAAAAATAACAGGCGCATGAAACAAAAACCCATAGTTCAGCTACTCCCACTTATAGCCTTCTTAGGGCTATGTATAGCCATTGGAAGCCTCATAAGCTCGCTTTTTGGCATATCCCACAGACGAACGATCTTGCAAACGAGCCAGGAAGAGCTTGTGAAGCTTCAAAAAAAGAACCAAGACTTAGAAAAACAGCTACACATAGCCGAGTCTCCCGAATTTATCGAAAAAATGGCCCGAGAAAAACTCAATTTGGCAAAACCGGGAGAAACCATCATTTTGGTTAGTCAGCAGACTAAGGAAACAAGCGAAATGCAAGACGCTCACACACCTCAAACAAACTGGAAACAATGGTGGTGGGTTTTCTTTTAAATTCAGTTTTTGAAAAACCCCACGAATTTTTTTGGAAATAGAGAAAAGTGCCAGGAGTGGGGGTCGGACCCACGACTCCACGCTTATGAAGCGTGTGCTCTACCGCTGAGCTACCCTGGCAATGGGACATCGCGTAATGCTTGAACCAATCCTGCTATTTTATACAAAATCCGCGCAGGTTTCAAAACTTTAACCGATAGCGTTCCAAAATGGTCTTCATAATTTTCGTAAATTTTCTTTGGTTTACTTTGTTTAAAGCTTGTTTTTGTAAACTGACCCAAAGGAATATGAGTAACAGAACTCCAATATTTTTGGATAACTAAATCACGATTTTTATGAATAACATTCACACCAACATAACATTTGAAGTCACTCAACGTCAAATCGAAAAATTTTTGAAACCATCCCATAAGGAATAAAATCAGCTTCGGATCCGAATTACAAAATTCAATCTTCTTCATTTTTTTATTCCCTTCAGCCCAATACAAAGCTATTCCGGAAACAAAAGATTCTTTCTCTGTTAAATATTAAATATGTGTATGCCCATAAGCATTACCATCAATTATTCTTTGTAACCTATCTTGTCTTTTTTTCAGCTCCTAATAATCGACCAAGCGCAGCCCCCTCTATCTTACGATGCTTCAAATACTGAAGTTGATCGATACTCAAAAGAATATCTCGCACCCACAAGCTAGCACTACTTTTAGCAACGTTAAGTTTTTAATCTATAAGCTTAACGCTCACACCACGCCTTCTTATTTCTCGAGCTTGGATTTTTTTGATAGATTTAGCCATATTGAACCTTCACAAATGATATATTCATCACATAATATGTAGGTTCGAAAATAAAGACAGAATATACAGAAAATCATAATTGGTGTATACTCACTTTTGTTCTTTAAATGAACCGCGGGGTAGTGTAAAGTTGCACAGAAGGCTCAAAATGGGCCCTTCAATAAGCAATTATTGAAATGAGAATTTGGCTGTATCGGTGAAACCCTTAGTTAACCAAGGGGCAATACCGAGGCAATCTCCGTCATTTGACGGAGCGAGTCCGTAGAGACTATACGCCAAATCCGCCTCTGGCGGAATGATATAGTCCGATACTCCAAGTAATTGGAGAAACATATGCATAATCTTCTAGACCAGGTGCGATTCCTGGCCCCGCAACCAATTGACGACGTGTGATATACTAAGCACCATACAAGTAAATAAAGACCACGGGAAGATTGATTGGGATCTTCCTACCGATGAAAATCGAGGCTGAGCAGGCTACCCGCCAACAAGGCGAGGATGTCTAATCCAGAAGCTTATCTGTAAAAATAAAGCACCATGTGTCGCGTTCCTGCGGAGCATGTAATAAGATTTCTTACATGTCCCTCGCACTGGCGGGGGATTTTTTGTAAGCGATGAAGCAAGGTGGAACAGCCTGTATTTTGTAGGCCCTTGTAAGTTACCAATATTTTTTGGTGATTTACAAGGGTTTTTGTTGTATAGGGGCATAGTGAAACGGTATCACGGGGATCTCCAAAATCCCTATTTCAGGTTCAAATCCTGGTGCCCCTGCCAAAAAATAGTAAATGAATTACAATGATAGAAAGGAAATTTATATGAAACGAATTTTATCTGGCATTACACCAAGCGGGGATGGAACACTCCATATCGGCAACTATCTCGGCGCGGTAAAACAGTTTATTGACATGGCACGTACCAACGAGTGTTTTCTGTTTGTGGCTGATTATCATGCACTCACAACGATTCAAAATAAAGGACAGCTACAAAAAAATGTAGAAGCATTAATACTCAATGAACTTTCGCTTCTGAAAGGATTTTTAACGCCAGAAGAATTTAATCGGCTTGTTTTTTACCGACAATCCGATCTTGAAGGACTCCACCCCGAGCTACAAACAATTCTCAACAATGTTACACCGCTTGGACTGTTAAAACGTGCCCATGCATACAAAGATAAACTGGCAAAAGAAACAGTTGAAGATGATATTAATGTCGGACTCTTTAGTTATCCCATTCTCATGGCAGCAGACATTTTGCTATACAAACCAGATCTCGTTCCTGTTGGAAAAGATCAAAAACAACACGTAGAAATTGCCAGAGATGTTGCGGAACGATTTAACCGCGTATTTAACAAACAACTCTTTAAACTTCCAGAACCGTTCATTCCAGAAAGTGTCGCAACGGTTCTTGGAACTGATGGCAAACGAAAAATGAGTAAATCACTCGGTAATATTATCAGCATTTTTGAATCGGAGGAAGTAATAAAAAAACAGGTCATGGGAACATATACAGATCCAACCCGGGCTCATGCTACAGACCTCGGACACATTGAAGGAAATATGGTGTTTACATATCTCGACTTTTTTGGTGAAAAAGAGAAAGTAAACCAAATGAAAAAAGCCTATGGAGAAGGCCAAATAGGTGATATTGAAGTAAAACAATATTTATATGAGTCCTTACTTCACTACTTCACTCCTGCACGTAAACAATACGATGAGTTAAAAAATAATCCGGAACTTGTCAAAGAAATTCTTTCTCAAGGGAAGGAAAAGGCAATGATGATAGCGGGTACAACAATGAAAGAAGTACGAGAAACCATCGGACTGGTAAATGCATATTCCAGTCAAGACAAGAAAAAATCAACAATTACGATTGATGACTTTGGAAGTGTTGATATCAGAGTAGGGAAGGTCGAAACGGCAGAGCATATAGAAAAAAGCGAAAAACTCATCAGGCTTCATGTTGATTTTGGAGCATTTGGAAAACGGATTATCTTTACCGGTGTTCGACAATTCGGATATACAGGAGAGTATTTTATCGGCAAACAATTTTTCTTTGTCGTGAATTTACAATATCGAAAAATGATGGGTGAAGAATCGCAGGGAATGATCATGGCAGTAGATAGCATGGATGGAAAACCACTCTTTATTTCCGGTGAAACATTGCCGCTTGGATCCAGAATTCGATAAGTATTATCGTGTAAAAATTTCTTCTGAAGTATAAACAGAACGAATCTGCGCTGCTGTTGGAATTTTTGGGGTAATCTGAAGATCAGCAAGTTGCTTCTCGTACAATTTTTTTGCAAGAGCCGGACAATAATAGTCATTGCCGAAATCCCCACCAACACAAAGTGTCGGAGAATACATAGAAATAAATGTTTGTTGATCCCTAAGGTCAATGGGTTCGCAGTCTAAAAGCCCCCATGGTTCATCATAATGATTGTCCGGATTTAACCCAAACAAAGCACCCCATACAACAAATGTTGTTTTGATGTTATGTTCTGCAACAACTTTACTCACCTCATTTATTCCCCATCTGTTCCCGATGGGCACAATAAAAATAAGTTCTTTCGGATGATATTTAGAAAGAAGGGAGTGGAGTGTGGCAATGAGATTTCTTCCTGCAGCAATACTGTCTGCTATAACCCAACATCCATCTTCGCACAACCCTTCGGTATTTTCATAGGCATAGGATGTGGTAATACTCGTTGCCGTTTTTACATGATTTGCACCGATAAAACAATCGCCGTAATGCGTTTTTATTCCTGCATAAAAAAGTGCACTTGATAATCGGCATGCAACAGTTTCACGAAGGAGCGTAATGGTTGAAATAGTATATGGATCATGGGCATGCAATATTTTTTGAACAGCAGGCAATGATAATGATTGTACAGTGGCCTGAAAGGTATCATCCTCACGCAGCGCTCCCAAGTGTTCTCGACAGGGAATAAATGTTTCTTGTTTTCCTGTTTTTTGAATATACCCAACGGTTAATGCACGTGTTTCTTTTGATTGAAACCCAAGGATCGGATATCCTGACGTTGAGGGAGCAAATTCATGGTAAAAAATGCGCATTACCAAAGACAATACCCCCTCGTACCGCATACTGTCAAGTAGGCTAATTCCATGGTATACTACCGTAAAATAAAGGAAGCTATGGCAAAAAAACAAATCAAACAGGAAAACGAAATCAAACCCAACGGGACAAAAAAACCAACGAAAATGTTTGAGATGCGGTTAAATTTTAACCTGAAAAACATCATCACGGGACTTCTGATCATTTTCATTATCTTCTCAGTGCTTGGAAACATGGGGGGTGGAGCTGCAAATATACCTGAGCAACCGTTTACAACGATCGTTTCTGATATTAAAGAAAATAAAGTACAAACAATGGAAGTGGAGGACACAAAACTCACCGCAATTTACAAAGACGGAAAGAAAGCAATTTCCCATAAAGAACCACAAGATTCACTCTTTAAACTCCTCGAGGGAGCAGGTGTGGATCCAAAAGCTGTTGAAATCAAAGTAAAAGATCAAAACGTAAGTCAACTCTGGATGGGGATCCTCTCAAATATACTTCCTCTTGTGTTAACGGTTGTTTTTTTCCTCTTTTTGTTTCGACAAGCACGGGGTGCGCAAGATAGCGTTTTTTCATTTGGACAAAGCAAAGCAAAACTATGGAATAAAGATCTTCCAAAAATTACGTTTGCAGATGTTGCTGGTGTTGACGAGGCAAAAAATGAAGTTGTGGAAATTGTTGATTTCTTAAAAAATCCTGCAAAATATAAAGCACTGGGAGCCCGTACTCCAAAAGGGGTAATACTGGTAGGTCCCAGTGGAACAGGAAAAACATTACTTGCAAAAGCCATGGCAGGAGAAGCAAAAGTTCCGTTTTATTCCATAGCAGGAAGCGAATTTATGGAAATGCTTGTTGGAGTCGGAGCTGCACGCGTCCGAGATCTCTTTGCAACCGCAAAAAAAACAGCACCGGCAATTATATTTATCGATGAAATTGATGCCATTGGTCGTATGCGCTCAGTCGGTGCTATGGGCGGCCATGATGAGCGGGAACAGACGTTAAACCAGATTCTTGTGGAAATGGACGGATTCGAACCAAATACTGCCGTCCTCGTCGTTGCAGCAACCAACAGAGGAGATTTACTTGATCCTGCTTTGACACGTCCTGGCAGATTTGATCGACGAGTCACGCTCGATCTTCCTGATATGGAAGGACGAAAATCGATTCTTCTTATTCATGCAAAAGGAAAACCGTTCGCAGAAACGGTCAATTGGGATAAAGTTGCAAAACGAACCGTTGGATTTTCAGGAGCTGATCTTGAAAACATGCTCAACGAATCAGCAATTCATGCAGCACGTCAAAATAAAAAAGTGATCTCCTATGCAGATATCGAAGAATCTGCAACAAAAGTGAAATTAGGACCTGAGAAAAAAAGACTCCAAAGTGATCTCGATCGCAAAATGACCGCAGGTCATGAAGCAGGACATGCAGTAGTCAATTACCATCTTTCGGATATGGATCGGGTCCACCGAATTTCCATTATCTCCCGCGGTATGGCGCTAGGATATACGTTGACGCCTCCAGAAAAAGACCGGCTGCATGAAACAAAATCACATCTTATTAATCAAATTGCGACGATGATGGGCGGCCGGGCTGCTGAGGAACTCATGTACAAAGATGTGACAAGTGGGGCTGCTAATGATATTGACCAAGCAACACGCATTGCGCGCTATATGGTTATGGAATTTGGCATGAGTTCTTTGGGTCCAATTAATTTCGGGCCGAATGTTGATGTGACTGAATGGGGAAAATCACTTATGGACCAGCAACAAATCTCTCCTGAGATGCTCGGAAAAATCGACACTGAAATTCAAAAATTTGTTTTTGAAGGATATGAAACAGCAATCACAATTCTTAAAAAACACAAAAAACAGTTGGAATTGATCACAAAAGAACTTGTTGAGAAAGAAACCCTAGAAGGGGATGAGTTTGAAGAACTCATGAAAAATTCCTAATGTTTGTCAAAAACACTGTGAACCGCCTGATCATCATTGATGGAAACGCAATATTACATCGTGCGTTTCATGCACTCCCACCCTTAACTGCACCTGACGGAACGCTTGTACATGCCGTCTACGGATTTACATCAATGCTTCTTCGATTGGTAACGGATCTAACACCAACACACCTTGCGGTAACATTTGATAGACCCGCACCGACGTTCAGAAAAAAATTGTATGCAGACTATCAAATAAAACGACCGAAAATGGATGATGGACTTGCAGGACAAATTCCATTAGTACACGATGTCGTTACTGCAATGCATCTTCCAATATTCGAACAAGATGGATTTGAGGCAGATGACATGATCGGTTCGTTATGTAGAAAATATGCAAAAAAAGTCGATCAAATTATCGTGGTCACTGGTGACAAGGATATCCTCCAACTGGCAACCGAAACGACAAAAATCTACATGCCAACAAAAGGATTGTCTGAAGCGAAACTATATGGCATGAAAGAGACCCAGGAGCGTCTTGGTGTCACCCCAACGCAAATTCCGGATTACAAGGCACTCGCAGGAGACAGTTCAGATAATTATCCGGGAGTCCCTGGTATAGGACCAAAAACAGCTGCAGATCTCTTAAAAACCTTTGGAACGATCGAAAACCTCTATGCAAGTATCGATACAACAAAAGATACAACCATTTCTCCTCATGTAAAAGCAAAATTGATTGCACATAAAGATCTCGCGATACTCTCCAAAACCCTAGCCACAATAAAACAAAACATAAAAATGAAAACGGCAATCAAACCCATTGTAATAGAACAGTTTTCAACACAAAAAGTCATTGCAGTATTACAAAGTTTTGGTTTTCATTCTCTTATTAAAAGATTACAAACACCAAAAGGAACGGAGAAACCGGCAGTAAAAAAACAAAAGGAAGAACGACAAAAAACAATCGATGAACAGATGTCACTGATATAATACACATATATGAAGGTTGCACTGGTTCATGACTACATCAAGGAATATGGAGGGGCAGAACGGGTACTGGAAGCGCTTCATGAACTGTTTCCGGACGCACCGGTTTTTACCAGCGTGTACTGCCCACAATTTCTGGGCCCACATAAAAAACGATTCGCCTCCTGGGATATCCGAACATCCTGGCTCCAACATATTCCGTTAAAAGAAAAACTTATTAGCCCATTACGGCTTCTTGCTCCTTCTGTTTTTAAACACATGGATTTTGCAGATTTTGATGTGGTTATCGTTTCAGCAACGGGCGCGTATCAGTCAAATATGATCCAAAAAGGAACGGCAACACATATTTGTTATTGCCACACACCTCCTCGATATCTGTATGGCTATGCGACCGCACGAAACTGGAAAAAGAATCCTCTTGTACGGATGTTTGGGGAAATAGCAAATCATTTTCTACGAAATACTGATTTTCAAGCAAGTCAAAATGTGGATTACTTTATTGCTAACTCCAATGAAGTTGCACGACGCATAAAAAAATTTTATAGAAAAGACGCAACGATTATGTACCCCCCAGTTGATACACCTCACACTACAACCATAATTAAAAAACAAGCATTTTTTCTTACTGGGGGACGACTTGCACAAGCAAA
This sequence comes from Candidatus Gottesmanbacteria bacterium, assembly GCA_903821745.1. Taxonomy (GTDB): domain Bacteria; phylum Patescibacteriota; class Microgenomatia; order UBA10105; family UBA927; genus CAIJMI01. The sequence continues at coordinate 70,498 of CAIJMI010000004.1, forward strand.
ACATATTGATCTGGCAATTACTGCCTGTACAACGCTCCACGTACCCCTGAAGGTATTTGGGAAAGGATTTGCCGGCTATGGAGAAGAACTAAAAAGACTTGCTGGTCCTACTGTTGAATTTTTGGGAGAAATTTCTGATGCAGAAAAATGGCAATACATGAAAACAGCACAAGCGTTCATTTTTCCGTCGGAGGATGAAGATTTTGGAATATTACCGGTTGAAGCGATGGCTTCGGGAACCCCGGTCATTGCGTATCATTCAGGTGGCGTCATTGAAACAGTTATTGAGAAAAAAACAGGTCTTTTCTTTCATTCCTTGTCTGCGTCTTCATTGATTGACGCTATACAGAAATTTGAAAAAATGCCAATTGTGTGGTCAAAAGGATGTCAAAAACAAGCGGCTCAATTTTCTAAAAAGCGATTTCAGGAAAAAATACGTTCATTCATTTCTTCACATGGCACAATGGTGATGTAAAAAGATCGTGTCCACATAACGGGGCAAACAAATCACGCACACACCACAAATAAATAATCTCGTGTATAATTGGGGCAATGAAACGAGGGATAAATCACTATATCGAACTTCTCATGGTGATGACAGAAAAAGAATTGCGTGCTCGATATAAATACACGGTGTTCGGTTTTCTTTGGCTGATTATTAACCCGTTATTACAAATGCTGGTTATTGGTTTTATCTTCTCTTTTTTTATGAAAAGCCCTATGGAATATTATTATTTTTATCTTTTTACTGGCCTACTCATTTGGAATTTTTTTTCTCTTTCATTAACCAAAGCCACTCCAAGCATTGTATTTGAACGCTCCCTTATTAAAAAAGCGATGTTTCCACGAATGGTTATTCCGATAGCAATTATCGCCTCAAATCTTCTTCATCTTTTTATAGCAATGATATTACTAATGATTCCGCTTATATTCGTTCATCCAATATCCTTCATGAATATTATCTTTTTAGGTATAGGTTTCATTTTGTTACTTATGTTTACCATTGGATTAAGCTTACTTACTTCGGCATTAAACGTACGCTTTCGTGACGTAACATTTTTTGTTCAGGCACTACTTATTGTTTGGTTTTATGCAACACCAATTGTATATTCGTTTATGGTAGTCCCAAAAGAATACCATTGGCTTTGGATCTTTAATCCAATGACATCAATCGTGCAGTTTTTTCAATACGCGCTTATGCATTATCCACTCCCAACACTATCTATATGTGTCGGAAACATTTTTATTATCATAAGCATAACAATTATGGGTAGTATTATATTTCAAAAGGAAAGTAAAAATTTTGACGATTGGATCTAATATGTGGATTGGCGATATTATCATTGGGGTACGGTATTATACCGCCATTATCGCGTACATCGTAATTTGCATCATACTCGTATCACTAAAGATTTCAAATATTTTTTTGTGGCTACTTATATTTCCTCTCTGCATGGGTATCACCATAGTCTACTTGCTATACAAGCATGGATGTACTCGACGAGTACTCAAATTTATTGATCAGGGAATAGAACACGAAGTAAGAGAATATATAAATTTTAGAAATAATTTACTTAATTATCGATATATAACCGCCTCAAAAAAATTAGATACCACCTCTTGTGAATCCGTCATATATACAAATAATCCATCAACTTGGGCCTATTTTGACATCGTACGAACAATCATTCATGAAAAAAATCTTACACCTCATCGAATACTTATTCTTGGAGGGGGTGGAGGTTCTTTTATACATACTTTTTTACAATCGTATGCATCTATTCATATAGACGCTGTTGAAATATCAAAAAAAATGATTGGGGTTACAAATCAATACGTATTAGAAAAAAGAGACAAAGATAATATCACGTGGATACATCAAAATGCATTTCAATATATAAAAAATCTATTCCCAACTCAACCAAAATACGACTGCATCATTGTTGATCTCTTTAAGCATGGGTTTATGTCTGGAAAAGAAGAGTATGAACCGTTGTTTATTCGATCGCTCCAGTCATTATTATATAAAAACGGTTTCCTATTTATTAATTTTGGGTATAATTCCATCAGATTTAATCATTTACTAACAGCCTACAAAAAGGAAATCCATCCGTTTAATGTATATTTATACCATACGTCTATTATTGCTCATCTGTATCACAATAATATTATTGGGGTTAACTGCAAACTTAAAAATACAATGCACCATGTTATTCCACTTCAATAATATATGAATACGATCGCCGTACAACTATTAAACATAAAAAAAGAATATAGTATTCACCATGAAAAGCCGACGCTAGTAGAAAAATTTATTCGAAGCAATAACGAACGCTTTATTGCATTGCATAATATTAATCTCACAATTGCCAAAGGGGAAAGAATTGGCATTGTTGGACCAAACGGATCAGGAAAAACGACACTACTCAAAATTATTGCTGGAATAACAGCTCCGACAAAAGGGTCCGTTAAAACACAAGGGAATATTGTTTCTTTAATTGATTTACAAGCTGGGTTTCATCCAGATTTAAGTGGATACAAAAATATTTTTTTAAATGGTTTACTGCTTGGAATGGAAAAAAAAGAAATAGAAGCGAAATGTCACTCAATTATCGAATTTGCTGATATTCATCAATTTATTGATGCTCCTATGTTTACCTATTCAAGCGGCATGGCTCTTCGACTTGGATTTGCTATCGCTATTCACGCAGATCCGGATATTTTACTATTCGATGAGGGCTTGAGTGTAGGAGATAAGAATTTTCAAAAAAAATCTTCAAAAAAAATTCAGGCGTTAATGAAAAAAAAATTAACAGTAGTAATTGTCTCACACCAAATGACGTTAATGAAAAAATTATGCTCGAGATTTGTTATATTACAGAATGGATCAATACTGTCGGATGGTCCAAAATCAACACTCTCTCGCTATGGATATTAACACATGAATAAAAACATTCCGACCGCATTAATACAAATATCCATTGGTACAACAACACTATTACTTGATATATCAAGTAATCAAATAATAAAGTTTTTTGTTCATCTTTACCCACAAATCAAATCCAACAAAAACAACAAGTATTGTGCGAGAGGCCAAATCAGATTAAGAGGTAATACTACCAAAACTGATATTGATCTAAAAAAACAAACCTTTATTATTTCAACGCCAAAGAAAAGGCCAGCACTTCCAGTTATTTGTGACATGCTCCGAGGGGCAGTCAGCCAATTTCTTCCATTATCAAATATTTTTCTCATGCACGCATCCGTTATTATTTCAAATAACTATGCATATATTTTTGCAGGGTCTATCGGAGCAGGTAAATCAACGATCAGAAAACTTTTAAGTTCATATACATCGTATGGAGATGATAGTGCTGTATTGGAGCTGATACATAACACGTGGCGTGTATACCCATCTCCATTTTATGAAACTACTAAATGCGTTTACTCAGGAAAGGGCATGCCGATTAAAGGCATATATTTTATACAAAAAGATACTAAAACACGCGTACAAAAATTACCTGCCTCAACTGCATATATAGAAATAGCGAAAAATTTAAAACACTATCTAATTGAACCATTTTCAATCAAAAATAACGTACCCAAGTTCAAAACACCTATCGGTATGAAGGTTAATGCTTTATGTGAACATGCAGCGAAACATATTCCGTGTTACACACTCAATTTCTCAAATAAAAATCTTGCCTTTTGGAAAAAAATACTCTAGACTCAAACAATGAAAAGTGTCCAGATAAATTCCATAGTAATAAAGAACAAGGATGTTATACAAAAAGAGCTTGATGGGATCACGTATCTGATGAATCCTAATGAAATGACAATACACACGCTTAATCATACCGCTTCATTTATATGGAACTCTTTCAATAAGAAAATATCCATGCAGAAATTAGTCAAAGCATTAACCAAAACCTATGCAATAGATGAACATGTTGCAGTACGTGATCTTCTTGAGTTTGTTCGTTTATACGTCGATCACGGCATGCTACGAATCATATAATGCCTCTCTTATCACACTGGTTACAACAACAAAGAAACAAAAATATTCTATTTATTTTTGCGCATCCGGACGATGAAATTCTTTCTTCTGGAGCACTTCTCTATTGGTGTTCCTCACATACATACAACGTTCATGTGCTAATTCTCACTCAAGGAGAAAAGGGAATAAACTTGATTCCTAAAACCACTGATTCGCTCGCGAAAATTCGACGAAAGGAATTCGAAATGGTTATGAACACTCTTCGTATAAAAAATGCCACCTTGTTACCTTTTCCAGATGGGAACTTAATTTCACAGGTCAAACAAACTACCTCAAAAATCAAATCCTATATTATAAAAAATAACATTGGTATCATAGCAACGCATAACCAAGATGGGGGAGATGGTCACCCAGACCACATAACAGTAAGTAGGGTGTGTAAAGAACTCGCTTCAATACATAAAATTGCCTTACTATTTAGTATTAATCCGCTTACCTATAAAAAGAACAGTCGCTTGGGTAAGAATCAATTCCAACTTCTCCTTTCAAAAATAAGTAAAAAGCGTCAAATATCGCTGTTACGACTGTATAGAAGCCAAATCTCAAATCACACTCTTACCATGGTCATGGTGAAGCAATTATTTGTCCCATTTGAGGTGTATCAGCTTGTTGATGTGAAAAAAAAACTAACTTTTGAATATAAAGAATTTCAATGTAAAACCTATACGTTTTCTCCAAAGAAAGAAACCGAGATACTTCCGAAGTAGAATAAATGAAATTCTATAAGAATTATACGCTTGAAGCAACTGTGTCTGTATTCAAAACTGTCAACTTTTCAATTGTCACACTTGGTTTTTTATATACTTGCTTCACCTTTACACTATTAACTTGTTTATTCATGGGCAAAAAAGTAAATGAATCTACTAAAACTAGTATAGAATTTTGTGCAATACCTTGTCAACAACATACCAAATAAAGTATTTTCTCGTGCTATAATGGCCTTCATGAGTCACCTACATAAGATTACTGTTATTATTCCCACGTACAAAAGGCCAAAAACACTAAATAAAACACTGAAGGTATTATCAAAACAGTACCCAAAACCATATCAGGTTATTGTTGTAGACAATAGTAGTAATCAAGAAGCTTCTCTAATCGTTTCGTTATTCAAAAATACGTTGCCAATTGAATATTATGTAGCCAAAAAAAGGGGTCCCTCATACGCACGTAATATAGGATATGAACACGCACGAGGTGAAATTATTGCTTTGTTAGATGACGATTGTGTTCCGACAAATAACTGGTGTAAAGAAATTATTAACACATATAAAACAAATGCGTATGCGCACGTTGTCTTTCAAGAAAAATGTCAACATATTTTCCCAAATACGAACTTCATGACTGAAATGTTTTATTTTCGAAATACTCGATATAAAACAACTGGTTTCAGAGAAGACAAATTTAGGGTGATAGATGGCGTTCATGCTGGTTGTTGTTTTATGAATAGATCAGTTCTTTATACCTTACGGTACCTTTTTGATACAGAATTATTTCCTTTTATTGGAGAGGAATATGATTTTAGTATCCGAGCACAACTTGCTGGCTGCATATTTCTTGAACACAATAAAGTATCAGTTACACATTATAAACAACCACTTCGTAGGATTGATAAATCCTTCCATAATGCATTTATGATTGGGCGTTGCTTGGGAATAACTCAATATAAATATCCAGTTGCTTCTAAAGTAATAAAACTATTTTCTAAAGAGAAGAATTCAATTCAAAAGAAAGAGTTTTTCGCTATAATGACCAATTATTCACTGTTTCTAAGGCGTTTTAAACAAAAATCTGTTTTTTGGAAAATCTCCGCATTCTTGTATGAGGTGCTGAGGTCAACAATCATTTACTTTGGTTATATCTATGGATCAGTATGGTACGTATATTATGCTAAACGTTTCAAAAATACCTCACCTTTGAGTACGTTCCAATAAAAAATAAACACAGCGTTGCTAATAACAGAAAAACGAAACATATTTCTTTTAGAAAGAAATACGATACCTCTCTGCATGATTCTTGAAGCAGGGGAACGAAGACTATACATGACGCCTTCATAGCCAACACCAGAAACCACTCCAATAAATTGGTTTTGTTTAAACCAACCATCGACACCATGCAAAGTGTCTCCTTTCACTTGAAATAATGGTTTCTTCTTTCGAATACTAATAATCCGGTGACCAAACAGGCCTTTCCGAGAAAAAACAACAATATCGCCAAGTTCTAAGTGTGGTTGTGGTACAACTTGCACAAGCATCCCGGTCCGTAATAATGGTGTCATACTGGTGCCTTGAACAATAAAATAACGTAAAGATCTTATCTTACCCATATTACTTCATAGTAAAATCACGAACTATTGCTCTTGTTGCAAGATGCATAAATTCTTTCAGCAGTTGCGGACGAAAAAGTCGAAAAAATGAATAATCCAAATCCGCCATAAAATTAACAAACACATAGTGAAGATGGTATTTTTTTGAAATAGTAGAATCTTTCGACTCCCATTTCATAAAGTCATCAACATAAGAAACATCTACAATATCCAATAACCAAACAAGTAACGACACACGTAGTGGTATGTTTCTTTTTTCGATATAAGCAGGTAAATGAGGAACCGCAAACATTTTTTTTCCTAATAATAAAGCGGTAATATATCTGGAATAATATCCGCAAGCGATAAGCTTTTTTACAAGAACATCCCAATCAATTTCTTCTTCATAAATTATTGATGTTTCTAGAATATCCTGTAATTGTCTTAGACCCCTACCTAAGTCATTTGTCCAAAAGCGAACAGTCTGAACTACAACAAATAATTCTTTAGGTAAACAGTGCGTTCCCAATGTGAAACATTCTGCATTCAGAGACTTAATCACCAAATTATCTTTCTGAGGTATATTGCCAGTGTGTGGATAAGCGATAGTTTTATGTATATCAATAGATAACGCTGTTTTTGGACTAATAAGATTATATTCTTTAGGGTCATATGCACGTACTTTATAGCCTTGAGCTTTATAAAAAGTAACTATTCTCGGTATATCAGATATATGTACTAATACGTCTATATCTGAACCCAAAGCTTTGTCTTTTGTATGGGCACGCTCTAATGTTTTAAAAAAGACGTAGGGAGCATGAAGTTTTTTTGCAGTGTGTTCAAAAAGTATTTTTTCATAATTTAATAACAGGGCCGTTCTGGGCCTCATATACGTGAACATATGCTGTAAGTACGTTCTATCATTCTTTGTGATGATGTGTTGACAGTGTTCACAAGTGATCATGTGCTTTAATATAAATGAAACTTTATTGTAACGAGCAATCTGGATCATTTGCCTTATGGGCAACCTTTTTTGCAATAAAAATGGACACTGTGTGTCGTTTTGCATAAGTCTCGTTAAGACACGCAGCACTTTGTAAGTATTCGAATATGTATTTGAGTAACTAGGAGAGATCATATTACTTAATTCCAAAAACAACACCCTCGGGCAATTCAAAAACTGGATAAACGTCTGGATATGAAGCTATTTCTTCTTCAGATGCCAGTCTGCTTCCAGATACTCCACGAAAGTATATTATCCACCCTTGATGATGAGCTATTGAGTGTAATACGTTCGTAATTTGCTCCTGATAATCAATATTTTGTTGTCCTGAGGTCAAAGATTTTTTCCATGGTAATTCATAGGTGTTTCGTTGATTGTAAAAAAATATCAGTTGGGGTGAATTAGAATAGATAACTGCGTCTTTATCTAATTGTTGTATATAAGAAAAAAGGCCGGACTTGCTCCATTCCGCTGATGCATAACCATAACCATTCATCCAATATGTTTTTGCCCATTGAACAAATGACCACACATAAAACAAACTTATGAGAATGAATACATATACCAGGACGCTGTGTTTTCTAAATTGAAACCGGCGTGCTAATACCCCGATGATATATATCACGCCAATTCCCTGAAGCGGGAGAATCATGCGTGCATCTAGAGAGATAGCTGCGTCAAAAAACAGTAAAGCAATGACAACACATGTACAATAAACAAGAAAAAATATTTTCGTTATGTTCGTTACATAGTCAAAGAACTTATTCTTTTTTTGTAAGGCTCTTTTTTTAAAAAAATAGCCATATACCAACAAACAGAATAGTACCAAAAACAGAGAGGGAATACTGTCAAATTGATTAACCCATGAACCAAGGGCAGAAACTGCATGTTGTATGCCTGCAATAGGTATTGCGTGGTATAGTAATACACGATTTGCAACTCTTCCGTTTACTGTATACGTCCAGTATACCCAAGACAATATTGGTATCACGCTCGCTAGGACGAGTCCAACATACCAAAGCTTTGTTTTACTATTTGATTGCGTAAAAAATAATAAATATATCCCAATGGTAATAGGGTAAGCAATACCAACATAACGGGTAAGCGTTACACACCAAAGACACAAAATACTTACTAATATATATAAAAACTTTTTCTTGAAAAGATATTCATATAACCCAAGAAAGGCTAACTGACCAAATAATAACATGACTGGCTCTGATGTAGCGGCGACATGTATAAACACGTACGGTATTGAGAACAAAAAGTATAAGCCAAAAAGATAGGAAGTCTTCATTGAAAATAATTGCATTCTTTGCACGACATATATCATCACGACAATATTGCAACCTAATAATAAAGCCTGTAACAATCGAGCCCCAGTAAATACTGAGACTCCAATAAGTTCAGAAATAAAAGCGACTATGAGTGGATAGAATGGAGGAAAATGAGTAAGTGGTGTATGTATCCATATTCCAAATGGCAAATCTATACTTTTTGTATGTACTATATTGTATGCAGCCCCTAAATAATGCATTGCATCTGGTGAATCAGCGACACCAAAATGAGAAAGAATCAATATAAGAGCACTGGCGACGATGATAATAGAGCAGGTGATAAACTTATGTAACATCTTCGTTCTTATATCCATATACACAAAAAAGTTTTAGATTTTACCAGTCTAACACTCTTGATAAACAAAAATTAATAGTTCTTGCGTTTAAATGTATGTCACCTGTAGAGAGATACTATCGATATACATGCTCTATACGCCCTCAATAAAAATCTTTATCGGTGACACTATTCCTATCATAAAAAGCGATATATAAACAACCTCAGCATTACGCTTCAATCATGAACCACTGACGAAAAAAAATCAATGCATTATCATAAACTCCTTGTAAATCCTCACCCCAAGTTTTTTGAGTTACCATCACCATGATGTAAAGGAATTATGTACTCATGAGAGACACAACGAGTTTTTTTGATTGATTGCTAATTACATCTCCGGGCAGGTTTGATCGACAAGTCACACTCGATTTTCCTGATATGGAAGGAAGAAATTCCAATGCTTCTTAAGAAAAATTGAAGTGAAGACTGCAAAAAAAATAGGTCATTCAATGTACACATAGAACGTTTCAACAACAAATCAAGGCGTTTCTTGCTTCTCATACGCGTCGTTTGACAACACCACCATCACTCATTTATGATAAAAAGCAACGCGTATAATAGTTCCACGCGTTTTTTATACCTATGAGTTCAGACGGACAGGCATTTGTATTATCACTCGGTGGATCACTCGTTGTTCCGAATGGGGGCATTGATACCCAATTTTTAAAAGCTTTCAACAGCTTTATCCGTAAACAAGTCTCCGAAAAAAAACGGAGATTTTTTATAGTTGTCGGTGGCGGAACAACAGCGGGGGAATATAGCAATGCTGGAAAAGAAATTCTTGGATATGATATTACGAAAGAAGATCAAGATTGGCTTGGTATCCATGCCACCAGGCTCAACGCGCAACTTGTCCGTACACTATTTAAAGACATTGCAGACCCGAGAGTTATCAAACACTACGAAATTATTTTAAAAATTGAAAAACCTATCGCTATTGCTGCAGGATGGAAACCAGGTTGGAGCACAGATTATGACGCAGTTATTTTATGCCAAGATTATAATCTTAAAAATGTTATCAACTTAAGCAATATCGATAAGGTATATGACAAAGATCCAAAACAATTTAAAGATGCAAAACCAATCGATTCCATATCCTGGAAAGAATATCGCGCAATTGTTGGAGACACATGGACACCGCGCATGAACGTCCCATTTGATCCAATCGCCGCAAAACTCGGGGAAGAATTAAACATTTCGGTAAAATTCCTCAATGGAAAAAATTTAGAAAATCTGGAACAGGCATTGGACGACAAACCATTTGTTGGAACAACGATCGGATAAACCTATGTTTCCCTTCCGATGGTCTCATGGAAAAAAAGCTTCATCATAAATCCCATGGACCTAAAAAACAGCTTTATATCGTACCAAACCGATTTATCAAGAACATAAGTACAATCACTTTTCATCCACTCAGTAAATGTTTTTGTATGATACCCATTCAACACCCAGGGAGAAAAAATTCCAGGTTTAATTATTTGACGTTTTTTTTGCCATGACAATAACTTCTTTGCTTCGAAAACTGGCAGGGGTCTTGGACCAAATAATGACATATCTCCCCGTATGATATTCCACAGTTGTGGTAATTCATCCAATCCCGTATGGCTTAAAAATTTACCAATTCGGGTAAATCGGGGGTCATCGTGTATTTTAAACACGGGTCCATCTGCTTCATTTCTCTTTTTATACTCTCGTTGTCTTCGTTCAGCATCCACAAACATCGTACGAAATTTGCACATAACAAAAACTTTTCCATTTTTGCCAATCCTTTCTTGAAAAAAGATAATTGGGATACCTGAAGTACATACAATACATACACTAATGATCAAAACCAACGGCAGAGAGATACACAGAAGGACACCAATAAAAAATATATACAGAACGGTAAAAACCATGAACATACTATAAACCATTCAAACCATCCCCACAATTCATATGCTTTTTATGTATAATAGGCCCAGAAAAACAAAATAAACTGGCAACACACCATGATCTCAATCATCATCGCCACCCATCAAAGACCAACACAACTCCAACGTTGCCTTCAATCAATAAGTGCCAATATATACAAGCACTATGAAGTGATCATTATTGATCAAAGCAAAAACAAACAAACACAAAAAGTAGTCACTCATTTCCACGACCCACATTTTATTTACGTACATGAAAAAAAACAAAATAAGTCGGCTGCTTTAAATCAAGGGATGAAAAAAGCAAAAGGGAACATTTTTGCCTTTACGGATGACGACTGCATCGTTTCAAAAAACTGGCTTACAACCATACAAAGCGGTTTTTCCTCGTACAAAAATGTTGATGGAATGTTTGGCTCAACTACCCCATACAGACAAAAGAAGCATCCGCATGCGCATTGTGTCAGTATATACCAACAAAAACAAAACAGCTTTATTTTTCATCCATGTAAACATTCAAAAAATATCGGATACGGAAATAATATGGCGTGGAGACAAAGTGTGTGTAAAAACAATTTTTTTTCCACCTGGCTTGGACCGCACAGTATTGGAAAAAATGCTGAGGACGCGGAATTTACAATACGCCAACTCATACAGGGAAAAATCGTTTTTTGTAACAAACGTATGCTTGTATATCACGACCATTGGTTAAATAAAAAAGAAAACCAAAAACAAAATCTTATCTATATACATGCTGAAATGGCCTGTTACGGATATTTTGCGCTATTAGGATGGAAATTTGCCAAAAAAATAATTTGCCAAAACTTTATTGCTTCAGCACGTGACATAAAACGATTCTTCGGAGACATTATAAAAAGAAGACAATATAAACTAGACCGTTGGGCATTCTTTTTCCAACTTTTCAATGCACGCATTTATGGATATGGAGTTGGATGTATATATGTTATACAATACTCACTTAAAAAATTATTGAATAAAGGCAGTCAATTGAGATAATTTCCGTTGCCAACTATTTTGTTCCGCTATTTTTCTTTGCTCTGTCTGAAAATCAGCCAGCCAGGGTTTCGACAATATTCTCCATATATGGTATTCCCATTCTTCAACCGTTGCCCCAATATAAACATGTTTTGGAAAACGCTGTAACTCCTTAATTGGAGAAGAAAGAATTGGTTTTCCCATATAAAAATACTCCATCACCTTCATAGGAAAACAATACGTGTTAAATGCATCTTTCGTATAAGGAATGAGACATATATCAAATGATGAAATTACGGAGGGGACGTCTTTTTTAAGAACAGGACCCTTCCAAAACACATTTTTTAGCATAAAAAACTTTTTTACATCTGGAGACAACGTTCCATTAGACATTTTTACGTCTGACCGACACTCTCCATAAAAAACGAAATGTATATCAGGAAACAGCTTTACCACCGACGTTAACAGCGCATAATCAATTCTTCGTGTAATACCCCCGACAAAACCCGCAATAATAGCCGTATCTCTTGGTAGACTTTTTCTCTTCTTACGAAACAAGTCTTGAGCAAAACCTAATGGGACCAAGGTTATAGTAGCTCTATATGGGCGTAATTTATGTACAAGAGCATAAGAATTAGCAAACACATACGTCGATTTTGCCAATAACAGTCGGTTATTCATCTGCAATGCTTTCGATATTTCTGCATAATAATCTACACAATCGTATACGGATATGTATCTTGTAAAAAATTTTTTGATAGCAACGATATATAAAGGATCAAAAAACCAAAAAATTTTTTTTATTCTCGGCTGAATCAAAAAAATATACCAATGCAAACAAAATGCATTAATCTGGTAATTCAGCATTTTTATCATCGGGAAACGCTGACCGGGAATAATAAAAAATGGATGAAACAACAACGCCTTCCATTTTTTTTCAAAAAGAGGTGTGTGTTTTTTTTGACTGAATAGATCCCTCCACGTAATAACGTTTTCAGAACAAAAAACTATCACACTATTTTTTTCTGATAAATATTTCACTGTTTGATATACATAATCACACCAATAGGAAACTGGGTCATTAAGAATAATAAGTATACATGCCTTGTTCAGTGAAGCCATAGGAAAGTAAAAGTATTATACTTTTTGTTGTTATAAAAAGGAAAGCTTGTTACAATAATGGCCTACTTGCCCGATTGTCGTTATGCATAAAAAACTACGGGTTGTCATCATTGGCTGTGGATATTTTGGACAAAAACGCATCGAGGCATGTTCCCATCTCAATCAATATATCGACCTTACGGGTGTTATTGATATTAATGAAAAACAAGCTAAAAATATAAGCCAAACGCTTCATGTTCCATATGCAACATCTATCGAACAGTTTCTTAAAACACACAGTGCTGATATAGCTATTATTTCCGTTCCAAATAATCAACATACCACATTGACCTGTGACGCCCTTAAAAGGGGCCTTCATGTACTTTGTGAAAAGCCACTTGCACCGACGTTCACAGAAGCAAAAAAAATAGTTGCAGCCGCAAAAAAATATAAACGATTTGTAAAAACAGGGTCAAACCATCGATTTTTTCCAACCATTCAAAAAGCGCATGAGATAATTCAAAAAGGAACAATAGGAAAAGTGCTTTGTATAAAAGGGAATATTGGAACAGATGGTTTGCACACAAAACACTCGTGGTTTTGGAAGAAACCGCAATCAGGTGGAGGGACATACATCGACAATGCCTGTCATCTACTAGACATCACTAGATGGATGATGGGAGAGTTTGATACATGCACAGGAATGATTGGAAACATTTTTTGGAAAAAAGCCTTGGTTGAAGATATAGCGGGAGGTGTGTATAAAACAAAGGATAAAAGACTTGCCATAATTACATCTTCGTGGACTCAATGGAAAGGTTATTTATCTCTTGAGATCTGGGGAGATAGGGGATACATTCTCATAGATTCAAAGTATGGAGACAGTATGGTTGTAGGAAACCGGATATCAAAAAAAGAAAGAAATTATAATTTTGCTGGTAAACCGATATCTTCATATGCAGATGAGTTGCTCTATTTCATTTCATGTATTAAAAAGGGAAGGGAACCAAAACCAAACGCAACAGATGGTGCCGCAGTCATAAAAATGATTGAAGGGGTATATCAGTCCGCTAAGCAAAAAAAATTTGTAAAACTTACATCTATATGATTCCAGTAAACAAACCGCGTATTTATCCTGAAATGTATACATTAACAAAACAAGCACTTGATTCAGGATGGCTCAGTGCTGAAGGGCCGTTAGTAAAAAAATTTGAAACAGCGTTTTCCCACTATATAACAACCAAGTTTGGAGCCGCTACAAATTCTGGAACAACCGCGCTCCATCTTGCAATGACCGCGCTCGGCATAGGGAAAAACGATGAAGTCATTATTCCAGCTCTTACTATAGCATCTTGTTATTTTGCTGTCTGGTATACTGGCGCAACTGCTATTCCTGTTGATATTGATCCAGAAACCTACACTTTAAACCCCAATCTGTTAGAGCGGGCTATTACAAAAAAAACAAAAGCTATTATGCCTGTCCACCTCTATGGTCACCCTTGCTGTATGGATGAAATTATGCACATTGCTAAAAAACACCATCTCTTTGTTATAGAAGACGCTGCTGAAGCACACGGAGCTGAATATAAAGGGAAAAAAGTCGGATCATTTGGAGATGTTTCAATATTTAGTTTTTATGCAAACAAACTGGTCACTTGTGGAGAAGGGGGGATGGTTTTAACAAACAACAAAAAAATATACGAACGAATCTCTCATCTAAAAAGTCTGTATCACTCCAAAAGGCAACGATTTGTTCATGATGGCATTGGGTATAATTACCAAATGACCAATATGCAAGCCGCACTTGGTCTTGCTAGTCTTGCACATATTGAAGAATCAATTCAAAAAAAACGGATTATGGCGAGCATATATAACAATCATCTCCGAGATATTCCAGGAATAATATTACCAATTGAAAAATCTTGGGCTAAAAACGTATATTGGATGTATGCAATACGCGTGAATAAAAAAGAATATGGGATATCGAGAAACAAACTTATGGAAAAACTTTTTAAACAAGGAATACAGACACGATCATTTTTTTTCTCTCCAAAAACTGCATTTAAAAAATTGCGATTATTCCAACATAAAAAAAACCCCGTAGCGGAAACGGTTGAAACAGAAGGATTTTATGTACCGTCTGGACTTGGAAACTCCGCTCAAGATTTTCTCAAAACAATAAAAATAATAAAAAATATATATGCAACGACTCATGAGGCCTGACCTGTCAATCATTATTGTTGCAACAAACGAATTCTCTCTACTTAAAAAGTGCCTTCTATCAATCGAAAAAACCAAAGAAAAACTTCATGTTGAATTATTTATCGTAAACAATGCTTCAACTGACCAAACAAAACACTATTTAAAAAAATATACAAGAACACCATATGTTCACATTCTCGAAAACACAACAATAAAAGGTTTTGCATATAACAACAATCAAGCCATAACAAAAGCACAAGCAAACTACATCATATTACTCAATCCTGACACAGAATTACTCCCACAATCATTACAAAGAATGCTCTCATTTATAAAACTTCATAAGGCAGTTGGCATATGTGCGCCAAAATTACTCAATCCAGATATGTCTTTACAATACTCTTGCCGTCATTTTCCAACATGGAAAACTTATGTTATGCGCAGAACGCCTTTTCGATATATGTTTCCAAATAGTACTACAAATAACTTCCACCTAATGAAAAATGAAAATCACGATCAACAACAGCCAGTTGACTGGGTATTAGGCGGGTGTTTGTGCATCAAAAAAGAAATGATAAATTCTATTGGTATATTAGATGACAAATATTTTTTATATGTTGACGATATTGATTACTGTCTACGCGCTTGGCATAAACATTGGAGCGTTTATTATCTTCCATCCGCCAAAGTGATACATCATCATCAAGCCAAAAGTGATAAAAAATTATTTAGTGTATATTCTCTATATCACATGAAAAGCATGATTTATTTTGTATTGAAACATGGATTGTCTCCAAAAAGACAATTAAGACATCCGCTGAAGAATTGGCTTCATTTGCTCAATATTATAAAAAAGGGGATTAGAAAATTGCTGTAATGCTCTGTGTCGTAAAATATATGGAACAAGAAAACGTATGGATTTCTCAATGGTATCTTTAGACTGAAAATGAAGAATTTTTTCAGCCCGTTTTGTGCTTACTTTATAGGATCTATCTACTTTATTATCATTTTCATAGATAAGTGATATTTCTCTATGAAACACCTTCTTAAACACCCGTTGTACTTCCTTTGCAATAAAGCCTACCTGATAGTTACCAGAGGAAATATTAATTATTTTTCCTTTTACCAATTTTTCTGGCGCTTGAACAGCTAATAGATAAGCTTCAGCTACGTCTTGTATTGAAATCAATGGTCTCCATTGCATACCTTTGCAAAATATGTGGAGTTTTTTGTAACGAAGCGCGTCTCGAACCATAGTATTAATAATAAGGTCATAGCGCATACGAGGAGACCATCCGTACACCGTTCCTTTGCGCAAAATAACAGGAGTAAATGTTGTATCAGAAAGTTTTAGTAATGCCTTTTCTGCAAGAAACTTGGATTGTGAGTATGGATTTTTTGGTTTAACTGACGCATTCTCCGTTTTTATTTTTGTTACCTTATGCAGTCCACAATCATAAATTGAACAGCTGGATGCAAAAATAAATCTTTTTACTCCTGCTTTCTTTGCCATACAACCAATGACTTTTGTACCTTCAGTGTTAATTGCTTTGTTGGCTGTTGGATTAAATTCTGCGGTAGGGTCATTCGAAAGTGCAGCTAAGTGAATAACGATATCCACAGTATCAAATAAATCTTTTGGTGGATTTCTAACATCACCCTGAATTACACGAACGTCTTTAGCAAAGTTTTTGATTGAATGTTTACCAAAAAAGAACGCATCAAAAATCGTAACAGCATATCCATGTTTTACAAGAAGAGGTACAAGAATAGAACCAATATATCCAGCTCCTCCAGTTACAAGTACATGCGGTTTTCTACAATGTTTCATAATCGTTAAGCTGCACTAGTATACATTATACGAAGGCTGGATGAAGCAGATAGGTTTTTAAAGATATGCCACTCTTATCACGAAAAGACAATATGGGTGTTGATTGTAAAGGCCAATGGATATCAATATCAACATCATTCCAAAGAATTGTTCCTTCTGCTAATGGGGTATAGTAACCTGTTTGTTTGTATTGCATTTCCGCATAGGTTGTCAAAGTAAAAAATCCCAGAGCAAACCCAACAGGAACGTATAAAAGCTTTTTATTAGATGCTGAAAGTACAGTCGTATATGCCTTACCAAATGTTGTTGAAGAGATTCGTAAATCAACAGCAACTTCAAAAACCGAACCGACAGTACATCGGACTAGCTTACCCATTGGGGCAGACATATCCTGATAATGAAGTCCTCGAAGAACACCGCGTTTTGATCTTGAATGGCCTTCTTGAACAAATTCTTTATCAAACCCCGCCTTCTTAAAATCTCTCTTATTCCACGGCTCTATAAAAAAACCCCGATCGTCTTGAAAATAATCAATTGTAAGAATCAACAAATCTTTAAACGCTGTTGTAGTAATGTGTGTATTCATGGACACCTCTGTTTATTATATAATACCTTGATATTAAACGTTTCTTTCTTATGACTGTTACTTGTATTATTTCGTGTGCAGGTTATCCAAAAAATATCGCTGTTTTACAACGATGTATTCAATCTATTGTTCAAGCAAAAAAGAAAGGAATAAAAGCTATTATTGTTGTCACCACAAATAATCCTCAACATTGCATACCAAAAAATTTGCACATAAATTTTCTTTTTGTTTCAACAAAAGACTCTGGGTTCGTACAAATTAATAATATCGCTGTCCAAAAAACCATTCAGCTCGATAGTGATTTTTATTTAATTATTAATGATGATGCAGAAATTAAAAATGATTTTTTTTATGAATTAAAAAAGACTGCTTTCTTAGATAAACAAAGAGGGGACGTATATATACCATATATCTACGAAGGTCATTCAAAAAAACTAGATTCTTTTGGAGTGGAATATTTTCGAACGGGGTATTCAAAAAATTCTTTTTCTCCAAAAATTATCACTTCTCTTGCCTCAATGTCATGTCTTCTCATAAGAACTCGCTTTCTTAAAAAGATGGTGTCAACATATGGTTTTTTTCTCAACCCGGTACTCTGTTGGTATCTTGATGACGTAGAATTCTCTATTCGAGCACTAGCAATTGGAGGAATTTTTTCTAAATGCAACAATCTTATCGCCTATCATTTAAGAACGTTTACATGGGGAAGGAAAAGTTATTTTGTAATGTATCAAAGTTTTCGTAATCTCCTCTGGGTTATAGTATTAACCTGGCCGAGGCAATTTATTCTAAAAAATGCTCTAAGAATTTCTTACTGGCAAACAATAACTGCTGCCTACTGCTTTATTAAATATTCTCCTTGGATGTACCTAAAGATTCTTTTGGATACTGTTCAAAACTGGCACACATTACAGACGGGTAGAAAAAACATTCTTAAGCAGTACACCAATGCGCGTGTTTTTTCTACAATTTTTTCTTCGTTAGAAATTCGACATGATCGAATAACCTTCTAAGCCAATGGTTAAAACCAATTTATAGCAACTGCAAAAAGGAAGTAGATATATATGAAATTATTTGGTGCTGTGTTCTCAAACAAACCAATAAGATAAAAAAGAAAAACTGCGGTTAAGGTTGAGAGTGGCAAAATAATTTTTTGCTTAGACTTCAAAAAAGAGGCTTTTTTTAAAGAAAAGAGTAATTTAGATACAATCAAATAATTAATGACTACATACAATCCAGTGCCCAATATGCCCGTTTCCGCCAACATGGTTAGTTCGTCATTGTGAGACGAAACAGGTTCTCTAGCTGTGACATCTACTTCACTTTCTCCACCAACAACATAATTGTAATAATGTAAAATAACTGGCCTATCTACTATGAACCGATAGTTTCCACTACCTATTCCAACAAAAGGAGATGCCGTAAAAGCAAATATAGCTTGTTGATACAAAAACAATCTTCCAAGTGTAAAAACAACATCTCGACTTTTTTCCTTTAATAAAAACCTATCTACAACATTATATTGAAAGACAGATGATGCAATCATAATGCCTATAACCATAGACACAATAACGGGGATAATAACTTTAACAAGCATTTGAACTCTAATCAATTGAGAACGAATAATCATAATAACATAAAAAACGACACCACTAATAAAACAGAGAGTGAGCCACCGAAAATTGGATGTGACAAACGAAAGGGGGATTAAAAATATTCCCAACCACACATAGAGTCGATTAAAAAATGTTTCTCGATGTTTTAACAATAATGTTGAACCAATGAAAAATGGAAAGGAAATAACCAAATTTCCCCATTGGGGACCTCTGCCTCTTCCCAAATCGCGCGCTATGCTATATGCCGCGTCTCCAAATAAAAATCTTTTGGCAATAATAATGGCTTGATCCCGAAAAAGAAGTTGAAATAGACTAATAGAAGCAAGAGCAACCGTGACAATACCAATCATATGTAATAATCTATTTTTTTCTTCATTTGAAAAATCAACAAGACGAACTGCTGCATATTGAATAATAGCTATTAATAGCAACCGAAAATTAGTTGGTTCAAATATATACTGACTTACAATTAGAGAAATAGCATTTATTAAAAAAAATCCAACAACCAACCAATCCACCACCACCCTTTGTTTATTCATTAGTATCTTTTTCTGTTTCCAAAATATATATAAAAACAAAACTATAAAAAAAGAGAATCCTGTTAAAAGACCGATACTTGTTTTTGGAGGAATTGGGAGGGGATTTGAAAAAATGGTAATGACACTTAGAGTGTTTTGAATTCCAATAAGAAAAACAAAATTAGTTTTAGTAAAAACTCGATCAGCAATTTGTTGAATGACTATATTAAAATTTTTCTTCATGTCGACTCTTTTATAAAAGCGTTCGTAGTATAGATGAATTTATCCTTTTGCGAAAGTGATTCAGAATATAATAATATGTGGTATAAATAGACGATACATAACCATGATGCGTCACAACCAAAAAACATTGTTTATCTTTCACACAGAATTTATACACCTACGCGGAGGAGAGAAATACGTTTATGAGCAAACAAAACGGCTTATAAAAAAACACACTATCACACTCTGTGTGGAACGTATTAATACATATTGGACAAAAAAATTTTATTCAATCGGTGTATCAATACACTATATATGGACGCCCCGCCATTTATATTGGCTTCTTCTACCATTAACGTTTGTTGTAAATATTACTCAGTTAAAAAAATTCATCTCTCCAAGAGATACCGTCTTTGCAACCAGTTTTCCTTTAAGTCTGCTTGCAACGTTCGTAACAAAAAAATCCATCGTTTTTTGTTTTGAGCCATTAAGTATCTTCTATGACACGCTCAGAATTAAAACGGGGTCATTAAAAGAAAAATTTTTTTTATTAATCATTCGATTTTTCTACTCACCTTTTGATCGTCTAGCGGTGAAGAGAGCAAAAATTCTCGCTACTTTAAACAAACCTGTTGCCACAGCCATCTGGCGCCGCTACCACAGAAGGCCAAATGTTTTTATTCCAAACGGAGTTGATACAAAAGTATTTTGTTCTGATGCCCCTCGGTATTTAACAAACAACAGACAGCAAAATTTTGTTGTGGGGCACAGCACGGACTACACAATATTAAAGGGCACAGAATTACTTCTCCGTGCGCTGCCTTTCGTTTTAAAAAAAAATAAAAACGTGTCACTACTCATTTCTGAAAGTATTTCAAATACAAAAAAACATACTCAATATTTAAAAATTATTAAAGCTCTACGTATTCAAAATCATGTTCATTTTGTTGGTTGTGTTCCAGAAAATAAACTCCCTGGTTTTTATACCATGTGTAATGTATTTTGCTATTGCGGATCTACACGGTGTATTGGTGGTTCTTCCGCTAGTCTCTCTGTGATCGAGGCAGAATCATGTGGAATACCAGTATTAAGAACGCTTGGAAACACGGATGAGATTGTCAAAAACAAAACCGGTTTTTATTTTAAAAACGAAAGCCCCATTTCTATTGCAAAAGGAATTCTCCACTACATGAGTCTACCGAAAAAAACCACCAAGAATATGGGGCTGTCGGCTCGCAAATACTGTGTTGCCAACTTTTCTTGGCAGTATTCCGCCAATAAATTGGCGTCCATCATATGAACACAACGCCATTTACCAAAAGTGCCACATATTATGATCTTCTTTATCAGAAAAAAAATTATGAAGAGGAAACAAAAAAAATTGATTCTATTATTAGGATGCGTAAAGTTCCTTCCAAAAAAATGTTGGATCTTGGTTGTGGAACAGGAGAGCATGCAATTCTCTTTACCAATCTAGGATATTCTGTCACGGGGGTTGATTTATCAACAAAAATGTTATCAATTGCAAAAAATAAAACTATTGAATTGAACACACCTATTAATTTTAAAAGGGGTAACATCGTCTCATTTACAGCTTCGCAACCTTTTGGTGTTGCAGTTTCTTTATTTCATGTGCTAAGTTATTTGTTAACCAACACTGATATCTCCACCTTTTTTTCTTCAACATATCAAAACTTGCAACCCGGCGGATTATTTATCTTCGACTGTTGGTATGGACCCGGAGTTCTACAAAACCCACCAACCAACCAAACGAAAACTGGCTTTAGCAATAACTATACTTATATACGGACAAAAACCCCGACCCATAAACCAAAGCAACACATTGTCCGAGTAATGCATAATATGACTATTACATTTCCTCATCATACAGTTCGTTACAAAGAACTTCATTGTCTCCGATATTTTTTTATTAAAGAGATAAAACAATTTCTTAAAAGAAATAATTTTAAATTGTTGTCTTGGGGAGATCTCAACAATAATTTAACTCATCCAAAACAGGGTGATTGGAACGTTCTGTTCGTGGCACAAAAACCATCTACAAAGAAGGGGACAAAGAAATTGTCAGGGCGTTGATGTTTATTCTTGGAAGAGAAATATATAACGGTTCTCCAATCTTAACCACCTGGGTATAATTAAAAAAGTTTTCGTTTCCTGACCGTGTTGTTAAAATGTCTAAGATCAACGTCACGTCTCTAAGCAAAGGGTCACTCCGTAATAAAACAAGTTGTCCTATTTGTTTATAAGGAACCCCATATATACTTTGGGTATTTTCTGTGATAATCGTCTTTTCAGCAAAATTTTCTTCTTTTTTAACAACACGAACAACCTCACCACCAGAACCGTTCGTCATTGTGTCTCCAACTTGAATTGCGTCCGCCTGCCAAGGAAAAACGTTATACCACCGAACCATAATAGTTTGTTTGTTTTGCTGACCAAACTCTTGTACCCCTTGAATGCCTATTACGTTAGCGTACATCTGTGTATTTCCTGGAGATATAGCTATCGTTGCTCCGATTTCGAGTGGATTCTGTTTAAAACGGTATTTTTTTGTCCGAAGGTCTTTTGACACAAGGAGACGTGCTTTTACAACCAATATTTTTCTGTTTCGATCATCAAATTTTTGCACGCTTAAAACTTCTACAACCTTTTTTCCAGTAACATCGTATTCAACCGCCCCTCGCACAACTGGATCTCCAAGCCAATATGGGGGGTTAATTGTGTCCCACCACCACTCTCCTCCAGTAATAAAAAGGTCTGTCGTAATATAGGTTTTCTTCTGCAAAAAAAATGAAGTAAAGACAAAAACACACAGTGCGAGCGCGGTAATAATAAGTATAAAAAACCAACCTCTTTTTTTATTTTTCAATATCTGCTTCATTTTAGTGTCGTTGTTAAACTTCTTAGTTCTTCCTGTGTAATGTACTACAGTTTTCCAGACAAAACAATCTAGTGTTTGTTTTATTAAATTAGTATTGACAAACTATCACCAGGCGATTATATTGTGGATAAATTGTCCACACATCTTGCCCTTCATTATTTATGGAACCACAACGACTATGGAGGTCTGTCCTTGCTGAACTCGAATTATCCGTTTCTAAGGCCACCTTTCAAACACATTTTTCTCAAAGTGACCTTCTTTCGTTAAAAAATGGTGTTGCAACCATTGGACTAACCAATCCGCTTGTTCGAACCATGGTGGAAACAAGATATTATTCTCTTGTAAAGAGCATCATTGACCATACGACAAACGAAAACATAAGCCTTGTTTTTGTCGTTATATCAAAAAAGTTAGTGCTAACTGAAAAAGAAGCTGGACCACTCTTTACCCAAACAGTTGACAGCCCGCGCCTTGATTCTGTTGGAGCAGCAAAAAGACTACATATTCAGCCAGAATACACATTTGAGGCGTTTGCCGTCTCTACAACGAACCAAATAGCCTATGCGGCGGCGTCTGCGGTTGCAAAAAGCCCGGGCTCCGCATATAATCCACTTTTTCTCTATGGTGGGGTTGGGGTAGGGAAGACACACCTTATGCACGCCGTTGCAAACAGCATGTTGGTAAAAAAACCCTCAACAAAAGTTGTGTATTGCATGGGAGAAGAATTTTTAAACGAAATCATCGAGGCCATTCAAACAAAATCGGTGCGACAATTTAAACAAAAATATCGATCTGCAGAACTTTTACTTGTTGACGACGTACAATTTATTGCAGGAAAACAAACAGCACAAGAGGAATTCTTTCACACGTTTAATGCTGTCCACCGCGAGGGGGGGCAAATTATTCTAACAAGCGACAGATCTCCTGGTGAAATTTCTCACTTAGAAGATCGACTGCGCTCTCGGTTTGAGGGGGGATTGCTGGTTGATATTTCTCCCCCGGATTATGAGCTGCGCGCGGCAATTGTAAACATTAAGTCTCGATCATTAGGACTTCAGCTCACAACAGACGGCGCCAGGGTTATTGCGGCAAACTTTACAGACACGCGGGCCATTGAGGGGTTTTTAAAGCGGCTCACGACAGAAGTGAGCGCGCACGGAACAGAGCTCACACCAGATTCCATTACTGCGCTTCTTTCTTCACGGGGACAGGTAAACGGGGCTGCCCCCATCACAAAGCGGCGCGTTTCTCCACAAGAGGTTTTGGACGCCGTCGCAACATTTTTTAATATTAAATCGTCAACAATTAAAGGACCAAAACGGGACAGGCCAATAGCAAGACCAAGACAACTTATTATGTATATATGTAAAATCGAGCTTGGTTTAACACTTGATGACATCGGCGGCCTTCTGGGGGGGAGAGATCACACCACAATTATGCACGGAATTGACACTATTGCGCACGAGTTACCCACAAACGAACGCTTGCGGGAAGCGGCAGAGGGGATAAAACAACAATTATGGGCTTAGTTTTGGCTACTTTTCCACTTATCCACATAATGGTGATTTTTATCCACAGAGTTGTCCACGCGGTTTTTGCTGTTCTTGTTGATTTTTCTCTATGGGGTTTAGGTGATAAAAACAGCGCGTTGACAGATGAAGTAAAAAATCATACACTTTTCCACGCTTATTACTATTAACTACTACTAATAGAACCATTATGAAAGTTTCGCTATTACAAACACACTTAATGACAGCTCTTACAAAAACAACGCGCGTTATTTCTTCTAAATCACAATTGCCAATCCTACAAAACATCCTTATGGAAACCAGAGAAGAGCTTTTGTATATTGTGGGAACAAATACAGAAACAACGGTCGTAACCAAAACAAATGCAAAGATTGAAAAATCCGGCGGAGTCTGTGTACCAGCAAAACTGTTTATGGAGTTTGTTTCGACACTCCCCGAAGCACAAGTGGATTGTGTGTATAAAGACGGCTCACTTCTTGTAAATTGTGGAGGGTATGAGGCCACAATCCCATGTGTTGCTAAAGAAGAGTTTCCTCCAATTCCAGAAACCAAAAAAGGAAAAGAAATATCGATTCCCAAAGCGACGCTTTTGTCTTCGCTTGAAAGCGTTTTGTTTTCTGCCGCAACAGACGAAGGGAGACCGGTGCTAACCGGAATTAAGATTAAAAAAACGAACGAGGGCGTATTAATGGTTGCAACAGACGGCTACAGGCTTTCTCTAAAAAGGGTTGCTGTGTCTCTGGGAGAGGAAACAGATGTAATTATTCCCGCCCGGGCGCTTTTTGAAGTGGTTCGAGTTGGTCAGGAAGAAAAAAAAGACGACGCGGTGTTGTTTAAAAAGATCGACGAATCACAGCTCGGTTTTTTTATTGGCAATACAGAGGTATACACACGAATCATTGATGGAGAATATCCAAATTTTGAAAAAATTCTTCCAAAGAATCACACGACAAAAGCGGTAATTCATAAGGGAGTTTTTGAGAAAGCAACAAAATCAGTAGCTCTTTTTGCTCGGGACAACGCAAACATTATTAAAATACACATAGAGGAAGGAAAGTTGGCGATATCAGCAAACACACCACAGGTTGGACAAAACACCGTAGAAATTGAAACAGAAACCGAAGGGGAGGGAGGAGAAATTGCTTTTAATAGCCGGTTTGTTCTCGATTTTTTAAGCCATTTTAATGAAGAAAAAGTAACGTTCGAGATGACCGGTTCGTTAAACCCAGGAGTATTTAAATCAATAAAAGACGAAGACTTTCTTCATATTATCATGCCCGTTAGAACTGCGACTTAGGTGTTACTCAATGGCGGATATGGCATAACGAACATCAATTACCCCGTCTGGCGTCGTTGCTAACCCATCAAAAAGAAAAAAAGGGACGAGCGTTTTTGTCGACGGAGATTGATAATACACAATAGACACCGCACTGAGGGCAACTGATTGAAACGAGGGTTGATCCCCCCAGAAAACATTACCAGACTTTCTGCCCGAAAAAACAAGCACCCCCAAGTTGTTATTTAATCCCCCAAGAGCTTCTTCAACAGAAAGAATAGGCTTGTCGCCCGCGACTATAATATTAGGAGGGGTTGAATAGGATAAAGAAACAACACCCCCAAGACTATCGACGATAATGGTTGAGAGAGAGGGTTCAAAGGTTTGGGAAACGAGCGGATAAGTTTTATTGACAACAGCAAAAAATGAAAACCCCATTAATGGAAGTTGTGTTGGTTTATCAAGCTGAACACCATCGAATGGACCGGTGTTTTTGTTGTTAAGAACAAGTTGTAGGTTGTTAGGTAGAAGAAATATCGTTTTTATAGTACTCGCAATTTCCGGTGCCCCCACACCTAATCCTGTTAAAGGAGTTGACTCTTTTGATATAAAAGACCAGTCTTGAGATAAACCGTCTGTGTAAAAAGAAAGTGATTTAGAAGGAAGAGACCATATTGATTTAGAAGATGAACCAACGGATTTTTTTATTGGAGCGGACGAAAAGCCAAACGATTTTGCGATCAAAGAAAGCTCGCCGCTTTGATATTCAAAATTTTGAACATGATAAACGGGAAGGGTTGTAGGAAACACGGGGGGCGCGTTAACAAAAGAAAAAGCCACGTTTACCGGTGCGTTTTCAACAAGTGTGATTGCTGGTGGGAAAGCTGCTGTTCGTGGAGAGGGGCTTGGTGTTATCTTTGTTGTTGTGAAGTCCTTTTGTTTCCATGAAATAACAATCCCTATGCCAAGGGCAAAAATTGCAAAAATAATAATTAAGAGACGACGATTTTTCATGTTCCACCTCCCACAGTTAAAGACGGACAAGAAGGACAACCAGACGTGCCATTAGAACAAGAGGGAATTGCCGTTGGAAGAATGGAATTAATGCTTCCGGGCCCCCGGTATTCAAAGTGAAGATGTGGACCGCTCGAATTTCCTGTATGATCAACCTCACCAATAACTGTTGTTGGAGAGACATAGTCCCCTTTGTGTACAGTAATGGATAATCTTGAAAGGTGGCCAAACATAAGAGAATAAGAGCTTCCCTGGATAATTATATAATTTCCATACCCACCGCCGCATGTGTTACCCCAATAACCCGTGTTGTCGGCGCAACCAGAAAACACCCCCGTGATGGTGCCGTCAATTGTGGCATACACATCTGTTCCGTTTGCGGCTCCAATATCAATGGCGTTTGCCCTTGCGTGGGATCCACCACAAGAGGTGTGCGGCCCCTGTGTGATTGTACCGCTTGTTGGCCAACGACAATCCTGTTTTGTTGTATCACACGCACTCATTGAACAAAGGGGATTGTTTGGTTCTGCAACACAATCAACAATAGGACCAGCTCCGAACCCCCCAAGACCCTGAATAAAAGCGTTGTCTTGTACTGTTTGTTGGAAAACAGAAGATCCACCAAGGGAAAAAGGTAGTATGGGTATAACAAAAAGTAGTGTAATAACACCAACAACAACCGCAGAAAAAATAAAAATAGGGTCCTTTGTGATGGGGCCGCTTTCATAGGAACCAGACATTAGTTTCCCAAGCCAATCAAGGGTAATAAAACCAAAAAGTTTTTTTGCTCCACTGACGATTCCTCCTATAATTTTGTCTCCAATTAACGAACCGACCCACGCAATAAAGGGGTTTCCCGTAGCTCCTCCCGCTATAGTTCCAGCAATTTTTCCAACGGCTGTGCCCGCAGCTTTTTTAGCAACGGCTTTTCCTGCAAGCCTCACTCCTTTGTCGGCGACGTAAGAAAGTCCTTGTTGCGCGGCCAATCCTGCATAATACCCCCCAACGGAAGACCCCATTTGTGTGTTTCCAAGTTGGGCAAGTTGGAGATATATTTCAGAAACCTCAGGATGAAAGACGGTAACAAAAACATCTACAAAAAACGATTGTGCTTTGGTAAATACGGCGCTTTTCCCTGATGATTCAAACAAAGTGTTTCCCCTTTGAATAGCCTGTTGAATGGCCGGGGATTGGAGAGCGGGACCAACAATGCGTTGAAGCAACCCATTGTTTGAAACCTCTTTGTTCCAAGATGCACCCAGAACGCGCGCCGCAACAGCCTCCTGCGCATCTTTTGGAAACAAAGAAAAAACTCTATCTGCAATTGGGGCCAGTGCCTTTTCTATCGCCTCACCCTTTGAACTTATGGTGGTAAAAAAACTAGAATAATCAATGCCACCAGATTCTGTTGTTTGTAACGCGTCGGCAACCACAGAAAGTCTAACCGCTTTTGTTATCACCGCCTCAATAGGAGCATCTGTTGTGGTAATTTGTTGAACAAAAGCTTGTTTGAAAAAATGCGGATCCGTTGAGGTAAGGGCATTTTCTACAAAGTCATTGGGTAAATCACGAGGAGTTTCTTCCTGGATTTTTTGCACCCCACGACGTAGTTGTTCATCCTCAACCATCTTACGGACCACCTCATCTCGTTTTGGCGTAGAATCTGGAATGGATTGTTCAATAATTTGTTCAGGTGATGCAGTTGGACTGGATTGTGCTGAGGAAGCAATATTTTCAGCCGTGTGCATAAATGCTTCTCTTGTCCGACCGGTATATGGTTTTACAAGGTTTTCAATAAATTTGCGATTGGATGGGGTTGGTTTGTGGTTTATTGCGTCAATAACAGAGGGCCCCTCTTCAATCATTTGGACAAGTTGTTCCCCGCGTTTGATAAATGCTTCATTATTGATTTCTATCTCTGGGGTTTGTTCTTGAATGGGTGTGGCCACCTGGTCAGGAAGGGTAAGGATTTCATTTTCAAAATTGGCAAATGATTTTTGCAGCGCATCTTGAAGCGCCATCACATCTTTTTTTTTAATGGCCGTTACAATAGCTGTGCGCTCTCTTTGTATGGTCCCCCGTAGTGGTGGATAGGTTTCTGCTGTAAATAGAATGGCAAGCAACTCCTCTTCTGATTTATTGGTTATATCAACAGAAGCAAGAAAATTTTTTAATGTTGGCCCAGAATTTTGCGTTGGCATACGTCCCAAGTATTATACAATCATTACTTAAGATTGTTGAGGTTCCACAGTTTCAACAGTAAAAACCGGTCGGTTTGTGGGTAGTTGTTGTTTTTGAGGAGTCTGTTGATTTTCTTCTGATTGTTTTGTTTCCGTCTCTTGCGGCTTTGTTGTTGCAAGGGCGTGTTCTTCTTTGCTTGCTATGATGCGGATTGCAGCATGTGCCGGCCCAGCAAACAACAATCCCTCACCAACATCCGAAGAGAGGAGTCGGTGTTTTTCCCCCTCAGAGAGATAAAATATTTCTGCAACCTTGTCGATTGCGGCGGTGGATTGTTTAAGAAGTATTTGCATGCTGCTGTTTTGGATAATCGTTTTCCCTAGATTCCCAGAAAGAAAATCTTCCACGTCTTGGGTAATAGTGGTAAGTCCGAGATAATATTTACGACTCCGTTTTGCAATAGAATTTAAAAATTGTGCAGAATCAGGATATTTCATGAGGTACCACGCCTCATCAACAACCAAGATTCTTCGCTTGATGGCTTTTCGAATTTTTGTCCAGATGAAATCAAGGATTAAATACATAGCAATTGGCCGAAGCTCATCTTCAAGATCGCGGATGGAAAAAACCGTAAGGGGATTGGTGATTTCCATATTGGATTGTTCATCAAAAATACCAACCAAACTTCCTTTAACAAATTTTTCAATCCGGTCTGCTAGCCCACGAGCAATTGGGTCTTCCATTCCAGTGAGAGTCTTAAACAGGTCTTCCATTAGCGGCGGTTCATTGTTTTGTGTTGCAGGATCTGGAGTGATGCCCTTTTGTTTGTAAGTTAATACAAGTGCGCGATCAAGGATAGCATCCTCAGTGGATGTGAGTTTTCCCATGACGACTCGAAAAAATCCATGTAGTGATAATATTTTTTGATTTAAATCATTTTCTTCAGGACCCGCGTCTTTGAGAACAGAAAGATCAAAGGGATTAATTTTGGTTCTTCCACCAAATTCAAAACGGATATATTCTCCACCGAGGGTTTTGGTCAGCGCCTCATATTCGTTTTCAGGATCAATGATAATAACTTCAGTACCAAACATCATGCTTCGGATCACTTCGAGTTTGACCATGTAAGATTTTCCAGAACCAGATTTTCCAAACACAACAGTATTTGCGTTTTCAAGTGTAAACCGATCAAAAATTACCAAACTTTCATTTCCCTCGTTAATGCCATAGAGAATTCCTTCGTTAGCGGTCAATTCTGACGTGGTAAACGGAAATGTTGTTGCAAGAGATGTTGTATCCATGTTTCTTGTGATCATGAGCCGATCTTGTCCCATAGGAAGCGTTGTTTTAAACCCTTCCTCCATCTGTAAAATTGCCTTTTTGGTCACAATCATGAGAGATGCAAGCGTTGCCTCGACCTGTTTTGTTGTTTTATCAAGTTCCTCTTTGGTTTTGGAAGGAATCGTGATATATAAACCAAACTGGAAAAAACGTTGTGCACCCTTTGCTAGTTCCTGTTGCAGAGAAAGTGCGTCTTCAAGTGCTACTTGAATGGATGGTTCAATGACACGGCCACGCTTTAGGTCAGATTGAATGGTTGCCTCCATTTCCCCGACTTTCCGTTTTAAATTTTCCAAAATCTCTTCAGATTTGGAGGGATATACATACATCGAAACATCAAGGGTGTGATTAAAGGAAATCAGTGGTTCGAGCCAGTTTGCACTGACGTAGCGCGGATAGCCTGCCACAAACAGCGTGCGAACCAACTGATCACCAATGGTAAGAAAATCAAAATCAACCTCAATTGCTGGAGGTGCAATAATATCCTTGACGGTTAATGGTCCTGTTGGTGCATGCCCCTTGAGGGGGTTTGGCGGCTGCATGGTGACAAATGTTTTGATGACGTTTTTTATATCCATAGATTATGTTGTTACTTTTGTTTGTAAGGATTGTGGCATAGCTACTCCTGGATTGTATAAAGAAAAAAAGAGTTGTATGAGTTGATCGTCTGTGAGTTGTTGCGCTTTAAGGCCAAGTTTTGAAAGAAGCCGTAATAAATGATCTCGCTTTGGTGTAAGCGCAATAAGTGCACGCTCCATAATGACGGATTTTGGATACGGCAAACCGCTTTTTTTGGTTGAAAACAGCACACCTGGAGAAACACCAAGCTCAAGATTGGAAAAGGGAATCACGATATAAAATTTTTTATCCAACACCTCTTTTTCTTTAACTGTTGATTCAATAAAGGCTCGATACCCATGAATACTGGTCGCAAGCTTTGGATTGGTTTGTGCTTTTTCCTGCTCTTCTAAAAGATGAAGATATGCACTAATATCTTTGTGTTTTGAACGGACGATAATTTGAATGGGAAACGAGAGGGAATTTAAGATTCCTGCATATGCATAAATCATTGCCTCCTGTTCGTTTCCGGACAATAAACTGAAATTAACTGCAGCAACACTGATAATGAATGCGCAGGATCCATTGCCGAAAAGAACAAGGTTTTGACTGACGTCTTCAATCTCAGTAAATTGTTGTGTTGAAGCTCGTATTGGAACAATAGGATCTGCCATATGTTATGTGTTTGTTGTTTGTCCAAAAATTTGTTTTGCAAGCGTTTCTCGGTCAATATCCCGTTTGCTTTTTGCGCCAATTTCAATCGCAGGAACCACGGTTCCATTCAGTGTAACCTGTGCGCGGTCAAAGATATAGCGACCGCGGGGATCTTCAACTTCAACAAAATACACCCCGTTGGGGAGTTGCGTTGATGCGGCAAACTGGCCAATTTTATTTGTTTTAAGTGCACGAAGGGGAATGCCCTCTTTGTCTCGTACCGTCACAAGAACGCCAGGAAGAAGTCCTCCTTGATTGTCCTTGATAATGCCGGTGACGACGTTTGCAAATGTGGTGAGCCTTGGTAACCCTGCACGAGCTGCTGCATCAGGCATAATAATTTTTACCGTTGGCCCCTGGGACTTTGGCGTGGTAGTAACGCTCGAAGGTTGCGATGGTTTGAGATGTGCCATTGGTTCGTTGGATTGTTTTTTCATAGTAACAAGCTGATGTTCCATTTCCTGTTTTTGTTTCATCATTTCCGTCATTTCTTGTTGTAGTTCAAGGACACGAGTTTCCGCTTGGGCCTTTTCGGTTAGTTCTGATTGTAACGATGCAATCTTATTTTGTAAGGCATCAAGTTCTGGATTTTTTTCTGGTTTCGGTTGTTGTACCACTGCTGGTTGCGGTTGGGGAACCACAACGGGCTGAGGAGGTGCGGCGGGTTGTGGATTGGTGGACAAGATGGTGTGTGTTGGTTGTGGAAATAGTTTGTCAACCCAAGAAAACAGTGAATCAAACAGCGATTTTTTTTGAACCGCGGGAGTTTGGGTATACAGGCCCTGAAGAGCTGCTGCAATCGGTGTAGCCGGTGACGTAGTGGGTGATGGCGTATTGACCGGTGTGGGCACGTTTGGTCGTTGAAGGGTGGGTGACGACTGTTTTTGTGCTACAGCAGGAGGCGGTGTTGTTTGCGGTTCTGGTTTTGGTTGAGTTCTGTGCCACACAAACTGCGTTGGAGTATAGACACTTTTTAAAAACGATAACACCCACACATCCATCGGCCGTTCCTCAATGGGAACAAATGCAAATCCAATACCAAGTAGCGCAAACAAAACCGTAAGTGGCCAGGTAAAAAAGAACGGCAAAGGAAGAATATACGAAAGGTACGCTAAAATTGCTCCGCCCGCGAGGTACCCAAACTGTTTAATCGTCATATCGCCGATTAAACGGAATTGAAACGTTGTGACATTTTGCGGGACAGGATGTTGTTCCATAAGGACCTAAAATCTATTGTAAAGAAGAACAGATATTCTCGCAAGAGGAAAAGCGCGTTAGAACCGTGAAAACTTTAATTTTCATTTCACGAAAGAAGTGAAAAAGTTTTTCTTGTGATATGATTACCTCATGAGTGAAGATTCTGTTGTTGTTGAAATAAAAAATACTAGAGACAGCGAAGAAACGCCCCTTGTCATGGAGCAGGTTTTTGCCGCTATAGGAAGTGGAAGACCACAAGGGTTTATATCACAATTGTTACATGGTGCATCAAAAGGGACATGGGTGAGTTTTGAAATTGTTGCGTTCGATAGTACAATTCATTTTTATCTCGTCACCGCACGTTCAACACTTGCATATATTGAAAGCCAATTAACCGCACAATATCCAAAACTTGCCGTGTCTGAAACGAAAGATGTGTTGCCACAAATCATGGGGACAATACACGTGACGACACAATTGGTATTAGCAAGCCCGTTTTATTATCCGCTTAAAACATATAAAGACGTTCGGGATATCGATTTACTTTCGAGCACGTTGGGGTGTTTAGCTAAACTAAAAAAAGATCAATCTGCAGTAGTCCAAATTCGAATTGTTCCTGCAGGATCTTCTTGGCAACGCCACGCTTCAAGTGTCGTTGCACACGGTATTCCAGACTCATCATTTCCGGGAAGAACAAAAAATCATCCGCAAGCCCGGCTTATCGAAACAAAAACGAATCAAATTGGCTTTCAAACCGCAATAAGAATAGTTGCAACAGGAGAAAATCAGGAAGCTGCACAAACAACCCTTTCCACCATTGCTGGAACATTTGGGGTGTTTGGCCTTGGGGAAGGAAACGCGCTGGTTCCCAATAAACCGACTTTTTGGCAACAAAAAAAATTAGAAGCAGCAATTCTTGAACGCTCGGGAGCGCTGGCACCAAAATTTCATGTACTTGGGTCTTCGGAACTTGCTTCACTGTGGCACCCACCAGGACTTTTGCTTTCAGCAATTCGAAATATCTCCTGGGGAGCAAAATTAACAGGCGAGGCGCCGGAGAATTTGCCAATTGCAACGGAAGATGAAGAAGAGAAAAAACGAATTAATTTTTTTGCGCGGACCGAATTTAAAAATAAACTAACAACATTTGGAATTAAAAGCGATGATCGGAGAAAACACCTGTATGTTGTTGGAAAAACAGGCACCGGAAAATCAACCATGATTGCAACCATGGCAATTAACGACATGCGAAACCATGAGGGTATGGCCGTTATTGATCCTCATGGAGATTTAACAGATGCGCTGTTGGATTTTGTTCCGTCTTTTAGGTTGAATGACGTTGCGTATCTTGATCCTGCAGATTTTGAACACCCGTTTCATCTGAACCCACTAGAACTCAAAAATCCTGCACATCGAGAGCTAGTTGCATCAGGAATTGTGTCTATTTTTTACAAGCTGTATCACTATTCTTGGGGACCGAGACTCGAATATATTCTCAGAAATTGTATTTTGACACTGTTATACGTTCCAAACTCAACACTCTTGGAGATTCCAGAAATTCTTACTAATGACAGATATCGAGAAAAGATTGTCATGGGCCTTCCAGATCACGTGTTAAAGAATTTTTGGATCAATGAATATAACAAATTGACGCCACAGATGAGAAGTGAGTCAATCATGCCAATTTTAAATAAGGTGGGTCAATTTTTATCATCTCAAACAATCAGAAATATTGTGGGAAATCCAAAATCAACCATAGATCTTGAAGAAATGATGAACAAAGGAAAAATTATTTTAGTGAATTTATCACAGGGAAAATTAGGGGAAGACAACAGCGCACTATTGGGCGCCATGATTATTACAAAAATTCAACTTGCCGCAATGAACCGCGTCTATGAGCAAGAACAGACTAGAAAAGACTTCTATCTCTATGTTGACGAGTTTCAAAATTTTGCAACAAGTTCATTCATTAAAATTCTTTCTGAAGCCAGGAAGTATCGGCTCAACTTGACGCTTGCCAATCAATATATCGGACAAATCGATGAAGATGTCCAGAATGCTATCTTTGGAAACGCTGGATCCATTGTGTCGTTTTGTGTTGGCGCAACGGACGCACGGCCACTAGCTCGGGAATTTGGACTCAAATACAAGGAAGAAGAATTAGTACAACTTGGCAACTATCAAATCGTATTAAAGCTTTCCATTGATAACCATACATCAAGTCCATTCTCAGCTACCACCTTGCCGCTTCCCAGGTCTCATAACCAAAGTAGGGAAAAGGTGATTCGGTCAAGCCGTGAACGGTATACCAAAACAATTGAGAAGTCATAAGTAATCCTCTATACTTAGCCACATGAAGATCGGACTTTTCGGAGGAAAGTTTAATCCACCCCACATTGGGCATATTTTTATTGCCGAGCAGTGTTTGGACTTTGGCGGATTTGATGAAGTGTGGTTTATGCCAAACTATGGACAGAGCTTCCATGAGCCGGTGGCGCCGGTTGCAGATCGGCTTGCAATGACAAAATGTATGTCTCTATCCCGGACAAAAATTTCAACTATTGAAATAGACAACAAACTGGATGGACAAACCATTCATTTATTACCATTTTTGCCAAAAGAACATGAATATACATTTATTATTGGATCCGATCAGTTGGCAACATTTCATCTATGGGGAAGTTACAAGGAATTATTGCGCCAGCTTCCCTTTATGGTTTTTCCTCGGTATGGATATCCGAATGAACCAATGTATGAACATATGCGCGTTCTTTCCCATCCTTCATTAATTGCTGCTAATTTGTCCTCAACAAAAATTCGGGACCGGGTAAAATTAGGACTTTCTATTGAGAATTTTGTTCCAAAAGGGGTAGCCACATACATTAAGGATCATAAGTTATATCTATGAAACAAATAGATGCAGAACAAGAAACAGGAAAGATTATTGCCTTTATTAAACAATCATTTCAAAGCGCAGGATTTTCAGATGTAGTAATTGGACTTTCTGGTGGTGTTGACTCGACAGTTTCTTGTATCCTTGCGACTCGTGCATTAGGGTTAGAACACGTGTATCCGATTCTTTTGCCCTATGGACCATTAAATACAAGAGGTGTCTTGGATGCCATGGAGCTGATTGAAAAACTCAAGCTTCCCATGAGTCATGTCGTACGGATTGATATGCAACCTGCGGTTGATGCAATTGTTCGGATTGATCCGTTTATGAACCGCATCAGAAAAGGCAATATAATGGCACGTGTTCGTATGACGTACCTGTTTGATCAGGCAAAAAAAAGAAATGCACTAGTAATGGGCACAGAAAATAAAAGTGAACATCTGTTGGGATATTTTACGCGATTTGGTGATGAAGCCAGCGATGTAGAGCCAATATTACATATGTATAAAACGCAAGTATTTGTATTGGCAAAATATCTTGAAGTGCCGCAAACTATTTTGAATAAAGCTCCATCTGCAGATTTATGGCCCGAGCAAACAGACGAGGGGGAATTAGGATTTACCTATGAAGAAGCAGATGAAGTATTGTATTTAGCAAATGACGAACATAAATCCAAGGCAGAAATTATCAAGAGTGGTTTGGGTGAAATCCAAGTTAATGCGATTTTTCAGCGTATTGATAAAAATAAATTCAAGATCTTAACGGATCATGGGATAAAATTTTTTGGTATGTCGTGATGGCATCACAGATAAATCCCATGCTATAATCTAAATAGCGTAATATTTATTTATATATTTATGGGAACAGAATCAAAAGAGGGTTTAGGAAAAGCAATCGAAGCAACCGTTCAGGTGGTTAAAGCTGCTGTTGGAATAGAGGGAAACGATCAGTCGCAAACCACCATTGCCGCGGTGAGAAAAATAGAAAAAGAAAAAGCTGAAGCAAGAAAAATTACAGAAGGACTTGAAACCAATCCATCAAAAACCGAAGCAGAGCTCCAGAAAAAACCAAAAGAACACGTTTCTATTAAAGAGGCGAATGTTCTTTTAGAAAAAGCAACGAGTGCCCCGCAGGCAAAAAATGTTACATGGTTAATCAGTGAGGTTGGAGATGTGCACCATAATCCAGATGCAATTGCTTTTGTTGCAAGAATTGCAGAAGCGCCAACACAGCTGCAAGACGATCCACATTACCTGCTTGCAGAAGGAGCAAAACTTTTTTGGTCAACACCATGGGGTGAACTTTCATCTGAGGCGCACAGGGAAACAAGGGCAATATTAAAAAGTGTGTTTAATCGTGTTGAACAACTGCGAGAAAATAATCCAGATTTTACCATTGACCCCGACGTTGTGCGTGAAGGTTTACTTCCAGAGGCAAGGATGGGACAAAGACAACGGCAACAGAGAAATGGACCACACGTAATGGCGACAGCTGATAATTGGCTAAAAGATTTTGATATTCCTAAAAATGAAAGAGGAGAGGTAATTCCGATAAGTGCTGATACGGCAAGAGTAGTTGCTCGGTTCCAAGAATTAGGAAGCAAACAAAATCCTAGAGAAATATCAGAAGCATGGACGGAAATAGAAGAACTACGAAGATCACAGGCGCATTTAATATCTCCAGATGAAGAGGCATATCTTGAAAGAGTGAAAAAACGTATTTATGAAACATTTTGTACGATGAATGGTGACAGATTGCAATTTAGTCCAAATGAATTAAATCAAATTATAAGGGGTCCAAACGCAGCAAGTTTGCGTGATAAATTGTTTTATGACCGTATTAAAAAGATCCTGTTAAATCCAAACGAAGAGACGCATAAACAAATTAATCTTTATGATCAAGTGGATATGGACATTCTGATGTCCGCATACTCTCAAGCTGTCGAAGTTGATCCTCGTACGGGAGTAGAAAGGAAAATCGGTTCCAGTGTTCAGGCACATTATCAGAATCTTTATGACACAATATTACGTTTATCAGATACGGAATTTTGGGCAAGGCATCCCGCTGGCGATGTAGAGAATTTACAAAAAACCCTTGGTTATTTTGAAAATAAATTTGCTGTTGAAGCAATGTCAGATCCTCTTGTTGAGGATATGACGCAATGTATGGAATTGGCCATAAAATTTGTTCGCGATGCAAACGACGGCACCATTCCAGGTGAGCTTTCACGATATAATCCAAGAACACAAAGGACATATATTGATGATTTAACATTACAATTTTTTAATCAACGAATGAGAAGTGGTGCAGTAAGAGACTATGTGAGAAATCCTCAAACTGGTATTCCTGAAGTGGACCCAAAAAATAACGGGAGAACTTTTCTTCGTTCAGACAACGCATTTCATTTTGATACTTTAGTTGAAGAGGAAAAAGAACTTCGATTATTAGCAACCCTTCGTTTAGCAAAAGGCGTTGGTATTATTACAAATAGAACCATAGAGCTTTACGCTTTCACGCGTACTCCAGGGGTGGGTCCAAAAGCTGAATCAGGATCTAGATCTGGTTTTTCTAGCAAGGCTTATGGAGGATTAACTCGGTGGACAAATCCGCTTTCCGAATGGTTTGAAATGTATGGTTTTGGTGATACATTACATGTTCCTTTTTTCAATGCGCTTCTTGGTGCCGATGGAAAACCGTTTAATTGGAACATGGATCAATTTAAGGAAGTTATTGATTTAGTCATGGGTGGTGCAAGCGAAAAACAACTTCAAGCAAAGTTCGGACCAAACGCTGGACGAATAATGGATATGGTAAACGACTTTAGCTTTTCAGGTAGGTTCGGTCCATTATCTATGTGGGGAACGAAAGATGCGACGCTTGATTGGACATTCAAAGAAAACGAACGGCTTGGTGGTTCCATGCGATTGTCTTTGGCTGGAGGTTGGGCAGAGGAAAAGGTTAAAGCGCGATTTGAGAAAGCTAATGCACATCAAGGATGGACAAAAAGGCAAATGGATGAAGAGTGGACAAACGCACGGTTTGGCGAAGGACATTGGGGGGAAAATAATCAATGGAAGCGGGGTGTGGAATTAGAAACCAAGGCATACAAAACGCTGATTTGGTCTCAAAGCATTTTAAGAAATCCCTTAGGCGCTGCCGCATCCCAAAAAATTGAATACAGATCCTTAGATGGTAGAACACATCAAGGAAAATTAAAAAGCAAAATATTACATGATATTTTTCTTCCTGAAGATTTAGCAGCATACGGTCTTACTGACTTGGTGGTGGAACGAGATGTTGCATCAATGCGGTCAATTAGCACGGATAAACGTTTATTGATGGAACGGATTTCAGTCGTTGATAGTGATTTAAGTTCTGTAATGCGATATGCAATGAATAGTGGAGAATTTCCGCGAGATATTGAATTGTCAGATTTTGAACGATGTATCGTTGGAGACATTATTATTGATGGGCCCAATGGAAAACTAACAATTACCGAAGAAACACGAAGAAGACAGGCAACGGAATTTTGGAAAAAGACTCAACGAGAAATATTGGGGAAAGCAGTTGGAGATGGAGGTCGAGGTTTCGATGCATTAGAAATTAGACAAGAGCTTGGAATTCAGGGGAACGATGCGGTTCTTAAGCCCAGTGAGATAATCTTTTCTAATATCAACAATTTGGAATCCATTATTGAGAATGCCGCATCATCTAATGCCGCTATGCCATTAAAGGAAATGCTTCAGCAACGAATTCAGGTTCATCTTGGCACTGAGGATACTCAATGGAGATATTTAGATTTAGACACGCTTGGAGATCGTCATTGGGGGCGTCGTGGAGGAGATAATTTAACTCGGGCAAAAACAGTAAAACTAATGATGGACTATTTTCATAAGCTTG
The DNA here is from genome assembly GCA_903821745.1 of Candidatus Gottesmanbacteria bacterium. Taxonomy (GTDB): domain Bacteria; phylum Patescibacteriota; class Microgenomatia; order UBA10105; family UBA927; genus CAIJMI01. The sequence continues at coordinate 110,015 of CAIJMI010000004.1, forward strand.
TGGGAAAACCAAAAATGGAAGATTTGGTAAAAGCTATTGCCGAAATTGGACAATCAGAAAAAGGACATGATCCCAAGGAGGCAGCTAAATTTGCATATATATGGGCAACAGCAACAGCGGACATTTATAGACAAAGAAATCTTGCGGAAATTCCGTTTATTGGAAGAATTTTACCAAAACTGGGTATTCCTATGTCCATAGCGCAGGAAAAAATGGGTGTAAATAGCGCAGATTTTTGGAGTGCCAATAATATGGTGAAATTTGCAGATTTACTTGGGGGGACAAGAGTTATACCAGGACAAAGAATCATAGACGGAAAAGACTTCGGTCCATATAATATGAAGAAATTTAGAAAAGACATAGGAGCCAGCCGTATCGCAGCGGCGCTTGAAATTTTGATTATTGGTGGTTCATTGGCCGCTGTTACATCCATGTTAGCAGGTGCAACAAAATCCATGGAAGACGAAAAGAAGAAATAATAACCAATAGCTTAGGCTGAAGGAGGTTTGGGTTTTGTCTTCAGATTCTGCAGAATTGATTGTCCATAATAGAAACCAGATACCGCTTGTGTCCCCGTTTGGAATGCTCCAGTAATTGGGCTTAATGCAGCTCCTGCACCCATCGGAACCATTGGTTTTGCTTTAAGTGATTCTTGGATTCCTTTGACGATATTTGGAATGATAAAAAGCATACCAAGACCAATAAGCCCTCCAACACCTCCACTACCGGTTCCCAACATTGGAGGAGTCCAGGTTTTTGTAGATGTACCAATTAAATACCAGCTTACAGTTATGCAAATGGCAGTGATTGGAAAAACGATGAGATGAGAAATAAGATTTTTTATCCACGAAGCAAACCCATTTCCTCCTGGAACAGCATCGAGCAGTAATTGAATAGGAGCGGTAATAAGACTGATAATGATTTGTATGTATGCGTTTAAAAGCATGAAAAAGAGGCGAACTCCACCAAAGAGAAAAGCAAGAGATAAAAGAACAAAGATTAATACTCCCACTACATCATAGACTGGATTAAAAAGAGCAAAATAACCAAGTTGTGATTGGCCAGGAAAGAGAAAAGCCATGAGGTCGGGTAATGAGTTAAATCCTGCAAGAAGACCTCGGTTGACAGCGGAAAAACTACTACTGGAGATGCGCGTAATATGTCCAGCATCAAACATTCCTGTGGGACTTGCATTAACAATAAGTTGAACCCCAAGAATAAGGACAACATACATAAGATCAATTAAAATTCCAACAATCGCATAGGAGAAGGTAATAAGAATAAGGGTGATGACGATTTTTGGGAGCGCATTTTGGACTGTTACAACAGTTTTTGGATCAATCTTTTTTCGAAACATCACCATAAATCCAATGACAACCATGATGATTGCAAGAAGCGCGTAGCTAATATTTCGGAACGCTTTCCAAATGGGAAGGAGTGTTACAAGTCCAGAAAAACCTATGCCTTGCGCATATGCTTTTTTGGGCATAAACCCAAGGGTTTGTCCCATATCTTGCACAAAGGCATATGTTGATGCGGGCGGATTTGCATACATGGTATAGATATAGTTAGATAATCCAGCCATGGCACTTTGTTGCCGCATCGCCTCTGCATAGGGAGTATTCATATCCGCAGCAGATACTGTCAGCCCAGGAACAGGTCCTAAGACACGCCTCACAAAATCTGAGTAGTTATTAGTGTTTACATTTGATACATGAGCAGCAGCGTTAACATCAGATTGTTTTGCAGCTGCGCTCATGCTTTCTGCATAACCCGCGTCCACCCAACTGGTCTCTTGTGCGTGCACACGAAGAGGCAGTAAGAAAAGGGTAAAGAGAAAGAAAATCACGTAATACAAGGACCGTTTCATATTGGTATTATCTGTTACTTTGCAACAAGCGTCAAGATTTATTGCGTTTTATAAATTTGAAATATCGTCAAGTTTTGAATGCCGGTAACTTTTTGAATAATAAGAAGAATAAGATAGCTACCAACGAGAAGTGCAAGGCCGATAATCGCATTGGAAATGGTCCCTTTGGCTTTTTCTAGTTTTTTTTGGTCACCGCCGGAAAAGAGGAAGGTAAATCCTCCAATGACCAGCATGACAAATAAGACAACGCCAGCAAATGCAGTAACAGCACGTATCACATTGCCAAATACCGAAACTAGCGATGAAATGGTTGCAACATCCGCTGGTCCATTAGGCCCAGCCTTTTCCAGGCCAACCCAATTAGAAGTTGCTTGCGCAAGGGTGTTCATGATGTTAAGTATACCAGATATCAAAAATCCCCCAAAGGGGGATTTTTGAATATACTCTTATTTTTAACAAATTAATACGGTTTTGGAAGGTTAATTCCTTGAGAACCGATGATGTTGACGCCTAAGAAACTCTGCACCAACATCATAATTGCCCACGCCGCTCCGACGATAATAAGTCCAACGATTGCATGAGTAATTTTATTTCGTGCTGCTTCCATGGCTGCTTTGTCTCCACCTGAGGTAATCCATTGAAGACCACCCAAAATCAAGAACAAAAATGCCATGAGTGCGGCCAAAATAAGGAGTGTTCCGACAACTGCACTTATTAGTTGTCCAACATCGGTAATGCGGATACCCGTTGGTTGTGCAACAGTAAGATCAGCTGCAAATAGTTTTTCTAACATACGTCACCTCCTTAAATTACTTTACAATTAGTACAAAATAGGAACAATGCTTATTTTATTATACGGTACTCACTGTAAATCAGCAATCAACCACCAAACGATGGAATTTTGAGTGCTTTGATGTCGATACCCAAAAATTGTCCAATCAGCGTGAATATCGCATATGCTGCTGCAACAATAATCAGTCCAATCATTGCATTCGTTATTTTATTTCGTGCCTGTTCCAGTTGTGCTTTGTCTCCGCCAGACGTGAGCCATTGAATGCCGCCAAGGAGAAGATACATAAATGTGAGAAAGAATGCAAAAATAAAAAGAAGCCCTGCAATGTTACTGACTAATTTTCCAATGACGGTTCCTCCTTGTTCAGTTGTTCCAGACCCCAAAAGTGGTGGGAGAACGGGATTCGTAATTTGTGCAAGTATTTGTTGTCCCATGATTATTTAAAAATAATACTATTTATATTCGGTGATAAAATATTTGTCCATCCAAAGAATTGGCCTGCAAGCGCAACAATAGCCCATCCTACAACAACAATGACCAATCCGATGAATGCATTGGATATTTTATCACGTGCTTCCGTGAGTTTTGCTTTATCTCCTCCAGCAGTGATCCAACTAATACCGCCAAGTAAAACTTGGATGAAAAACCATATAGCTGCAACAACAGTTAAAAGACCAATAATGGCAGAGATCGCTCCGGTAAATTTCGTCATGACGTTACCAGCATTAAAACTTCCGGTTCCAAAAGGACCAAGACCAGATCCGCCAATGCGATCGGTTGTGAGTGGTACGGCCTGCTGTGCGAGAAGTCTATCCATATTAAGGTGTGACGGCTGATGGGCCATAAATAACTGGTTTTAATATAAACATTGCATCTCCAAATAATATGTATCCAAATAAGGCAGCAAGAACGAACGATCCCGCAATAATGGCAAGTCCAAGGAGTGTTTGCCAAATTCTTCCCCAGGCTTTGGTGAGTGCTTTTGAGTCGCCACCAGCGCTCATATATTCAAAACCAGCAATAATTAAATTGATGAATGCGTAAATCCCGGCAACCACAAAGACAAGACGAAGGAGATTGGATAAAAATACGACTAAACCACCACCTCTGACGTCGGCATACGGAAGGGGATTTGAAATTTTTCCGATAATGTCAGTTGCTGACGTGTCTGCTAGAGCAAAAATGCGTTCGATAAACATATTATTTTGGTAAAATGGTTACTCCGGTAATTATTTCAATAATCTGTATGATCCAGTAGGAAGCAAAAATAAGAACAAGCCCAATTGCTGCTGATGTCAGTGCTTGTTTACTCTGTTCTGCTTTTTTTGCATCCCCGCTACCTGCTGATACTATAAAGCTAAAACCTCCAAAAATCAATAAAACTAAGAAAATAACGCCTGCGATAACGAAGGCGTTTTTAAGGATAACATTAACAAAAGACCCGATGGTAGGAAATGATTTGGCGGGAGCAAATACTTGTCCAATATTAACTGTTGGAATTGGTTCCATATTCAAAAGTGTACGAAATCTGCGTTAGAAACACAAGAAGGGCATTTCATGGTATAGTATGAAGCACGGTATGGACGATGCAAAACTGATTTCTCGAATACTTGCTCGTGACGAACACGCCCTCCACGAGTTTTATATTACTTACGCGCCAAAATTGCGCAGGTTTATCCAAACAAAAATTCAAAATCCAAATGATGGGGAAGATATTTTACAGGATACACTCTATGCATTTTTGGATGCTATTCGTGATTTTCAAGGCAACTGTCAAATGAACACGTTTTTGCAGTCAATCTGTAACCATAAAATTATTGATTACTATCGTAAAAAAAAGATACGAAATGTGGTATTTTCCCAACTACCAGAAGTGGAAGGTTTAGTTTCTCCCTTATTAAATCCCGAAGAAGCGCTTGATGAAGTTGTGTTACGTGAGGAATTGCATAAAACATTAAATAAATTGCTCCCGCAATACAAGCATGTTCTGTATTCCAGATATATATTAAACATGCCGGTTGCGGATATCGCAAAAAAACTCGCAGTTACTTTAAAAAGTGCAGAATCGATGCTGTTTCGTGCAAAAAAAGCATTTGTCAAAACCCATGAACACATTTAAATACAAAAATTTGGTTTCTCGGTGGAGAGAAACGACAGAGTTGACGCCACAGACGGTTGGGCCATTGACTGGACTGTATAAACAGGTTACCCATCGATTAAAAATCATGCCTATTCCAACGTTGATTTTGTTAAGCTGTATTCTTGTTTGCGGTGTTGTGTTTCTTTTAGGGCCTTCTATTGCTTCCCTGGTGAGCCTTCTGCAGCGAGGGTTTTAACGTCCTGTTACGACAAATACTATATATGAAGGGACATACCTTACGTGGGTGTATTGGATTTGCAAGAACAACCATTGGTCTTGTTACTCGCCCATACGAAACATACCGCCGGATTGTTAATCACGGCTCCTTGTGGGAATTGGTTCCGCTTTCCGTACTCCTTGCATGTTATTTTGCAATTGCCTCATTGGTAAAAACTGCAGCATTTCGTCCATTTGTATTAACAAAACAATTTATTATTCTTGCCATTTCGGTTTGTGTGACCTATGGGGTGACGGTTTCATTATTGTGGTGTGTTGCAAAAATCATGAAGGGAAAAGGAACGTTTCGTTCACTTGCGCTTGCGTGGGGATATACCCTTGTACCAACCCTGCTGTGGTTTTTAATTACGTCGCTTCTTTATGTGCTGTTTCCACCACCGCGAACAGGAAGACCACTTGGTATATTGTTTAGCGCGTTATATCTATCTTTTTCAACCGTTCTTTTTTTCTGGAAGGCGATGCTTACCTATCTTACATTACGGTTTGGTATGCGGCTCGACCTGTTTCGAATTATTGCTGTATGTGGAATTGTTGGAAGCGTAATGGTATTTTATAGTCTTGGGATGTATCACTTAGGGATTTTTAAAATTCCATTTATATAATATGAAATTAAATAAAACAGAGTCAGTATCCAGAAGACGAAAAGAAGTTGAAAAATACTTACATATTTCTCTTGCTAACACTGGCTCCTTTTCACTGGATGAAGAAATGGCTGCAACACGGCACTGTGAACACATGATTGGGGTAACGCAAGTTCCACTCGGTGTTGCAGGCCCACTCAAATATAGAACGTTGCAGTCACCATTTCAGGAAGTATATCTTCCACTTGCCACAACGGAGGGTGCGCTTATTGCATCTATTAATCGGGGATGTAAAGCAATTGTTGAAAGTGGAGGAGCGGTCGTGGATAGCTATGATGTTGGGGCAACACGTGGTCCGGTATTTTACACAAAAAATTTGAAGGAAAGCGATCGACTAAACATATTTTTGGATGCGCATCTTAAAGAAATGCAACAACTTGTTCGAGTTACATCGAATCACTGTACACTAAAAAAAATATTTTCCCGTGGTGTTGGACAATATCGGTTTGTTCGTTTTGTGTTTGATACACAAGATGCCATGGGCTTAAACATGGTAACCATTGCCACAGAAAAAATTGCACAATATATCGAAGAAAAAACAGGAATTGTTTGCGTTTCATTATCCGGAAACTATTGTGTCGACAAAAAGCCATCATGGCTTAATGCAATTGAGGGGCGTGGCTCAAAAGTGTGGGCAGAAGTTGTTATTCCGGAAACAGTAATAAAAAGCATACTTAAAACAACGGCGCAAAATATATATGACGTCTGGATTTCAAAATGCATGATGGGAAGCGTGATGAGTGGTTCGATGGGCTATAACGCACAATTTGCCAATGTCCTAGCAGCGGTCTTTTTGGCAACAGGCCAGGACATCGCACATGTTATAGAATGTTCAATTGGTATCACCACGACGGAAGTTCGCGGGAAAGATTTATATGTGAGTGTGTATTTGCCGGACCTTTTGGTGGGCACTGTGGGTGGCGGGACCGAACTTGCCACGCAAAAAGAAGCATTACAAATTCTTGGCGTATATGGAAAAGACAAAAAACAATTTGTAGGAATTATTGGGGCAGCGGTGCTTGCTGGAGAAATTTCACTCCTGGCGAGCTTGGCTGAAGGAACGCTTGCGAAAGCACACATAAAGCTGGCAAGAGGAAAGAAATAATACAGATATGATTGGCATCGTCTCATACGGAACATATGTACCAAAATATCGGGTGAGAGTTACCGATATAGCTTCTGCATGGAAGAAAAATCCCGCTGATATTATCGGTGTCCTTGGGGTAAAAGAAAAAACGGTTCCCGGTGTGGATGAAGATGCAGTAACCATAGCGGTAGAGGCAGCACTGCAAAGTCTGAAAAATTTTCATGGGATCCCAGCAGATATTGAAGCTTTGCTTATTGGATCAGAAAGCCATCCATATGCAGTGAACCCTTCATCAACTATTGTTGGGGAGATGCTTGAAATTGGAAACAAGTATTTGGCATCGGATTTGGAATTTGCATGTAAAGCAGGAACTGCCGGCATGCAAATGATTGCCAGTTTGGTTTCCTCAGGGCAAATAACCTATGGTATGGCCATTGGTGCAGATACCGCACAAAGCAAACCTCACGATGCGTTGGAATATACTTCCGCTTCTGCAGGAGTTGCAATGTTGATGGGGAAAACAAAGACGATTGCATCGTTGTTGTCATACACATCCTATTCTTCAGACACACCAGATTTTTGGCGGCGTGATGGAATTCGGTATCCGTCACATGCAGGCAGATTTACTGGAGAACCTGCATATTTTGCACACGTTATGGGAGCAGCAAACCAATTGATGAAAAAAGTGCGTATTCAGCCTAAAGATATTGATTACTGTATTTTTCATATGCCAAATGGAAAATTCCCTCGTGAAGTTGCAAAACGGTTGGGATTTACCGAGAAACAATTGGCTCCGTCTTTGACTGTTGATTATATCGGCAATCCCTATTCTGCATCAGCCATGATGGGGCTTGCTGCGGTACTCGATATTGCAAAACCAAACAAAAAAATATTTATGGTGTCCTACGGATCAGGTGCAGGGAGCGACGCATTTTTATGGAAAACAACAGCAAACATTACTGCGTTGCAGGCAAAACGAAAAAAGCAGCAAGGTCTAGTGATGCAACAAGTGGAACAGAAAAGCTTTGTCGATTATCTTGGATATCTAAAACAAACACACAAAATATGAACATAACCGTTGCAGGAATCGGTATTACAAAGTTTGGAGAATTATGGTCAGCCTCTCCGCGGTCGCTTGCGAAGATTGCGGTGGAAATGGCAATTGCTGATAGCGGTGTTGAAAAGAAATCAATTCAAGGATTGTTTGTTGCAAATATGCTTGCAGGAATGCTGGGAATGCAGGGTCATCTTGGCGCATTATTTTCTGAAGAGCTGGGACTTTCTGTTCCTGCATATACTGTTGAAGGAGCGTGTGCATCTGGCGGACTGGCAGTACAAGCCGGTGTCATGAGTATTCTGTCTGGACAGTACGATACCGTCGTAGTACTTGGGGTAGAAAAAATGACGGATCACAAACCGGAAGAAGTAAGCTCTGCATTGATGGGGGCGGGAAGTAATGAAGAGCGACTTGCAGGTGCAACATTCCCGGGACTCTATGCCATGCTTGCTCGGGCGCATATGGAAAAATTTGGTACAACAGAAAAACAAATGGCAGCAGTTGCAGTAAAGAATCATTTTCATGCAAGTTTAAACCCAAATGCACAATATAAGAATACAATTACCGTTGATCACGTACTGCGCAGTTCTTGTATTGCAGACCCATTGAAACTTTTGGATTGTTCTCCAGTAACAGATGGCGCCGCAGCAATTGTCCTTACGAAAGACACAAAAAACAAAAAAGGAGTGCATATCATTGCTTCCCAAATAGCAACAGATACGTTGGGACTTGCGGGGAGGAAAAGCTTAACTGAGCTTTCTGCAACCAAACAAGCAGCGCAACATGCATTTATCCAAGCTGGAGTTGGTCAAAAAGATATTCATCTTGCGGAAGTACATGATTGTTTTACCATTGCAGAAATTCTTGCCATTGAAGATATTGGATTTGGAAAAAAAGGAGAAGTTGGAAGAGAGATGGAACATGGTACATACACGCTTGGAACTGCACCGGGAGTTGTTGTGAATTCGTCAGGAGGACTGAAAGGGTGTGGTCATCCAATTGGTGCAACTGGTGTAAAACAAATTGTTGAAATTACCAGCCAATTACGAGGAACGTGCGGAAAACGGCAGGTTCATGATGCAAAAATTGGACTTGCACATAACGTTGGGGGAAGTGGCGCAACCGCGGTTGTTCACATTTTACAAAAATAAAAATATGATAAGCCCTGTTAAAATTTGGCGAAATCAAAAACACACAGCGAAACTCGTCGGAAAAACCGGCAGTATTTTAGTCTGGACCATTATCCGCGTGCCACCTGAAGGATTTAGTAATCAAGCACCGTATCCACTTGCGGTGGTTGTTCTTGATAAAGGACCAACTATTACTGCACAGGTTGTTGATTGGGACGAGAAACAATTGCACACAAAACAAAAAGTGATTACGGTTATTCGTCGGACAATTGATACAACTGCTGACGGGGTGATTCCATACGGCATGAAAGTAAAACCAGTATGATAACAGTTTCTGTTCCAGGAAAAATTCATTTGATGGGAGAGCATGCGGTGGTATATGGGACACCGGCGCTACTTGCGGCAATCAATAAACGCATGTCTATATCAATTGAATCCGCAAAAAAAACTGAAATTATCACGTTGGAATCAAAAAAGTATGTGTCGTATGCACTTGAACAGGTAAAAAAATATTTGCATATGGAAACGCTCCCTCCAATGCGGATTACCATCACATCAAATATCCCTGCAGGATTTCACTTAGGGTCATCTGCAGCAGCAGCCGTTGGTATCGTTGCTGCTGTTATTTATTTCATAAAAAAAATATGGAATCCAAATTTAATAAATCAAATTGCCTATGAGGTAGAGAAAAAGCAACATGGAAATCCATCTGGTGGAGATAATACCATAGTGACCATGGGGGGAATGATCTGGTTCCGGAAAGAATTAGAATTTTTAAAAAGCATATGGCAACTTGATATAGCCATTCCTAAATCATTAAATCATTTTGTCCTTGTAAATACCGGGAAGCCAAAAGAAACAACTGGAGAGATGGTTGCTTTCGTTCGAATAAAAGTAAATAAGAATCCAGAAAAAATGAAACGATTGTTCCTAGAAAATGAAGAACAAGTGAAAAAAATTGCAGTAGCAATAAAAGAAGAAAATGAGACAATGTTACTGAATGCACTTAAACAGGGTGAACAAACACTTGAAAAAATGGGAGTTGTTGGCAAAACAATTATTCCTTGTATACGGGCAATTGAAGCATCAGGGGGAGCAGTAAAAATTCTAGGTGGCGGCGGAAAAAAGGAAGGCGTTGGGTTTCTTCTCTGCTATCATAAAAAGAAGAAGATTTTGGAAAACATAACAAAAAAATTTGGTTATCCTATTGAAAACATTGTATTAGGAGAAGCAGGCGTTCGTCTTGACCGAAAGGAATAAGAAATATGTTGACTGTTTCAGCACCAGGAAAACTTATGCTTATGGGGGAACATGCCGTTGTGTACGGATACCCCTGTATTGTAACCGCGGTGTCTGAACGGTTATCTGTGTCAATTGAAGAAACACAGGATGAAAAAATAACTATTGATGCGCCACAGGTGAAGGACACCCGATTTGTGGATCAGGCAATTATTGAAGGATGTAAGGCATGGAACATTACGCATCATGGTTTACGTTTAACCACCCACAGCAATTTTTCTAACTGTTATGGATTCGGATCATCATCAGCGGTTACTGTTGCAACACTGTATGCAATTGCAACCCTTTTTAAACAATCTCTTGATACAAAAATGTTGTTTGATCTTGCATATCAAACCGTGCTTGCAATTCAAGGTGTAGGTTCTGGATTTGACATTGCCGCAGCAATATATGGTGGAACGATCGTTTATACAAAAGGCGGAAAAATTTTAGACCAACTAGCATGGGATTTAAATAATGATGTGTCACTGGTTGTTGGATATACGGGAATGAAAGCAGATACACCAACCATTGTAAAAGAGATCGCAAAAAAGAAAGAAGAACAACCAGAACGGGTAAATAGAATTTTTGAAGCAATTGCAAAACTCGTGATGCAGGCCAAAACTGCAGGAGACAAAAAAGATTGGGAAACTGTTGGGAAATTTATGAATTTCAATCAAGAATATTTGCGTGATCTTGGAGTAAGCACTGAAAAACTTGAGGTAATGATTCATGCGGCAAACAAAGCAGGGGCCTACGGTGCAAAATTATCGGGCGCAGGAGGCGGCGATTGTATGATTGCACTGACCCTAACGGAAAAAAAGAAAATTATTGAACAGGCAATTATTTCAGTAGGTGGTATTGTTGTTCCCGTGAGTATCCATACGGAAGGGGTACGGATAGAGCAATGATAAAAATAACGGTGGTTGCACCAGCAAATATCGCGTTTATAAAATATTGGGGCAAACGGTCAGAAAAATTTCGAATACCACTCAATGATTCCATTTCCATGAATTTAAGCGGAGCAGCAACAACAACAACGGTGGAATTTTCTTCTGCGTTTGAGAAAGACGACATTACATTTAGTGGAGAAACAATTTCAGAAAAAGAAATCGAACGGATAACAACGCATCTGGATCGGGTTCGACGTATTGCTCACAAAAAAATATATGCTCGTGTAGTAACGAAAAATTCTTTTCCAAAAGGAACAGGAATTGCATCATCTGCATCCGGATTTGCAGCACTCACCGTTGCAGCGACACAAGCAATTGACCTTCGTCTTTCAGAAAAAGCGGTAACTATACTTGCTCGTATTGGATCAGGGTCTGCATGTCGAAGTATTCCTGACGGATTTTCTTGGTGGCATGCTGGAAAAAAATCGTCTGATTCTTATGCAGAATCTTTTGTTCCATCAACGTGGTGGGATATACGTGACATCTTGTGTGTTGTTTCAACGGAAGCAAAAAAAATATCAAGCACGGAGGGAATGGAGAATATACGAACCAGCCCTTATTGGCAAGAACGGATATTGGGAATACCAGAAAAAATTGGGCGCGTGCAACAGGCTATAAAAGAACGAAATATTAACACACTTGGTAGCATTATCGAAGAAGATGCAATTTCAATGCATTGTGTCATGATGACGCAAAAACCCCCGTTATTTTATTGGAATGATACGACATTGCGGGTTATGGAAGGAGTGTATGCACTTCGAGCAAAAGGATTTCCAGCTTACTTTACGATAGACGCTGGTCCTAATGTACACATCATTTGCAGAAGTGAAGAGGAACAAATCATTGTGGAAGAAATGAAGAGAATAAACGGTGTACAATCTATTATTGTAAATGAACCGTGTTTAGGAGCACATAGTATTTCAAGTCATCTATTTTAATATGGAAGAAAAAAAGATCATCCCACAACATATTGCAATTATCATGGATGGAAATCGGCGGTGGGCAAAAGAGCGGGGGTTGCCAACGATTGAGGGGCATAGAAAAGTTGCAGATGAAATACTTGAACCACTAATAGAACACGCCGCTAATAAGGGTGTGAAATACATAACACTGTGGGCCTGGTCAACAGAAAATTGGAACCGTTCAAGTGCTGAAGTATCTGCCATTATGAAACTATTTCACCATATTATTCAAAATCGCTGGGGGAGATTACATGAAAAAGGCGTGAAAATTAGGGTGATTGGTGATATTTCCAAGTTCTCGCCTGACATTAAAGACGCCATCACCAAAGTCATTGAGCAAACAAAGAATAATACGAGGATAACGGCAATTTTTGCACTAAATTATGGCGGACGCGATGAAGTGATTCGAGCAATAAAGAAAATTAAAAATTTTAAAGAAATGACAACAGAGACGTTTGGAAATGCGCTTGATACTGGGGGAATTCCAGATCCGGAACTCATCATCAGAACAGGTGGAGAACAACGGTTATCTGGATTTTTGTTATGGCAAAGTGAATATAGTGAGTTATCATTTCCTTCTTGGTATATGCCAGAATTTATACCAAAAAAATTAGATGAATTAATTGAAGAATTTCATTCTCGACAAAGAAGATTTGGTAAGTAAATTTACTTAAATATATTTCCTATAGCGCTGATGCCAAAAATAATGCCAAGAAGCTGAGTTAACCAGAAGGCGACAAAAATAACAATGAATCCTACGATGGCATATGTCAGTGTTTGTTTCCCCTTTTCCATTTTTTTTGTATCGCCAGCGCTTGTTAAAAGTGTAAAACCTGCGCTAATTATCATAATGAGAAGTCCGATGCCAGCTATTGGGAGAGCGAATTTAAAGATACCGCTCAGAATATCTCCGAGTGTTTTTGTGGTATTTCCTAACGGGCCTACATAAGTGGTTCCACCTGGAAATTCTACTTTTTGTGCAAGTAATAAATGCATATTATTTGAAACCTGGAATAGCTAATATTTTTACGCCTATAAGTTGCAACAGAAAAATGGAAAATATGATGAGCAAGAGTCCTGTGATAGCTGCGTTGACAAGTTCTTTTCCTGCGTTAAGTTTTTCAGGATTTCCTGCTGACATCATAATTTGAAGTGCTCCAAATAAAATCAGGAGAAAGGCGATTCCTCCTGCAATGCCTACGCCTAAGGTTGAAAGGGTAGTAACTAATCCAATTGCTGTTGCATCAATGCAACCGATTGCTGTCCACACTTTTGTATTCGTTTTCATGCAATCTTTACAGTGTGTTTGATCTGCTGGGTTAGGAAGGATTTCACAAGCAGTCTTTGGGATTATTATACTATTTCCTTCACTTTCAGCACACCGTAAATTGAAATAACAAATATTTTGCCCAACGACGATAGAATTACCACTACAACAGGTTTTACCAAGAGGTTTACATTCCCCATTCGGAATGCAATCTGCCGCCACAATGGGAGTCCCTTGAGTCAGAAAGAGTACCGCAACAACAAAGGTAAGTATGAAAGAAACTACTTTTTTCACTCTTTAAGTGTATCAAAGCTCCCCTTTAAAGAAAAGGGCATGATAGAATGGACATACGCATGAAACGCTTAGTTGGTATACTATTTTTTCTTTGTTTGCTTTTTTTTACATTTCCTTTTGTGTCGCCAACTCATGCTCAAGAGTGCACCGTTCCAAATTGTGATCCGAGCGGTTCTGATTGTTGGGATCAGTTGCAAAAAGCAAAAGATAAATGTTCGCAAGCGATCAGTGCGATTGAAGCAGCAAAAAAACCACATGTTGATGAACTGCAAAAACTACAAAACGCGATTACTGCGTTTCAAACTCGAATTAAGGCGATCGAAGATGAAGCCTTAAAAAAGGCACTTGCAATTGCCGCGGGTGAAAAAGAATTAAATGGGTTGCTTGCAATAGCAGACGTGAAGATTCGATCGTTTTACATGCATTCGTTTAATGTGAGTCCGTTATTTGCATTTTTATCCTCAGCAAGTATCGGATCAGCAATGCGTGCATATGGATATCAACAAGCAGTCGTGAATGCTGATAAAAAAGTGATTGTGCAAACGGCAACCATGGTGAAGGATTTAGAAGATAGAAAAGCAGCATTGGAAATAGAGAAGATAAATCTTGCGGCATTGAAGGCAGATGTTGATAAAAAAGCGGTATCTATTAAGCAGTTGGTGGATTCTGCAAATTCATATGAAAACGTGTTAAGTACAACGCTTGCTGCAGTGAGCGCAAAACAACAAAGCTTTTTGGCACAAAAACTTGCAGGTCTCGGTATCCCATTATTTGCCATCTCAGGTGGGGGGTGTTCAAGCGATTTAACCAATGGAAAAGACCCTGGTTCTGGTTTTAATGGGGCTTTTGGATTTTTTAGTTTTGGAGTGCCAAATAGGGTAGGACTGAATCAATATGGTGCATGGGGTCGCGCAAAAGCAGGACAGGGATATGAAACAATTCTTCGTGCATATTATAATTTTGATTCCATAGAGCATCGCGATGCCACAATTAATGTTGAAGGATATAAAGGATATCCACTTGATGAGTATGTTCAACGTGTTTATGAAGTCCCAGCATCATGGACGGAAAATAATTCCGCAGCATTAAAAGCCCAAGCAATCGCAATTCGATCTTATGCCCTTGCATATACAAATAACGGTTCTGGATCAATATGCACAACGCAACAATGTCAGGTATTCAAGCCTGATCCAAAAACTGATAACAATAATGCTTGGATAAACGCCGTTAATGCAACAGCTGGATTAGTTATGGTTCAGGGGGGCAGTCCTATTAAAGCATTTTTTTCTTCAACACATGGGGGTTATGCATTTAATACAGGAGATCTAACTGGGTGGTCTACAACGGGATATACAAAACGTATGGTGGATACATCGAGTGGATCTTTTTCAGGGTTTTCCGATTTACGGAATAATGCATATGATAAAGATAGTCCATGGTTTTATTGTGATTGGGGTGGTCGAAGTAGTGCTAATGGAACTGCATGGTTAAAGCCTGATGAAGTAGCCGATATTGTGAATGTCATGCTTCTTGTCCAACAGGATAGCAGTGCACAAAATCATGTTGTGCAAACAGATAAACCAAATCCAGATGGAACAGATACGTGGGATGCAAGTACCGTTCGTTCTAAGCTTGGCGGATCCGCATACAACACTATTGCCAACATTAGTGTAAATGCAGATTTTGGTGTTGGTCGTGTGACCAGTGTTACGGTATCAGGCGATGGCAAAACGAGTACGTTTAATGGAAATGATTTTAAGACCTATTTTAACTTGCGGGCTCCATCCAATATTCAAATTGTCGGTCCCTTGTTTAATGTTGAACGGAAGTAGTACAATGAAGCCAGTCGACGCTGTTTAACCATAAACAAACGCCCATGAATCTATTTACCGCTTTTGCCAAAAGTCCAAAAAACCTCAGGTTTGAAACCCAAGAAAAAAATGAAGTGGTGGTATTATTTTTGCGTCAACACATTGTCACTCTTGTTCCTTGGATCCTATTAAGCGTTCTTATGGTTTTCGCGCCAACGATTTTATTTCCGCTTCTTATTAAATTGCTTTCTACAGCATTTCCAGTTCCGGTTGGATATGTCATTATTGGAACATTCTTTTGGTATATCGCAACATTCGGATTTATGATGTCGAAATTTTTATATTGGTTTTTCAATATTTTTATCGTGACAAATGAACGGATTGTGGATATTGATTTTGTGAATCTTTTGTATAAAGATATTGCCGAAACACAACTTGAACGCGTTCAGGATATCTCATACAGCACTCGCGGACTTATCGGAACAACATTCAATTATGGTGACGTAGTGATTCAAACAGCCGGTGAAATGCCAAATTTTGCATTTGAACGGGTGCCGAAACCAAATGAAGTAGCTGATATTATCAGTGACACAGCAAAATTAAAAATGAAAAAAGAAATATGATACCACTACAATACACCAGTATCGGACTGCTTATTGCAAAAGTGTTAACCGTTATTGGTTTAATTCTCTATGCAATTTATGCAGGCATCATGTTCAGGCAGGAACAGTTGATGTCAAAGGTACTTGCGGACAAATCTGAAGGGGTGTTGCGGATTCTTACACTTACACATTTTGGTGCTGCCCTGTTTGTCGTTGTTCTGGCACTTATCATTTTATAATCATTTCCCCAAAACGTGATACGATGGACGTGTATGCATATTATTTCCTCCGTTGGTTCAGTTGTCGGAAATAACACCTCTGTGCATTGGGCACAAACGATAAAAACTCCTTCTGTTTATGGAGCAATTGAGGTCGTGGATGCTGCTGGTATTGCGCAAACCATTGGTATGCAGGTGATTGGAAAAATGGAAGCATTCTGTAATCAATCTATCGTGAGTCTGCATGAGTTGGAAGCACTTGCTGATGATGGAATGCGGGAAGGGGTAAAATCAATTGCTCTCGTTGTTCCAGTTGGAACAACGCTGTATGTGGTTATTCGGGGAGCAGGTACGGTGTATTTAAAACGACACGGACAATATGCAAAACTTCTTGATCATGAAGGGAGTATTTCAGGAGAAGGGAAGATAGGTGACATTGTGCTTTTGATTTCTGAAGCCTGTAAAACTACCGTGTCAGAATCGGAAATGATGGGTATATTTGACCATCTTCCAGCAGCTGATGCCGCAGAAAAATTAGCATTTCTTTTAAACGGAAAAACAGAATCAGCTGGAAGTGCGGCAGTGGTATTTGAAATAACACATATTATTCCAACTGAACCTGTCAAACCAGAAGATGTTGAACCAAGAATCGGAAAAGTGCAGCGGTTTATATACGCAAGGCCCCATGAGAAGGTCCTTACCATGAAGCGTCATATCGCTGTTTGGGGACGGAAACTCAAAAATCCAAAAGTGAGTGTAACCATGCTTCTTCTTATTCTCTTTATTGGAAGTGTTCTTTTCGGAATACAAAAAGAATTTTCTATGAAAACGGATAAACAGGTAACAACGATCATGACAGAAGTACAACGAGTATATGAAGAGGGTTCAGCACTCATGGAGCTAAATCCTGTTAAAGGACGAGAGCGATTAGTTACTGCAAAAACAGAACTTACTCCATTAAAAGAAATCGTTACAGCTAAAACAAAAGAAGGTCGACGCGTGTTAGAACTGTATGCACAAATTGACAGTGCACTTACACAGGCGATGCATGCATATACAGAAGAACCAACCCTTTTTTATGATGCTGCACTGTTAAAAAGTGGAGGGGTGGTAAATACCGTTGCACTGATTGATGACACGATGATTTTAGGAGATGCAAAACAGAAAGCTGTATATAGTTTGTCTCTTCTGGGGAAAACTGGGCAAATTGTTGCAGGTGGAATAGGATATGACACGCTCGGATCGGTTGCAATTCACGGCAGTACGGGATACGCGTTACTTGCAGATGGGATTAATGCAATAGCATTATTAGATAAAACAACAAAGCAAAATGTGGTTAAAAAAAGTAGCGATTGGGGAAAAATTACGGCCATGGTTTCCTTTGGAGGAAATTTATATCTCCTTGATACCGAAAAAGGAAGAATTTGGAAATATGTTGCGACGGAAACAGGATTTTCAGATATCAAAGAATATTTAAATCCTGATACGCTTCCTGACTTATCCAAAGCAACCGGACTTTCTATTGATGGTTCTGTTTGGTTAGGAACAACAGATGGAAAAATCATGCGATTCACGCAGGGAAAAGAAAATACGTTTATTCCCAAAGGGGTGGATCCAGCATTCGGTCAACAACTTGTGGTATATACCAGTGACAGTGTGAACAATATTTATGTATTAGATAGTCAAAACAAACGGGTTGTGGTATTGGATAAAGATGGTATGTATTTGTCTCAATATGTTTGGAAGGGAGATATTGCTCCCACAAATTTGGTTGTTTCAGAAAAACAAGGTAAAATACTGCTTCTTGTTGGAAATGGGACAATGTTTGGCATTGACCTAAAATAAGAACTGATATGAATATCATCAACAAAAAAGCACCATTTGAATATACCATCGTGGACCGGATAGAAGCTGGTGTTGTTTTGACGGGCGCCGAGGTTAAATCGTTGCGATTAGGGCATGGGAAACTTGAAGGAGCATTTGTTAAAATACTTGGAGGAGAAGCTTTCCTGATTAATGCCGATATTGTGCAATATAGCTATGCCAGACCGCTTGGATACGATCCAAAACGGACAAGAAAGCTTTTGTTGCACAAAAAGGAGCTTATTTCGCTCCAAAGCAAGCTAGAAAGCGCTAAATTGACCTTAATACCTCTTTCTTGGTATACTAAAGGCCCCCAAATGAAGCTAGAAGTCGGGTTAGCTCGTGGGAAGAAAGAATACGAAAAACGCGAAATTTTGAAAAACGCCGACTTACGAAGAGAATTGGAAAGAGAATTTCGGGGAAAGATAAAATAAGGGGATGTACGATTCGACAGAAATGCACTTTGACAGATGGCAAGCCGACATGGATACATTGTCGATAATCAGGTATCAAAAAATACATGCTGATACAACCATCAGTAAACTTGAAGCGAAACTTGCTCAACTTGAGCAGGCGTTAGCATTCAAGAGTTCCCGCGCTTTTGCATACGCACGAGCATAAGGAATCATCCTTTCGTTCCTGTTTTCCAGCGAGTAGCGTAAGGGTGACAATATAGCTGGAACGTCAAAAATCGAAATGACTGGTTCGATTTTGGTGTTTATTTCAGTCACACCCTGTTTACTTTTTTGTCTATATTTAGGTAAATAGGAAATGAAATAGACTACGCTTGTAGATGTTTGTTATTTGCGTTTTTGGACCCGGGCTCACCCCCGGCATCTCCACTTAAGAAAAACGGCGAATATATAGGAACAATCTATATACCGCCGTATTTTTATGTCCCTTCTTGATGTAATATATCCAAAATTTTGTCTTGGATGTGGTACGTTTGGAACGTACTGCTGTACAAACTGTTTGCGTTCTCTTCCACCACTCTCCGTTTTAAAATGTCCAAAATGTGAAAAAGTAACTCCTGATGGAAGAACACATCCGTGGTGTCAGACCAAATATGGGCTTGATGGACTAATAAGTTTTTATCCATATAGGGGCATCATTCAAAAGGCAATTAAAGGGATTAAATATCGCTTAGCCTTTCGTATTGCAGGGGATGTATTACAAAGCATTCCAGAAAAACAACAATTGCTTATCAATAAAATTATAAAAACTGAGCATGCTGTGATGCTGATTCCTATTCCTCTTCATGCATCACGGCAACGAGTTCGAGGATTTAATCAAGCAGAAATAATTGCACACCGTCTCTCAACATTATTGTCAGTTTCGATACAAGCCGGCATATTGGAACGGGTGGTAAAAACACAACCACAAGTAGAAATGCGGTATCGGAATGAAAGATTTAAAAATATGAAACACGTGTTTGCTATAAAAAAAAGAAATCCCTATTCGATTCAAGGAGCATCTGTATTTCTTGTTGATGACGTGTTTACCACAGGCGCAACGCTTCAAAGTGCTACTGAAGTGTTAAAGCGTGCTGGCGCAAAGCATGTTTTTGGAATAACTATTGCTCAATAAGCATGTTCTTTACGCTACGTCTATCTTCCAAAGTCCATGAACGTTACAAAATTCTCTAACAGTAACAGGTCCCTCAATAAAGGGAAAGTCGGCTTCCGGTTTTTCCCCAGGGGATAAATTGACTCTGAAAGTCTTTTTTCCTGCGATGAGTTCAATCCATTCAATGAAATGTGCCTCTTCCATTGGATGAGGGATTGATCCAATAGCAACATGGATGCCTTGGGTAGTTCTTGTCACGACAGGAAGATGTTTTTCTTGACCCACGTCACTGGTTTTTTCCAATACGAGAGTGGGTTTATGACAGACTTCTTGTAATTCTTTTCCAGGTTTCAATATCTCGACTAGGTTATTACAAACCGAACACTGATAGATTTGATGCAGTTGATTCATATGTGGTCCTCCTACTAATTAAAGAGTGTAACAGAACGGCAAATAAGTACATAGTCGCCAGAATGCTGCCTCTCTTGATATAATGAGGACCAACAACTGATGTTGTTGGAGAGTGGGCAGAACGGTAATGCACAGGTTTGCTAAACCTGCGGGACGAATAATCCCGAGTGGGTTCGACTCCCACACTCTCCGCAAAAATCATCAATGCACAAGGAGAGGTCGCATAGTTGGTCTAGTGCGGTAGTCTTGAAAACTACTAAGGGCGCAAGCTCTTCGCGAGTTCGAATCTCGCCCTCTCCGCCAGCACGTACAAATACAAATTTACATTCATTATATCCATTTGCGGCGTTACAAAAGCAAGTTTTGACTTTTGCGGTTACAAAAATTGGTTTGAGGCTAATAGAGGGCGGGATTAGAACCTAAAGTCCTTGAAAAACATCTTGGAGCGCTTGGTATCTTTGTTGATCTACAATCTACTTAATTTTTGTTTGAACAAATATACCCCACGCGAGGAGTAACCACAAGGGTTGCGGATATCGGTAATCAGCTCCTGCAAAAATAATAGTTAATGTAAAATATACGACTGCCACAAACCAAATTATTAGTAATTCCCCATACATTTTTATAAATTTCCTTGGTTGAATTAGTCCTCTAATAAGTAGCCAAATTGGAATTATTATATACATCACTAAAATAATTATTTTTTGACTAAACGCTGCTAGAAGTGCAAAAAATAATACGTTTTGATTATTAAAATTTATGGCATTATGATGTATATAGACCTGATAATCTATACCGAAATTATCCAAATACTCCGCGCATCCTGCTTCTTTTGGATATCTATTACTCTCATAAAATGAGTTATTTGCGGTAAAGGTATCTTGTATACTTTCAGAAAATATTTTAACAATCACCTGGGGATCTTTCAGAAGTAGTTGCTTGGAAGTTTCCAGGTATAAAGTATCTGATTTTGCCCTATCTAAATTTAGTGTATTGTTAACTTTATATATTAATCCGGTGTCTGAAAACATTATTTCAGAATAATCTTGTGGTCCCGTTTCTTTACACGTGTTTTTAAGCGTTTTTAAAAATACATAATCAACGTTAATGGAATCAAATTTATCACAGGAGGTAAATTCCATAATTCTTGAGAAAAGAGCTCTGCCACCAAAGCTACTTATTTGTTTTACCCCTAATTTTGGATAAACAAAAATAGTTATATAAAGGCTATTAATTACTAGAAAGGGAACACAAAGTAAGAGGAGATACGATATATAAGTTTTAATATTCTCTCGAGAGAAGAATAGTTTATATGTCGTTATGCCAACGAGTAACAGAGAGAAAATAAGATAATTTGTTCGTAATAATGGAAAAAGTCCTGCAATGGTTCCAACGAGTATATATTTCCACGAACGATTTAAACCGGAAATAATTATAAGCGCACCGAAAACCAATAGATTATAGGAGACGGAGTCTGACATAATCGATTTTTCCATAAATATAGCCTGAAAATTAAAAAAGACCAAGCAAATCCATACGAGTACCCAGGATTTAGAGAACCTGTGTTTCAGGATGAGTAAGGACAAACACAAAAGACTAAAGGAAAACACAGCTTGAAGGAGTAATAACGTATACCAATTTTTGTAGAACATGGGGAGAATTAGCCTTAATATTGCCGGATATCCGCTTGGTCTGTTTGCATCCGCTTTTCCTAGATCTGATGCTAAACGAAGATACGTTATGCTGTCTGAACAATAAAGGTTGAATGGATAGCTGTATATATGCAAGACAACCAATCTGATTACTACAAAAAAAAGAAGTAGTACTATGGTAAACACTATATAATTCGAAAAAATATTTTTTTTATTCATAATGTTCCTAATCTTTTCTTGCGAGTTCTCGGAGTAAATATGCAATAAGTTTTATACCAGTTGGGAGTGTCTTAAAGTGAGACGTGCCTGCTAAGCGTGGAGATTCTTTTGTTGGGAATTCAATACAGTGAAGTCCCTTTTTATATGAACGAACAATCATTTCTATGTCTATGGTTATTGATCCGGAATCTTGTATGCCTAAAGACTTATATGCTTTGAGAGTGATACCTCTAAAACCATGTAACACGTCCCAAATGATAGGACCTCTTTTTCTAAATTTTAACGCTACTAAAAGAGAAAGAACTAACATACCCCACTTGCGAGGCTTGAGTAGTCTATTGTCTTCTTCATTTTTAGCACCTTTTATTACCCGGCTTCCGACAATCAAATCAAAACCGCGTGTGAATAATTTTTTGAATTTTAATAAGTCTTCAACGGGAATTGATCCTTTAGGGTGGAAGAAAATAATTGCATCTGCGGAGCAAATATTTACTGCGTCCCGGTATGCCGCATTTAATCCCTTTTGTTTTTGTATATATACGGGAATAAGCTTACTTTTTAAATATTTTATAGTTCCATCTTTGCTGTTTCCGTCAATGGCAAATATTTCATCAAACCCCTTTGCAAATTTTTGAATTTTTGGGATATCGTTTTTACATCCCGTCAATTCGTTATACGTCAACAGACACAGTGCAAGTTTCATAGTAAATGATATTTTTTATCCATCGCATTCGCCATTTCGATTGCCTTAGTTACTGCAATATCAGAATTCATGTGCTCCCATTCTCCCCAGCGACCCAAACCGAATATTTGTTTATTGGAGAAGTAGGTCAAAATCATTTTTGTTGCTTCTAATTTCTTTATTGTGTTTAAGGGGTATGCAAATGTATTTATCCAGAATGGTTGATGTCGTGTAGAATGAAGTTCAGCCCTTTTTTTATTTGTTTCAGTCCAATAACCACGCGCGTTGGTACAAAAATTTGAACGATAAAGACACCTATGATATGAAACTGATTTGTTTGGAACGTATGTCCACTGTGCGTGAGTCTGTATCTGTTCGGGATAATAGGAAACTCTAATAGAGGAGTATTGTAAAGAATCGATTGCCTGATAAATATCATCAGGAATGGACGGTAAAAAATTAACCACCCTCCAAGGAATTGTCGTGATGATGAATGATCCATGATATTTTCCGTTGATTATTTTGTTGTGTACATGTATTGATTCGATGGGTTCGTTATATCTTATTTTATTTCCCAATTTTTTTGCCATCCGTTTCCATACCTCTCCGAAGCCAAAATTTTTCGGATAATAAAATAGTGCATGTGCAGGTATAGCTACTTTGGATTTTTTTTGTAAATAACTCAGCACAATTTCTTTGGATGAAGACTTAGGTAATTTATTTAGCCAGTACGTACCCATCGTTTTGAGGTTAACAGACCAAACCTTTTCATTATATGGAATCATATAATCTCGTGCGATTTGATTACCAAATTTCCAAATGATCCAATCTTTAAAATTTTCAGGTTTGGGTTTACCAAAAACACTACCAGCCGTAAGAATTGAATATAGGTAGCGCAACTGGTTTCTGATAGAGAACTGCCAAATGTTTGATTCGAAGGGGTAATCAATTTCGGACTTGTCTAACCTGATAGTCGAAACCCGATGGTATTGTCTCCATTCGGCTTTAGGCATAAATTGAAAAATAAACGCTAAGGCTTTTCGATTTTTAACTTCTAAAAAATGCCCCCCTCCGATATCTAGGGGACTGCCGTCTACCACTTTGCTTTTACATAGCCCGCCCGCCTCCTGGTCTTTCTCAAGAACAAGAAATGAGGTTTCCCCTAGCGCTAATAGTCTATTGGCAAAGGTTAAACCAGCGGGACCAGCTCCCAAAATAATATATTTAAAGTTTTCCATAAATATTTATTGCACTATAAATACAGACAACTTTGTTGTATCTCTCTAGAGAAGTGTACTATGTTAATGTGTAAAACTGAAGCGTCGTCAAATAAATCGAGTTCTTACTTCAATTTAGAAACTTTGTAGTATATACTGATTGTATGGATGAAACGTCTGCCCCAGAAACACCAAATGTGAAAGAAGAGGTGTATGTCACCTGGACATCTCCGTCCCGCTTGTTTAAAAGGCGGAACAAAGAATATTTTACCAATATTGGGGCAATTGTTTTTCTTCTTGTGGTCATACTTATATTTGCAAGAGAGTTTGTGTTAGTAGCCGCCGTACTTTCCATCGTATTTTTGATTTATGTGTTATCAACGGTTCCACCTGAGGATGTTACGCATAGATTGACGAATTTGGGCATTGAAAGCACTGGCCATTTTTATCATTGGGAGGAGCTTGCAGAATTTTGGTTTGAAGAACAATGGGGACAGATGCTTTTGATTTTACAACCAAGACTGGGACCACGGATTATTATATTACTTGGACAGCTGGATAAGAAGAAAATACAAGAAATAGCGGAAAAACATATACCATTTCGTGAACAGCCGGATAAGTCATGGGTGGAAAATGCAGCCTCATGGCTTTCTAAAAAAGTTCCTCTGGAAAAGCCACAGTGATGGCCTCAATCTCAATTTCGTAGTAAAATGCATCCATTGGCTCCTGTAGTTTAACGGATAGAATAGGGGTTTGCGGAACCTCTGATCGCAGTTCGATTCTGCGCGGGAGCGCAAAAAGTTGGAGGATTAGCCAAGTGGTTTACGGCGACAGTCTCGAAAACTGTTCTCCCGAAAGGGAGGCGCAGGTTCGAATCCTGCATCCTCCGCATAAAAAAGGAGCGAAAATAACAAAGGAGGCATATGAAAATAACAATTTGCGGAAGCATGCAGTTTTATCAGGAAATGAAAGCTATTAAAGATGGGCTTGAAATTTTGGGTCATGATGTATTAGTTCCAAAAGAAGTAGAAGATAATACTATTCCCATTGAGGCGTTACCAGGGACAACAGATGAAGAAAAAATTACCGCTAAAATAGAATACGATTTTATCCGTGAGCACTTTTTTAAGATCCAGGTGTCAGAGGCAATTTTGATTTTAAACTATGAGAAAAAAGGGATTCCTGGATATATTGGTGGCAATACATTTTTGGAAATGGGGTATGCTTTTGGATTTGGAAAGAAAATTTATCTCATGTTTCCCATACCGAAGACGGAATATTCTGTTGAAATGTTCTCTATGCAGCCAATAGTGATTGATGGGGATATTACAAAAATTAAATAAAAGTAAGCTTCTGTAGTTCAATGGATAGAACGCGGCCCTCCGGAGGCTGTAATTGCAGTTCGACTCTGCACAGGAGCGCACATCGTTTGTTGTAATAGGGAATTTAATTTCCAATGGTTGCCACAGTGAGTTCTGTTGCCGCAAATGCTGTACCAACAAGAAATACTGATGTCATTATTTCTACAAAAAAATATGACGTTGAGAAGACTGCAAAATGGTTTCAATATTTTGTTTAAATGATGCTGTTGTTCTGCCTAAAGAAGAGAAATAACGATAAGGGCAATAAATGCGGGGATTTATTGGATATACTCCGATTATGTTGCAAGGATGATATAATTCGATAAGTTTTCTTGGAGGAGTCGCCTAGTTGGTTTATGGCGCAGACCTGGAAAGTCTGTTTGGGGGCAACCTCATCGCAGGTTCGAATCCTGTCTCCTCCGCACAAGATACACTTCGTGTTATTTCAAGGAGAATAAAAATAATCAAACATTGCATAGTCGTGGTACGATGACGACTAAGAAGGAATAGTAAAGCTATTTTTTTAATTTGTGCTTCACAGCCTCGACCACCATTGGAATGACAGAAACTAAAACAATGGCAATAATTACTAAGGAGAAATTATGTTTGATAGATGGGATATTTCCAAAGAAAAAGCCAGCAAGAATAAATAAAGAGACCCACATAATGCCACCCGCAATATCAAAAGGTAAAAATGTTTTATAATTCATTTTTCCAATACCCGCAACAAATGGGGTGAATGTTCGGACAATGGGAACAAAACGAGCAAGGATAATAGTTTTCTTGCCATATTTTTCAAAGAACCGTTGTGTTTTTTCAATATGTTCTTTCTGAATAGGAATTTTTGGATTCTCGATCATTTTTTGCCCAAAAAAATGCCCTATCCAATAGTTGGAATTATCACCAATAATAGCTGCCAGGATCATGAGGGGGAGAATAAGCCAAATATTAAATGATCCAAGTGCTGCCATAGCTCCCGTTGCAAATAGCAGTGAGTCTCCAGGAAGAAAAGGTGTTAGCACCAGCCCAGTTTCAATAAAAATAATACCAAAGATAATTGCATAGGTTGCTGTTCCATAGGTGGCAAGCAGTTGCACAAGGTGGGTGTCAATATGCAAAATAAAGCTCACAAGGTTCATGATGATATCCATAGAGTTTGATTATACGAAAAAACGAATTATGTGTATACTCACAGGTATGGATAATTTCAATGTAGGTGTCATTGGGGGTGGGGCAGCAGGCATCATGGCAGCCTTATCCGTGAAAAAGCATCATCCCGAAAAATCCGTTATTTTGATAGACCGAACGTTTGAGCTAGGACGAAAATTGCTTATTGCAGGAGCTGGAAGAGGGAATCTCACCAATAAGAATCTTCAAAAAGATCCGACGGAGTATATTCACGGACCCAAAGCGTTGATACAACACATATTCCAACAATTGGGATATCAGGATATTGTGACGTTTTTTCAAGATATAGGAATTACCCTGTATGAAGAGCAAAAGACTGGAAGAGGAAAAATGTTTCCGAGTATTGATCATGCCAAAACGGTGCGGGATATTTTAGTTGATGAGCTTACCACGAACCATGTTGTTGTTCAGGTAAATACTGAGGTGCAATCTATGACTTATGCTGGAACAGCATGGAACATACAAACAACCAATGGCCCAGTGCAAGTACAAGATTGTATTCTTTCTTGTGGAGGAAAAACCTATCCATCGCTCGGATCAAACGGATCAGGATACGAGTTAGCCCGAAGTATCGGACACACCATTATTGAACCGATTCCAAGCGCGGTTCCTTTAGTGTCAAAAAATACGCTCTCTCACCTTCTGCAAGGGGAAAAATTAGGAATGCAGGTAACTAGTGAAGATGGCGTATCTATGATTGGCGATGTTTTGTTTACTCAATATGGTCTTTCAGGTTCTGCAATTCTGGATATGAGCAGGAATATTTCTATCGCATTGCATCGTCATCATCAAACACAGGTGGTTATAAAACTATCATTTTTCCCTGGTAAAACAGAACGAGACATACGACAAGTATTAGAAGAACGATGGAAAAGTCATGAAGATCAATTAGTTGCCCGAAGTTTGTGGGGACTCGTAACAACAAAAGTTGCGGGAGCGGTATGCGCAGTTTCAGAAATCCCAAAAGATAAAACAGTGGGAAATATGACAATGGAAGAAAAGAACAGAGTAATACAAACGCTTTCTTCATATGAATGTAGAATTACGGATACGCGAGGATGGAATGAGGCTGAATTTTCAACTGGAGGTGTGGTGGCGGATGAAGTAGATGATAGAACTCTTGCGTCTAAAAAAGTTTCGCATTTATATATCGCAGGAGAACTCTTGGATGTTGATGGTGACGTCGGCGGATTTAATTTGTCTTGGGCATGGGCCTCCGGATGGGTGGCCGGAAAATTACAATAAAAGAATAGTACAATAGAGGTATGATCACCTGTACGTTTGAAAATGGAAATACAAATTCTTTGCGCCATGTTGTGGTTCATATGATTGTGGAAAAAGACGGATGTCTGCTTTTGGAAAAACGCGATGGGCCAATTCTCGAAACAGGAAAATGGAGTATACCCGCTGGATTTTTGGAACGGGATGAAACTGCCGCGCAGTGTGCAATCCGGGAACTTAAAGAAGAGACGGGATGGGATGGGGAAGTGATAAAACTTTTTAAAATTAATACGGATCCTCACCGGCCACATGAAGATAGACAAAACATCACCATTGAATTTTTAGTAAAACCAATAAAGAAAACCGGAGACAAGGATTGGGAGTCATCAAAGGTTGAGTGGATTCCGATTGAGAAATTGCTGCCGTTTGAAGAATATGCATTTGATCACGGAGAGACCATTAGGCAATACTTGGAATATAAGAAAAACCCATTTCCATTACCAATTCTTCTCTAACGGTTGTTATTTTTGCATTTTGTGATATTCTTTAAGCCACGAGTTGTGTATCTTAGGTTTTTGAGGAGTGTCACGTATGGGCGATGCAGATGAAGTCAAATCACGATTAAACATTGTCGATATTATTGGCGAAAAAGTAATACTTAAAAAATCCGGTCGTAACTTCAAAGGATTATGTCCCTTCCATAATGAGAAAACACCATCCTTTATGGTGTCTCCTGATCGTCAAGTATTTCATTGTTTTGGATGTGGGAAAGGCGGATCGGTTATCGATTTTATCATGGAATATGAACACGTGGAATTTCCTGAAGCCCTAGAAGAGTTAGCGTCGCGTGCAGGAGTAACGTTATCAACCGTTAAAAGTGAATCTCCCGAGAGAAAATTGAAAGAAGAATTGTATGAAATGAACGCGCTTGCAAGTGATTTTTATCAATATCTGCTCGTTAAACATCCGCTAGGAGAAAAAGCACTGTTATATTTAAAAAATCGAGGCATTACAGATAAATCGATAAAGACATTTGGCATTGGATATAGTCCCAATAGTTGGGAAGCGTTATATCAGTTTTTAAAAAAGAAAAAATATTCGGATGATTTGATTGAAAAGGCAGGATTAGCACTTCATGGAAATCGGGGATTGTATGATCGGTTTCGCGGTCGTCTCATGTTTACGCTCCATGACCATCGGGGAAATGTTGTCGGATTTTCCGGACGGGTGCTCAATCCAACAATAAAAGACGCAAAATATATTAATACATCGGAGACCCCGGTATATAGTAAAAGCAATGTATTGTTTGGTCTTGATGTCACGCATGAGGCAATCGCCAAGGCAAATGAAGCAATTCTTATGGAAGGGGAAATTGATGCAATTTCTTCATTTCAGGCAGGGGTTTCAAATGTTGTTGCGATTAAAGGATCAGCGCTGACTGAAGGTCATGTTCATCTTCTTAAACGGTATACAGAACGGATTATTTTTTCACTTGATAGTGATATGGCAGGGGATGCTGCATCAAGACGAGGTATTGATATCGCAGAGCGTGCGGGGCTGGATATGAAAGTTGCGGTGATGCCCGTTGGAAAAGACCCAGATGAAGCTGTGCGCGAAGATCCTGTAGGATTTAAAAAAGCAATGAAAAACGCAGTTCCTATTTATGATTATTTTATTACCTCTGCAGTGAAACGATTTGACACAAAAACTGCGTTTGGAAAAAAGAAAGCGAGTGAAGAATTATTGCCGATACTTTCAAAAATAGAAAATAGTATTGTGCAGGGACATTACATCAAAAAAGTTGCACAAGCGCTCGATGTTTCAGAAGATATTGTTGTTGACGGAGTAAAAAAAGTCAAACAACCAGTAAGTTCATTTCGAGATCAGATAGTTCCAGAAAAAACGAAAGAAAGTTTTGCCATTTCAGGACCGGAACGGTTGGAGCTGTATTGTTTAGGATTAATGCTTCAAGGAGACACACGAACACTCTATGCGGAGTTTACACAGGTTGTTGCACCGGGTGATATGAAACATATGGGAGTGCGGAGAATTGTTGAAGCGCTGATTCCGTATATGAAAAATGATTCTTCCTTTGAAGTTGCGGATTTTGCAAAAGTGCTTTCCAAAGAATTACTTCCAGTTTTGGATGAAGCATATCTGTGGGATATTTCGGTAAGTACAGAAAACAGTGAATTCTTTACGAAAGAATGGGTTAGAACTCTGAAAGAGGTAAGAAAAAGTATCTTAAAACGGAAGATGCGGGAGGTGGCAGATAGAATACGGACAACGTCTGAACAGGAAGCAGAAGTCATCCAGGAAGAATTGGCAAAATTAGCTTCAGAATATGCGCTTCTGGAAAAAACCAGCTGAGACTGGTATAATGCTGTTTATCCAAGCGAAGTTCATTGTTTATTGATTGTTCAATCATTTATAAACAGGGACTCACGGTACATCTATGACAAAGCCAAAAACTATTGCTAGTGCTGAAGAACTTCTTAAAGAAGGAAAAGAAAACGGTTTTATCTCCCAGGAAGACATTCTCTTTTTATACCCCAAACCAGAAGATCATATCGTTGATATTGATCACTTATATGATAAATTGATCCGCGCAGGCATTGATGTCTTCGAAACAACATCAGCAGATGTTGAAAAAGAAGCAGGAAAAAGTATTGAAGAGCTTGAAAAAGAGATTGAATCTCTTGTGACATCAAGTGCGGAACCTGTATCAGATCCAGTACGCATGTATTTAAAAGAAATCGGTCGTATTCCACTTTTGAAATTTGAAGATGAAATATACCTTGCAAAGCGGTATGAAAAAGGAGACAAAAAAGCAAAGAAAAAATTAACAGAATCCAATCTTCGGCTCGTGGTGTCCATTGCCAAAAAATATATCGGCCGTGGGATGAGTTTACTGGATTTGATTCAAGAAGGAAATCAAGGACTGATTCGGGCTGTAGAAAAATATGATTGGCGCAAAGGATATAAATTTTCAACGTACGCAACATGGTGGATTAGACAGGCAATAACCCGGGCAATAGCTGACCAGGCACGTACCATTCGTATTCCCGTTCATATGGTAGAAACCATTAATCGATTTGCACGCATTTCCCGTCGACTGATGCAAGATCTTGGTCGGGAACCGTTTCCTGAAGAAATTGCCAAAGCAATGGAAGTGGATGTGACAAAAGTGCGTGAGATTATGAAAGTTTCTCAGGAACCAACCAGTCTTGAAACACCCGTTGGTGATGAAGAAGATAGCCATCTTGGAGATTTTATTTCAGATCCAGGACCAACTCCTTATGATCAAACAAGCAAACAGCTGTTGAAAGAACATATGGAAGAAGTGTTAACAACACTTTCAGATCGTGAGAAAAAAGTGTTGATTTTACGGTTTGGTCTTGAAGATGGAAAGCCAAGAACATTGGAAGAAGTGGGTGCTATGTTTGGAGTTACCCGTGAACGTATTAGACAAATTGAGGCAAAAGCATTGAGAAAACTTCGTCATCCGTCACGGAGTAAAAAGCTAAAAGATTACCTCGAGTAACCGTCTCCCTTAAAAAATGGAAAAATCCTTATGATAGATCATTACCAACCCTTTTTATTTCCCTTTTTTAGCTTCCACTCATCGGTGCCCAGTCCACTGGTTACGCGGTATTATTACTGGTCATGGGAAGACGGTTTATGGGATTTGCTTCGCGCAAAAAAAGTAGAAAAAGGGAGTACACTTTTAGTTCCCAATTTTTATTGTTCTGACGTTATTGAAAATATGCGGGTACATGGGTATACCGTTGTTACATATCGGTTGGATCAACATTTTCAGGTGAAACAACAAACACTGCAAAATAGCATACGAAAATATCACCCTGCCGTTGTCGTTTTATTTCATGCATGTGGTATGACAAATCCGGTAGTAAATAAAAAAACCTATATAGAGCGCATAACGAAAAAATCCATACTTCTCGAAGACTGTGTGCACCAGTTGCTTGATCCGTCAGTAGTTAAACCTGTGAATGATAGCCATTTTTTAATGGATAGCCTACGGAAGGTGAGTCCGTTCTATGGCAGTTTTTTGTACGGTACAAAAAAAGGAATGCAGTTTCAACAAACGAGTAAACGGTTGTCACTCTATACGATGAAAACATCGTTTCTTTATGTGTTATTTAGGGGAATACTTCAGGCTGCACATATTTTTAAAAAACCATCACTTGCACTCTTTGCGCACGAACAACTTTTAAAAAGACATGACACCATTATTGGTGATGGAATTGCACATCAGGGAATGCCACTTACTGCATGGATGATGCAGTGGATGAATAGGGAAAAGTTAGAACGGGTGAAGCGGGAACAGGTAAAATGGTATGAACATATGTTGACGCCGATTTATAAAAAATCCTCACCGTTTTACAGAATAAAAATAAAACGGACTGATTTTGGAAAACTTCATGTCTATCCGGTCGGCATGAAAAAGAAAGCAGATAAGGAATTATTAGACTTCTTAAAAGAAAAAGATATTATTGTTTTTCCCAAATTTGCAGACAGTGAGTGGGCAAAAAAACGGGATGTACTCTTTTTCCCTTTAGGATTTCATATGGACAAAAACAAAATTAAAATAATTGCAAAAACATTGTTATCTTTAAAAACCGGGGAATACAAGCAGGCAAAAGTTCCAGTAAAAAGTATATCACCACATCTACTTGTTCGGGCAGCAGAGCTTATCCTTTCATTCTAACTCATTGAGTGATCGTTATAGCTCTTCCACGTTATGCGATTTACTTTCCCGAAGTCCTGCATCCGTAATCCGGATAAACCGTGCATTTTTCCATAAGTCTTTAATGGATTTAGCATTACAGTAACTCATCCCAGATTGCAAAGCACCGCGCAGTTGATACAACACGTCAGTAACTTTCCCTTTGTAGGGAATTAGTGCTTCCACGCCCTCCGCAACAATGGAATTGAGTTTTTGGTCACTGCTGTTTTCCAGTTTAATTTTGCGGTCTGCTGTTGCGAGGAATGATGCACTTCCCCGATGTACTTTGTATTTCATACCTTTCCGCATTATGATGCCGCCCGGGCTTTCATCAGTTCCTGCAAACCAACCAGCAAGCATGACAGCAGATGCGCCGGCTGCGAGTGCTTTAGTAAGGTCTCCTGGATAGTTAGTTCCGCCGTCAGCAATGACGGGAATATTTGCTTTTTTAGCAGCAGTTGACGCACGCATAACGGCGGTCAGTTGTGGAACACCGACGCCAGCAACGATGCGTGTTGTGCATAATCCGCCGGGTCCAATCCCTACTTTTACTGCATCAACACCAGTGGCAATTAGATCCTGCACTCCTTCAGGGGTGGCCACATTTCCACCAATCAACTGAATGTTTTTATATTTTCTTCGAATTGTTTTTAATGCCCGGATGGACACATCATTTTGTCCGTGTGCAACATCAACAACAATAACGTCTGTCCCAGCATCAAGTAGTGCTTTGGTTCGATCCAGATAATCATTCACCACACCGACAGCTGCTCCCACTCTGTACCGTCCAAATTTATCTTTAGTTGAATAGGGGAATTTTTCAAAATTCTGTATGGAATGTGCGGTGATGAGGCCAACTAATTGGTCATTTTTATCAACCAATGGAAGTTTTTCAATCTTTTTGGATGCAAATATTTTTTTAGCTTCCGCGAGATTTGTTTTTTTATTTCCGACAATGAGATTACTTCTGGTAGTCATGAGTTTGTGCACCGGTGTATCATTGTCGGTGACAAACTGATAGTCACGTCTTGATAAAATTCCGATCACTGTATGTTTTTCATCCGTCACGATAAAACAATCAATCCCGGTTTTGATTTTTTTCTTATATACATTTTGTAATGTGTCAGTCGGTGCAATGGTATATGGTGCATCGAGAATAAATCCAACCGTGCGTTTTACTTTTGATATTTCCTGAACCTGCTCTTCAATGGTCATAAATCGATGAATGATACCAATGCCGCCTTCTGTCGCAAGAGCAATCGCCATGGCTGATTCGGTGACCGTGTCCATATTCGCAGATATAAATGGAAGTTGTAATTCTATATCACGGGTTAATTTCGTTTTGAGTGATATTTCATGCCGATGATCAATAAATGAACGCTGTGGAACCAACAACACGTCATCATAGGTAAATCCTTCATCAAATTTCATATACCCCCTTTTTGTTTTTTATAAATAAATAATTGTGATCGTTTTGGTCCAACGGAAACAAATGCGATAGGAACATGCAGTTGGGTTTCAATAAAGAAAAGATATCTTTTTGCTGCCAGCGGAAGGTCATTATATTTTTTTATTTGAGATATATCTTCATTCCATCCTGGAAATTTTTTGTAAACAGGAACACAGGAATGGTAATCATACATGGAAGCCGGAATTTCTAAATATCGTTTATTTTGTATTTTGTATGCAACACAAACAGATATTGTCGGAAGCCCGCTTAAGACATCAAGTTTTGTGATTGCAAGGGTGGTAAATCCTGACAGACGCGAAGCGGTTCTTAGTGCAGGAAGATCAAGCCACCCGCATCGTCTCGGCCGTTTTGACACTGTCCCAAATTCCTGTCCGTTTTTCCGTATTGTTTCTCCAATTGGATTGGTTTGTTCTGTTGGAAACGGTCCGTTGCCAACACGCGTTGTATATGCTTTGACAATACCTATGGTATGAAGGGCTCGTGGAGCAAGACCGACATACGGAAAAATGGATCCGGATATTGTATGGATTGCAACAGTATACGGGTAGGTTCCGAATACTGGATCCAAGAGTGATCCGTGTGCTCCTTCAAAAACAACGCGTTTTGTTGTAAGCGACTTTTCAATCAGGACAGATGTGTCTGCAATATATGGTCGTAATTTTTTTCCGTATGCAACATAAGTTTTCCAAATAGCATCAATAGTAAAATGTTCATCCAGTCCAAAAACATTTTGGATACGTTTGGATTGTAGCTCAAGAGCGTTTCTAATTTTTTGTTTTAATTCAGTAGGGTGCAATACATCGTCTAATCGGATACCCGCCCTGTTGTTTTTGTCTTCGTAGCAATATCCGATACCAAGATGTAAACTTCCGGTTGCTGATTTTCCTTTCCAGTGTTCTGTCGCCCGGTCCAGTGCTTTATGGTAGGGCATGACAATATGAACACGGGGATCAATCGTTAAATACACAGGAAGATGCTGCTTTTTTACCATTGCTATTTCATCCAGAAGCATCTGAGGATCAATAACGCAGCCCTGGGCAATGATGAGCTTTTTTTTCTGGATAACTCCTGAAGGAAGAAGTGAGAGTTTAAATGTTTGAGTGCCGACAACAACAGTGTGGCCCGCATTGTTGCCGCCGTTGTATCGGACAACATAATCAGCGTGTTCTGTGAGGACATCGACCAGTTTTCCTTTCCCCTCATCTCCCCATTGTGCTCCAACGATTGATAACGGAAATTGAATGTTATACATAGGTTTCAACTAGTGTTTTTGCAAGACCAATATATGTTGTTGGCGTGAGGGTGAGTAGTTTTTGTTTTGTTTTTTCTGGTAGCGGCAATGATTGCATAAACGTATTGATTTCATTCCGTGTGCGCGATTCACCGCGGAAAAACTGTTTAGTTCTCTCATATGCATCATCTACTCCTGCAGCTCGGAGAGCCGTCTGAATAGCTTCAGAAAGAATTTCCCAATGACCCAATAATTCTTTTTGCATTGCTTCGTAATTTGGCTCTAACCGGTTGAGTCCTTCAAGGATGCTTTGATACGAAAGGTGTGTGTAAGAAAACATAATCCCGAAAGATCGTCTGATGGTGCTGTCAGATAAGTCACGTTGCAACCGGGAATATGAAAGTTTTCGAATATATCCCTCAAGTAAGCTGTTGGCAATTTCAAAACCGCCCTCAGCCCCTTCTAAATAAATCGGATTGATTTTGTGGGGGAGTGCAGTTGAACCGACTTCTTTTGCAATCCGTTTTTGTGTAAGCAATCCCAACGATGCATACGTCCACAAATCTTTACATAGGCCAAGAAGCAGTAAATTTATATGCTGGATTGTTTGAAAAAGTTGAATATACGAATCATATGGTGCAATTTGAGTAGTCATGGGAGATTGTGGGAGCTCAAGATGCGCAAGAAACGTTTTTGAAAATTTCAGCCAATGGAGAGTAGGAAAGATTGCATGATGTGCGTTAAAATTGCCAACATTTCCGGAACATTTCCCAGTAACACGATTTGTCTGTAACAATTGGATACATTCACGTAATCGGTACGCGTAGATGCCGATTTCTTTTCCATACGTTGTTCCATTTGCCGGTTGTCCATGCGTTCGGGCAAGGAGGGGAGTTGCTTTATATTTTTTTGCCTGCGTCTGCAGGACAGCAAAAAGATCGTGGAGTATGGGAAGAAAAACTATTTTGATGGATACATTGATGCACCGAGCGTATGCACAGGAATTAATATCGTCAGACGTCAGTCCAATGTGAACCATTTGAGTAATATCACGAAGTGTTGTAGAAGAAAGTTTTTTTTGAATAAAAAGTTCGACTGCTTGAACATCATGGTTTGTTTTTGATTCAATTTCACGGATCAGCTGATAATCGCCGGTGGAAAGATTTGATAGTTTTTTCAGCAATCGATTTTCTTTTTTTGTAAGTTTCCGTACAACGCCGTATTTGGATAACCACAGGAGATATGCAGTTTCTACAAATACGCGAGATGAATTTATTGCGCGTTCTGAAAAATATTTGGAGAGGATTTTTACCTTGTGATAATTTCTTCCGTCAATCGGAGTAATGTGCAGGTCGATGGGAGTTTCACCTATCGTACTCACGAACTACAGCTTACTACAGGAATTTTTTTCTGTAAACAGGGAAAATAATTTATATTGTAGGGAGGTCAGCACATGGTATACAGTTTCTAGATCGGCAACGATATCTTAATTATCGTCAGTTATGCCTCAAGATATTCGGTGAAACGTATGATCAATTATCATACCGAATATATGAATACTGGCATCCATTTAGAATACAAAGAATTAAGATCAATAAGTCCTAAGGCGGCAAGACAGGCAGTATTGCAAATCCTTGCTTCAAACAAAGGAAACATTACTCAAACTGCTCAAATGCTTAATGTCACCAGAAGGACGATATACAAGGCGCTTAAAAAGAAATCAGCAAACAAACTTGATGACACGTCTACTGCTCCGCATACAGTTCACAACAAAACTGCATTCAATATTGAAGAGATTGTGGTTAAACTGAAAGAAAAAACAAACTACGGTCCAGTACGTTTACAAGAAGAACTCTATGAGAGTAGCGGTATTTCGCTTTCATCTCATACTATCAGAAATATTATCAGGCGTAATAGAAAGACTAAAACAAAAAAGTGCAGGAGGCATAACAGGTCAAATCGACCATTTGTTGACTGGTACAGCTCTCAAGCGTTTGAGGTGGTCCAGATTGATCTCAAGTATATTATCGATCAAAAAGCTCTCTCTGCCTCTCAAATTGCTCATGTCATTAAGCATGATTTACCACTGTACCAATGGAGCGCTATTGATGTAGCTAGTAGATTTAAATTGATGGCGTATTCAAGGGAAAAATCATGGACGAATGAATTAACCTGGTTTTTGTGGGTTACATCATGGCTGAGAAGTCATGGAGTAACAGTGAGGATTATGTATACGGTTGACCATGGAGTAGAATTTGGCGGAGACTGTTGGTACAAGATCGTTGAACTACGCAGACTTCTGAAAGGATTTGGTTGTTTTATCATCCAAAACAGGAAAAAACATCCGGAAGAAAATGCGCATCTTGAACGATCACACAAAACTGATGATGATGAATTCTATATCCCAAGAATTCATACAATCACTACACAAGGTCAATTCTACAAGGAAGCGTTCAATTATCTATACTATTACAACTGTGTCAGAAAACACTCCAGTTTATCCCGAATACCACCGTACTCCCACCTGAAAAAGATATCATCTGGCTTAGATGATACAATCAAATATGTTCCACCGATATTTCTTGATGGCATATCTTCAGAACTAGGAGCATGGAGTGGATACAATGTGCTGGCTCAGTACCGAAAATAATTTATATGGTTCTCTGCCCAAATCAAAATGGGCGTGGTATAATACCAATTGTTCTTAACATTCCCCTGTAGCTCAACGGTAGAGCGGCTTCCTGTTAAGAAGAAGGTTCGAGGTTCGAATCCTCGCGGGGGAGCAAGTGATAGTTTGGAGCGTATTGACAATCTAAACCACTAATTAACACATCAGCATTGAAGCCTTCTAATTCTAGTTTACAAGATGTTTCTAAGAAATGAAGAGGTAGTTACAATTGGTATGAGTAAGTTGTTGAGGTAGCTTGGATAAAATCAACGATTACGCTTGTTGGTCTTACGGTGACATTTAGAAATCCTGAACCACCGATTATTTTTCCATTTTTGTAACTATAAGAATCATATTTATCTCCAGCATGACTTGGTTGTGGTAACGTTTGGTAAACGATGCCATCGAGATCTTGTTTAGCAAACAAGTGGTCATGTCCTTTGAATACAATGGTGACATGATTTTCAACAAGCAGGTCATGAATTGGTTTACTCCATCCTGGTCTATGAGAGGTGAATCCATAACTCCCATCAGTATTATTTCCACCCCATTCATAAAGTTTTGCTAATTCTACTCCACCACGACCTTGGTTATCACCACCAACTAATTGATGAATGAATACAAACTTATATTTTGCAGTAGACGTTTTTAACGTGTTTGAAAACCAGTCATATTGTGTTTTTCCCAATGTCCATTGCCAACCATCAGTATTTGGTTTTGTAGTTGTATAACTATATGGATCAAGAACGACAAATAACGCATTACCTTTTTCAAAAGAAAAGTAATTTTTATCTTTCGTTTCGTCAGGGAAGTAGGCTCTACGGTATGATTTTGTATTTAGTTTGTCCCATCCGGTTTCCCCATCATGGTTGCCCATAGCAAAATAGAGTGGAATTGATTGAAGTTGATTGTAATATGATTTCATGAGCTCATATCGCTTTGTAATATTTGTGTCACTTTTTATTTGAAGTTTATCAACCATAAATATGTCGCCAAGATCAATAAGAAAAGAAGGATTCGCTTTCACAATTTGTTGGAGCGTCTGTGTATATGTTGAGTCGTCCGATTGTTCATCCATATGTGGATCAGCCTCTACAGCAAATGAAAAACTGGCTGGAGAGGTTACAGGAAGAAGGGATCTATGATTACCATACTTCAAATAGACCCAGAGTATACAAACGGCAACAATTGCGATTAATAGCATCAGTATCTTTTTCATTGAACTGTATATGAATAGATTGATTGACCGTTATTATTTTGACCAGACTTTATGTAATCAACTTTTACTTGGTTAGGTGAAACGGTTACGTTTAAAAAGCCGGAATTTGGAAGTACAGTTCCTGACGTGTATGCGTCTTTATTAAATGCAGTGTATGTGTTGTCCGCTGGATTTGGAACCTCCTGATAGATAACACCATCAAGTTCTTGTTTAGCAAAAAGGTGGTCATGTCCTTGAAAAAATATTGTCACGTGATTTTTCACCATCAGTTGGTGAATCGGTCCTTCCCAACCAGGGCGTTTGGTATTAAATTCCCAAACGCCTTTACTATTGTCTCCACCCCATTCATAGAGTTTTGCTTCTTCTATACCGCCACGACCAGTGCCTAACACGTGATGAGCAAACACAAATTTATATGTTGCATTACTCGTTTCAAGTGTTCGTTTAAACCATTGATATTGCTCATCACCAAGGGTGTTATTCCAGAGATCGCGGCCCTTTTTATCTTCATTTTTATCTCCTGCAGTATTGTCTACAGGAACATTGGAATGCCAATAAAAATCTATGACAACAAAAAGTGCGTTCCCATAGGTAAAAGAATAATATCCGGTTTTACTTCCCGGTGAAGTAAAGTATTTTTCCCGTGCGTTGCGGGCAAGAAGTGCTGGGTTTGTCGATGTTCCATCAAGGAGATATTTTGCTTCTTGTTCATGATTGCCATTTACCAAATAAATTGGCATTGAGAGCGCGTCTAAATAGTTTTTCTGGTTAAGATAGACCGCATCATATGCTGTTTGGCTACGGTTATTTTCAGATATTAATTTTTCAATACTAAAATCATCGCCCATTAAAAAATAAAATGCAGGATTGGCTTTTACAACATTTTGTAATGTTGTTTTATACAGATCAGCGTTAAACATTTTTCCAGCTCGTTCTGGATGGGAATCGCCTTGTACACCAAATGTAAATGATTCGGATGGTGAAGTGAGGCTTGTGTTGTTGAATATTGGTTTATGATTTATCCAAAAAATAACGACTACAATTATTCCTATCAATAATAGACAACCGACAATTACATATAATTTTTTTGTCATATTATTGAGATAAATTATTGCATGCTGTGCGGCAGTACTGATAATCGCCGCAGGCAAGACCGGAAGAAGCAGATTCACACGCTTGCTTACATTGCTGCTGGTTACCGCTCGAAGTAAATTTAGAGTAGTCTCCATTTCGACCAAGGGTAGTCGGTATTGTGAACGTTTTAAACGTCGTATTTTTACTAAAATCATATGTAGCGGCGGCATCACGGCATGCTTTATGAAGTGAGGCATCACCGCTCAAACAATCACAACAATCTTTACTTGCCGATTCGTCTTTCGTATTTTCCAAACATGTACTGTATAAGGAATAGGCGATAGAAGTATTTTGTGTATTTCCTCCATTTGTTTTTGTTGCAGGTTTTTGGCCAGGAGTTGCATTATTTTGATTCCTTTTCGTTTCTGTGGAAACCATCGGTGTAGGAGAAATAGTTGTGACTACTTGAGTTGTCTTGGATTGCGCCGTTGGAAACATTTTTTTACCATAGATATCCCAGATCATACCTCCGAGAACTAAAATAAATATGATTGAAAGTACACCGATGATAATTTTTTCTTTTATTGTTATTGTGTTATTTATACTATTCATACTATATTTCCTTTCTTTATTTATTTTCCAAATAGAAAATCTGTGTTAACAACAGTAGGAAACGCAATTTTTTCCGAATAGAGATAGGCAGATGTGCTCGGACAGGTATACCCATCCAGGTTTCTCAGTTTTAATAAATTAGCTTTCTGCTCCGTAGTAAGGGTTTTTCCGACTTGTGCAAAGGCAGTTGCATAGTAATAGGAGATTTCACCATCATACTGTCCGTACTCTCTTGAAAGTGCCAAAACTTTTGCTTCATCAATGGTTGTTGAAGTTAATAGCTTCCGTAACTCTGTGGAAATAGCTCTTCGTTTTTCAACAATTCCATTAAGTGCTGTTTTTTGGGTAGCAACAAGATTAGTGATAATTGGCTTTTGCGTACTACTTAGTGCGTTTATAAACGCCTGTCCTTGATCGCCAGTTATGGATTCGTCAATCGTATATCCGGCATTTCCGATAGCAGGCGCATCTTTTATATAAAATCCTCCGAAGTAATCCGCTTGCCGCTCCGGACAAAAGTAGGTATCTGCTTCGACATTTCCAGCATACCAACCAAACATTTCGCTCGCATAGGTCATCACCAAGACTGATTCTTCTCTAGATACACCACTACCAACCTGATCAGGAAGAACTGCCCAAGAGGCAAATCCGCCTTTCACCATACCATCAAGATATGCTTTTTGCGTTGTGTCGAGGGATTTGAGAACCTCAGCATATAACTGGGCTCTTTGGATGCTTATCTTTGCGTCAAGTGTGTATAAGTCTGCCGAATATTGCATGACTGCAGATTTACTCAATCCTGTTGTTCCAGAGGGGATATCACCAGTCAGTTGACGGCGAAATGCGACCATAAGAGGAAATCGTTTGTATGCAAATTCATTTACCAAACTACTTTGAGATTTAGCCAGAGCAAACAATTTTGCCTTCTGAGTTGTATTCAACGTTTTTAAAACATTATAAGCAGAGTTTGTTACAAAATCCGTATCATGCCCTTTGCCGTTTGCGGTAAGATCCCGTAAATATTGAAATCCAAAAAAATCAGCCACTTTTCCTGGTGGCAAAAACGAATCTGAACACGTGTTCCCTGTTAAAAACCCTAAACCGTCAAACGCAAGGGTATTGAGTTGTGCTTGATCTGATATTGCTTGTTCTATACCATATGCTTGTTTGCCACCA
This sequence comes from Candidatus Gottesmanbacteria bacterium, assembly GCA_903821745.1. Lineage (GTDB taxonomy): Bacteria > Patescibacteriota > Microgenomatia > UBA10105 > UBA927 > CAIJMI01. The sequence continues at coordinate 151,933 of CAIJMI010000004.1, forward strand.
GCTTGAGTTTGATTCGTCGTTTTATCACTATTAGTTGGTTGTGTTTTTTGTTGTCCACCCTCAGAATCACTACGTTTACATGCAAGTACGCCTGGTTTATCATCACATGTTCCCTGGGCGATACTTTCTCGATCACTAAATTCACATGTGTCACCAATTGCTTTTCCTGTGCATGCGCTGATTGCTGCTTCAGGAGGCATATTGGTCTTGTTTTCAGTTGCGACTGTGGTTTTTGTATTAGTAGATGTGGTGGTCTGGTTTTTCTTTGTAAGAAACCATAAAACACTTGTCACAAGAATGGCAATAACAAGTGCCCCCTCAATAATATATGTTGGTCTATTTGATATTGTGTTGATAAAGGTAGAAACTTTATTTTTAAAACCACCTTGTTCTTGCTGAATATGTAATGGATCTACTTCAACGATGGGAGCGTTAGTACTTTCATTTGGTTCAATTGTATTTTTCATATATTGTTACTGTATCAAAATATTACTTGGAAAAAGCTTAGAATTTTATTATTTAATCGGTAATAAAATCGTAAATGTCGTGCCTTTTCCTAATACACTTTCTACTGTTATTTTTCCTTGGTGTTGTGCGATGATTTGTTGTGCGATGGATAGACCTAGTCCATATCCACCGATGCCGGTTTTAGATCGTGAGTTATCTCCACGATAGAAACGTTCAAATATATGAGCGATAGCTGAGGTTTCAATACCAATCCCAGTGTCTTTAATCAGGAGACACGCAGCACCATTTTGTGATAAAAGCTTTATTTCGATTGAACCGTTGTCTTTATTGTATTTAATTGCATTATCCAAAAAGTTATTGATCATTTCCCTCAAACCATCAACATTTCCGTGTATTGTTATTGGTGTCGTTTTGCATGAAACGGTAATATGGTGAACCTCGGCTTTTGGTGTCATTCTTTTTACGCAGCCCTGCACCAATTCGTCAATACGAATATCACTGAAACTTTGTTTATCTATTGTTCTTGAATATTTTTCAATGGTAAGCAAATTATTCGTAAGCGTTTCTAAACTGTTGACGTCATCCAAATTGCTTATGAGGATTTGTTTCATTTGTTTATATGGAATTGGTCCCATTTTTAGGGTTACCTCAATTGCGGTTTTGAGTGTTGTGAGAGGGGTTCTGAGTTCATGCGAAGCATTTGCAACAAATTTCTTTTGGTCATCAATCATTTGTTCAATTGGTAAAAGCGTTTTGCCAGCTAATATATAGGAGGCAAAAGCAGAGAGTCCTAATACAAGAATATTTGCAAGAAATAAATAGAGAAGGAGTTGATTTCGACTAGCAAGATATTCTTGTTGAATTTGTGCATTGAAGGGTGGATCTACAAGCTCGGGTTGTAGATCTTTTGGGTCAGGGAGTGGTTTAGGAAGCACAATTTTTAGTTGGTCAGCAACAATTTTTTGTTGTTCCCGCCGTGCGCTTCGAAGTAGTTCAGCGTTTAGCGATGAATAGACAACACCACTAAAAATAAACGATACGATCATAAGAATCATGACGTACCAGAGTGTGAGTTTTATTCTTGCTTGTTGGAACTGATTATTCATGTGTATCAATTTTATATCCGAAACCTCGGACTGTATGAATAAGCGGCTTCAAAGAGGGAAATGGTTTATCTATTTTTTCTCGTAAATAGTTAATATATACTTCTACCGTATTTGGTAGGATATCATCTTCATAGCTCCAAATATTCTGAATTATTTCATCTTTATTTTTTACATCTCCTTTGTGTTTGAGTAAGAACTCAAGGAGCGCATATTCTCTTTTTGAAAGTGAAATTTTTATCTTTACTCTCTTTACTTCTCGTTTTATTGTGTTCAGCGTTAGATTACCAAGTTTTAAAACCCCATCAGTTTGTTGTTTTGGTCTTCTTGATAGCGCTCGTATACGAGCTACCAATTCCGCAAAAACGAATGGTTTAATGAGATAATCATCTGCTCCGGCATTAAGACATTCAACTTTATCATCCGTTGCCCCTTTGGCGGTAAGAACGAGTATGGGAGTGTGTATATCTTTTTTTCGGAGATCTCTTAAAAGTTCCAAGCCTGGTATCTTTGGCAACATAAGATCAATGATTATAACGTCGTATGGTTCAGATGAGGCTAAATCAAATCCTTCTTCTCCATCGAAGGCAAGGTCAACCGACCAGGATTCCAGTTCCAAACCGGTTTTGATGAACTGCGCTATTTTATGCTCGTCTTCCACAACGAGAATCTTCATATTATCTGTATTATACAAAAGTAAATCTTGGAAGGAGCTTAAAGAATTATGAAAAAAATCACTAGTCTAAATGGAGAGTAAATAGGTTCGAACTTCGTCCATTGCGTGGAGCAAGGTTTTTTAGCTTCAGTTTTTCCTCATACCACAAAGTATTTTCGAACTTGATATAATTCGTATATGGTCGGGCAAGTAATTTTTGAAGGGAAAACAAAACAAGATAAGCAGTATGTAATTCGTTATCCTCAAGAGGGCGACGCGCAGGCAATGTGCGATTACATTAATGAACTTTCTCAAGAGCACACATACATTCGTTTTCAAGGAGAAACAGTTTCTTTAGAAGATGAAACAAAGTATTTACAAGAGCAGCTTGAGAAAATAAGAAAGAATAAAACAGTTCAACTCCTCGTTATTTGCGAAGGTAAAATTATGGGAATTTCTGCCATTGATTTAAAAGACAAAACAGAAAGTCATGAAGGTGTTTTCGGTATCTCATTAGCCAAAGATATTCGAGGAGAAGGTATTGGAAAGATACTAATGAAATTAACCATCGAAGAAGCCGAAAAACACTTATCTGAACTTCGCCTTATCACACTTGGCGTGTTTGGAGATAACCAGCTTGCTTTTAAGATGTATGAAGACTTCGACTTTCAGGAATATGGAAGACTACCAGGAGGCTCACTACATGATGGTAATTATGTTGACCACGTATATATGTATAAGAAAATTCGTTAATTAATGCTTGCAAGGAGCTTCTGTGTCTGTTGCATAACTACTTCAGGATAATCAACGCTTGAGATAATTTGCTGGGAGAAATCGTCCCATTGAGCGAGCAAGTGATATTTTAGAGCGTATTAACAATCTAAACCACTAATTAAACCATAAGCGTTTAAGCCTTCTTATCTAATTTTACTATAGTTTGGTATACTAAATTCATGCGCCGTAAACGACGTATATATGTATCGCACCATTTGCACAAATGGAAATATAAAAATATAACTCTTGCCACTTTTGGTATTCTTTTAGCAGTTGTTCTTTCTCAAATCGAAGCGTTTCATACATTTCTTATGCACATTGGAGGATTTGGTTATATAGGGGCATTTATTGCAGGGATGTTATTTGTATCAACATTTACTGTAGCGACGAGCGCCCTCGTGTTATTAACCCTTGCTGAAACGTTATCACCAATTGAAATTGGGTTAATAGCCGGGCTTGGAGCAGTTGTTGGTGATTTAACTATTTTTCATTTTATAAAGGATAATTTAACTTCGGAAATAGAGCAGATATTTAATCATTTTGATAAGAAAAAACATCTCAAACATCTCTTTCATACAAAATATTTCAACTGGATGCTTCCTGTGTTTGGGGCAATTATTATTGCATCACCACTCCCTGATGAATTAGGGGTAAGTTTAATGGGATTATCTCAAATGAATACAACGCGATTTATTATTCTATCGTATATTCTTAACTCCTTGGGAATATTTGTTGTAGTATCAGCATCAATATTTATTAAACCATAATATATATGTTTGAAGAGGAACAAGGGCTTTCTAAAAATGAAGTAATTCAAAGGCAACAGCTTGATGGTCTCAATGTACTACCCGAAAAAACACCTCCAAGTAAGTTTTCTATCTTTATTAATCAATTAAAAAGCCCGCTAGTCTATATTCTTCTGATTGCCTCGTTTATAACAATTGCGATAGGACATATCACTGACGCGATCATTATTTTTATTGCAGTATTTATTAATACTGTGCTTGGATACATTCAAGAACAACGTGCTTCAAACGCGCTCCTTGCGCTGAAAAAGTATGTTACCCACACAACGACCGTTATTCGGGAAGGAAAACGGATAAAGGTTCACACAACACATATTGTTCCCGGGGACGTTGTGGTGTTAGAACAAGGTGAAAATGTCCCAGCTGATGGAATACTTCTTTTTGCGAACCGACTATATATAGATGAATCCATTTTAACCGGTGAGAGTATTCCTGTAGGAAAGAGTAAAGATCAGACGGTATCTATGGGTACTATTATTGCTTCAGGACAAGGAAGAATTCAGGTTGAAGCAATTGGAGGAAAGACGAAGATGGGTGCAATAGCCACACAGATTCAACAGGACGAGGAACAAACGCCTCTTCAACGGCAGTTGCAGAAGTTTAGTAAACAACTTGTTGTGGTTATAACTGTTCTTACAGCATTTGTTTTTTTCCTTGGTGTTTTTTATCAATTTAGTTTAACTGAAATATTTATTACCTCTGTTGCGCTTGCCGTATCAAGTATTCCCGAAGGGTTGTTAGTATCTCTTACGGTTGTACTTGCTATTGGTATGCAAAAAATAGTCAAACATAGAGGGTTGGTACGGAAATTATCAGCTGCAGAGACACTCGGAGGAATCACTGTTATATGTGTTGATAAAACTGGTACGTTAACACAGGGAAAAATGGAAGTAACTGATCATATTGGTGACGTCAAAGAATTGGCACAGCAGGTGCTCCTTGCCAACGATTTAGATGATCCGATGGTTATAGCTGCATTTACCTGGGGAAGAACAATTATTCAGGATTTTATATCAGAGCATGCTCGACTTGACAGCATTCCATTTTCTCCAAAAGAGCGCTTCTTTATTAGTCTTCATGTATGGAACAAAAAAACAAACATGGTGTTTGTTAATGGTGCACCAGAGCAACTTCTTTCTTGGTCAACAGTTTCAGAAGAGGAGCAAAAAGAAATCAGTGCTGCTATCGAAGCACTTACAAAACAAGGAAAAAGACTTATCGGTTTTGCACGAAAAGAAGTAGATCATACGAAAAAAACGTTAGAGCATACCGATGCAAAGGAAAAGTTAACATGGGTAGGACTACTAGCGTTTTCAGACCCCGTGCGATTAGGGGTAAAAGAGGCGTTAGATGAAGCAAAAACTGCGGGTATAAGAACAATTGTTATAACAGGAGATTATCCAAAAACATCAGAATTTGTCCTTGCTGAACTCGGGATGCCGGTTCATAGTGATGAGGTTGTCATAGGAGAACAACTTGAAAAAATGAATTCAGAAGAGTTGATAGACGCAGTTAAGAGCGCTCGATTATTTGCCCGAACTACCCCAGGCCAAAAACTGCTGATTGTCGAAGCGTTAAAAAAGAACGGGGAAATAGTCGCAATGATGGGTGATGGCGTTAATGATGCACCCGCGCTTCACAAAGCAGACATCGGTATTGTTGTCGGGGACGCAACTGATGTGGCAAAAGAATCAGCTGACCTTGTTCTTCTTGATTCAAATTTTTCAACAATAATCAGGGCTATAGAAGAGGGGAGATCGATGTTTGAGAATATACGAAAGATAATCCTATATCTTATGAGCGACGCCTTTGCAGAGATACTTGTAGTCGTCGGGAGTATTATATTATATTTACCTCTCCCTGTTACTGCAGTACAGATTTTGTGGATTAATCTGGTTTCTGATGGTTTTCCGGATCTTTCTTTAACAGTTGACCCTAAACGGAAGGATATTATGAGGGAACACCCGAGAAATCCTCATGAGCGGTTGGTCAACAGGTGGATGATGATACTTATCGGAACGGTAAGTGTTGTTGCGGGCGTGCTAGCGTTAGGATCATTTGTTGTTTTATACAAAACATCAGGGGATATACTGCTTGCAAGGTCATTTACATTTATTGTTCTTGGTCTAAATTCTCTAGCGTATGTATTTTCAGTCAGAACGCTCATGACACCTTTTTGGAAGAGCCGGCTTTTTGTTAACAAGTGGTTACTTGCAGCGGTGTGTGCCGGATTTGTTTTACAATGGATTCCATTTTCCACCCCTGTTCTCCGTCAATTTTTTGGATTAACCCAGATTCCCATTTCATACTGGATCATGGCAATAGCCTTTTCTGTAATCATGTTTATGATAATAGAAATGTTCAAGTTAGTGTATCGTTTTCGGAAATCAATAAAATTCTTAAATTAAGCATAAGCAAATAGCTATTCTCAGAAGTAAGGAAGTAGATTCGAATTGCGTCACTGAAAATCAAAAAGATTTCCAGTGTAAACCATTGCGTGGAGCCGGAGTTTTTCGCTTCAAATTATCACAAATGAAGTAACCTCGAAAGGACGTTCGAACCCAATGAAAAAAATTTCAATCTTCAGTTGTATTACTCATAGAAAGAGAGGTGAATTACATGAATAAAAAAACAATCATTGCATTAAGTATCGCATCTGTTGTTCTTGGAGGTATTTTTACTTTTCCAAAGATAGCAGAAGCATATAAAGGAAATCCTACAGTCAAAGGACCATATTACACAGAAGAACGTCATGAGGCTATGGAAAAAGCGTTTGAAACAAAAGATTATAACGCTTGGAAAAACCTTATGCAGGGAAAAGGTCGAGTAACTCAAGTTATCAATCAGGATAATTTTGCGAAATTTGCCCAAGCACACGAACTTGCTGAAGCAGGAAAACTGGAAGAAGCTGCTGCAATTCGAAAAGAATTAGGATTAGGTTTACATAATGGATCTGGTCAAGGAATGGGAATGGGACGATGGAGTAAGTGACTTTACTTTATAGGTCACAAACGCTTCCCCGTCAATATGACGGGGTTTGGCGTAGGAAAACCCAGGGAAAGAAATATGGAGCGGTAGTTGTATTACAATTGTGATATGCCGGGAACCAAGACACTATCAGATGAAGAACTGGTTATCCATATTCGGACAAAAGAAAAAGAACGGTTTACATATATTGTAGAGCGGTATAAAGACAAGCTGTTGCGATATGCTACATACTTAATTCATGATGAACAGAAAGCGATGGATGTTGTTCAAGACGCATTCATTAAAGCGTATGAGAATCTCAACGGGTTTGATGTAAGAAAAAAGTTTTCGAGTTGGATATATCGCATTGTTCATAATGAAGCAATGAACAGTGTTAAAAAATACCATAAGGAAACGCCATTTCTTCCAAACGTGGATTTTCAAAGTGATGAAAATATAGAACATGATTTTACGAGAAAAGAAATTATTGAAAACGCACAATCATGTCTTGATGGAATGCCCGTATTGTACAGTGAGCCTTTAACTTTGTATTATTTAGATGAAAAGTCATATGAAGAAATTAGCGATATATTACGGATTCCCATGGGTACCGTTGCAACGAGGGTGAGTCGTGCAAAAAAACTCATGAAAGCACTATGTCAAAAATCAAAAAAGATATAACAAATGACGTTATGTCCCGTATTAAACGGGAACATATCACAATGAAACCCAGATGGTATTTTATCGTAGGATCGATTGCGATGGTGTTAGGAATCGTCGGATTAAGTATTGTCTCAATATTTTTTGTTAATATTATTGTTTTTTCACTCCGAACGCATGGACCGATGGGGGCTGTTCGGTATCAGCAACTGCTCTCAAGTTTTCCTTGGTGGGCACCAATGTTAGTGGTTATTGGATTAGGATTTGGGATATGGATGCTGAAAAAATATGATTTTTCATATAGGAAGAATTTTCTGCTAGTTATACTAGGATTTATCGCTGCAATAATAATTTCAGGCATATTGATTGACTATCTTGGAATTAATACATTTTTATCTCATCAAGGTAAAATGAAGAGATTATATCAACGGATTCAAAATCAAGATACGTTAAATATAAAAGGAGGTCGCTATCAGCAAAAATAAAATTTGTAGTAAAGTTGTATGATAAATCTATATGAAAAATAAAGGAATGAAAACTATGAAAAAAACGTTACTTATGTATATAGGGATAGCGTTGTTGGTAGGCATTGTTGGTGGGTATGCGATATTTCAATTTAGTGGAAGTACCAAGAATTTTTTTACACAACAAACAAACAGGATGGGTCGTGGATTTGTCGGAAGCATAGGGCAAGGAAAGAGTGGTCAAAAAAATGGGACGTGTATGGTCGATGAATTACTCACAGAAGAAACAAAGGATACAGTAAGTAATCTTTCAGTTAATGCACAAAAAGCTCTTGAAGATGCAATCAATGATGAATATAAGGCCTTTTCGACATACCAAGCAGTCATTAATAAATTAGGCCCAGTTCGTCCTTTTTCAATGATCATACGAGCAGAAGAACAGCACATAGCCTTATTAAAAGCTTTGTTTGATAAATATGGAATTAAAATTCCTGTTAACTCGTGGATTGGGACGATTACGGCGCCAGTAACACTTAAAGAAGCATGTCAAATGGGTGTTGACGCAGAAATTGCAAACGCGAATTTATACAAGATTCAATTGTTGTCTATAGTAAAAAACAATACTGATATTTTAGCTGTTTTTATGAATTTGATGAATGCGTCAGAACAAAAACATTTGGTTGCGTTTGAGCGATGTAATTAACTTTTTATAAATACAAAATAGTCAAAAATTATTTTTGGAGGTAACTATGAAAAAAATTATGTTGAGTATCATGATGTTCATTCTCGTAGCACCAGTAATGGCGGCACAAAATAATGGAGTCGGTTTGCAAACAGGAAGTGGTTCTCAACAGACTGTTGTTTCTCCAACAAAAGCAGTTGTTCCGTCAAAAACGATTTCTCCGACAGGAAATCGAGTGCAAAATCAAGTTCAAACACAAAATCAAGGTGAAGATTCACAAATTCAAGTGGGTACACAAGAAAATCTTGGATCAGAAGTTGGAAACAGCATGGATTCACGAAGCGAAACCGCCATTAAACATATGAGTGAAGTAGCAAAACAAGTGCAAGGTATACTACAACTGAAAATTTCAGGCGGAATTGGTGATCAGGTTAGAATAGTAGCTAGAGAGCAAACTCAAGCACAAGACAAGATTCAAGAGAACATGACAAAAATGGAAAGTAAAAATCCTCTACTTAAAAAGCTGTTTGGACCAGACTACAATTCTATCAAGGCATTAAATCAGTTAATTGAAGAAAATAACACGCGGATTCAACAACTTGAAGAATTATTAATTCAAGTACAGAATTACTCTGATAAAACACAAATTCAAGAAACAATTCAATCTATTATAAATCAAAACACTGCGCTTCAGGAGCGAATACAAGCTGAGACACAAATTGGAAGTCTTTTCGGATGGTTTGTAAGGTTTTTTAACTGATAAGAGAGAATAAGTCACCGTCATACAGTAGTTTCTTGACAATATATTAGAATATGCTAATATATATGCATGGCACGTAATGTTTATTTAGTGTTCGGTAATAAGATACGAACAAAATTAGTTCTGTGTCTTTCTAAAGAACCAAAGAATGTTACTGGCCTTATTCATACTTGCAATCTTTCGCAATCTGCGGTTTCTCAACACCTTGCTAAGTTAAAAAAATCAGGTATCGTCGAAATAAAAAAGGAAGGAAAAGAGATATGGTATTCACTAAAGCATAAGAAAGCGGCTGATATTAGTCGATTATTAGTATCGTTAGAACAGGAGGTTCTATGAATTATTCCAATGTAAAAGTATACGCTACGACAACATGTCCATACTGCACTATGGTTGCTGATTGGTTGAAAAGTAAAAATGTCACTTTTGATAAAGTGCTTGTTGATCAAGATCAACAAGCTGCAAATGAAATGATTCAAAAGACTGGTCAGATGGGGGTTCCAGTGATAGAAATTGGATATGCTGACAGAAAATCAGAATTTATTGTCGGATTTAACCAACCACAATTAGCATACATGCTGGGAGTATAATATTTATGAACCACTGCCTTTGAATTTAATCAGTTAAATGGTTACGTTTAAAGATTTAGAAAATATTAGAATGGGTTAGAACGTTCTCTATAGGTGAGCCCGATATATCACTCAATAGTCACCTGATAGAATATAAATGTGATGAAAAAAAATAACAAAAAACTATTATTTTGGATGCCAAGGATATTAGGAATAATATTTATTCTTTTCTTAATGATGTTTTCTTTAGATGTTTTTGAATTAAGATTAACTGGGTGGCAGATAGTTATGGGTTTGTTGATGCATAATATTCCTACATTATTTTTATTAATTATTTTGATAATTTCATGGAAGCATGAAATAGTAGGAGGAATTGTTTTTATCCTTGCAGGAGTATTCTATATTATCATGTTAACCATGCAGCCTACATTTGAATGGTACATGTTGGCTTGGTCAGCAATAATTGCTGGCCCATCATTGCTTACTGGTGTATTATTTTTTATAAATTGGCGTAAAAAACGCCATTATAGAATTGAATTAAAAAAATAGCGAACGCCACCAATTATTCGGTGCAAACTTGATATAATGAACTTATGTCTAAGAATCCGTTTATTAATGCCTTCAGTGCTGCGATTTATATCATTTTTGTTGTTACCGTTATGACTTTCGTAACACAACCTTTAAAGACTAAGCCAGATACTTTCTTTGCCCCCATCACATTGTTATCTATGCTTACCCTTTCTGTCACTGTAATGGCATTTTTATTTTTTTATCAACCCCTCCAACTATTTATTGATGGAAAGAAAAAGGAATCAATTAACCTATTCATTAAGACCGTTGGTGTATTTGCAGCAATTACATTGCTGATTTTATTTCTGCTTTTTTTAGGTCTTATTTAATTTAAAGTAATTGCTAACACCACTGACGGAACCGGAAAAATGCAGTTCTATGGAATGGTTTCCGATAGATAAATTTCCAAAAAAACTATTCCATATATTAAAGAAGTAATTACGCATTTTAAAAAATCGGAATTTTTTTCTGAGTTTGGCTGGAAGAAATAAGACACTAATGATATTTTTCTTTAAATTCGTCAAACCAATCAATGGGTGCCTGAGTCTCTGTTTCCCCATTATAATTAACTAGAATTTCTTCGTCTTTTTTAATATTGGAGGTTGCTCGATAAATCATGGTTTTTGCTTGGAAGTCTTGTTCCCATGTAGCATTAGGAGTGAATGAATGGTTATATATGGAGCCATATCCTAAAACCATGACACCACATCGAGTACTTGTCCATGGATATAAATAATAGGCAAAAATAGTGTGTTCAGAGTGTGTTCGTTCTTTGGGGGAAAGATAGACAACAGGAGAAGTTTCGATAATTTCTCCCTTTTTAAAATTTTTGGCTGCGAAGACTCCACGCCCTTTGTGTTCAGTGTTTTTTATGACAACTGATGGAGCGAAAATAATTGGTAAATGATTAGAGCCAATGGACATAAGTACAACCTGTTGCTTGTTTCTTTTCTCTATCCCATCCTGCGGTTGAACATTTTTTCATTTTTTTGCCTGAAACCGTGGTATACAATACTAATTTTGCTCCGCATTCTGGACATTCTTCATCAAGAGGTTCTGTTGTTCCATTAATCCATTCGACATAGTCACATCCTATTACCTGTTTTTTTGTTGCATCCCATCCACCGGTTGAACATTTTTTCATCTTTTTTCCGAATCGTGTCATCGTTAGAACAAGTGAAGCGCCGCATTTTGGACATGTTTCATCTAACGTTTGTGGCTCAAAAGGAAGCCATAAAACAAAATCGCATCCATCGATTTTTTTTGTTTCAGCATTCCACATCCCCGCGGTGCAGCGGCGTAATTTTTTACCAGAGCTCGTGATAACAACTTCACCGAGCTTACTTCCACATTTTGGACAAATTTCTTGATTTTCATTTGAGACAGATGGTGTATTCATATTTTCATACTATAGCACGGATATTTGAAAATATGTATGGAGGAAAATATTTTTCAAGGGAGCTGATATACTTAAATAAGTATTGATCTGCCTATGAAAATAAATGTTTCCATTATTGCACTGTTAGCGATCTTACTTGTTTTTCAATACGGAAAATTTTTTCCTGAACCTATAATTCATCCGTATCTTCTTGCAATTGGAATCCTTGCAACGATTCCAGTATTTTTAAACGCAGTAAAATCAATGCTGCAAAAAAAAATATCTGTTGACCTTCTCGCATCAATTACACTAGTGGTCTCAATGATCAAAGGAGAATGGGTATCTGTAGGGTTCATTAATCTTATGATTACATCAGCCAGAATTTTTGGAACATATACGGAAGGAAAAGCAAAATCTGCCATTAAGGGATTGTTAAAACTTCGTCCTGACAATGTACGAATTAAACAAAAAGACGGCATTGTTGTTAGGCACATTAATGAGGTCACCATTGGAGATATCGTTGTCGTCGAATCAGGGGAACGTATCCCTATTGATGGGAGTGTTATCCAAGGAGAGGGATCGATTAATCAGTCATCTCTCACAGGTGAATCACTTCCTATTGAAAAACATGAAGGGGATACATTGTTAAGTTCAACACTTGTTGAATCAGGAATATTTCTTATCCGTACTGAAAAAATTGGAAAAGATACTACATTCGAAAAAATAATTGCACTCGTCGAACAGGCACAATCTGGAAAAGGTTTAATACAAACTATGGTAAATACGTTTTCCTCATGGTATATCCTTCTCACATTACTTGGCTCTTTGTCTCTCTATTTTATTTCTCATGATACTAATCTCGTCCTGAGTGTGCTTTTAGTAACCTGCGCTGATGATATTGCTGTTGCGGTTCCTATGGCATTTTATGCAGCAATTGCATATGCCGCGAAGCGGGGCATCATTATCAAGGGGGGACAATATTTAGAAGGATTAACACGGGTAAAAATGGTAGTTGTGGATAAAACCGGTACATTAACGCGAGGCAATATTGCAGTTAGCAAAGTATATCCGTTCGGGCAATATTCAGAACAACAAGTTGTAAGTTATGCGGCTATCGCAGCGAGCATGTCACAGCACCCGATTTCGAAAGCTATTCTTTTGTATGCTCAAAAGAAACATATTGAAATTAAACAGCCTGAAATATTTGATGAGCATCCTGGGAAGGGGGTAATGGCAGTATTTCACCATCAACATATAATAGTTGGAAATAAAAAATTGTTGCTAGATAAGCATATAACTATTTCCTATGAGCAAATGCAACAATACAATAAAAGTAGTAATGCAGGATATTCTGTGTTATTTGTCGGTTATGATGGAACATGTATTGGAAATATTGTGTTAAGCGATGAGGTTCGTCCAGAAATTCGGACAACGATTCAATCTTTGAAACATTTTGGTATTCGAAATATTGTTATGTTAACAGGGGATAATGAAAAAGTTGCAAGCCATGTGATGGAACAAACAGGAATTACTGCGTATCATGCGAATTTATTACCGGAAGATAAAGTTGCATTTATAAAATCTCATAAAGGGGGACGTCATCTTGTCGCAATGGTTGGGGATGGTGTAAATGATGCAGCTGCTCTTGCCGCCTCTGATATCGGCATTGCAATGGGAACAATCGGAACTGATGCAGCCATCGAATCTTCAGACATTGCACTTATGCATGATAATCTACAAAAAATTCCAGAGGTAATCGCAATTGGTAGACACGTTGTAAAGATTGCTCATCAAAATTTTATTATTTGGGGGGTAGTAAATTGTATTGGTTTAGTTCTCGTATTTACAAGAGTTATTGGTCCAGCAGAGGCAGCTGCGTTTAATTTTGTGACGGACTTCTTTCCACTGATGAATTCTATGCGACTTTTCCGTCGACAGTCTTTTGATCGTGTGATAGGATAAAGGCCACCGTTATGATTACCGAACTTATCTTTGATGTTGAGACAAAAAAATTATTCAGCGATATTACAACTGATGATCCGGCTGACCTTGAAGTGTCAGTTGTTTCTGTATACAAAAGAAAATTAAATACTCTGTTTGAAGAGATAGAAGGGGAAATGCGAAGTTTTTGGGAACAGGATTTTTCTTCCATGTGGCCATGGTTTTCTGAAGCAGATAGAATTATTGGATTTAACTCTTTAAAATTTGATGTTCCGGCGCTTCGACCATATGCGCCACTCACATTGTCAGCTCTTCCTCATTTTGACATTATGGAACTTGTGAGACAAAAAACAGGACGACGAATTGGATTAAGTGCTCTTGCAAAAGAAACGTTGGGAGATGATAAAACAGATGTCGGCACAAACGCAGTTTTATATTGGGCAAAGGGTGATTCAGTAAGTCTTCAAAAGCTCAAAACGTACTGTGAAGCCGACGTTGCATTAACGCGGGACTTATATGATTTTGGAAGAAAAAATAAACAACTAAAGTTTCGGGATAAATGGAATAATATTGCAACAATTGATATCGATTTTTCGTATCCAATTAAAAAAGAAGAACCGCAGATAGGATTATTTTAGCTTTATAAAGGAAATTATGCATACGTCTCTTCCTTCAGGAACCAAAAAACGCTTTTTTAATAATGTTTTTTTTATTGGTTTGATCAGCTTTTTTTGGTGGCATTAGCCAGGATATTTTTGTTCCCGTTTTGCCATTATATTTGGCAAATGGGCTCCGTTTTATTGATGGAGTTGGAAAAGGGATCAAAGATTCTCCAAAAGATGCGTTGATTGCTGAATCCACAGAAGGAAAAACCCGTGGGAAAGGATTTGGTATTGTTCGTGCTCTCGATACATTTGGTTCTGTAGTGGGTCCATTGCTATTATTTGTGTTGTTATATGTTTTACGAAATAACACATTACAATATCATTACATATTCATTATTACGGCAGTGCCATTGGTTTTCACTTTAGGTATTTTAAAATTTTTTGTGAAAGAAGCGGAGATACCAAAAATCGTTGTTACAGATCAAACAACATCCGCATTGCCGATAAAATATTATATATTCTTTGGCATTGTATTGTTTTTTTCTTTAGGAAATGCTTCCGATACGTTTCTTATCCTTCGAGCGCAAAATGTTTGCGTAAGTCTGCTAAGCATTCCGCTTGTATATGCATTATTTAATGCAGTGTATGCGTCGGCATCAATTCCCTTGGGAAGCCTGTCGGATAAGATTGGAAGGGAAAAAGTGATTTTATTTGGATGGATTGCATATGCCGTTGCGTATTTCGGTTTTACTAAAGCGCAAACATCTCTTGCTATTTGGTTTTTATTTGCATTTTATGGAATTTATTACGCAACGACAGAGGGGGTAGTGAAAGCATTTATAGCGGATCTCGTTCTATCTGGTCATCGGGGAAAAGCATATGGAATATATAACGCGTTGATTGGTTTAATTACATTACCTGCAAGTTTTATTGCTGGATTATTGTGGGATAAGATTTCCCCAGCAACCCCATTTTATTTTACCTCAGGAATTGCATGTATTTCCATAGTCAGCCTTTTTATTTTTATGAAAGCGTTTAGTAGAAAATTAAGATAATTTTTTTGCACGAATTGCGAGAAATAGAGGAAATTCACTTCGACTTCTATTTTCCATTTTCGCAGTATTCCCAACACTCGTTTTATCTGATATCCATTCCTCTATTTTTTCTATAACAAATCCAGACTGTTCAAGCCACGCGCTATAGGAAGATAGAGGATAATGAAATGTCCATGTCGTTGTTTTTTGTGTTTGTCCAGGATGCATCGATATGGGGATTTCGAGAGGAGAAAGATATCTATTTATTCTTCTGTATTGGAGTTTACTTTCTTTATCAACTTCCCATCCTGATTGTCGAGGTATTCTAAAACACGGATGATTTATAACAAAGACAAATATACCTTTTGGTTCCAAATAGTGGAATGTATATCGTAATACGAGAGATATATTTTTGATATTATCTAGTGTCAGAATACATACAGCATGTGAAAAAGTGTTCTGTAAATGAAGTGGTGTTGTAATATCACCAGTTATATATGTATGTTTCGTATTTTTATCGCGTTTTTTGGCAGAAGCGATAAGCGATGGGGAGAGATCAACGCCAACATAAGGAATTGCCGGAGGGATCGCTCGGGCAAAAATTCCTTGACCACATCCTAAATCAAGAAGTGTGGATGTAGATGAAAGTGACAACAAAGTGATTGTTTTTGGGGTAACAATATTTTTATGTGTCCAGTCACCGGAATCCCCAAGCTTTTTGTCATACCATGAATGAACAGATTGCCAGGATGAAGTCATCATAAAAGTTTTTGTATTGCAGGGAGCATTTTAAGAGTTGCATCAACACCTAGTTGAATAGTTGGTCCCCCATGAACAGATTCCGTAATATTTTTTGGGGTTACGAGTGGTTCAATAACAATATCTGCGGATTTTACATTCTCTTTAGCAAGGCTGTACCGTAAGCTATTCATTGTTGACCACGCAATAGATAATGCTGATGGCTGATTTTGTTGTTGATTTGCTTCTTTGTTGATAAGATGCGCATCACAGCTCACTGCAATGATGATATCAGCGCCCATCTTTTTGACAACTCGTACTGGAACGGGTAATGAAGTTCCTCCATCCATTAAATAAGCGTTGCCAATTTTAATAGGCTGAAAAAGTAAAGGAACGGAACTACTTGCTCGCATCGCAGTAAGGAGGTCTCCATGAGTGATGATAACAGGTTCACCAGTTGCAATATCCGTAGCAACTGCAGCAAAGG
This sequence comes from Candidatus Gottesmanbacteria bacterium, assembly GCA_903821745.1. GTDB lineage: Bacteria > Patescibacteriota > Microgenomatia > UBA10105 > UBA927 > CAIJMI01. The sequence goes on from CAIJMI010000004.1 coordinate 168,591, forward strand.
GAGTTACAAGAGATTCTATGGTTCGTTTACCTATATAATGTTGTAAAAACTCAATTGCGCGTTGCCCTTTGTTAATACCTGAAGAGAACGCTGCATCTGTGAGAATCCAAGCTAAATCTCGATATCCAAATGCTTCAACGATTGTTTCAATTTTGCCAATATCCTGAAGCGCTATAAAGGAGCCACCAATAACAGAACCTGCACTGGTTCCTGCAATAATATCGATGGGAATATGATGTGCAAGTAGTGTTTTGATAACGCCAATATGGACAAGTCCGCGTACACCACCACTTCCCAAGGCTAACCCCACTTTTTTTTGTTTTGCCATATTGATAGTATAACAATTTGTACGAGGTATATCGATTGAACTATACTCGAATTATTATGAAACATATATTGGTCCTTTTTCTTATCATATGTGGTATATTGTGGATGGTAACAACTCCAATTATTGCACTTAATCCAGGGGATATTGTTCCTATACAACAGAATATTCAGTTAACCCTGCTAACAAATACGCCCACTCCAACAATCACAACATTTCCACCAATTAAAAAACTTCCGATAGATATTCAATTAGTTATAACGAATACACCAACACTTACGGTTACACCAACGATTGGTGTAACACCTACAACAACGGCTGTGGCAAGCCCGACGTTAACAACATCTCGTACGGAAAACCAAATTACGAAAAATGAGGCAACGGATACAGCAACAAAAACAGTGTCTTCAAAAGACAAAATATTAGTAGAAATAATGGTCGTCTTGGTTATTTTATCATGATAGCAATAGGTTGGCCAAAGATAAAAGCATGGCTTCATAAAAAAACGGAATAATAATTTATCGAAGAATAAAGCAAAAGAAGAGTCCTGCGAGAGTAATCCTGTAGAGGGCAAATGGTAAAAATGTATGCTGCTTTACAAATTGAAGAAATAGTTTTATTGCAAATAACGCTGTTATAAACGCGGTGACTAATCCAATAAGCAGAATGGGAATAGTTGTTGTATTAAAAGCGAATGGCGTTTTAATGATATCAAGTCCGACAGCAGCGACCATGGTGGGAATGGCAAGAAGAAAAGAAAATTCAACAGCAATTTCTCGAGATAACCCGGAAATTAGACCGGAAAATATTGACGCTGCTGATCGTGATACGCCTGGAACCATGGAAAGAGTCTGTCCAAGACCGATAGCCATAGCCTGCATAGGTGTAATGCCTTCGAGGGTGGTGGTCTTTGCTGGACGATTTTTTACGAACTGTTCCATGAGTAAAAATGCAATTCCTCCAATGGTAAGAGACCAAACGACAATAAATGCGTTTCCCAGAAGAAAATGTTTTACTATTTTATATAAGAGATATCCGATAATACCGGTCGGAATAAATGCATAAAGAAGCGGTTTCCAAAGAAATTGTTTAGATAGTAACGTATGTATATATGAAACTACAACGGCGGCGATAGCGCCGAGTTGGATAATAATTTCAAATGACGTAAGAAAATCTGTTTGAGGAATGGAAAGAAGTTTTCCTGCAAGAATCATATGACCTGTTGAGGAGATTGGTAAAAACTCTGTGATTCCCTCGATAAGTCCAAGAAGGAGTGCATGAGTGATGTTCATAAAAATTATTTCGCTATTTCGATAACGTTATTTGGACAAGCAGCAGCAGCTTCAGTCGCAAGTTTTTTGTCTTCTTCGGTATACGTAGTATCTTCTCTTTTCAGAGTAACGATTCCTGTATAAAGGGAAAAAAGTTCTGGTGCGATTGATGCACACATACCGCAGGATAAACATTTTTCCGTGTGAATTGTAATTTTCATAAAATCTCCTTATATCTTAATTTTGTACCGCTTAATATTTGTCGCTCCGTTTGTCAGTTGAGAAGTAATGGTGAGTGTTGCGCCAGTTATGTTGTAATGCGGGGTACAGACACCCTTACTGCATGTTCCAAAATATAAGTCTCTGGAATCAGATATTAAACCCGTTGTTTGTACTGTTCCCATGACACCTTGCGCGACGCCATTTGCCATGTAGCTTAACTCATAAGAAACTTTTTTTACTGTTCCTAAATTTTGAAATGTAACAATAACACTATTGGTTAGACGGGATAATTTTGCTGATGAATAAGAGACTGAAGGTGTACTCGCTGGTCCAATTTTTTTTACCCGTAATTTTGCAGCACATACTGGAGATGCAAAAAGAAGTAAAAATACAATAGCAAATATGATCTGACTGGCGCATTTCATATGTCGTATTATATACCCGAGGTGTGAAATTTGGTAGAATAAGGGAGATGAAAAGGAAAATAATTATTGTAGGAGCAATCATTGCAATAGTTTTGATCGGAAGCGGTGTTTATATGTTTCGTGATAAACTTTTTAAAAAACAGAATCCTAGTGTTTTACAAGTGGTTAAGGAGGAAAAGATAGAAATGGTGACATGGGATGACCCTGCGGGATTTTCTTTTCAATATCCCAAAGAAATCACTATAAATAAACATGATGAAGATATGGAAAATTATGCTCATCTTGAACTAACGGTCTCGTCTCACACAGGGCGATTGATCATATGGGCAAAAGATACGACATATAGTGATATTGCTACATGGATAAAAAAAGACGTGACACTAAAAGATGCGGTAGTCATCGATACAATCATCGGCGGAAAACCAGCAAAAAAAATTATTCTTACGACACCAGCAAAAAAATTGATAGCAGGCACCGTTGATGATCAAATATTATTTACCATTGAAGCAGAGCTAGCAGAAGGTGATCTATATTGGCAAAAAATATATGATTCTATAGTTCAAAGTTTTACGTTTACATCTACTTCAGGCAATGATAGCACTGCGGAATCTTTCGTCGAAGACACAGGTCCTGTCGTTGATGAAGAGGAAGTGTTAGAATAATTCCTTGAAAGGAAAATAAGGTTATGAATCTTTTTATTGGAAATTTACCATATACAATGGATAGCACCAAACTTGCTGACGTTTTTGGCCAAGCGGGAAAAATTATATCCGCAAAAGTGATAGCAGATAAATATTCAGGAAGATCACGAGGATTTGGATTCGTCGAGATGAGTTCGGAAGAAGAAACCAAAAAAGCAATTGAACTGTTCAATGGAACTGCTGTTGATGGAAGACCACTTGTTGTGAATGTCGCAAAAACCTCAAATAAAGAATGATGAAGTTAGGGTGCAGGAGTTGGAGTTGGTGTTGGTAACGCTTGACATCGTCCACCTCTAGGTTCAGTTCCTCGTATAAAATATTCTGGTCTACCAAAATAACAGGGGATGGACACTATGGTTTCACTCCGTTCAGGAATTTCGTCCTGTTTATCTTTAAGAATTTCAACCATAATATCATGCCAGATCGGCGCTGCACCAGTGATACCGGAGGAAAGGTATGGATTCATTGGTGTATTGTCATTATTTCCTACCCAAACAGTTGTAACGTACGAAGGAGTATATCCAATGGTCCAATTATCGCGCTTGTCATTGGTTGTACCGGTTTTTACGGACACTGTTTTTCCTGGAATAACGAGTTCTGAATTCGGTCCAAACGCGTTCGTTCTCGCAACATTATCGCTGAGAATATTTCCCATAATCCAAGAAACATCTGGTTTTATTGCCTGTACCCCGAGTTGTGGGGAATTTCGTTCATACACTTTGCCGGTGTAGTCGGTTACTTCCAATATTGGAATGAGATCTTGCCGTATGCCGTTATTTGCAAGTGTTCCGAATACTTTTGCCATATCAAGCATCGTGACATCTGCTCCGCCTAGAGTGATGGATAAACCGTAATTGGATGCATCGGCCCAGGATTCAATTCCCATTGCTTTTCCTTTCGAAAAAATTGCCGTAACGCCGAGTTTTGCTGCAAGTTTTACAGCAGGAATATTATAAGAATTTGCGAGTGCATAGCGAAGCGGTGTCGCCCCATGAAATTTTCCATCATAGTTAACAGGCATATATGCAGGGTTATTTGGAATGGTATATGAAACAGGTGAGTCATCAAGAATAGAAGCTGTGGTAAATCCGTTTTCAAGTGCAAGTGCATAGGTAACAACTTTAATGGAGGATCCAGGTTGACGAAGTGCTGTGGTGACATTAACATTGCCGTCATGTTCATTGTCAAAGTAGTTTTTGCTTCCAACCATTGCAAGGATTTCACCATTTTTAGGATTGGTAACAAGAGCTGCACCATTCCCAACTTGTAAATTAGAAAGAGCATCAACATTTGAAGTGACGATATCTTGGACTTTTTCTTGAAGCGTCACATCGAGAGATGTGATAACACGAAGACCTCCATGTTCCACACGTCTTGCACCATACCGTTTTTCCAATATGTCCTTAATATACATAACGAAATGCGGAGCACGTATAGAAACGTTTGGTGTAGCAAAATGAATGGTTTCTGTATATGCTACCTGCGCTTCATCTTTGGTAATATATCCATCTTCCACCATGCGTCGAAGTACTTCTGCCTGGCGGTCAAATGCCTTTTGAGGGTTTGCTCCAAAAGGAGAATAATCTGTTGGCGCGGCAGGAAGACCGGCAAGTAAGGCAATTTCACCAAGTGATAATTCAGACAGAGGTTTATTAAAGTATGTTTGACTTGCTGAATCTACGCCCCAAGCTGTACCCCCATATGGGACTTGGTTTAAATACATTTCGAGGATTTCATCTTTTGAATACATACGTTCAGCCCAGTACGCCAAAATAATTTCTTTAATTTTTCGAGTTATGGAGATTTCCGGCGAAAGGAGTGCTGATTTAATTAGTTGTTGGGTAATCGTGGAACCGCCTTGTATGTGATGATTGAATAGTGTTTCTGTTGCAGCTCGGCTTATTCCTTTTAGCGAAAAACCATTGTGTTTATAAAAATCTCTATCTTCGATAGCGATGGTTGCTTGTCGAAGCCGTTTTGGGATTTGTGCGAGAGGAATGGGTGTTCGGTTTTGGTCTGCATAGATTTCATAGAGAAGCGCCCCATTTCTGTCGAGAATTTTTGTTGACACCTCGAGATCTCTTCTGGAAAGCATGGTTGGATTTGGAAGGCTTCGAAGCCATTGATAAGTGATATACGGAAGAAAAACACAAACAATCGTTATCAGCATCCCTAAAAAAAAAGATTTCAAGCTAAAACTTGAAATATCCATTCGGGCACGCGTTAAAATACGGGCAATAGGTGTTTTCATGATGCAAAAAAAATTAGGAAACAAAGAACAAAGAGAAGAAATAAAGAGTTTAAAAGGATTTTTTTCGGGAGCGTGCAAACGGGCCATATTATTCTTGAGTTATATCATAGGGGCAAAAAAAAACAAGAAGGTAATTTGAGTATCTTATAATATTATTTTACGAAAACTGCTTTATTATCTGCGTGCTGACAGTCAATGCAATAGGTCGACATGGCATCTTTCAGTATTTGTTTTTCTTTTACCTCCGTGTTATCTGTAACTCCAGGAGCAGCCAAATCGCCGGTTGTCTTATCAAGAACAACAGCTTGTTTTAAATTTTCTCGTTCTGTTGGAACAGTACCTTTGATGAAATATTCAAATCGTGTTGCACAGCCTTTATCATCGCCATCTGAGTTTGGAGGAAGAAGCCCGGACGTTGTACAAATTTGTGCGCCAACAATCCCCTCTGGTTGCTTTGGCCATATATCTGATTTTCCAAGAAGTGCGCGTCGCATGAGTATATTCCAAATGGGCGCTGCTCCCGTGACCCCTGAAACAAGATAACGATTCATTGGCGAATTATCATTATTTCCAACCCACGTTGCAACGAGCATATTTGGCGTATACCCAATAGTCCAGTTGTCCCGCAAGTCATCAGTTGTTCCTGTTTTAACGGATACCGTATGTCCGGGGATAATAAGAGAGGAACTTGGGCCGAATGCATCTTGTCTGGCATTGTTATCAAGAAGAATATGGGAAATCAGAAATGTTGTTTCGGGAGATAAAACACGCGTTCCTTTTAACAAAAGTTGTGATGGGATGTCTTTGTCTAGATTTGGATCTGTATATTCATCCAAGATTTTTCCATTTCGGTCTAACACTTTGCGGATAGCAACGAGATCTTTTTTGATGCCGCCGTTTGCAAAGACACCAAATGCTGTTGCCATATCGACCATTCGAACTTCGCCACCACCAAGAGTGAGGGACAGTCCATAATTATCCGGATTTTGTATCGTACTCAATCCAAATGCACTAGCTGATGCAACCATATCCCGAACGGTATTGATATAGAGCATTTTAACAGCAGGAATATTATAGGAATTTCCAAGTGCGAATCGAAGTTGTACAGGTCCATGGAATTTCCCGTCATAATTTTTGGGACAATACGCAGCCTGATTGGTAACCCCAAAACAAGTGGGAATATCAAGAAACATTGTTGCAGGAGTGACGAGTTTTCGTTCGATGCCGATGGCATAATTTATAGGTTTGATTGATGAGCCAGGTTGACGGAGCGCGGTGGTGACGTTAAATCCTCCTGAAGGCGTAGCAAAATAATCAACCGATCCCACCATAGAAAGAATTTCTCCTGTAGCAGGATTGGTGATCAGTGCCGCACCATTGGTGACGTGCGTTGTTGCAAGGTCAACGACTTCTGCGGCAACGGTTGCTTGCGCATATTCCTGGAGATCCGCATCAAGTGTGGTGTAGACTTTTAATCCACCTCGTTCCACCATTTGTTCCCCATATTTTTCAACGAGTTGTTCTTTTACATACATAACAAAATGTGGGGCTTTAATATTGGTGGGTTTCGTAAAAACAAGTGGTGTGTTTACCGCTGACTCTTGTTGGTCTTTAGAAATATATCCATCTTCCATCATTCGTCGAAGAACCTCTTTTTGCCGCTGGATTGCAAGATCAGGATTGTTCCCAAATGGAGAATACAATGTTGGTGCTTGGGGAAGTCCTGCAAGCAGAGCCGCTTCAGCAAGGGTCAGGTCTTTAACTGATTTCCCAAAATATTTTTCAGAAGCGGTACTTATACCCCATGCGGTCCCTCCATAGGGAACTTGATTAAGATACATTTCAAGAATTTTGTCCTTGGAGTACGCGGTTTCTACCCAATAAGATAAAATAATCTCTTTTATTTTTCTGGTGATGGTCCGTTGCGGAGTTAACAGTGCTGATTTAACCAGTTGTTGGGTAATCGTAGATCCTCCTTGGAGTTGTTTTCCAAGAATAGTAGCTGAAATAGCACGAAGCATTCCACCAATGGGGTTAATGGCACCATGGTGATAAAAATCTTTGTCTTCAATGGAAATGGTTGCTTCCTGAACGTATTTTGGAATGTCAGAAAGCGGTACTAGGGAACGGTTTTGATCAGTAAATATGTCAAATAATAATATGCCATTTCGGTCATAAATTTTGGTTGCAAGAGGAACGTCATACACGCCAAGTTTAGTTGGTGATGGGAGGTCTTTTAAGATTGTAAAATATCCGACCAAAATAAATGTGAGCGGAAGGAGCCAAAATGCATATGCACGATGGCACCAAAGAGTCCGGATAAATTTTTTAATCTGTGTCTTCATTGTCTTTCTATTATAATAGAAGAGACAAAAAAATGTGTATGGATACAGCAATGTGTGTTTCCTCTTGGGCGTTTCTTCCTGATAAACAGGAAAAACAGACCTATCTTGTTTCAGAATTTCAGTCTGAATTTTTTTCTTTTGTCTATGGCGCATCCTTAAACTATGGATATATTGCTGCAAAGGTCGCTGCAGATACAACAATATGGGGATATCAAGAAATTCGACGTCGTCAGTGTTATTGGTTGGACAAGAAAAAATTAATGGAACGCATTATTCGGACAACAAATATTTCCCTGTGGCAAAAACATAAAGATAAATTGTATCAAAAAGGATTATGGGTAGATGGAGTATGCTGTATTTTAGGAGAAAAAACTGCATGGATTGGACTATTTGGTGAAGCAAGTGTTGTAGAAATTCGTAAAAGTGGTGAAGAACGGAGTATGGGAACAATTAATGAAGATGGAGAAAACTCAAGGAAAAAACTTGGAGCGGATCGATATAGTATTGATATACAAATTGCGTCGTTTCCTTTTGAACAAGGGGATACATTTCTCTTTGCGATTGGAAAAAGTGCATCATATTCAAATGAATTACTCCATTTACTTTTCCAAGAGAAGGAAATAAATAAAGAGGGAGATGGAGTATTTTTTCTAAAACACATATAGTAGTAGATATATGACAGCAACAAATACACCTCATCTTCGTCCTATTTCAGAGATTTCTCCAAAAAGCACCGTGCTTCTCAGAATGGATCTGGATGTTCCGATGGAAAATGAAAAAGTTGTTGATGCGGATAGACTCATAAAATCTATACCAACAATTCAGGAATTGCTTGAAAAGCAATGTAAAATTATTATTCTTGGTCATATGGGAAGGCCAAAAGGCATCGACCCAAAATACTCTCTCAAACCGGTATTTACCGAACTGCTTACTCTTTTAAAAACTGACGTTCCCGCAACTTTTGTTGAAGATGTGGAAAACGAATCGATAATCGAAGCAGCAATCAATGATAATACCTTGGTGTGTTTAGAAAATTTACGGTTTTATAAGGGGGAAGAAACAAATAATCCTCAATTTTTGGTAAGTCTTGTTAAAAAAGCTTCCTGGTTTGTTAATGACGCATTTGCCGTTGCGCATCGGCGTCATAGCTCCATTATGCTTTTTCAAAGTATGCAAACAGCATACGGCATTGCATTTATCGACGAGGTGACAAAAATTATGAAAGTGATTCATGATCCAGGACGTCCATTAACCATTGTACTTGGCGGAGCAAAAGAAGATAAACTTTCATATCTTGAGGGGCTTGAGAAAATTGCCGACCATATTTTACTCGGTGGAAAATTACCAACATATCTGAAGGATAAAGAACTCCTATTGCAACATGCCAAATATTGCATCGCGTCGTTGACAGCAAATACATTTGATATTAATGCCGACGACATTGCAGCATTTACTGCTATTCTTTCGGTGTCAAAAACGATTGTTTGGGCTGGTGCGATGGGGATGTTTGAAAATCCGGAATATCAAAAAGGAACAGTTGCAATAGCAAAAGCGGTCGTTGCAAGCGGTGCATATACGATACTTGCAGGAGGTGATACAGAAAGTTCAGTTTCAAATCTTGGAGAAGAAAAGAAAATTAATTTAATTGCATCTGGAGGAGGAGTAATGCTCGAACTTCTTACCAAAGGAACACTTCCTGCTTGGTGAGTTTTAGCGGTATACTAGAAATATATGAACAAAAAAGTACGCGTTGGTATTAATGGATTTGGAAGAATTGGAACAGTGGTGCTTCGAGCAATTTTAAAAGAGCAATATGATGTAGAAGTAGCAGCTATTAATACCCGCGGAAATCTGGACGCAGAAGGGATTGCCATGCAGTTCAAGTATGATTCTGTGTATGGCAGAATGCCAATGCATATTGGGTGGCATGAACCAACCAAAGCGTCTGAAATTGGAATTTTGGAAATAGGATCAACAGAAATTCCACTTCTTGGCCAAGAAGATCCAATAAAAATTGCGTGGGGTGAGTATGGCGTTGATGTCGTACTAGAATGTACGGGAAAATTTACGGACGGAAAAGCAATGGGGCATATGCAGGGAGGAGCAAAAAAAGTTATCATTTCTGCTCCTTGTAAAGATGCACATATCCCAACCTATATATTAGGAGTGAATGAAGATGACTATCACGGAGAAGCCCTTATTTCTAATGGTTCTTGTACAACAAATTGTGTTGCCCCAATTGTGAAGCTCATTGATGAAAAAATCGGATTTCAGGAAGGAGTATTAACAACGATTCATGCATATACAACAAATCAGAATATTGTGGATGGAACTGGGAAAGACCCGCGACGAGCACGAGCTGGAGCGGTAAACATTGTGCCAACGGCAACAGGAGCAGCAGAGGCAGTCGTTGCTGCATATCCAAAAGTGAAAGGGAGATTTGCAGGATCTGCAATTCGCGTCCCGGTTATCTGTGGATCCTATTCAGATTTGACATTTAAAATGATTCGAAAAACAACGATTGATGAAGTGAATGCGATTTTTGAAGAAGCATGTATGTCTCCAAAGCTTGTCGGAAAAATGAAAATTTCCTATGACGCACTCGTATCGTCGGACATCATTGGAGATAACGCATCTTGTGTAGTAGATTCACGAATGACCAAGGTGATATCAGATGATATGATTTCAATAGGAGCGTGGTATGACAATGAGTATGGATATTCCTGCAGGTTAGTGGAACTTGCTATGTTTATCCATGACTTCAATTCATAAAGTATTTTCTGACAAAGCGAATTTGGTCATCTGTATATCCTAAACTGGAAAGTAGTTCTTGGATCTCGGATTTTGATTTTCCTTCACTTTGCATACTTTTTGTTATGCTCATGATCATTTCCGTTGGTTCATACGGAAACAAAATCCATTTTGTGGTATTTTGTGCAAAAAAATCCGGTCGAAATGTGGAATGCGGTTTAAAAAACATCGTCACTACTTTAATACTTGCTGGTTTAAACCGTTTAAGATATTTTGTTGCCCGGATGAGCGTTTTTCCGGAATCCGCAACATCATCAACAAGAAGCACATGTTTTCCATTAATACGTGTTTTTAGCGGTTCCGTAATAGTCAGCTCTCCCTGAGTCTTAATGTCGGTATAACTTTGAATGGTAAAGGTCGCAACAGGAATTCGAAGAAAATCAGATAAAATATGACCAAGCGTTAATCCGCCACGGGATATGGCTACGATCTGGTTCACTTCAGCATTATGTTGCAGAATGGTTGCAGCAATCTTTCTTGCTAAATCATGATATGTTATCCAGGTAAGGGGAAGGTATTGTATATTCATACTCCCAAGTATCTCGCATAGGCTTGACGGTTGTCAATTGCGTTCTATAATAGTGACATGAATACCTCAAACAGTTTAGCAAAACTTAAATATTCAAGCATTGCCATTTCCGGTAGGCCGGGAGCGGGAAGATCAACACTCCTTAAAAATTTAAAAGGCATCGTGGAGCCTTTGGGTTGGGAAACGTTTTCCGGCGGTGATTGGGCAAGAAAATTTGCAATTGAAACGGGAAAACACGACGCAAAAGACCAAACACATCATAAAGCAACGGATTATGGAGATGAAGTTGATCATCAAATCGATGCAGCAATGCGAGAAAAATTAACAAATCCTGATACACACGTTGCGGTTGAATCCTGGATTGCAGGATGGAATATGCGCAAGCTTCCACATGTGTTAAAAGTATTATTGATGGTTGACGATTCTCTTCGTATTGATCGGGTGGTAAACCGCGATAATTTATCAGTTGAAGAAGCAAAGAAACATTTACGGGAACGGGAAGAAGCAAATTTGGAAAAATGGAAACGCATGTATGGAGTGACCGATTTTTGGGATCCAAAATATTATGATCTTATTATTAATACGTATTCTCATGGACCGAAAGAAACGCTCGATCTTGTTCTTCAGGCACTCGGATACTTCAAAGCCAATGGGCAGCCGAAGGAAGGATAACACATGATTCCAACAGTGGCACAAGCAAAAGCACTATGGCAAACATATCATCTGCCAATAACTAAACAACACCACAGTTTACTTGTTGCACTTGTTTCCCGCACATTTGCCGTGTACCTTGAACGGTATACAGACATCCGAATACAAAAAGACCTCTTATTTGTTGGTGCGCTCCTTCATGATATCGATAAAAAAATGCCGAATCTTCCGGGAGAAACGCATCCTGATGTTGTCGTTCGTGTACTGAGTGATCTTGGATACAAGGAAGTAGCAGTACTTGTGAAAACACATCCGTTACACGCGATTCTTGATGAGCAAATTGCACCAAAAGAATGGGAGGAAAAATTATTATTCTTGGCAGACAAGATGACTAAATATGACGTGATAACTGTTGATGAGCGGTTTAGACTTTGGAATGATGAATATCTTCCTATCAAAGATCAACGGATACTTGACGCAGCGTATCCAAAAGTAAAACGGTTAGAACAAGAAGTATTTCATCTTGCACACCTTACATCTGAAGAAGTGATAAAAATTGTTAAAAACGATATACTACACCAAGAGGGGGACATACTATGAAACAACGAATACTTTTTGTGTGTTCTATTTGTCTATTTCTTTTTGCAGGGTTTTGGCACACGGTCGTTGCAGTAAATAGCCCCGCAGTAGTGACAGCTTCTATGCCAGTAGTAAAAATTGAATATGCGCTCCCGTATCCTGGTATTCTACCTGATCATCCCTTATATATAGTGAAACGTCTTCGGGATTATATTTTGGAACGCGTTATTGTGGAACCGGTGCGAAAAGGAGAATTCTATATTCTGCAAGGGGATAAACGATTGCAAATGGGTATGACACTGATTGATACGGGAAAGTTTTCCATTGGAGAAAGCACCATTTCCAAAGCAGAAAAATACATGGAACAGTCAGTAACGGTTTTAGTATCCTATCAGGTAACCAAATCGATGGTTCCAACAAATATTGCTGATAGACTGAAGATTTCACTTTCGAAACACGAAGAGGTAATTACCGCGATGTTGACAAAAGTGCCAGATGCACAGAAAAATGGGTTAACAGAATCATTAACACGGGTAAAACAACTTCAAGAAGAAGCAAAAAAGTTACGGTAATGCGATAAGGTTCACAGATTGAACACATCAAAGAGGTTTATCCCCGATATATTCCGTACTATTTCCTCATGGGTATGAGTTTACGGCTAGGAAAAAATATTGACTGGTTCTGATATAGAAAATCTCTCTTGACCCCCTGTAATTAGTGTTTTACTATCATTGAGTCCACCATATATAGCGTTTTGTTTTTCACATATGAAATGTCCGTATTGCGATTCAAAAGATACTGAAGTACTTGAGACACGTGATAGCGAAGATCTTACCGTAACCCGTCGTCGTCGTAACTGCCCGAAATGTGAAAAACGGTTCACCACCTATGAACGGGTTGAGCACGTTCCAATTACTGTCATTAAAAAAGATAACAGACGGGAAACATTTGACCGGGAAAAGTTAAGTCGCGGTATTTGGCGCGCAAGTGGAAAAACAACACTGTCAGCTGCCGACGTTGCAAGAGTCGTTGATGAAGTAGAACGGGAAATAATCAGCGGTGATACAAATGAAGTGACAAGTAATACAATAGGAATCCTGGTTGCAAAACGATTAAAAAAATTAGATAAAATTGCATACATTCGATTTTCGAGCGTATTTAAGCAATTTGTCGATATCGAAGACTTGGCAAAGGAAGTAAAAAAAATTTCTTAAATAAATTTAAGGAGGTGTTTCTTTATGGAACTTACTGGTATTCGTAGCAAAGTATTTTTAGATCGCTATGCATTGAAAGACGAAACGGGAGCTCCTATTGAGAAAACACCGGAAGACATGTGGCACCGCGTTGCTCATGCTGTCGCCAAAATGGAACCAGCAGATCACCGGATGCATTGGGAAGAAAAGTTCTATGATATCATGCAAGATTTTGTGTTTGTTCCGGGGGGCCGAATTTTATCAGGCGCTGGAACCGGATATAAAGTAACCTTTTATAATTGTTTTGTCATTCCCTCACCAAAAGATTCCCGAGGTGGCATTCTCTCAACACTCTCAAACATGGTAGAAATTATGGCCCGTGGTGGAGGCGTTGGTATTAATCTTTCAACGCTTCGTCCACGAGGATCGAGAGTGAAGAAAGTCAATGGATTTTCTTCAGGACCGATTAATTGGGCAGAACTGTTTTCTGTTGCAACAAAAGACATTATTCAACAAGGGGGAACCCGACGAGGAGCACTTATGCTCATGCTTTGGGATTGGCATCCGGATATAGAAGAATTTATAACGGTCAAACAGGACCTTACTAAAATTAATGGTGCAAATTTATCCGTCTGTGTGTCTGATGCATTTATGGAAGCAGTTAAAAATGATGCAGATTGGAATTTGATATTTCCGGATACCCAGGACCCTGATTATGACACAAAATGGGACGGATATATGCCCAACTGGATTGCGCTCGGTAAAACGCCAAAAATTATTAAAACCGTTAAAGCACGGGATTTGTGGGACATGATTGCAAAAGCTGCATGGGCAAGTGCAGAGCCGGGTGTAGTGTTCATGGAACGGTACAACAAACAATTTAATAATTATTATTATGAATTCGTAAACTGTGTTAATCCGTGCGGCGAAGAAGGATTGCCATATTGGGGAGTTTGTAATCTGTGTTCTATTAATTTGGCAGCGCTTGTCAAAGAAGACGGCACCATGAATTATGAACGGCTGGCGGAAGTTGCAAAAATTGGCGTCCGATTTCAGGATAATGTCGTTGATGCCGATGTCTATATTTTTGATGAAATTAAAAAAGTACAGCTTGAAGGAGAACGTCGTATTGGTCTTGGGACCATGGGACTGGGTGATGCCCTCATTAAGATGAAAATTCGATACGGGTCGAAAGAAAGTTTGGAAGTGATCGATAAAATATATAAAACGATTCGCGACGCTGCATATGAATCATCCATTTTGCTCGCAAAAGAAAAAGGGGCATTTCCAAAAATTGATAAAGCAAAGCATGTTGTAGGGTATTTCTGTAACCAACTTCCCGAAAACTTAAAAAAGAAAATGAAGAAATATGGGGTAAGAAATTCACTACTGTTGCAGCAAGCTCCAACAGGTTCAACATCCATGTTATCCGGTGTTTCAAGTGGTATTGAGCCGGTCTATGAGTTTGAATATATGCGGCACGATAGACTTGGTGATCATATTATTCGACATGAACTCTATGATGCATGGTTTGAACAATTTAAAGCAGAAAATGGCAGAGAGCCAACGCGGGAAGATCGACCAGATTATTTTGCATCAGCAAATGATTTAACGCCGGAAAATCATGTGGAAGTGCAAGCAGCAATTCAAAAATATGTTGACGCGTCCATTAGTAAAACAGTAAATGCGCCAAATGTGCATACGGTTGAAGATGTAAAACGTATTTATACACTTGCGTATGATCTTGGATGTAAAGGAATTGCCTACATGCGCGAAGGAAGCAGACAAGGAGTGTTAATGCGAAAAGAAGAGTCAAAAAAGGAAGAGATAAAACAAGAAATAATGAATGCACCAGAGGTCAAACCGCGTCCAGATATCGTGCATGGGTCAACGTACAGAGCGGAGACACCCGTTGGACAAGCCTATGTGACCGTGAATACCAACGGAGGAAATCAGCCAATAGAAGTCTTTATAAACGTTGGAAAAGCAGGAAGTGATGTGACTGCCATGGCTGAGGCAATGGGACGGCTTATTTCGTTGACGCTTCGCATGGCCTCACCAATTCCGCCAATTGAACGTGCGCGGAAAGTTGCAGCAGAGCTTATTGGTATCGGAGGCGCACGGTCCTTGGGATTTGGTGAAAATCGTGTTCGAAGTCTTCCTGATGCAGTGGCAAAGGTGATCGATCGTCATTTTGGATTTTTTGCAAAACACCGACTTGATGCTGCGGCAACAGAACCAGACCGGGTAACGGTGGAAAAAGGAAATGAAACAGATGAAAAGAAAAATGGGGAAGACATTAAGGCACTGCTTGCAAAAATGGGTGCAACACCAACATCAGCAGTTGCAGTTGCTGAGGAAAAAGAGCATCGGATGGTGACGGTAGATCTGTGTCCAAAATGCGGAGAGGGAACGCTCGTTTTTGAGGAATCATGTAAAAAATGTTACAACTGCGGATATAGCGAATGTTAATCTATGCCAGTGTATACACGAACGGGTGATGATGGAACAACTGCACTGTTTGGAGGAAAACGCATCTTAAAATGTGAAGAACTCGTTGATGTGTATGGTTCCATTGATGAACTCAATAGCTGGATCGGCGTTCTTCTTGCAACAGACAAGAATCAAAGGGACAAGCAATTGTTTCTTGCAATACAACAAGATTTGTTTTTGATCGGCAGTGTACTTGCAGGATGGAAGGGTGATATTTCTCCACTTGGTAAGCGAATTTTAGAAATGGAACAGCATATCGATGCAATTGAAACAAAAGTGCCGAAAATCACAAATTTTATTCTTCCCGGTGGATCAAAGAGTGCATCGTATGTTCATGTAGTAAGAAGTATTACTCGACGTGTTGAACGGCAAATGGTTGCATTATTTGCAAAGGAAAAGAGTAGTACAGTACCTGATAAAAATAATCAACGAAAAATGATTACGTATATCAATCGTTTGTCTGACTTGTTATTTATGATGGCAAGAGGTATAAATAAGACAGTTGGTATCAAAGAAGTTGTATGGAAAGGGATATCAACAAAGAGTAAAGAGTAGAGGAAGGTTGTGTAACTCAATCACTGTGCCGCAACGGTAAAGTCCGGAACTCTTCTTTACCTATCCCGAGCAGGAGTATTTTTTTGTGGAAAGAAACAATATGAAAACAAAAATGAATGCACGAACCATTATTCTTATTATCATGTGTGTCGTGTTGGGTGTGTTGTTTGTCCGAAATGGACTCGAAGTAAAACGAATACAACAACATCCAATAGAACGGACAACAAACAAACCAGAAGTTGTAGTGACCATCAATAATGGAGCTTCGCTTATCACGGAAACCATCTCAGCAGGAACACCGTTTGAAGCATTATCCGTTCTCGCAGAAAAAAAACAACTACCATTAACAACAAAACAATATGATTTTGGTGTATTTGTCAGTGGTATTGGAGATGTTCTGACTACAAAGGAATTTGGATGGATTTATTATGTGAATAATAAATCAGGTGACGTCGCCGCTGATAAATACGAGTTACATAATGGAGATCAAGTTGAATGGAAGTTTGAAAAATCAATTTTTTGATACTTATGGAGATGATTACATTTACACTGATTGGTATTCTTTCAAGACTTGTGCCGCATATTCCAAACATGACTGCAGTGGGAGGTGCATCACTGTTTATGGGTGCAAAATTTGGTGTAAAGAAAAGCATGATCGTACTTTTTTTAACTATGCTGGCGACTGATAGTGTGAAAGGACTGCATTCTGTGATGTGGGCAACGTACGGATCATTGGTTCTTGCTATTTTGATCGGTAAATATATGGCATCAAAAAAAAATGCAGGGTGGATTATCGGAGGAACGCTGTTGTCTTCTATTTTGTTTTTTATCATTACAAATTTTGCTGTATGGCTTGCCCCGAATTTTATGTACGCAAAAACCCTTTCAGGACTTGTGGACTGCTACATGATGGCAGTTCCATTTTTCAAAAATTCTCTCGCTGGCGATTTGATGTATTCAAGTATTTTTTTTGGTGGATACGCATTCGTTGCATCCATTAAACAAAAGATGATGATGTGTCAGGTCGGCCATAAAAACATATAAAGGAAGAGGAAGGTTGTGTAACTCAACCACTGTGCCGCAACGGTAAAGTCCGATACTCCCCTTTATATTTTCCCGAGCAGGAGGTCCATCATGTATTGCGTACCAGAAAAAGAAATTTCTCTTCTTACCTATAAAGATAAATATTCCACACTTCAAGAGATACATCCTGAATGGACGTCGCATGAACTTCGTTTAACAAGCGCCAGTGAACTCCGCTCCCAATTTCAGGCTGATCGTGAAACGGCTGCAAGAGAAAATTTAGGGTTGCCGATGATTGAAGTTCCAGAGGCAACATTTACTCTTACTGATGAAGGAACAGTCTGGTACCCAAACTATGGGAGTGGTGTTGGACTTGTTGAGTTGAGTGAACGACAAAAAAGGTTGCGGCCTGAGCATTATTCACCGGAAGAACACACCATTTCATTATTAATAGAAGAACAATTTAAGCATGGAGCAACAGAAGTAGTAACAAGTTATGGAGATAGGGATGTGGTGATTATGAAGTATGATCCAAAAACAAAAAAGGGGAAAACGGAGGTTATCAATACCGCGGTTGTAATGGAAAATGAATATAAACCCATGCAAGAATTTATCTCTGAACATTTTCCAAAATTAGAATCAGTGCCCGTAACAAAAAGCATTTTTTTGTTTGCCGATAAAAAACTAATTGTTGAACATGCAACGGAAATAGTTCAACAAATGGTAAGAAAATCTGCTCGTATACATCAACTGCCATATGCTGAAAAAAGACAGAGAATAGCTATCACAGACCAGAAACAGGAATACCCCTATCTTCCGCCATTTATGAGCCATGATATTTCTAAGACACATCATGAGGATATGATGCCTGTTGTAGAAACACAGCACTATCAGAGGTTGGATAGCAAACATGTGCAACAGAAAGAACAAACCATAGAACGAGTTAAAGACCTCGTTCACAAGGACCAACAGAAGCAACGTATCATATCGTCCATTGAAGTGTCTCAAAAACCGGTGTTGGTGTTTCAATTTTCAAAAAAAACGGACGAGTATACAAAACAAATAAAACCATCCGTGACGGTCTATATGAGCGACCCAATCGTGGAAAATCAAATCGCGCGCCATATTTTGAAGAATGACAAAATTGTTCCGTCGATGCAGCTAAAAGAGAATGATCCGCTGCCTGTGTTTTTGGAGAAGCCAAAACAAAAAGATGAACAAGCAATCACATGGGACAATAGAGACCTAAAAGAAACGAAAGAAGAACCACATATAATGGTTGATGCACGTATAAAACAGAATGTTGTCATTGAACAAACGATCGAAGAATATTTTGAAACTGGAGATACAAAAGAATCTATCGTGAAAATAGAACCAGCTGTTATTCGTTCTCTGTACGCGCCGTATATGTCTGAAATACCGTTTTTCGTTGATAAAAGATCGGGTGTCATATCGGAAATTCAGAAGTTGTGTTGGATTTGTCCGTTAGTAGAGACAATGGATCAGCCTGAAATGTTGGAAGTGGAGATACCGAAAGATCAAAATCAACGGTTATATAATTTATTACATTTCCTACAAAAGATTGTAAAAAAACAATTTGGTGAAGATCATATTAGACAGAGAACAATACAGGTCGTGAACGCAGATGAATCAGATCGAGTGCGTGATGAAATTACATATTATCTAACACTCTTGGAAGAAAAGAATATGCGAATGCATATGTATGCGTTCGTGAACTGAACCAGGTGTGATATGATAAAGCATATGAATACCCTGCCTACTATGGGCACTACTCCCAGTTCTATTTCAACACCTCCGCAGGCAGTTGGAAATATAGGAAAAGAAACAGAAATACCATCGTCCTCAAGTCAAGAAACGCCGATTCAAGACCTTGGAAAAGAAATGGAATTACCGAAAGAAGTGATGTCCGCAGGAGTATCCATGCAGCCAACAATTATTTCTATTCCTCCACCAGTTGTGCAGCTTGGAGTTAAACCAGCTGGACAAAATGCTCCCACTATTTCGACAGGAGCAATTTCAATGATTCTGACGGATGAACAAATCGCACAAGGACTCCATTCGAGTATCTCAAATTCGATAAGGTGGCTCGCCGAATGGTGTCGCCATAAACTAAAAGTGCTGCACATTGTACAATAAGCATATGTCGACGGAATTGACTGATATTATCGGAAAAGCAGAAGTATTCGGAATGAATGTGCTTCTTCTTGTTTTATTTCTTGGTGCCTTTTTTGGGCTATGTTACGTTGCATTTCTTTTATGGAAATACCGAAATCGGGAAGCACGGTCGTTGTCATATGTACTGCTGCAAATAGCAGTGCCACGAGAAAATGAAATTAAAATCGATGCGGCAGAACAAATGTTTTCCAGTTTGTATGGCATATTTAATAATAAATGGTGGGCATTTGTAAAACCGCAGGATCATATTTCATTTGAAATTGTGGCAAAACGGGAAGATATCCGTTTTTATGTGTCTGTCCCAAAAAACATAAAAGACCTCGTTGAAAAACAAATCAACGGTGCATATCCCGGAGCTGATATTAAAGAAGTAGAGGAATACTCTATTTTTTCTGAAAAAGGGAAAGTGTCATTTGCGGCGCTACGGCTTCGTTATGCTAGTCATTATCCAATTAGAAACTATCGTGATTTACCAACAGATGCACTTTCGCTTGTGACGTCAGTGCTTGCTAAGATGAGCGAAGGGGAAGGAGCGGTTATCCAGCTTTTGATTCAGCCGACAGGTGACAAATGGAAACGAGTGGGACGGTCATACATTTCCAAAATAAAGAAAGATGAAGCAAATCCAGAAAAAGCAAATTTTAAAATTAATCAAAAATCTTTGGAAGCAATTGAAACAAAAATTCAAAAACCTGGATTTAACAGCGTCATCCGTATTGTTGTTTCATCGACAACCAAGGATCAGGCTGATCAGCATCTAAAAAATATTCTTGCAGCATTCGAACAATTTTCATCAGACAATAATTCATTCTGGGAGATAAAATTTCCAATTAAACATCTATTTCTTACTGATTTTATATACCGCTATTTTCCAGTTGTGAATTTACCACTTCTCCGACAATTTAGTGTACTAAACAGTGATGAACTGGCAAGTATTTTCCATTTACCGAATAAAACAATAGAAACGCCGCACATCTTTTGGTTGAACGCAAAGCGCGCGCCTGCTCCAATGCTCATTCCTGAATCAGGATTATTTTTAGGCATGTCAAAATACCGTGGTGTGGAGCGTCCGATTTTTATCGGAGATGATGACAGACGGCGTCACATGTATGTCATTGGAAAAACCGGTACAGGAAAGTCGCAACTTCTGGAAGAAATGGTCATGCAGGATATTAATGCAGGAAAGGGGGTTGCTGTTATTGATCCCCACGGAGATTTGATTTCAGGAATTTTGAATCGTATGCCAGTTTCGAGAGCTGAAGATGTAATTGTGTTTGATCCTTCTGATACTGAGAGACCGATGGGACTGAATATGCTTGAGGCAAAAACAGAGGAACAAAAACATTTTGTTGTCACATCAATCGTCGGCCTTATGTATAAATTGTACGACCCAATGAAAACAGGAATTATCGGTCCTCGGTTTGAACATGCAATTAGAAATGCCATGCTTACTGTCATGGCAGAGCCTGGAAATACGTTTGTTGAAGTGGTTCGTGTATTAACAGATCCTGCATTTGTGCAAGAGTTATTGCCGAAAGTTAATGACCCAATGATTAGACGGTATTGGACAGATCAAATTGCTCAAACTGCCGACTTTCATAAGTCAGAAGTTTTGGATTATATCGTTTCAAAATTCGGTCGGTTTGTTACAAATAAATTAATGCGGAATATCATTGGGCAATCCGTGTCTTCATTTGATTTTAGAAAAGTGATGGATGAAGGAAAAATTCTTCTGGTGAATTTGGCAAAAGGAAAACTTGGAGAAGAAAACAGTAACTTTTTGGGATTGATTCTCGTTCCCCGTATTCTTGTTGCCGCAATGAGCAGACAGGAAATGCCAGAAGAAGACCGGCGGGATTTTTATCTTTATGTCGACGAGTTTCAAAACTTTGCAACTCCAGACTTTGCGCAGATTCTTTCCGAGGCTCGGAAGTACAGACTCAATTTAACCGTTGCCAACCAATTTATTGGTCAAATGGAAGAGGAAGTGAAGAATGCAGTATTCGGGAACGTCGGTACGCTAATTTCATTCCGTGTTGGTGTGACGGATGCAAACTATTTGCAGCATGAATATCAACCGACGTTTAACGAATCAGATCTTATCAATATTGATAAATACAATTCGTATGTAAAAACAATTGTGAAGAATGAACCAATGAAACCATTTTCCATTGATTTAACGAAAGATATGAATCAAATTGTTCAAGCAAGAAATCCTCAAATTGCAAAAGCAATCATTCAACTGTCACGGTTAAAATATGGAAGAAGCAAAGAGTTGGTAGAGGCGGAAATTTCACAGCGCGCGAGATTGTAAAAAATACCCTCTTTACATTCTTTATAATTGCTATACACTCTTGAAGTATTGACAAAAAAGTATGGACCAACAAGAAGAACCTTCCTGCACTACCGCGATTGTTAAACGTCACGAAAAAGTCGTCTACATTTTTAATCTTTCAGAAGATGTTTGGCCTTTTATTAAGGCAATGTCTGATCCGCATGAGCGGCAATTTGAAATTGATTGGAATGCAAATCTTGCTGAACGTGATCTTCTTTCAATTGCTGAAGAAAATGAAGCAATATTTATCAGTCCTCATCCAATCAAAGATTCTTTTCTTTCATATTACCAACAGGTATTTGGTACAAAACATATTCAAATTTTGGTTCCAAAAACACACACCGGTGAAATTTGTGAAGACATTATCAATGATAATGATCTCGTTGAGGAACTAATTAAAGCAGCAAATTCAGTTAAAAAATTAACACTCATCAGCTATTCAACGAGTCCGCAATTTCTACATCTTGTTTCAAAACTTCAAAAAAAAGGAATTACTGTGTATACCCCAGAATCTCCTGAAGTTCCAAGTGCATGGACCGTTAATTTCTATGGGAGCAAATCTGGTATCAGGCAGCTTGCACAAAAAAGCGGTGCCATAGAGCCGGATTTTAAAATAGCGGATGGTCTTATTTGTTCTTCTATCTATGATGCGGCAATGATTGCTGCACATAAGTATATAAAAGAAGGCGGTGTCGTTATTAAAACGAATAAAGGACATTCCGGTGCAGGAGTACTTTTGTTACGTCCAGGAGATCTTCCGAATGAATATGATGCATGTGAAAAAGCAATTCATACAATGTTGAAAAAAGATAAATATTGGGAAGAATTTCCTATCGTTATCGAAGATCTGTTAAATGTAAATCCTGCAGTTGGTGGAGGATTTCCGGATGTTGAATTTAAAATTCAAAAATCAGGAAAAATTGAACTCTTATACTACTGCGCAATGCGGGTGGACAGAAGCGGGATCTATAAAGGACAGGAAATGCATGAATCAGTTCTTCCAGAACGGTTAGCCGCACGAATTGTTGATACAGGATTTTTTATTGGTGAGCAATATGCTGCTGCAGGATATCGGGGATATTTTGACGTTGATTTTGTTGCAGCAAAAAATGGAGAAATTTATGTAACAGAATCCAATGCTCGTCGAACAGGAGGAACCCACGTCTATAAAACTGCGATGAATCTTATTGGCAAAGAGTTTATGACTGATTCCTATACACTTTCCAATAACGATTATTCCTTACCGAAAGGAAAAAAACCTTCTCTTGAGGAAGTGATACAGGTATTAACGCCAGTTCTGTTTGATAAAAAAACAAAAGAGGGTGTTGTCCTTGCGTCATCCAATTTACTTGAACAAGGGAAATTTGCATATATCATTTTTGGTAAAAATGAAAAACGCTCGCTCGAAATAGAAGCAGAAATGGAAAAACTTCTTTTGAAGCTTTAGTAATTTCCGTACTATTGACTACCATTTGTGAAGATTGTTATCATGTAAGCATGTCTAGGCTATCTGATCATGAAAAAGCGTTAGACTTACGTCGTAAAGGAAAAAGTTATTCGCAAATAAAGGAAACCTTGGGAATAAGTAAAAGCACTCTAAGTGATTGGTTACGTAATTATCCTCTGTCTAAAGAGCAAATGTATCTCCTTACAGGGAAAAGTGAGCAAAAAATTGAGCGATATAGGGAAACTCGATTACGAATAAAAAATGAAAAATTTTCTATTGTGGTTGAGAATGAAAAGCATAAAATATTGCCAATTTCATTAAAAGAAATATTTATGGCTGGATTATTTCTTTATTGGGGGGAGGGCACGAAAGGGTCAAATTGCACTGTTAGTGTAAGCAATACAGATTATAGAGTAATAGATTATTTTGTTCATTGGCTAGAGGTTTGTTTTTTAGTGCCAAGAAAAAAAATAAAAATTAGTTTGCAACTATATAGCGATATGAATATAAATAGTGCAATAAATTTTTGGAAAAAGACATTACATATGTCATCGAAACAATTTATAAAACCATATATTAAAAAGAGTATACAAAAGACAATAAATCAAAAAAATGGATATGGTCACGGAACATGTCAGGCATACATATATGACGTGAAGATAAAAACACGGATAATGGCAGGATTTGAGGTCATATATAAAGAACTAGAAGAATATAAGAAGAAAACATATAATTAGCAAGTAGAGCGCCCGTAGCTCAGCGGTAGAGCGCATGTCTTATAAACATGAGGTACTTGGATCGTCACCAAGCGGGCGCACATGGAACAAGTCATTTTAGTGGATGAAAATAATAATGAAATTGGTACTGCTGATAAGAAAACAGTACATACTACAACAACGCCGCTTCATCGTGCATTTTCACTGTTTATATTTAACGAAAAAAAACAATTACTTGTAACGAAACGTGCTGCAAAGAAAAAAACATTTCCCAGCGTATGGACAAATAGTGTCTGCGGTCATGTATCACCAGGAGAAGAGACGATTGATGCAGCAATCCGGCGAAGTCAGGAAGAACTTCACATGGAAGTAGGACATGTTCACGAAGTATCCCCATACCGTTATCGTTTTGCTGATAAAAATGGCATTGTTGAAAATGAGATTTGCCCAATTTTTATTGGATTTACACATGTAGGTCCAATAGTAAATAAAAATGAAGTAGAGGATTGGAAATGGATTGATTGGAAAGAATTTATACAAATAATTCAAGAACAACCTGGAACATATTCTCCCTGGAGTGAAGAAGAGGCAATTATACTTCAACGGATAAATCCGGAATTGCTTGGATAGTATGCCAATCTACAGATTCTCCTTTAAAATACGCATACGATCCAATGTATGCAGCATTATCCGTGCACAGCGAAACGGGCGGACAAAAGAATGGAATATCACTCTGTTGGAATTTTTCCCGTAATCGTACATTTGCAGCAACGCCCCCACCGATACATATGGATTGTGCGTCATATAGTTCTGCTGCTTGGAGTGTTTTTGTTACAAGGACATCAGTAATGGATTCCTGTACTTCATATGCAAGTTCTCCGATGACTTTTTCATTAAATTCCGGAAGCCCTTTTTGTTTGATTACTTCCCGTAATATAGCTGTTTTAAGTCCGGAAAAAGAAAAATTTAATGTGTCATCATGAAGAAGCGGTCTTGGCAACTTTATTTTTGATTTTTTTCCTGCGGATTTTTGAATGGCAAGCCCCCCCTGTGAACCAAATCCTAAAAGTCGGGCCGCTTTATCAAATGCTTCACCTGCTGCATCATCCACCGTTCCGCCAAGCCAGGTAAGGTCTTTTTTATTTTTCATGAGAAATAATTCCGTGTGTCCGCCTGATACCACAAGCCCAATGGCCGGAAAAAGAATTGCGTGCTTTTCAGGCTGTTCAAGATAATTTGCGTAAAGATGTGCCAGAACATGATTGACTGGAATGAGTGGTTTGTTTGTGACAAAGGCAATTGTTTTTGCTGCTTCAACACCGATGAGCAGTGAACCAATTAGCCCTGGTCCGATGGTAACGGCAATCGCATCAATAGATTCATAACTTTGGTTTGCAGCAGTAAGTGCTTCAGTGATGACTGGTAATATACATTTTAACTGTTCTCGTGATACAACTTCAGGAACAATACCGCCGTATTTTTCATGCATGGCAGATGATGTAGCAATAATATTGCTTACAATTTTTGTGCCGTCTTGAATGACTGCTGCACTGGTTTCATCACAACTTGTTTCAATTGCTAAGATATTCATGTATGTGTTTGTTTTTTTAATTGTACTAATATGGCAATTCTTGGTAAGTAGAATACTTGAGAAATCAGCAATGCTATTGCAGGTGATGTCCAATCTGCAACAGCTCCAAGAAAGATAGAAAATATGCCAAAAACAATACTTCCAGCAAATGAGACGATGGAGGAAAGAGTTGCTCGTTCATGTTCGGTAAATTCTTTGTGCATTAACGCATTGGAAGCAACACCAGTTGCACCAAATAGAAAGGATGTAGATGACATAAGAACGGGGGATGCGACAGTTGGAAAAACAAGTGAGACGACGTTAATAACGCGGTTAATGATCGTATCAAATAACATAAGATTTAAACCGCCAAATTTTTTAATTAATTTCCCTGCATACCAATAACTGATTCCGCCTCCTGCAAATGACAGGGCTTTTGAGATACCGATTGCCCATGTTGGCCACAATGTGGCAATGAATGCCGATTTAAATTGGAACCCTGATTCGCCGACACCAAATCCAATAATCTCATCAAGACTGAGAAGCCGTAGATTTTTGTTGTGCCATATGTGTTTTATGGAACCCACAAGATGAGCATAGATATTCGTTGACATAGAAGCCTGTGTTTTTGGTTCTCTGACATATAAAGAAAGGAGAAGACAGATGACTTGCGGAATAACGGATAGCCACATAACCCAGGAAAAAGAAAAGTAGGCAATAACACTTCCTATAACCGTACCAATGGTTAATGCTGCTTGAAACATTGCGCTCACCTTTCCAAGATAATGGTCATAGGTATCTACTTTTTTTAAATCACGAAGAGAATCATGCAGGAGTGCATCATTATTGCCACTATAGAATGCTCGACTGACTCCTTCAAAAATTGCACCAATTGCAAGAAAGACATAGGTTCCACCTATGGCATAACAGATAACGCTTAAAACTGCAGCACACGCTCCTGCAGTCATTGTTTTTCTCCGTCCAATTTTGTCTGAAAGAATACCAGTTGGAACTTCAAAAAAGGCAGACGATAGCATGGCCATGCTAAAAAGGCTCATTGCAAGTGCATATGAACCAGTGATTTTTGCAAAATACAGAATTAAAATTGCACTATAAAAATTAAAATCTGTAAAGAAGTTAAATAGTGCAAGTAGCTTGATATTGCGCCCCATATATCATTCCTATTCTACTCGAGATTAAGGAGTTTTGCGAGCGTTGAGGTGGAGTGGGTGGAAAGATGTGGAATAATAACAGCCTCTGCACCAAGTTGTTCTGTTTGTTTCATTTTCTTTTCAAGTATCGAATCACCCTCCGTTAATGCAATCGCATCAGGGTTAATTGTTTTTACTGCGTCAAAATATTCTGCGTCACTATTCATTGGTGGAAGCGCTATGACTTCATCAACCATGCGGAGTGCTTCAAGCATTTTTTTCCGTTGTTTTTGGGTGTGAAACGGCCGTCCTGCGCCTTTTAATCGTTTAATGGTTTCATCAGATTCAAGCATCACAATTAATTTGTCACCATGTTTTTTTGCTGCTTCCAAAAAAGAAATATGACCAAAATGAATAAAATCAAAACATCCTCCAACAAGTATGGTTTTCATTGTTTTGTCCCCCGTAAAAAGACTGCCTGCCAGGGTTGATAATTGGATACAAAGATTTGATCAATGGTCCGTTCACCATTTTTTGTTACCCGATATTCAAAAGATGCTTTTGCACCCCATGCATCAAAGTCTACCTGTTTGATGGTACCGACGGAAAGCGTTGGATCATCTTGATACAAAGTTGGTGGAGGTGGTGTAATACCTGAAAGTGTCTGATTAAGAATTTCAGCCTTTCTTCCGTCAGAAACACCATATAAATCAAATGTCAGAGTGAGGTTGTTTGTGTCTGTTTTTGTTTGAATGAGAATATATGCTTGCGTATCGTTTATAAATTTTAAATCATTACTTGGATCAAATACAGTTGCATCGAGGCCTGGTTTAAAACCGCCTTCTTCATAATAATGAACGCGGTACGAATGTGCATGGCGTTCAATTATTGGAAGTCCAGCATTGAGGGCGGCACGGAACAAGGTTGTTGAAACTTGACATACACCGCCTCCATCCCCAAGAACGGTTCTGCCATCCTTAATAATATATGCAGATTGATATCCTGTTGCTGCGGATATGTCACCAACAGTTTTATTAAATGAAAACGTTTCACCTGGCGCAATAAGGACACCATTTAATTTTGCGGCAGCAAGCGCAACATTGTGAATACGTCCCGGTATGGATCCTGCAAATTCTGAGTACCCGGTACTGATTTTTTCTCTAATACCGAAGGAATTTGCTTGTTTTGTTGAAACAACAGGTGTAATTGTGTCAACGGGAATGGATAATGTAACACGATTAGAATTTTTTTTGACTGCATCAATCAGAAGTTGTCCAAACAAATCTCGAAGTTGTTTTTCATTTACGCGTCTGCCTTCCTGCGAAGGTTTAAAAGAAATCACTTTTCCTTTCGTAAATTGAAACAGTGCATTTTCAACCGGAATATTAATGATTGCCGATACGGAAGCAATAGTATTGGTAAGCGCATCCTCATTCCATTCAAATGCAGGAGGGAGGTTGATCGGTTGGTTTCCGTAGCGCTCACGGAGATTGCTTGTAAAATGAGAAGATCGACCCACAAGTAATGCTTGTGTTGCTGAAAGGGTGGCATTATATCCCAGGTGAAGATCTGTTCCTGATATCGTGGCAATGGTATTTTCAAATCGGAGTTCAAATTGAACATTTGAAAGGGTAGTATTTTTACGTAGCCAGTAAGTTTCTATTTCTTGCTGCGTTTTTCCGCCAAATGCTATCGAATCAATAAACACCTGTGGATATGCACGATGTGCATATGCCTGTTCAAAATAGACAAAAAAGCTGGTTATACTGCCAAAAGCAAATATAAGTAGAGATATACATATCCAAAGAATTTTTTTATGTATGGGCTTGTTGTTTCTGAGAGCCATGATATGATTATTGTACAAGATTTATGATAACGCCACCATCAAGCACAGAATCACCGCCGCAGCCACCATCTCCACAGGGATCTATCTCATTTGGAACACCGACGATGGCACCGACGCCGGAACCAGTTATACCACCAAGCAATGATCCGGTGCTGTCACCAACACCACCGATATTAACAACACCAGCGGTAATGACCCCATCAAATCCATGGCCAAAACGATTGTTGGCAATTGCACTTGTTCTTATTCTGGTTATGGTTGGAATTTTTGGAGGAAAATATATATATTCCATGATTAATGCCTCCAAGCAGGTAACGCTGACCTATTGGGGATTATGGGAAAATGAAGCGGTTATTCAGCCTGCCATTGCAGCATTTGAAGCAAAAAATCCAAAAATTAAAATTCAATATGTGAAACAATCACAAAAACAATATCGAGAGCGGTTACAAGCTGCGATTGATCGCGGTGAGGGACCAGATATCTTTCGGTTTCATAATACGTGGGTTCCGATGATTTACAATCAGTTATCTCCAGTTCCAGCGACTGTGATGACGCCTGCAGTATTTAAAAGCGCATTCTATCCTGTGGCATCTGCAGATCTTGTTGCGGGAGAAGCAATTTATGGTATACCACTCATGATTGACGGATTAGGTCTATATTATAATGAAGAATTATTTGCAAAAGCTGGGATTACAGCACCTCCATCTACATGGGAAGAACTCTTAACAATGATTCCAAAAATTGCAAAATTTGAAGGAACAAGTTTTGCAGTATCCGCCATCGCGCTTGGAACAACGAATAATGTGGAAAATTATTCCGATATTTTTGCAACAATGTTGATGCAAAATGGCGCTGATGTGACAAATCCAACATCAAAAGAAGCGGAAGAGGCATTGACGTTCTATCAAAAATTTGCGACACCGCAGGATTCTATATATACCTGGAATGAAACCATGGATAATTCCATATATGCATTCGCGATGGGAAAAGTAGCCATGATTCTGGCGCCATCCTGGCGTGCATTCGATATTCAAGATATTAATCCAAGTCTCCGATTTAAAATTGCACCTATTCCTCAACTTCCAGGAAATACGGTCAATTGGGCAAGTTATTGGGTAGAAGGAGTATCAAATAAAAGTCAATATACAAAGCAGGCATGGGAATTTGTGCAATACCTTACCAGTAAAGAAGGCGCAACGCTCATGTATAGTGAAGAACAAAAATCTCGGAAATTGTTTGGAGAACCGTACGCACTGGTTGAACTCGGATTAACACTCAAAGATGATCCGTACGTCGGAGCATATATTCAAGAAGCTCCTACAGCAAAATCATTTCCCCTTGCCTCTCGGACATTTGATAACGGGTTGAACGATAAACTCATTACATATTTACAGGATGCCATTAATGGAAAATCAACAGGATCTTCTGAAGTAGAGCGGCTGCAGACAATGGCAGCCGGATTTAAGCAGGTGTTTACGACATACGGACTTGTTACAAATACTGCCCCACAACCGACACCGTAATGTTGTCACTCAAAAGAGGTATATTCCATGCACTCGTGTACGCTGATATTTTTCAATATCCAATGACGGTTCAAGAGGTACTTCGTTGGATTCCGACAGAAAAACCTATTGCGAAAAGAACAATCCAAAAAGCAGTGCAGCAATTGGTTCATGAAGAATCTATTAGCTTCACTGCGCCGTTTCTCGTATTAAAAAAAAACACCCCGAATATCGGTCTTCATGCAGAGCGGTTAGTGCACAGCCAAAAAAAATGGAAGAATGCATATTGTGTCGCAAAAATTTTGCGGTGCATCCCTACGATTTTGTTTGTTGGAGTAACAGGTAGTTTGGCAATGAATAATGCTGGTGCGGAAGATGATATAGATTTTTGTATTGTTGCAGCGAAGGGGACAGTATGGATTACCCGATTTCTTACAACCATTACTGTTGAGCTTGTGGCAAAACGTCGTCATCCGGGATCAATAAATATTCAAGACACGATCTGTTTAAATATGTTTTTGTCTGAAGATTCGTTAAAGACGGAAAAAGCTGAACAAGATGTCTATATCGCTCATGAAGTTATACAAATGGTTCCGATGTGGGAGCGAAAAGGTATTGAAAAACGGTTTCTTAGTGTAAATTCATGGGTAAAAAAGTATTATTACCATGCATATCAGGAGCGATTGGCATTACGAGTACAACGAGTTAAGAGAAAACCATTCTGGGAAAAAGTATTACGTTTTTTGGAAGGACCAGTAAGAACAATTCAGCTTCGGTATATGGCAAAAAGGAGAACGACAGAGGTGGTAACAAAGCAGATTATTCGATTTCACCCGAAAGATATGCGTCACTTTGTGCTTTTCACACTTGACAAGAAACTCCATCGAATTTAAAATAGCAGTCACTTAAAAAGAGTGCCAACATATTACTGTTTAAAGGAGGAATATATGACAAAAATAACACCACTTTTTGATAATGTTCTTATCAAACCACTTGAAGCTGAAGAAAAGCTTCCTTCAGGAATTTTGCTTCCAGATAGTGCTAAAGAAAAACCACAAATGGGAGAAATTATGGCTATTGGTCCAGGATCAACAAATGAAAAAGGAAATGAAGTGAAAATGGTCGTCAAAGTGGGTGATAAAGTGATGTATAAAAAATGGGGTGGAAATGAAATCAAAGTAAACGGACAGGAATGGATGATCGTTGAACAAAAAGATATATTAGCAATTGTTAAATAATAGGAGGAACTATGGCAAAACAAATTAAATTTTCAGATGATGCACGAGCAAAACTCGTCAACGGTGTTAATATTTTGGCAAAAGCTGTGGTCACGACACTTGGACCAAAGGGTCGAAACGTGGCAATTGATCGAAAATGGGGCGCACCGAATGTTATTCATGATGGTGTGACAGTTGCAAAAGAAATTGAGCTTGAGGATCCATTTGAAAATATGGGTGCACAGCTGGTCAAAGAAGCTGCAAGCAAAACGAATGACGTAGCAGGAGATGGAACAACCACAGCGACCCTTCTTGCACAATCCATTATTAATGCAGGATTTAAGAACGTAACCGCAGGTGCCAATCCAATGATTTTAAAAGTTGGAATGGAAAAAGGCGTGGAAGCAGTCGTTGCAGAAATAAAGAAAATGGCAAAGACCGTTAAAGAAGCAGATGTTGCAAAAGTTGCCATGATTTCTGCACAGGATGAAAAAATCGGCGGACTCATTGCAGAAGCACTTTCAAAAGTCGGTAAAGACGGCGTTGTAACCGTAGAAGAAGGAAAAGGATTGACGATGGAAATTGAATATAAAGAAGGAATGGAGTTTGACAAAGGATATGCATCTCCATACTTTGTGACAAATGCAGATAAGATGGAAGCAGAAATTGCTGATGCATATGTGTTAATTACCGACAAAAAGATTTCTGCAATTGGTGATCTTCTTCCGTTCTTGGAAAAATTTATTAAAGTATCCAAAAATCTTGTCATCATCGCAGATGACGTGGATGGAGAAGCACTCGCAACACTCGTGGTCAACAGACTCAAAGGGGTTGTGAATGTGCTTGCCGTCAAAGCACCAGGATTTGGAGATCGGAGAAAGGCAATGCTTGAAGACATTGCCATCTTAACCGGTGGAACCGTTATTTCCGAAGACACAGGAAGAAAATTTGATAACGTAACAGTTGAGGATTGTGGACGGGCAGACAAAGTGTGGGCAGATAAAGAGAACTGTCGCATTATCGGTGGCAAAGGACCGGCTACAGCACTGAAGGCAAGAATTGCACAGGTAAGACGGGAAATTGATAACACAACCAGTGATTTTGACCGAGAAAAGCTGCAAGAACGTCTTGCCAAACTTTCCGGAGGAGTTGCTGTTATCAATGTCGGTGCTGCAACAGAAGTTGAAATGAAAGATAAAAAAGAACGTGTAAATGATGCTGTTGCCGCTACAAAAGCCGCACTGGAAGAAGGAATTGTTGCAGGAGGAGGAGTGACATTACTCCGAGCTCGAACAGCACTATTAAAATTGAAAGAAACTTTGACTGTTGAGGATGAAAAAACAGGAATCGATATTTTGTACAAAGCACTTGGTGAGCCAGTACGCTGGATTGCCAAAAATGCAGGAGCGGACGATGGTTGGGTAGTTAAAACCATTGAAAATTCCAAGGTTTCTGATTTTGGATTTAATGCAATGACAATGGTGTTTGAACCAATGATCCAAGCAGGTATTTTGGATCCTGCAAAAGTAACACGAAGTGCGGTTCAAAATGCAGCATCAATCGGTATGATGGTCTTAACAACAGAGGCACTCATTACGGACCTACCAGAGAAGAAAGAGGCAGCAGGTGGCATGCCAGGAGGTATGGGAGGCATGGGTGGCATGGGAGGAATGGATTATTAAAAAATAAGAGTAATAAATCAAAAACCCCGGGAGACCGGGGTTTTTGGTATATAATGGCTGTATTACTATGACGGACTATCTTGATGAAACCATTGATCTTTATAATTCCCTTGCTGACAGTTATGCAAAGCAAGTTCAAGACCGTGGACCATTCATGCAAAGGAAAAAATTTGTATCCATGCTTCCGCCAGGAGCAAAAATTCTTGATGTCGGATGCGGGTCAGGGAGAGACTGTAAATTTTTTAGCCAAGAAGGATTTAAAGTGACAGGAATTGATCGTTCAGAAAAACTTTTAGAGATTGCAAGAATTGCAGCACCGCGGGCTAAATTTTACAGCGCAGATATACGGCATCTTTCCTTTGAAAAAAATATGTTTGATGGAATTTGGTCCTGTGCATCCATAGTTCATATTAGTCATAACGAAATGCAACAAGTATTCAACTCTTTTTATTCAATACTGAAACCTCAGGGTGTTTTGTATATTCATGCAAAAAAAGGTGAGGGAGAAGGATATTTGGAAGAACCAAGTATACCGGGAAAACAACGCTTTTATTCCCTTTTTACGACTTCCTTGTTGAAAAAATATTGTGAAACTGCAGGGTTTTCTGAGATTGAGGTTATTGATATAGGATTTACAGAGGCGTATGCTAATGGGAAATATTCAAAAGAATGGGTGGATTGTTTCGCAACAAAAGTATGAAAAAATATTTCATTGCAGAATGTATTACAAAAGATGATCTGATTCATCAGGGGTTGTATTTTGAACCCACTAAGAAATCAGATACGGCTATTTTGTATGTTCATGGGCTCTCAAGTGTATTTCATGGGCATATGGCAACCTGTGACGCATTTGCTGACATGTGTAAAGACAAAGGGTTTGGATTTGCATCATTTAACAATAGAGGATTTTGTTTAATCTCCGGTATTCAGAAAAAAGACCCAACAGCATTAACTGGTATCGGTCATATTCCAGGAGGAGCAGGACAGGAAATCTTTGAAGATTGTGTCTTGGATATTGATGGAGGGGTAACATTTTTAGTTCAGCAAGGATATTCCAAAATAGTGTTAGTTGGCCGTTCAACAGGAGCAAACAAAGCATGTTTTTATGCAGGGACCGTTGATGATCCACGGGTGATCGGTGTGGTATTAAATTCAGCAGTCAGTGATAGGCTGGAAAAAACACCTGAAGAAATTGCAAAAACGCTTCCACTCATGAAGAAAAAAATCGAAGAAGGAAAAGAACATGAGCTTTTGGTTGGATACAGTTTTTTCCCAATGACGCCGAAACGATATATTTCGTTATATGAAAAGGGTACAAAAGAAGATGTTTTTGATTATGGGGATGAAAAACCAAAGATGACTGTATATTCCCAAATTAAAAAACCATTGTTTGTTGTGATGGGAGAAAATGATGAACATATTGATCGGCCGGTGAAGGATATCATGAAGGTATTTGAAGGAAAAACAACAAGTAAAAATTATAAAAGCATGATTGTTCCTGGTGCCATCCACGGATTTGAAGGGAAGGAACGGGAGCTTGCAACATATATCGGCGAATGGATCACCACTATTTGATAATTTTGGTTGATTGTCGCGTCTCCCTATGCTAGTATCGATGATACCATGAAGCAGAAAATCTTCTTTCTCATCGGAATCCTTGTTTTTGTTGCTCTCATTATCGGCGTTATTAAAATGGTGTTGGGCAAATCTTCGAAACAAGGGGATTTACGGGTAGAAAGTAATCCTGTAGCAAGTGTATTTTTGGACAATAAACATATTGGAAGAACGCCAATCGGAGAAACATCATATAAACTTGATCCTGGTGAATACACGTTAAAAATCGTTCCAGATTCCGGTTCAACACAATTTGCCAGCTGGACAGGGAAAATAACGATTGGACCGAATTTGTTAACGTATGTCAAAGCGGACATGTCCGAATCAGAACTGTCAACCGCTGTTGATGTGTTGTGGTTGGAAAAAATGAGTGGGAAAAAATCGGAGGTTTCGGTAACCACTATGCCTGACAGTGCAACCGTTATGATTGATGATGAAACAAAAGGTATGACACCAATCATTATTCCTGACATCACTCCTGGAAATCATGTGATAACGATTACCTCACAGGGGTTTCTGACTCGAACAATGAAAGTGCAATTAACCCCAGGATATCGGCTCATTGCAGCACTCAAGCTGGCGCTAACATCAGCTAAATCGGTAACACTAACACCCGAAGCATCTTCATCAGCATCGACAGTCAAAACAGCAACACCTTCAGGAACAATTAAACCAACCCCCAAAACAACACCACTTACGAGTCTTCAGGATCCGGTAAAACCCTATGCGCTGATTAAAGATACGCCAACGGGGTATTTGAATGTTCGGATGGGGCCAGTGAAAACAGCGACCAAAACAGCTGAGGTGAAACCAGGAGAAAAATATTCTTACGACAAAACAGAAACAGACACGGCAAGTACGGTTTGGTACGAAATTAAAAAAGATGGTGTTGTCTTAGGATGGATTTCAGGACAATACGTTGAGAACGTCGAGTAAAGTTATCCTCCAATGCCGTAGATGACAAGAAGGACGGAACCAACCCACAAAAGAATTGTTGTTAACAGGGGAATATCTGATGTTAATATTTTTTCCGGTGATTCACCTTTTCCTTCATAAATAAGCTGCATATAGCGCATAATTCCATACAACACAAAGGGAATGGTGATCATCATCCATTTTCGATCCGGAAGCCCTACGCCAAAATCTTCATAATTTTTAAAGAAAAATCCCAAATTAGACGGTTTCTCAAGAAAGGTGTAATAGGCATAGGTGATAAACGTGGAATTGGCAAACATAGCAGTATAGGTATCAAGTAACTTTTCTGAATAATGCGATAAACTGTCTCTCGTATCTTTTGGAACAATACCCTGATACCCCTGAATTAAGGTTAGCTCTGCTCTCCGTTTTCCCGTTGCTAAGAAGAGGGCCAGTGAAAATGCAGCAAGGGCAAGCCAGACGGAAATATGATATCCCGTTGCAGCTTCACCTGCATAAACGCGGATAAAATACGCTGCTGTGATTGCCAGAATATCGATAACGACAATATGTTTTAACACTAAAGAGTATCCATATTGCAGACAAATAAAGCCGATGGATAATAGTAAAAAGGTCGTTCCAAGAGATGCAGCTATTATCATGCCAATGATAAATAGACCAAGGGACGTAAAAAGTGCAATTGGAACAGGGAGTTTTCCACTCGCAATTGGGCGAAACTTTTTAAATGGATG
The DNA here is from genome assembly GCA_903821745.1 of Candidatus Gottesmanbacteria bacterium. GTDB lineage: Bacteria > Patescibacteriota > Microgenomatia > UBA10105 > UBA927 > CAIJMI01. The sequence goes on from CAIJMI010000004.1 coordinate 204,908, forward strand.
TTTTCTGTCTTTTGCTGCATCCAAAATATCATTGATAATATAGCTGGATGAAGAAAAACAGCAGAGTGCAATAAATGCCCAAAGGGATGGAACAAAAAAAGCAGGCTGGAAAAATTTACCTGTAAAAAGAATCGGCGTAAACACCGCAACATTTTTCAACCATTGTCTTGGTCTTGTGGTTTTGAAAATTGCGAAAAGAAGTTGACCCATAAGAAAAAGCCTCCTATAGCAACCGCAATCAAAAATAATGCAAATATTTTTTGTCTGCTGTTGATAACGAGTGCGATCACTCCCAGTATAGCGGAGACCCCCCAGTAAAACAATGCAATTCTTCGTTTTCCCCATCCTGCATCCATAAGAACGTGATGAAGATGCTTTCTGTCTGCCCAAACGGGTGACTTCCCTTTTGCAACACGCCGAAGAAGGGTATACACCGCATCAACCGTTGGAATACCAAGAACTAAAAGTGCCGTACCCAATTTTCCATAAGATAAAATTGCAAGAAGTCCCAGAAGAAATCCTGCAAGTGTTTTTCCACTGTAGCCTGGCATAATTTTTTGCGGATAAAAATTCCAAGGTAAAAATCCGGCATATGCACCGGATACGATAAAGGCAAAAACAGTTATTGGGATTTGTGACGGATCATTAATACTATACCGTAAAGAAAGAATGCCAATGATGCCGGCACTAATGGAAACAAATCCCGGCATTTGTCCTTCAACTCCTGCAGACCATCCGACAATATTAGTTGTCCACATAAGCCATAAAAATGCAGTAATTGCTGACCAGACAAGGAGCGAATGCGTACCGAAAAACTGGATGGTGATGCGAAGCGTATCAAGATGCAGAAGTCCTCCAGTAATGGGATTGGTAATATACGGTACGCCTGCACCCGCAAGAATGGCAATGCCGATTGCAAGGGAATTGGTAAGGATACGGATATATGGGCTGATATCCTTTTTATCGTCAAGAAGTCCAACGACCGTAAAAATAATACAAGAGATGGTAATACCAATAAAGAGTTTATTTAATGGTAGAAAGATAAGAGAAACAGCTAAAATACCTATGACAATGGCAAGTCCTCCTGCGCGAGGGATGATACCGACATGGGTATTGGCTGGATGAATCCGTTTTTTTGGATCATCCACTAATCCATATCGTTTGGCGAACCAGATCATAAATGGCGTTATTCCCATTGTGGTTGCGGTGGCAAGAAGAAATGGGATAAAAATATTTTGTACCCACATATGTTTAAATGACCATCGTAATAATTTTAACGAGTGTGATGGTCGAAAGAATGCTTATGACAAGAGAGCTAAGTGTAAGGGTTTGAGAAAAAACGAGATATTCATTCGTTAGGATTGAGGCAATAGAGATATTAATACCGGTAATAACAAGGGATGATGCAGGAAGAAGAAAAAGCCAGAATGGAGGAGCTAATCGTTCAGCTCCCCACGGTTTGGAATACCACAAGGGTACAATGGGTGGAAGTTTTTGCCAAAAGATAATGATACCAAGAACACTTATTGTACATAACAATAACGTGAACTTTGTTGCAAGAGAAATAATTCTATTTTGTGAAAGTATTTTCCATGAGGCGATGAGTGTGCGCCATTGATTGTGTATAACGGCAAGGAATTTCATAAGAATCGTTATTTTTTTACTCCTTTGGTGAGTGGCAATTCATAGGTAATGGAATAGGTTCCATCTCCATGTACCATAAATGTTCGGATTGGATAGGAAGGAAGTTGATTTGCTATATGTTTTGCATCAAGTACTGCATCACCGATAAACCAAGGAAACACCGCGCCTTTTGGGTTATAAAAATAAACCCGATTTCTGTTTTTTGCATAATACATCGTTTCAAGAAAGATAATCGGATTATCTGCAAATATAACGTCCTGTGGTTCAATGAGGGTATTAATTTCTTGCATTGGTGTACGAAGATCCATTTTACTGTGTTTGTCTGAATACCACATACTAAAACCAAACGTGTAAGAAAAAATTGCAATCGCGAACATCCATTGGACAATTTTCATTTTGAATGAAGAAATTGCGTAGCCAATCAGAAACACTTCTGCAATAGTTACCGGAATACAATATCGATTCACAAAGATAGGTTTAATAAAGGAAACGCCGATGACAAGAATAAGGGGAATATATACAAAACCTAAAAATAATGTCGAATGTTTTCGGTTCGATTTTGGTATAAACGCCACAAAAGACAAGATTAAAAGAATGATAGACATCCATCGGGTGGTAGTCCATAAATACCCTGGCGTCCCTTCGTACCCGGTATACATGTTTCCAAGTACGGAGAAAATGAGATGAAAATCAACAGCAAAATACCATGAATAGTTAAATTTATGTGCAACAAAAAGAAAGCGGATAATCCACGGTAAGATCGCCAGAGTAAATAGCAAAATGGATCGAATTATGGGGTCTTTAAAGAAAGTTTTTCGTTGAAACAATGTTTTGAAATGAATAATTCCGTAGTGAAGTAAACAAACAAATGGAATCATGCCAGCATAGAGGTGTGTGTAAAATCCCAATATTGCACCGATGGCAAATAGTTTCCAGTTTTGTTTAAGATATCCATAGATAGTGAGCGTGGTAAAAAAGATATACCATCCATATGCGCGCGCCTCAAGTGCGTAATAGAGAAGCATGGGGTTAAAAAAGAACAATAATGGGATGAGCCATTGTATCCATTTTTTAGAAAATAAGTGCTCTGCAAGTAAAATAACGAGAATTGTTGCCAGTGCAAATCCGATAAACGATAGTGACCGAACAGCTATTTCACTTTGTCCAAATAGTTTCAGCCAAAAATGGAGGAGGATGTAATAGAGCGGTGGATCAAATGAAGAATTTTGGAGAATCCAAGCCAGTGGTCGTGATGCAAAGAGCACAGAAAATGCTTCGTCCCGCCAAAAACTTTGTATAAAATAAAACAATGGTGAGTGCGTTAATATATACGTGAACATGCAATTCTATTATACCTTTTCTGTTACACGATATTCCAATCGTTTTCCAAGCATGAGTCTTGTATGCGCATCGAGTCCTGGTAGTGCAGAAAGAAAGAACGAGATGATCGGTAGCGTAAACCATTGTAAATACAAAAATGGGAGTTTCCATGAAGCATAGTCTTTCGGTTTTGGTGGTCGAATGCGCCAATCAATAATAAAAACGATAATTAAAAAGATGGTCGAAAGGGTAAGAATGCCCGATGAAAGTTGAGCAAGATTGTGACCAAGAACGGTTCTTCCAAATACAGGATTGATCAGTGGAGGAATTGTGCTTCCTAGGGTAAGCAAAAACCAATTTGCGGGCCAAAAGACATGATGTTCTAAGATCATAAAAACCCGTCGGAATCGGTCAGAAAATGGAATTTCTGTATGTAAAAATGCATTTCGAATAACAAACGGAACATCGGAAACACCCCACGCCCACCGTTTGGACTGCTCATATTGATTTACAATGGTTTTGACGAAACTATGACTTTCTGCAGCATCCACAAGAATGGGAAGAAAAATGCTTTCGGTGTGGGTGAGATGGCCTTTGGCAAAATATACTTTGAAGAATAAATGGTAGTCCTCCGGGATAACGTCAACGTCCCAATACCCAACATCAATAATGGTTTTAAGTGAGAGAGAATACGTTGAAAAATTGATAAATCGTGATTGTTGGGATAAAAGAGCAAGGTTCCAAATGCTATTGATGGTGTTAAACCATTTATTTGGTATTGGAATACGCCAGATATTTGAGTAAAAAAGAATAGCGCCTTGATAAAAATGAAACGTATTCTTGTCATCAGTTAAAAATTTATATGAAAGGTATGAAAAATACTTCGGATGAATCATGGCGTCTGCGTCACAGGAGGTTATAGTGGTAAACGCAGGGTCTACCAAGTCTTTGGTTTGTTTCACTACTTCTTTTGCCGCCCATGCCATGTTGGAAGATTTTCCCATCACTTCACCTGGGGTGAGGGGGTGGTTGGTGATAATAAATCCGCCAAATTTATGTTCATATTCCTTTTTCAGCAAAGCGCCCGTTTCATTAGCACTGGTGTCTTTGGCTTCCGTTGCAAGGACGATAATCAGTTTTTCTTTTGGTATATCCTGAAGACACAAATTATCAAACGTTCGGCGTAAAATATGAATCGGTTCTTTATATTCAGGAATGATCACAATATGTTTGATTGCTGCAAACGTTTTAAGTGTCTTTGCTTTTTTGAGCCAGTCAACTTTGATATGCGCCTGCATGGTTAGGTATGACCGGATTGCCGAGTAGGCAAGTGTAAAGGATTTGTAAAACCAGTAAACGTCAAACGTGATAATAAGGTATGCAACGAGTGCTGGATGCCAGAACGAAAGCCATAATGGCATCGTGATTAATACCCATGATGTTAAAGGGATTGAAAATTCCAATAACCGCTGCATTCTGTTTGGATAGAGAAGAAACAATCGGCGCATAAAGACAAGCTAAGTATACCATTTTTTACCGAATATCAGGAAATCCGACTTTGTCACCTCGATGCAGGACAAAATAGATGAAAAATGCTTTGAGTCCCCGAAAAATATATTTGTATCCTTCATCGCCACGTCGGCCAGAGCTGATGACAATAAGTCGAGGTAAGTAAAGCACGCGTCCAACTTTTCGGAGTCTGTGTGCCATTTCCACATCTTCCGCAATTTTAAAATCCACCGGAAATCCTCCTGCTTCGTTAGCTTTTGCTCGTATAAATGAGATATTTTGTCCCGCTGCCATGTAAATACCAAACCAATAGAGAATCTGATTGATAAATGGTTGGAGTACATTAATGATCAAGCGATAGAAAAATCTTCCATCTTTTACCCTAAATGAACCAAAAGCTCCCGATACTCCAGGTTTAGAAAGCGCAGTTTCAATTTGTGTAAGCCAATCTTTAGGGACAATGGTGTCAGCATCTGTATATGCAACGAAATCTCCTTTGGCAATTGCCAGTCCCTGTTGTCTTGCAAATCCGATGACGCGATGGGGAACCGTAATCACGATAGCGCCTAGTTTTTTTGAAACGTCTGCTGTTTTATCTATTGATCCTCCGTCAACAACAATAATTTCATCCGGTTTTCTATCAAGTTCTAGTAGTGATTTAATAGTTCGTGGAAGTAAAACTTCTTCATTATATGCGGGAATGACAACAGAAATTTTCATACTTTTTATTATATCGTAAAAAGTGTTTGTGCATTATATGTTGTTGCTTCTTCAATGTCTTTGACGTCTTTATTTTGTAACTTTGCAATTGCTTGGGCGATTAAAGGAATATATTTTGGTTCTTCACGTTCTCCACGGTGACCTTCTGGTGGTAAGTACGGGGAATCCGTTTCAAGAAGCAAACGATCAAGGGGAATTGAAGGCATTACCATTGCAAGTTGTTTGGAATAGGTTGCGTTACCGTCAAGACCAATATAAAAACCTCTGTCAGTAATATTTCGTATGTCTTCAAGTCCTCCGCTAAAACAATGAAATACCCCCCGTGGAAGTGCGGGGAGTTGATCAAGAACATTGAAAATATCGGCAAACGCGTCGCGAGAATGAATAATAACGGGTAAGTTAAATTCAAGTGCAATATGAAGTTGAGTATCAAACAGTCCTATCTGTTCATTTTTTTTTCCGACCGCATCAAATCCTTTATACGAATGATAATCGAGGCCGCATTCACCGATAGCGATTGTCTCATTGGTCATGATTTTTACAATATCTTTTCGTTCTAATTTATTACCCGCATTGTATGGATGAATACCGACGGAGGCATAAATAACACCGGGATTTTGAAGAGCCAGCTCTGCAGCACTTAACGAAGTTTTTATATCATCTCCTGGGTTAATAAATTTTTTCACTCCGGCTTTTTTTGCGTTGCCAATAACCATTGCCCGATCTTCATCAAAATTTGAGAAGTTTAAATGACAGTGTGTGTCGATATACATACCTTAATATATTATGGTAATCGCGGAAATAACGGTGGTAGTGATGCAATGGTTGGCCCTGCAAATTGCGTTAATATTCGTTCTGCAGTTTCTGGAAGAAACGGTTGAAGAAGTATTGCAATTGTTTGAATTTGTTGTACTGCATCGATAAGAATGGGAGTCCGATCAGGTTCAGACAATCTCCATGGTTCTTTGTCATTGATCAATTTATCGCAGATCTTTATTTTTTCCCACACAAATCCCAGCGCATCGTTGAGTTGAAATTCGTCAATCATCTTTTTGTATTCGTCTTTGAATACATCTTTAAATGTTGTTGTATTTTTCCCGTACGTTACGGTTCCAGAAAGTTTTGCAACACGTGATGTAAGATTTCCAAGCCCGTTTGCTAAATCTGCGTTATACAGCTCTTTAAATCGCCGTTCAGAAAAATCTCCATCCGCAAACGTTGGAAGTTCCTTTAAGAAATAATAGCGTAAACTTTCTGCACCGTATTTTGAAATGAGTGCAGTTGGGTCAACAATGTTACCAACGGTTTTACTCATCTTTTGTCCATCAACGGTAAAGTATCCATGGACAAGAATAGTTTTTGGAAGTGAAAGTCCTGCAGAGAGTAAAAACGCCGGCCAGTAGATAGCATGAAACCGCGCAATCCCTTTTCCAATGACGTGGACATCTGCCGGCCACCATTTTTTGTATGACGTTTCGTCCCATCCAAATCCAATTCCTGACTGATAAATATTTAACGCATCAAACCACACATACATCCGTTGTGTGTCATCTCCAGGAATAGGAACACCCCAGTTTTTTGCTCGTTCGTTACTTCTTGAGATGCTGATATCTTGAAGTGGTTGTTTTAAGAAAGAAAGCATTTCATTCTTTTTTGTTTCCGGAACGATCTTTATCGTATCTGAAGATATGAGATCGATGAGTTGTTGTTGATAGGAAGAAAGTTTGAAGAAATAATTTTCTTCTTTTACGAGTTCCAATTTTTTTCCCGGATGTTCAAAACATTCTCCGTTCTCATTTAACTCATCTTTGGTGTAATACTGTTCACATCCGACACAATACAATCCTTCATAAGATTTTTTATAGATATCATGTTCACATAACTTCCAAAGTTTTTGACTTGCACTGTAGTGATGTTCCTGATCGCTTCCTTTTTGGAATATGTCAAATTGAACATGAAGCTGTTGAGCTAATTGTTTAAATAACTCTGAATTTTTATCAATAAATTCTTGAAGTGGTATACCTGCCTTTTCCGCCGCCTGCACGTTTTTGAGCGCATTTTCATCACCACCTGATAAAAGACAGGTTTCATCTCCAAGGAGTCGGTGAATGCGGGCAACGGTATCAGCCTGTACAAATTCCAATGCGTGGCCCACATGCGGTGTAGCATTGACGTAGGGAATTGCTGTAGTGATATAGAATTTGTTTGCCATAGCTCATATTATACATTTTTACTCATGTTTTTGGTGAAGAGGTAGAGTGGGAGAAAAGGCGAAGTATAGAGAGACAACAGATAAAAAGAAGAATTCCATAGATTGGGTGACGAAGATTAAAGGAGCGAAGAAGAAAATACATCACGATGCTGCCAGAAACAATAAGGGACTGTTTTAAATCCGCAAAAATATAAAGACAGAGAGTAATGCTAAGGCCAAACAAAAAAGTATAAAACAAAATAAAACGAACAAAGGTATCAGGAGGAAAGGAAACGATAAACCAGGAAAGAATGGAAAGGAAGACAACGGCAAGAAGTAAAAAACCGATATTTCGTTTCTTCGTAAAAAACTCACGCATACTCATATTGTAACGTGAACGGGGCAATGTTAGAATAGCCCTTACGAATATGGATACACTGCCAATCCTCATCATTGTCCTCATTTTAGGAATTATTTTTATTGTCTATATTTTAAAAACCGAACTATCAAAGCTTCAAAAGCCGACTGAAAACGCAGCACTAACGCAATGGCTGCAATCTATGCAGGCAACGATTGAGCACACAAATAAAACACTTAATGAAGCAATGCGCGGTCAAACAGGGGACGTATCACGACTGTTACAGGCAAACTCGAGAGAACTGAATGAACGGTTGGATGCAGCAACACATGTCATTGGCGATTTGAAACGGAATTTAGGGGAGATGTCAGAAGTTGGAAAAGGTATCAGGAGTCTCCAAGAATTTTTGCAGTCACCGAAACTTCGGGGAAATATTGGTGAGCAAGTATTATCAGATATGATCGGTCAGACATTTCCAAAAAACGCCTTTCATTTACAATACAGCTTTCGTTCAGGACAAAAAGTTGATGCCGTGTTAAAAACGGATGCAGGACTTCTCTGTATTGATTCAAAATTTCCGATGGAAAATTTTGCCCTTATGCATAATGGGGAAACCGAAAAAAATCGCGCTGACGCAAAAAAGGATTTTATCAGTGATGTGAAAAAACATATCACCGATATTGCGAAAAAATATATTTTGCCAGAAGAAGGGACCATGGATTTTGCGCTCATGTATATTCCGTCGGAATCTGTCTATTACGATATTGTGAATAATGAAGCGCTTATGGAAATAGCACGAAATGCTCGTGTATATTGTGTCTCCCCAAATACGCTCTATGCACATTTACAGGTACTCCTTCTTTCCTTTCAAGGAAAAGAAATGGAAAACAGGACGAAAGATATATTTCGGCTTCTCCGAGCAGTGCAGAAAGACTATGAAAAAATTGACGAACATTTAGGAACGCTTGGCAAACACGTGACAAATGCGTACAACAGTATGAACAGTGTTTCTTCTGGATTTGCAAGCCTCGGACAAAAGCTTTCCAGGTCAAAAGAAATAGACGCGCCTGAAGAAAAGAAGCTCGCGTGATATACTTTCTATCATGCTCCACCAAGTAAAACATAAGATTGCGAGTTTCCTTCCGGCTTTAAAATCACCAAATTACCGGTTATTTTTTATTGGTCAAGGAATCTCATTGGTCGGATCTTGGATGCAGTCAGTTGCAGAACAATGGTTAGTGTATCCTGTTTTAACTTCAAACAAATCACTTCTTGGAATAATTAGTGCCGTAAATATGGTTCCCACGCTTATTTTTGTATTGTTTGCCGGAGTGCTGGTAGATCGCATGAATAAACGGAAAATGTTTATTGCATTTCAAATTGTGTATTCAGTTGTCGCATTTGCACTGTATATTTTAATTGTGACAAAACACATTCAACTCTGGCACATATTCGGTGCGGCAATTGTCGGAGGAACTATTTTTGCCTTTGAAAACCCAACACGTCAAACATTTATGATGGAGTTGGTGGAGAAAAAATATTTACCTTCCGCAATGTCACTTTCCTCAGCACTGTTTAATAGTGCACGTGCCATAGGTCCAGCCGTTGCTGGAATTGTGATTGCTACACTTGGAATTGCTCCTGCGTATTTATTAAACAGCATTAGCTTTTTTGCAGTTATCACCAGCCTGTTTTTAATGAAGTTTCCACCTGTTATTCCTGAAAATAAACCGGGCGCACCATTTTTCTCCGGGTTGAAAGAAGGGATAGGGTATATTAAACAAAATAAAATTTATGTAGCGATTCTTGCAATCGTTGGAACCATGACATTTTTTTCCTGGCCCGGATCAACCCTCCAACCGGTATTTGCACATGACATTTTTAAAAAAGGTGAAGTGGGATTTGGTTTTATTCAAAGTACTTTTGGAATTGGAGCTATGATTGGAGGATTAACATTCGGAAAAATTTTTGAGAAGTTAAAAAGAAAACATAGATTATTGTTTTTAGCCGTTGGTATAACTGTTATTACCATGATGGGCTATGCATGGGCACCGTGGTTTTGGTTTGCACTTGTTATGCAGGGAATATCTGGATGGGCAATATCGACAGTATATGCAATTTGTGGAACTCTGATGATCATTGCGGTTCCCGGAGAGCTCCGTGGGAGAGTCTCCAGTATTTATACGTTTGTCTTCATGGGGTGTATGCCGTTCGGAGCAATTCTAGCAAGCGTATTTGTTATCAGCTTGGGTCCAAGACTGATTGTTACGTTGTGTGCAATAAGTATTGGTATGGTCATAAGTACGTTTGTACTTTTAATGAAGGGTAAGTTTCAAGCAAAAATTGCGACGATGGTATAATAGCGATATTAATGAAGCAGACATCTTCTGATAAAAGAATTTTAAACACAGAACAGAAAAAAGCAGTAACCTTTGGGAAAGGCCCACTCCTTATTATTGCTGGCGCTGGCACTGGGAAAACAACAGTCATTTCAGAGCGTATTCAGTATCTCATTGCTTCTACAAAAGCATTGCCTCAGGAAATTTTGGCACTCACCTTTACAGAAAAAGCCTCACGGGAAATGGAAGAGCGTGTGGATTTAACTATGCCGTATGGAACGACACAAATGTGGATCTCAACATTTCATGCATTCTGTGATCGAATATTGAAAAATGAAAGTCTAGCCATTGGGTTAAACCCAAATTTTAAACTCATGGGAGAAGCGGAAAGTATCCAATTTTTTACCCACCATTTATTTGAATTTGAACTGTCATATTTTCGTCCACTCGGAAATCCAACGAAATTCGTTTCCGGTATTTTGCAGCATTTTTCAAGACTGAAAGATGAAGATGTAAGTCCCGAACAATATATGCATTGGGTGAAAAAAGGTGAAAAGACTGCAAAAAGTCCGGAAGAACGGGAAGAGAATAATAAATATCTGGAACTTGCAAAAGCGTATTTAAAATATGAAGAGCTCAAAATAAAAGAAGGACGTGCTGATTACGGAGATCTTATTGCGAATACCTTAAAAGTATTTAGGACCCGCAAAAAAATTTTATCCCAATATCAAAAACAATTTAAATATATTCTCATTGATGAATTTCAGGATACCAACTTTGCACAAAATGAACTTGCCGTTCTTCTAGCAGGAACAAAACAAAATATTACCGTGGTTGGGGATGATGATCAGGCGATATATCGTTGGCGCGGTGCTGCAATTTCAAATATCGTTCAATTTCGAAAACATTTCAAGAAAGCGAAAATTGTTGTTTTAACAAAAAATTACCGTTCAACGCAGGAGATACTAAACCGCTCCTATGATTTGATACAACATAATAATCCAGACAGGTTAGAGGTTGTTGAAAAAATAAATAAACGGCTGGAATGCACAAGAAGAGTAAACGGGCAAAGTGTTGTGGTATTAAATGCAGAACGCGTTGAGGACGAAGCAGAGTTGGTAGCAAAGGAAATTGTAAAACTTAATAAAGATAATCTATCGTGGAAAGATATTGCCATTTTAGTCCGCGCAAACGCGCACGCAGAACCGTTCGTTCGGGCGCTCACCAGGGCCGGTATTCCACTACAATTTTTAGGTCCAGGTCAATTGTTTCGGCAGCCGGAGGTAAAGGATATCATTGCATATTTGAAACTACTGTATAACATTCATGACAGTGTCTCTATGTACCGCGTCCTTACGATGGATATCTTTAGTGTTTCACCAAGGGATGTAGCTGAAATTGTGTCTTGTGCCAAAACAAATAATATTTCCATTTTTAACGCAGCAGAACAGATAGTGATAGGAGACACGCTATCTGAATCCGGAAAGAAAAAAGTAAGTGAAATTCTTTTAATGGTTCAGAAACATTTGGGAAGTATTAAAAAAGAAACAGCAGGACAAATAGCCTATTATTTTCTTCAAGACTCAGGACTTTTGCAATCATTAACGATTGTTACGAATGTGAAAGAGCAGCACAAAGCAGAAAATATTGCGAAGTTTTTCGATAAGATCAAAACCTACGAAGTGGATCATGAGGATGCCAGTATATTTGCAGTTGTTGATTGGTTGGATTTATCGATGGAACTGGGGGAATCCCCGCTTGCAACTAACAGTGATTGGGGAGAGATAGATGCTGTGAATATCTTGACCGTGCATTCTGCAAAAGGTTTGGAATTTCCTGTTGTCTTTCTTGTTAATCTCGTGAATGCGCGTTTTCCAACAACAGAACGACACGAACAAATTCCCATTCCCGACGCACTCGTCAAAGAAGTGCTTCCCATCGGGGATTACCACATGGAAGAAGAGCGCCGGTTGTTTTATGTCGGAATGACAAGAGCTCGGGACCAGTTATTTTTAACGGGTGCAAAATATTACGGTGACGGAAAACGGGAAAAGAAATTATCACCGTTTATTCAGGAATGTTTAGGGAATCAGGAAATTGGTACCGTAACGAGAGAGCCGGAAAAAAATGACAAACAGTTATTCCTCATCGATTGGGCACAGAATGATACGTCGGCAGATCAAGAGAAAAAAATTGGAGCACGGAAGCCCATTACGAATATTTGGTATACCCATATAGAAACGTTTAAGCGGTGTCCGCTGCAATATAAATACCGGTATGTTATAAAAATTCCTGTTCCAACCTCCGCTGCACTTGGGTTTGGTGATATCGTGCATAAAACCATGCAGGCCTTTTATACCGCAGTGATCGCAGGAGCCGTTGTGACGAAAAAGACGTTGCTTTCATTATATGAAGAGCAATGGAAATCCAAGGGGTTTATGAGCAAAGCCTATGAAGAGGAAATGAAAAAACATGGGGAAGTGTTACTCGCTGAATACTTTGATAAGGGCTATGACCCAAAAACAAAAACGATTGCAGTAGAGCAAGCGTTTAAAATGAAAATTGCAAAAGATATAACACTTGGTGGAAAGATTGACCGGATTGATAAAACAAAAGATGGGAAACTGGAAATTATTGATTACAAAACCGGGGCTGCACCAAAGAAACGCGATCCACAGGAAGATTTTCAATTATCACTCTACGCACTTGCTGCTGCTGACCCTGGAGTATATGGAGAAAAACAGGAAAACATTATTGTTTCCTTTTACTTTTTTGAAGGTCAGGAACGGATATCAGGATCCAGGAGTAAAGAAAAACTTTCAGAAATTAAAGAAGAAATTATCCATACGGTCGAGGAAATGAACACGAGTGATTTTCATGCAACTCCAGGAATGTACTGCGCCTTCTGTGAATTCCGGCTTATTTGTGAGGCGTGGAAATAGGGTAATAGAGCGTCTTTCCACCAAAGCCTTCTTTGAATTTGGTAAATCCGAGCCATGCAGTATATTGTTTTGGTGTCCGTTCGTCCCATACACCGACAAAATCAAAATCTTCACACTTTTGTTTGTGAGCAAACTGTAATGCTTTCCAGACGAGCAAAGTTGGGGCAAACAATTTTTTCCCTTCATGAGTTGCTCCTGCAATCCAATAGTAACAGCGTTTTTTCCAGATAAGCAGAAGTACTCCTCCAACAATGTTGCCCTGGGAATTTTTTGCAAGAAGGATGTGTGCTTTCTTTTTGGGATAAAAAATATTCCATAATTTATCAATACCGTATGTAGTAATACCCCCAAGCATGCCGGCAGATTTATTTTTTATACCAGTCAAATCACTGATATGTTGTGATGCCATAATGGTAATGCCATTATGTTCCGCTCGTCGCACAGCCCGACGTTTGGAAGAGGTGAATGCAGAAAAAATTTCTTTTTCAGATGGAAGGACGTTTACCAGAATGGTTTTCGTCGGAAGAAACGGAGAAGATATGACTGTGAAAAATTTTGAAAGCGATTGTATATATGAAGCATATCTCTCAGGGTCTTCAGAAGCACGAGGTTCAATAGAAATAGAACGAACATGATGCGCTTTTAAAAAAGGAATAAATTTCGGAAGGTATGGCAATACTTCCGGCCGTTGCAATTTCGCTAGTGTTCCGATAAACGGTAGTCGCCGGTAAAAAATTGCAGCGCCATCAAGTATATCCACAGACCATCCTAAGGAAAGAATATATTGTTGGTATAACTGACTTTGTTGCAGATCCATGATCATTTATTTGAGAAGCTTGAGAATACTCCACCTGATCGAATCAACGATGCAATAAAGTTTATAGAGAACTGGTCGAAGAATAAGATCATACGATCCGATAAATTCAATAAGCGTTGGATTATATCCGGTCTTAAATCGATGAAATCCATACCATGGGTCCTGGGGATCTGGATCTGGTCCAATTGCGCCCCAAAGATCAAATGTATGAAAGCCCTGTTTTTTGCCCCATTTAACAAGTTCCCAAAGAAGGAGATTTGGTGCCATAACTTCCCGGTGGTTTCTGGATGATGCACCGTACGGGTAATACATGACCCCATCATGCACAAAAATAATCCACGCAGCGAGTGTTTCACCTTGAAAGGTTGCAGTAAAGATATGCGCAATGCCTGCGTCTTTCATAATTTTCCACATGGTTTTGTGATAGGTATTGTTATGGGCGTAGAATCCTTGTCGGTCAGTTGTTTCTTTTTCCAGCTTGAGATATTCTTCAAATCCTTGTTCGGTGGTATCTTCCTGGATAGTAACACCATGTTTTTCTGCAATTTTAATGTTGTACCTGGTTTTTGGATGCATTGCTTTTGATAACTCTTCTTCTGATTTAGTAAGATCTAAAACGAATGTATATTTAGTAAACAGTGGATGATGGGAATATTTCAAAACACGTGAAGTACCGAGAGATTTATTTGTATTCTTGATAACATTTGGTTCAAGTTGAATATATATAGCGTTCTGTTCGTTTCCAATTGTCTGCAGTTCTTTAATGAAAGCATTCGTAGGAAGCGGGCCTTTTGGAAAGTAACCAATGGTCCAGGAAGTATAGGGTACACGGTGAAAAGAAACATACCCTTGTGATGTTTTAACAACAGCTACTCCCATTGCTTTTCTAAATTCACTCCATGCTGCGGTCTGAAGCGGATGTATTGGCGCTTTTGTTTTTTCCATAGGCATATTATGGCGCTTTTAACGATGTGATACAATATTTGTAGTATGAAAAAACGTCAACTGCCTCGACGAAAATCAACTTCTCAACAATCAACCTGGCTACCTTTTGTTGATCACAGTATTTTTCCTCATATCTTTTCGTTTGGTCATGTCAAAGGGGTTGCACGATTGTTTTTACAATGTGAAATAGTACTCGCGCTGCTTTTAGTAATTGGGACCTGTCTTGCAGTGTCTATTCATTTTTGTCGGTAATACTGGACTTGTTTAGAGGAGCATAGAGTCTTCGTTAAATCCCCAAGAGGAATCAATAGAAACGTGTCGTTCAATAAGATGCTCTGGAATATCGGCAATAAATCGGGAAATCATATTTTGCGTTCTGGTACCAAAGAACAGTCGTCTGTTTGCATAGGTAAGATATATGCGTTTTTTTGCTCGGGTGATGCCGACATAGCAAAGTCGTCGTTCTTCCTCCAGTTCATCTCGGTCCATAAGTGACCGACTATGAGGAAATAATCCCTCTTCCATGCCAACAATAAAGACAATGGAAAACTCCAACCCTTTAGCAGCATGCATCGTCATTAAGGTAACCGCATTGCGGTTTTCATCTTTGGATTTTGAACTCTTTTTAATATATTGGTCTTCCAACAGTGCAACGACTTCTAAAAAATCTTGCAATGTGGGATATTCAGCGGCAACGGATCGGAGCTCTTTAATGTTTTCCAGGCGTGATGCTTCCTCTTCAACATTTGCATCATAGAGGGAGAGATAATCTGTTTTTTCCAATACCCGATCCATGAGCTGTAAGGTGGTATCTGAGATAAGCCTTGCGTCAGTTTTTACGTCCTCTGCATACGACAAAAATTTTGTAAGGCGTCCTTTACCCAGTTTTTCGATGCGTTTATAGGAAACGGTATCTTTGGGATTGGAAAGGAGTTTGAGATACGAAATAACATCTTTTATTTCTTTCCGCTCGTAAAACCGTGTGCCGCCAACCAGAGTATAGGGAACGCCACCACGGAGAAATGCCTCTTCAATGGTACGTGATTGTGCATTTGTTCGGTAAAGAACAGCAAAGTCAGTGAATGGTCGGCGGGCTTGGAGAATCGTTGTTACAAGAAACAGCGCTTCATCATGTTCCGTTCGTGCTTCATAGAGCATGATGGATTCTCCGCCTTTTTGATCGGTCCATAACTTCAAAATCGGATGCGACGTATTTTTTGAAATGACATTGGTTGCCGCATCAAGAATGGTTTGGGTAGAACGGTAATTTTGTTCCAGGTGGAATTCTTTGGCATCCGAATAATCATGTTTGAAATTTTTAATATTGGTAAAATCGGCGCCTCGAAATTTATAAATACTTTGTGATGCATCACCAACGATTGTGATATTTCGATACCGTTTTGCCAACTGTTTGGTAAGTGCATATTGGGCGTGATTAGTATCTTGGTATTCATCAATAAGAAGATATTTATATTGTTCCTGATACGCTCCTAAAATATCTGGATGTTTTTCAAATAATTCAACAGTTTTCATCAAAAGATCATCAAAATCAAGCGCACTGTTTTCAATAAGTTTCTTTTGATAAAGAAGATACACCCGTGCGACTGTTTCTTGAAAATATCCATGGGCATATTGTGGGTACTCAAGTGCTCCAATTAGTTCATTTTTCGTTTCCGATATGGTATTGAGGGCAGCATGAGGATTGAAATCTTTCGTTGAAATATCCGCTTCTTTCATGACATCTTTAATAGCATCAAGTTGATCTTGTGTATCATAGATGGAAAAGTTTATAGGAATACCGATAGCAGATCCTTTGGTACGAAGTACTTTTGCACAAAAGGAATGAAACGTTCCTGCAAACGGGAGATCTGTTTTTTTACCCAGAAGATGGGCGATCCGCTCTTTCATTTCACCGGCCGCTTTATTGGTGAATGTCACCATAAGAATAGACAGGGGATCGATATGTTTTTCCAAAATAAGATAGGCGACCTTATACGTGAGTACCCGTGTTTTTCCGCTGCCAGCGCCTGCTAAAATGAGGATTGGGCCATTCGTTGCACGAATTGCTTTTTGCTGGTCTACATTGAGTTCATTGAGGAGATCTCTTCCCATAGAGTATAATCTTATCATAATGACTCATCCATTTTTGATAGGAAATTGGAAAAGCAATATGACCTTGGTGGAAATGCATGAGTGGTTTACTTCTTTTACTCCTGCTCCAGGTGTGACAACAGTTCTGTGTGTTCCATTCACGCTTCTTGCGTCTGCTTCTGAAGTTATTAAAGAAAATCATCTGGACATTGCCATTGGCGCACAGGATGTATCTCCGTTTGGAAGTGGGCCGTATACAGGCGAAATTAGCGCAGAAATGATTAAAGAATTTGCAACCTATGTGCTCATCGGTCACTCCGAAAGACGACAATATTTTAATGAATCTATTGAAGAACTCGCGTTTCAATCATTACAGGCAAAGTCTGCAGGACTTACGGTTATTTATTGTACGAGTGATGAAAAAGAACATATTCCGGAATCTGTTGATATCATTGCATATGAACCTATTGAAGCAATTGGAACTGGAATACCGGAAAAGCCCGAAATAATTCAACGGGTCTGTACCACATTCAGGAAGAATTCAGGAAAGCCCGTTATATATGGAGGGAGCGTCACGGACAAAACCATTAAAGATATTTTAAAAACTAAAGCCGTTGATGGAGTGTTAATTGGTGGCGCAAGTCTAGACCCAATGCAATTTTCTAATATTGGACGCATGTGTTTCGAAACAAAATAGTATGAGACGGATTCGTTTTTCTCCATTTTCTATTGGAATCCTCATTATCCTGGTGGTTTTATTTTTTGCAGGCATCCTCAAGCTATGGCGGGTAAACGAAAATTTTACACGGCAAACGGGATTAAATTTATTCACGGTTGGAAAATTAGTTGTTGATGGAGGAGTATCTTTGAAATCGACAGATAATAGAGTGAATATATTACTTCTAGGTATGGCAGGAGGAACGCACGACGGGCCGGATTTGACTGACACAATCATTGTTGCTTCAATAAATACCAAAACCCACGCAACCGCGTTAATTTCCATTCCACGGGATATTTGGTCAGATACATTAAAAGATAAAATCAATAGTGCGTATCATTACGGAGAAGCAAAGAAAAAGGGAGGAGGAATGATTCTTGCTAAGGCAATTATTGAAGATGTTGTTGGTCTTCCAATTCATTATGTCGCAACATTGGATTTTACCCAGTTTGAATCAATCATTGACACCCTCGGAGGCATTGATGTGAACGTGACACAAGCATTTACGGATTCAGAATATCCGATTGCAGGACGTGAAAATGATCTCTGTGACGGGGATCCAAAATTTCTTTGCCGCTATGAAACAATTCAGTTTGATTCAGGTATTCAACACATGAATGGAAGTATGGCACTCAAATATGTGAGAAGCCGCCACGCAGAAGGGGATGAAGGAACGGATTTTGCTCGCGGGCGAAGACAACAGGATGTCATTTCTGCATTAAAAGAGAAAATTCTTACAGCAAAATTGTGGTTTCATCCATCGCTTGCATCACTTTTATTTAAAACTGTAGATGCTGCGACAGATTCGGATATGACGGTGGGGGAACAATTGACCATTGGAAAATTACTCGCAAGAACAGCATCAAGTGCGTTCAAGAAAATATCTATTGAATCATTTCTTGTCGTTCCACCCACATGGATGTATGGAAGATATGTATTAGTTCCAGAAAAAGATTATGCGACAGTACACGCATTCGTTCTTAATGCATTAGAGAATTAATCCAACCAGAAGAAGAAGAATGCTTCCTGCAACACTTATTGCTCCAAAGATCCCAGGTCCAACGCCAGCAACAGGAATTTTTGGTGTTGGTTGATTTGTTGGAGTTGAAGTAGGCATTTCCGTTACCTCCGCAATTAATCGGACGCGTGTTGGTATTGGTGTGTTATATACAGCTGGATTTGTTGGTATTAGTGTTGCCGCCAGACAGGTACAATCCGATCTGTCTGAACAGGCAGCTTTTCTACATCGTTTTACCCCATTTGCAGTGACACAGGATAATCCTGATTCGCAATTACTGTCACTGTCACACGATGCATCACATTGACCAAGTTGTGCCGGAGGATTGGTTGGTTCAGCTGTGGGTGTAACTGTTGCGGTGGGTCCTAGTGTTGGTGTTGGTGTTTTAGGTGGATCATCA
>CAIJMI010000005.1 GCA_903821745.1 Candidatus Gottesmanbacteria bacterium
CGAATATTTTGTAGAACCCAAAAATGCGGACATTGCATTTGCTGAGTGGAAAGAAAAACGCATGGCATGGCACCTGGCACTTGGGATTTCTAAAGAACATATCAGGTTTAGGCAGCATGAATCAACGGAGCGTGCACATTACGCAGCTGATTCTTGGGATATTGAGTATAACTTTCCAGAATGGGGATTTAAGGAGCTGGAAGGTATTGCCAACCGCACGGACTATGATTTGAAAACGCATAGCAAATGGAGTGGCAAAGAACTCAAAGTAACCAATCAAGAAACCAAAGAGAGTTATTATCCGTATGTCATTGAACCGTCCGTTGGCGTCTCGCGCCTTATGTTGGCACTGTTATTTGAAGCATTTACGAAAGACGGCGAACGGATTGTACTTAAATTGAAACCGTCACTTGCTCCGTATATTGTTGCAGTGTTTCCACTCTTGCCCAATAAGCCAGAACTCGTGGAAAAGGCAAAAGCAATTTATCACGATTTGAAAAAAATATACCCAACAATATGGGATGACCGGGGAAATATTGGAAAAAGATATTTAGCGCAGGATGAAATCGGGACGCCATGGTGTATAACTGTTGATTTTACAACGCTTGAAGATGGAGCCGTAACGATTAGAAATCGAGATACAACAAAACAGGAACGGGTGCAAATAGACAAAATAATAGAATATATTCGTACAAACGAAATTATGTAAGGAGGAAGTATGAAAATGAAAAAAAGTTTGATCGGTATTTTCGTGGGATTGATTGTTCTAGGACTTGTTGTTGTTGGCTATACCATATATAAAAATGGACAAAAACCAGCCACTCAGACGGTAGTTGAAGAAGAGGAACCAATTGTTGCAGCTGATAGTGCAATTGTGGCCGATGTTTCCTTTAGCAAAGTAAAGGACAATACCATTGTGTTGTCTTTAACCGGCTTGAAAAGCGGGTATAAAACGGTGGCCTATGAGGTAAGTTACGATACGCAAGGCGTAGTACAAGGAGTAACGAGTCGTCCGCTTGAAATATCTGGAAAAGATACATTTACACGGGATGATATCTATCTCGGCACCTGTTCAAAAAACGTCTGTAAACCGCATACAGGAGTCAAAAAGGTGTCTGTAGTCTTAGAGTTTACCGATTTATCCGGTAAAAAGAGTCAATTATCCAAGGACTTCGATTTGTAATCCTAAAAAATCATTCGTATTTGTAAAATAGAGGCTAAATTAGCCTCTATTTTATTGTGAAATGCCCCTTGACATGGCGTGAAAAATGGGTGATTATGGATATAGATGGGAAAAAGTGGTAAACTTTAGGGTATGAAATTGTTCCTTGGGGAATATAACCATACACTTGACGAACGGGGCAGAGTGACGCTGCCAAGAAAGATAAGGCAAGAGCTTGGAGAAGAGAAAATGGTACTGACGAGAGGGTTTGATACATGCATATTTGGATACGACATGGCAGCATGGGAGAAAGAAGCGACAAAGCAGCTGGAAACATCAGTAACAACGGATGAGGGAAGAGCATTACGGCGATATGTGTTTTCGGCAGCAGAGAAGGTAGAAACAGATAAATTAGGACGGGTTATATTGCCTACCCACCTCAAGGAATACGCGAAAGTAATGAGTGAAGTAAAAGTGATTGGTGCAGGTGATCATTTTGAAATTTGGGATAGCAAACAGTGGGATGAATTTACGAAGGGTAAGAAATAAAGCGCTATGAGCACCTACCACACCTCAGTTTTACTCGAAGAAGTGCTTAAAGGATTGGACGTGAAGGCTGGAAAACGATATATCGACGCGACATTTGGCGGTGGAGGACATACAAGAGCATTACTTGAACAGGGAGCCGATGTACTCGCAATTGATGAAGATACAGACGCACTTGAAGAGGCCAAAAAGATAGAAAGTCCGCACCTGCGGATTGTACAAGGAAATTTTCGAAATATCGAAACAATAGCAAAACAAGAAGGATACGAACAAGTTGACGGCATTTTGTTTGACTTGGGAGTTTCCAGCCATCAGATCAATATCGCGAGTCGCGGATTTTCATTCAGATATGATGATGCTCCGCTTGATATGCGGTTTTTACAAGTAAATAATGATTCCAAAAGTGCAAAGGAACTGATTGCGAAGGCAACAGAGAATGAACTTTATGAAATATTTGCGAAATATGGTGAAGAAGAGCGTGCTCGGACAATTGCTGTTCATCTTATCCGTGCCCGTCAGGTAAAACCGATTGTAACGGCAGGACAATTACGGGAAGTCATTGAAAGCGTTGTAGGAACAGGAAAAGCAAGCACAGGAACAGTCGCACGAATATTTCAAGCACTGAGGATTGCGGTCAATGATGAGATGGGTGCGCTTGAAGAAGGTTTAATTGGAGCGTCGCATCTTGTTATATCCGGAGGGAAAATCGCAGTCATAAGTTTTCACTCTCTGGAAGACAGAATCGTTAAACGATTTTTTAGACAATCTGCATTTATTGAGATTACTAAAAAACCACTAATCGCAAGCGAAGAAGAAGAAACAGAGAATCCGCGAGCCCGAAGCGCAAAGCTTCGAATAGTACAAAAACGGTAATACAAAAAACGTATGAATACAATAAAAAGACTTCTCATTCCAGGAACCATAGTTTTTGTGCTTCTTTTAACGGCCCAAATTGTCTATTCGTGTCAATTGGTTACCGATGGTAAAGCATTAAATCGCATTGACCAACATATTGATCAACTACGGCAGGAAGTTTCACTTAAAGAAGAAAAAGTGGCGTCAGCATCATCTCTTATGACGATTCGTGAAAAATCCGTAGCCATGGGATTTACGGAATCTCCAAAAGTAATGACTATGAATCAAGACAGCTTTGTTGTGGCCCTCGGACAAACTCGGTAAAATAGAAATCACACATGATGTGGCGCATTTGGTCCGTATTTTCATTTTTCATCCTCTGTTTTATTTTGATTATTGGGCGGCTGTTTTATTGGCAGATTATAGAAGGTAACAAATTAAAAGCAGAAGGCGCTGCGCAGTACACCATGAAGTTAGAATTGCCTGCAGAACGAGGTAGCATTTTAACGGCAGATAATTCTCCTCTGGTGATGAATAAATCCGCGTTTCTTGTGTATGCGGAACCCAAAAATATAACAAATACACCAACCTTTCTTCGAACGGTAAGCCAAATATTAACTATTCCCGAAGCAACACTTTCTGCAATGATTAGTGAACCAAATAGAGTCTGGGTACCGATTGCTCACAAAGTGAATATGGATAAAACGATCTTGCTTCAACAGGCAAGCATGTCCGGCATCGGATTTGCCAAAGAACCAAAACGGTATTATCCGGAAGCCTCCATGGCGGCGAACCTACTGGGTTTTGTCGGCCTTGATCAAAATGGATCAGATAAAGGATATTTTGGTTTGGAAGGGTTTTATAATCGGGAACTGCAAGGGAAATCGGGAAGTATCACCATTGAAAAAGATGTTTCAGGAACCCCTATTTTAATCGGCGACAGTGTCCGTGTGGAACCCGAAAACGGAAGCTCATTTCATTTATGGCTTGATCGAACGATTCAAAATATTGTGGAAACCAAATTAAAACAGGGTATTGAAAAGTATGGTGCGAAAGAAGGCTCCGTCGTCGTGATGGACCCGAAAACCGGAGGAATTTTGGCAATGGCTTCCTATCCATCCTATGACCCTGCAAATTATAAAGCGTATGACAAAGAATTATATAAAAACCCCATCGTGGCTTCATCCTATGAACCAGGATCAACGTTTAAGGCATTGGTATTGGCCGCCGCAATTGATGCTGGAGTGATCAAAGCAAATACCATGTTTGATGAAACCGGTCCTGTGCAAGTGGGAGAATATGCCATTAAAACATGGAATGATCAATATCATGGGCAAATTACGATGAAGCAGGTATTGGAACATTCTTCCAATGTTGGCATGGTTTTTGCTGAAAAAAAATTAGGAGAAGAGAAATTCATTAAATTTATTAAAGATGTCGGTTTTGGAACACTCACGAATATTGATCTCGAGGATGAGGCAAGCCCTGAACTTCGTACGGATCGTGATTGGAAAGAAATTGATTTAGCGACAGCTTCATTTGGCCAAGGAATTGCAGTTACACCGCTTCAAATGGTTCGGGCAACGGGAGCAATTGCCAATGATGGATGGATGATGGAGCCGCATATGGTTCGGTCAATCATGCATGCTGATGGAAAGACAACAGAAATACAGCCAAAAAAAGTACGACAGCTATTTAGTAAGGCTACTGCGGGTGTCGTAACGGAAATGATGATTGCAGCTGTGGACAACGGAGAAGCAAAATGGGCAAAGCCAAAAGGATACCGCATTGCTGGCAAAACTGGGACTGCACAGATTCCTGTAGCAGGCCATTATGATAATACGAAGACAATTGCGTCATTTGTGGGTTTTGCGCCTGCTGATAACCCACGATTCGTAATGCTTGTTACGTTAAGAGAGCCCTCATCGTCCCAATGGGGTTCTGAGACTGCAGCTCCACTCTTTTTTAATATTGCCAAGGACATTTTTCTGTATTTGGGAATCCCTGCACAGTAAAGACGGAAAGACCCATATTTTAGCTTCAAAATGGTATAAAATGGCCAATTTTTGGTATAATAAGGACCATGATTTCCTGGCTCAAACGCCTTTATCATTTTGTTGTCGCTTTGGGGTCTGCACTCTACTTTCGCTTCCCGGCTCGTCATGTGACGGTTATCGGTGTGACAGGCACGGATGGTAAGACAACCACGACCACCCTCATCTACGAAATATTGAAAGCTGCAGGGTATAAAACATCAGTTATCACCTCAGTACATGCTGTGATTGCTGGAAAATCGTATGATACAGGGTTTCATGTGACGACTCCCAATGCATTTTGGGTTCAAAAATACCTTCGTGAGGCCGTTGATCATGGAGACACCCACGTGGTTTTGGAAGTAACGTCCCATGCTTTGTCTCAATATCGTGTGTGGGGTATTCGGTTTGCTGTTGGCGTACTCACAAACGTGACTCATGAACATCTGGACTTTCATAAGACATATGAACGGTATTTACTGACAAAACTACAACTGTTACGGTCAAGTAACGTAGCCATCATTAATAAGGATGAAGGAGAACTTTACGCGACAATCGCACCGCTTCTTCGACGGAATAAGATGGTTACCTATGGAATTCATCGTCCAGCAACAATCACGCCAGAAACACATCCGTTTGAAACAAAATTACCGGGCGAATTTAACCAATACAACTGTCTTGCAGCAACTGCAGCGGCTGATGTGTTGGGAATTTCAAAAGAGATAATAAAAAAAGCACTCAAAGGATTTGCGGGTATTCCTGGTCGTATGGAACTGGTTGCAACAAAGCCATGCCGAGTGATTGTTGATTTTGCACATACACCAAATGCCATTGATAAAGCATTAAAAACAGTCAGGGACGAAACAAAAGGAAGAGTTATTCATGTATTTGGGAGTGCGGGGCTTCGTGATCGTACAAAACGGCCGGCAATGGGTAAAGCATCGAGTGAATATGCAGATATCATTGTCCTGACAGAAGAAGATTATCGGACAGAAAAAAATGAAACCATTATGGATGAAATAGCTTCAGGAATACCGGTCTATAAAGATGTCCATAAGTTTGATAATCGGTTTGACGCCATCGCTTTTGCGCTATCTGACGTTAAAAAAGATGACACGG
Source organism: Candidatus Gottesmanbacteria bacterium (assembly GCA_903821745.1). GTDB lineage: Bacteria > Patescibacteriota > Microgenomatia > UBA10105 > UBA927 > CAIJMI01. The sequence continues at coordinate 5,716 of CAIJMI010000005.1, forward strand.
TGATTATCACCGGTAAAGGACATGAAAAAAGTTTATGCCGTGGAAAAATAGAATATCCATGGAGTGACCAGGACGCAGTAAAAAAGATATTGAAAAAGTAATTTTTGTTTTACATGATACAAAAAACACATGATGGGATATATGAATCAACGTTTTTTTCTTCAAAAACGGAGCTAATTCACGGATTCACCTCAAAAAAACAGGGAAATATGCAGGAGGAATCAAACCGTACAGCCGCTATCGTTGTAGCAGGGCTACAACCAAAAGCATTGGTATGGGCAAAACAGGCACATGGGAATATGATTCACCAGGTGAGACAAGAAGATGTTGGAAAAACCATAGATTATGTTGACGGATTTATATACAAAAAAGATGTATCCTTTGCCATGCAGCCAGTACTTGCTGTTCATGTTGGTGATTGCGTTCCATTGCTGTTTTTAGATCCAGTCGAAGAAATTATTGGGGTAGCACATGCGGGATGGAAAGGTACAAAAGAACATATTGCAAAAGAAATGATACGAATGTTTTTACGATTGGGATCGGACGCCAAAAACATTCACATTGCCATTGGTCCATATATTCATGCGTGCTGTTATGAGGTTGATGAAGAGCGGGTAATGGTGTTTGAACGGGAATATCCAGGAGGTCGGGGAATAGTGAATAAATCAGGTGAGAAATGGTTTATCGATATTGGTCTTGCAAATATCTATGATTTGCGGCAGTCAGGAGTATTAGAATCACACATCGATTGGAATCAACAGCTTTGTACATACATGAATAAAAATGAATTTTATTCTTTCAGGAGAAAAACCGAACCTTTTGGTGAAATAATGGGATATATCGGGTATAAATAATATATGACGGATAAACAAACGATACGGCATATTTACTTTGTTGGCATTGCAGGAGTTGCCATGACCGCGCTTGCTGTTTATTGCAAAGAACGGGGAATACACGTAACGGGATCGGATATTGACGGCGTATTTCCAACCCGGGAAACCTTAAAACAAGCAGGTATTTCGGTCCAAGAGGGATTTGTAGCAGAGCATATAAAAGAATTCGTTCCGGATTTGGTTGTGTTTACCGGTGCTCATGGGGGAAAAGAAAATGTTGAAGTTAAAACCGCGCACGATCTCCATATTCCCGTTATGTCCCATGGTGAAGCACTTGGATTTTTTATGGACGGACAAGAACAAATTTCGGTTGCTGGAAGTCATGGAAAAACAACAACCAGTGCAATGATCGCAACAATATATAAAGCGTGTGGACAGGACCCGTCGTATGCAATTGGATGCGGTGACATTATCGGTGTTGGTCTTCCCGGGCATTTTGGAAAGGGGACAATGTTCATTGCAGAGGCAGATGAATACGTGACTGATCCGCATCATGACCCAAAACCCCGATTCTTGTGGCAACATCCAGATATTCTTGTTGTGACAAACATAGATTTTGATCATCCGGATGCGTATGCATCACTTGATGCAGTGAAAGAAGCATTTGTTACGTTCCAACAGCAACAACAGGGCAAGCGGATGACAATTGTAAATGCTGATGATCCTGAGAGTTCAGTGCTTATGCAGGGTAGAAATATAATGACATATGGATTTTCCCCACGAGCTGACCTTCAAATAACGCATGTGGGTTTTGGAGAAGGTCGGACATTTTTTACTCTTATGCTTCGCGGCACTGAGGTTGGCGAATTTTCATTAAAAGTTCCAGGCCGTCATAACGCCCTAAATGCTACAGCTGCAGCAGCCTGTGCATTTTCATCCGGAATTTCATGGGATGATATAAAAAAGGGTCTTGCAGAATTTCATGGAACAAAACGGAGATTTGAAAAACTTGCTGAAGCAAACGGCATTACAATATTTGATGATTATGCGCATCATCCAAAAGAAATTGAAAGCTCACTTGCAGCGGCGAGAGCGTGGTTTCCCAGCAGGAGAATTATTACAGTGTTTCAACCGCATACCTACTCACGCACCAAAGCATTGCTGACTGATTTTGCAAAAAGTTTTACCAATGCCGATATGGTATTGCTGACGGATATTTTTGCATCAGCCCGTGAGTCCGATACGCTTGATATAACGACTGCAACACTCGTTGAAAAAACGGCAAAACACCATGCTGATGTCCGGTATTCAAAAAATAAACAGGAAACTATGTCGCTCCTTTCCCGTACAGTAAAATCTGGCGACATCATTATACTTATGGGTGCTGGGGATATTTATGAATGGGGACCGGATATTGTTTCTCAAGTCAAAAAAGGATGAAATATGACAGATCAATACAAAAAATTTATTGAACAAGTTGGTCTTCCCGTAAAGGAAAACGAAATATTAGCGCCGTATACGACGTATAAAATCGGTGGTCCGGTGGATTTATTTATCGAATGTAGGGAAACAAAAGATCTTATTGTTGTGGTGCAAACTGCACGAATGTATGAAATCCCATTTTTTATGTTAGGTGGCGGGTCCAATATTTTAATTGGAGACAAGGGGTTTCGGGGACTCGTTATTAAAAACGTAACGAAAAACATTACAGTCCGGGGAATGAAAGGCGCCATAACAAAAGGAATTCCTGATGGTAGTGTCTATGTGGAAGCCGAATCTGGTGTTCCATTTAATGCGCTTGTCAGATATTCCATAGAAGAAGGATTACAGGGTTTGGAAATGCATCTAGGACTTCCGGGAAGCGTCGGAGGGGCAATATTTATGAACTCAAAATGGACAAGGCCCCCGGCATTTGTTGGGGATGTTGTCTATCAGGCGACAATTCTTACACAAAGCGGAGAAGTTAAAGCGGTGTCCAAAGACTATTTTAAATTTTCTTACGGTTCATCGGTGATACAAAAAACTGGCGACATTATTCTCTCAGTCATTTTTGCATTGAAACGGTCAAATAAAGATGCATTATGGAAAACAGCAAATGAGAGTATGGAGTATAGAAAAACGACGCAACCGCAGGGAGTAAAAACAGCAGGATGCGTATTTAAAAATATTTCGCTTGTTGAGGCAGTATTTGCAGGAACGCCAAATCACACAACATCAGCCGGGTATTTAATTGATAAAGCAGGTGGAAAAAGTTTAGTTGTTGGCGATGCTGCAGTATCACCAGTCCATGCAAATTTTGTTGTTAATACGGGAAAAGCAACGAGTCATGATATGGTACAATTAATTGATCAGATGCGTACCAAGGTAAAGGAAACATTTGGAGTTGATCTTGTTGAAGAAGTGAAACGAATAGGAGAATTTTAATATGGAAAAATTTATTGTTTCTGGTCCGACAGTGCTTCACGGTGATGTAACAATAGCGGGAGCAAAAAATGTTGCGTTAAAAGCAATTGTCGTTTCACTTTTAACAGAAGAACCCATCATTCTTCATAATATGCCGCATATTCGAGATGTTCTTTTAATGCTTGAGGTTGTTCGAAGTTTAGGAGCAACGGCAACATTTGAAGGAAATACCGTCCATATTTTGGATGGGAAAACAGGAAGCACCACGGTTCCACTTGAAATTGGAGCCCGTCTTCGAACGTCATCAATGGTGTTAGGACCCATGCTCTCCCGTTATGGAAAAGCAATGATTCCAAATCCAGGCGGATGCAGAATTGGCGCCCGTCCTATCGATCGGCATATTGAAGGATTAAAAGCGATGGGTGCAACGATTGATTATAGTTCGACGGATGGATTTTTCCATGCCGAAGCAAAACACTTACATGGAGCGGATATTACATTTGAAAAAAATACGCACACAGGGACGGAAACATTAATTCTTGCTGCCGTGTTGGCTGACGGAACAACTGTGCTTCGCAATGCGGCCGAAGAAGTTGAGATTGATGATTTGATTTCGCTTCTTTGTGCAATGGGTGCAAATATTAAAAGAACTGAGAAACGGGAAATCACAATTACTGGGGTCCCCAAACTTCATGGGACAGAATTTACCATTATGTCGGATCGTAATGAAGAAGTAACTTTTGCTATTGCAGCCGTTGTTTCAAAAGGAAAAATTGTTGTTCATCATTCAGAACGGAGATTTTTGCAGGAATTTTTAACGGTATTTGAAAAAGCCGGAGGAAAATTTCGCGCCATCGATGATACAACAACCGAATATTTTTATGGCGGTCCATTAACAGCTGTTGATGTAACGACGGGGCAGCATCCCGGTTTTATGACAGATTGGCAGGCGCCGTGGGCAATTTTGATGACACAGGCAACGGGTATTTCAACGATTCATGAAACAGTGTTTGAGAACAGATTTAGTTATGTGGAAGAGCTTAAGAAAATGGGAGCGACTATTGAATATTTCGATCCGGAGGTTGCCAATCCAAAAGAATTTTACAATTTCAATTTTGAGGATAAAGCGCAAGATGCACATCAGGCAATTCGCATTACCGGCCCAACGCCACTTCATAATGCAATAACGTCCATGAGTGATCTTCGTGCAGGAGCAACAGTTGTCCTGGCGGCAATTATTGCGCAAGGCAAAAGTTATATTCATGGTGTTGAACAAATTGACCGAGGATATGAGCATATTGAAGAACGATTACGACATTTAGGTGCGTCAATTGATCGTATTGAAGAAGATACGATATAGGGAAAGTCATAAAAGGAGGATTATGAATACTAATCTACATGTGGCATTACTTGCGGGTGGTGAATCAACGAGGTTTTGGCCTTTATCTTCAAAAAATGAAATGGTGTTTTTAGGCAAGCCCCTATTGCTGTGGCATTTTGAACAATTACAAAGAATAGGATTTTCAACCATAACAGTTGTTGTGAATGCGGAGAATGAAGAAACCATCAAATGTATTGTTCCACCAAAGGAATTGCAAGTAACTTATGTGATTCAACAAGGTCAGGGACAGGGTGAAGCAGTGAAAGCACTTGCTCCAGTAATTGGATCTTCTCCGGTACTAATTCTAAATGCCTCTGACTATTATGCTGATAATTTTCTTCTGTCATATAAAAAGCATATAGATAAGAGCGATGGCGTTGCCATTCTTGGAGCGGTACATACGGATGATTATTTTCCTGGCGGGTATTTAACGGTAAATGAGTCAGGATTAGTTACAAAAATAATTGAAAAACCGACTCCTGGCACTGAACCAAGCACCATAGTTCGAATTAATGCAGATTATTTTCCCGATTGTTCAGCAATAACGAACGCAGTAGAGAAAATTTCTGCTGACCCAAAAAATGCATATGAGGAAGCAATGAACGCGCTTATAAAAAATAATATGGTGTTTCAGGTTGAGATTACCCCCATGAATTCCTGGCACCATTTAAAATATCCATGGGATACACTTTCGATGATGGACGTCTTTTTGTCAACGCTTACGAAAAAAAACATTCATAAAAGTGTTGTGATAAAGAATCATGTGACCATTGAAGGTTCGGTTATTATTGAAGAGGGAGTGAAAATTTTTGAGGGATCAAAAATTGTTGGTCCAGTATACATTGGGAAAAATACCATTGTTGGAAACAATAATATTATTCGATCCTCGATGATTGGAAGTGATTGTGTAACAGGATTTAATACGGATATTACAAGAAGTTACATAGGACATAATTGTTGGTTTCATAGTAATTATATAGGGGATAGTGTTCTTGGAGATGATATCAGTCTTGGATCAGGCGCAGTTCTTGCAAATTTACGTCTTGATGATGGTGAAATTTCAAGCGTCGTAAAAAAAGAGAAAATTCAGACAGGAAAAAATAAATTGGGCGCAATAATTGGATCTCATGTGCGAATTGGTGTGAATGCAAGCATCATGCCGGGAATAAAAATCGGTAGCGGTTCTTTCATCGGATCAGGAGTCATATTGGATAAAGATATTGCGGATAAGCAATTTTGTGTCGGAACGCCCTCATCGTATACCGTTAAGGCAAATACCGCAGTTCCTGCAGCTTCTCGAGAAGCATTTCGAAAAGGATTATGACACGTCCATATGTTTTAATACTTGAAGGTGGGAGGTCTGTTGAATACGAAGTATCACTTCGTTCTTCTTTAGGAATTCAAAAAGCATTACGGGAATCAGGATACCAAGTCGGTGTTATTCGTATAGAAAAGGACGGGTCTTGGAGTGATATTCGTGGTGATTGGTTTACGGAAAAAAGAAAGTTTGTGCTTTCTGTAGATCCACACGCATATGCAGCATTTGGAAAATTCGTTGTATTTCCCGTGCTGCATGGTCCATATGGAGAAGATGGAACAATACAAGGAGCACTGGAATTAGCAAATGTTCCTTATGTTGGGTGCGGCGTGTTAGCATCGGCTCTTGGCATGCATAAAGGACGCCAAAAAGAATTATTTACCCGTCAAGGACTTCAGGTAGCTCCGTGGATATCGTGTACACGAGCCGATTGGCAAGAACAGAAAGAACAAACGTGCAAGAAGATATTAAAATTTTTTTCAGAAAAATATCCATTGTTTGTGAAACCAATCTGTACAGGATCGAGCGTTGGTATTTCAAAAGTGCAGGATCAAGAAAGTTTGATGCAGGCAATAGACAACGCATGCACTTTTGATGGTGAAGTTATCATTGAAACAGGTGTCTATCCAATGAGAGAAATTGAAGTAGCCATTCTTGGAGCAACTAAGCCTGAGTCTTCCGTTATCGGAGAAATTATTCCAGATCGAGAATTTTATGATTATGATGCAAAATATAGTCCAACAAGTAAAACGGCCCTTCGCATAGATCCAGATGATATTGATCCGTTAATAAAAAATGAGATTCGATTACAAGCAGTGGCAGCTTTTAAAAGCATTGGTTGTTCGGGTCTCGCACGAGTAGATTTTTTTCTGTCAGGTAAAACAATTTTTATTAATGAAATCAACACGATGCCAGGATTTACGACGATTAGTATGTACCCAAAATTATGGGAAGCAAGTGGTGTATCGTTTGGTCATCTTTGTGAACAACTGATTATTTTTGGACAAGAAGTTTGGAAAATGAAACAACAAAATAAGACATCTATATGAAAAATAAAATATCACTTTTCCTTTTACGGTGGGCAGCAAAAAGAAAGCTTGCTCGTCTTCGCCCATTCATTATTGCGGTAACTGGCAGTGTTGGAAAATCTACATGTTTAACGCTACTTGATGGTGTAATTTCACCACTTAAAAAAACAAGAACGACCAAAAAAGGAAATAGCGAATCAGGTTTGCCGCTGGAAATATTGGGTATCCGGAATGAATTAGTGGATTATCGATTGAGTACATGGATAAAAATTGTACTGCATGCACTCTGGATTGGACTGTTCGGAGATGATGATACATACGATGTATTAATTGCAGAGTTTGGAATTGATAGTCCGCATCCTCCAAAAAATATGTCATATCTTTTAACACTTATTCCGCATCCCGATATTGCAATGGTTATATCTGTTGCGCCAGTTCATACGGAGCAATTTTCGGGCGGATTATCGCTTCACGATAAAACTGATGAATCAGTAATTTTATCAAGAATTGCAAAAGAAAAAATGCTACTTGCGCATGCGGTTTTACCGAAAGGTCATACTATTCTTGCAATTGATTCTTCATATATTAGACATGAGGCAGAAACGCTTCATACAAATGTAATTGCAGTTGGAACTAAGAGTACCGCCGATTATAAATTAGTGGATGTGCGCGCTACTCTCCATGACGGATCAGTTGTTACTTTTATACATGAAGAAAAAACACACAAAATTACATTCCCTCACATGGTGGTGTTTAAGGAAAGCGCGGCTACGATAGTTGCGGTTATTGCAGCAACCGAAATTATGGGTATTCCCATGAAACAAAGTATTGAGACGATTGAAAAAATATCCCGATTGCCTCCTGGGAGGTTGTCCGTGTTAAACGGAATAAAAAATACAACAATAATCGATAGCAGTTATAACGCGTCACCAGAATCAATGCGAGCAGCGCTGTTATTTTTAAAATCACTTGATTTAAAAAAAGGAAAAAGAATTGCAATACTTGGGGACATGCGAGAACTCGGTCCGCTTGCAGAAAAAAAACATCAAGAGCTTGCGCGTATAGCCGCGGAGAATGCAGATTATGTTGTTTGTATCGGACCGTTAATGCGACAATTTTTTGTTCCTGAAATTTTGCTTGCAGGATTTAAAGAGAAGAATCTCACGGTTTTCGAAACTGCTCAAGGAGTGGGTAGTTTTCTTTCTAACGTACTTCGAGAAGGCGATGTCATTCTCGTGAAAGGATCACAAAATACCATTTTCCTCGAAACCGTTGTTAAAGACTTATTACAAAAAGATACTGATGTGCATCTTTTGTGTCGTCAGTCAGCATATTGGGAAGATGTGAGAGCTTCATTTTTTTCTTCACATCCACAATCGGTATATGGAAAGTCAACATATTCAAAATAAAAAAGACAACAAAGAAATTGTTGTGCATAGTCTTTCTGTTGGTCAACTTGCAACTAATTGTTATATTCTGGCTGCAGGCGGAAAAAATTATATTATTGATCCTGGGGGAGATGGAACATATATCGGAGAAACACTTCTTAAACTCCAAATGATTCCACAAGCTATTTTTTTGACGCATGGGCATTTTGACCATATGCTTGGAGCATTTGAAATCAGCACTGCTTTTGGTATTCCAACATATGTAAGTAAGCGTGACTCATTTTTGGTTGAGCGGATGCAACAGACGGCTGAACATTTTTTGAAATACGCAGTTGATGATATCCCTCCAAAACCTCTTTTCTTTTATGAAGATGGAAAATTGCTGGATAGCAACGTCAGAATTTTGTACACACCAGGTCATACTCCTGGGAGTGTTTGTTTGGACGTTGTTGGATTTCCGGTTCTATTTACGGGCGATACGTTATTTGCAGGCGGTTTTGTCGGAGAAACAAATCATGAGTATAGCAGTAAACAGGAGCTTCAAAAATCACTATCACTTATCAATGCATTTGAGGAAGAAACCATTCTTTTTCCGGGTCATGGAGAAAGTACCACGCTCTATGACATTCGCCACACAAGCGAAAAAGAACTTGTATGAACGCTATATGAAAGGTATACTTAAAAACGGTACATATTCTATGAATAACGGTGAACGAACACATAAAGACTCTTTTAAAGATGCATTTGCCGGCTTGAAGTGGGTACTGGCCACGCAACCAAACTTTCGTATCCACGTAGTTCTATCTGTGCTTGCGCTTCTTCTTGGTGTTTTTCTTCATTTGTCGGCCATTGCAATGGCAATAATTGTGTTTACGATCCTTTTAGGGTTAACTGCGGAGATGATTAACACATCAATTGAAGCAATGACCGATTTGATTACAAAAGAATACCGAGAAGAAGCAAAAATAGCAAAAGACGTAGCAGCAGGAATGATGCTTCTGACTGCAGCTGGCGCTGTCCTTGTTGCGGTGTGTATATTTATTCCATATATCGTTACGAATTAATTATGGTATTTTTACTTGGTGCATTATTATTTTCTTGGTTTTTGAGTAGTGTATTGTATATCCCGTTTATTCAGCTTCTATATAATCTGCGCATGCAGCGTTTAAAACAGGTTACCCTTGATGCATTTAATAAACGTACACCTATTTTTGATAAATTTCATCAAATAAAAGCAGGTACTCCGGTAGGAGGAGGAGTACTTATTATTTTAATTACAACGATACTTTTCCCGTTAACACTTCTCCTGATGAAATATTTTTGGATACCGATCACAGCGGTGTATCCAATAGCGGCAGAAATTAAAATACTACTATTTACGTTTATTTCATTTGGTTTGTTAGGATTTTTGGATGATTTAAAAAAAACGTTCGTTTTGAAATCCGACTTTTTTGGACTGCGGTTAAGACATAAATTAATTCTTGAGATTATCATTGCAGCAGTTATTAGCTTTTGGTTAGTGACAGATCTTCATATAAACATTTTCTATGTCCCGCTGTTTGGTGTTATTCATATGGGTTGGTGGTTTATACCTTTTTCTATGTTTACCATTATTTCGTTTGCCAACGCATTCAATATTACCGATGGACTCGATGGTCTGGCATCAGGAGTGCTCACGATTGCACTTTTGGCATTTTGGATCGTCTCAGCGTCCATTCTTGATACATCTCTTTCTGTTTTTTTGGCGCTGTGGATCGGAAGCTTGCTCGCATTTTTGTATTTTAACGTATATCCTGCACGTATATTCTTAGGTGACGTTGGTGCATTGTCGTTTGGTGCTACGTTTGCGGTTGTTGGATTAATCTTAGGAAAAGCACCAGCGCTTATAATTATCGGATTCGTATTTATCATTGAAGTTGCATCATCATTGATTCAACTATTGTCAAAAAAGTTTTTTCACAAAAAAGTATTTCCCGCTGCGCCCTTTCATCTATTTTTGCAATATGCAGGATGGCCGGAGCCAAAGATTGTTATGCGGTTCTGGATTCTGTCTATTGTGTTTGCAGCATTTGGATTGTTTATTGCATTTCTCACAAAATACCCCTTGCCATAAGAAAAATGTATGGACACACGCCCAATAGGAATCATAGATTCTGGATCAGGAGGATTATCTATTTGGAAAGCACTTATTTCGCTTCTTCCAAATGAAGTAACCATATATATCGGGGATCATGCACAACTTCCGTATAGCGATAAGACACAGAAATTCATCAGAAATAGAGTGGTAAAACTTATTCGGGAACTTATAAAGCAAAATTGTAAAATGTGTGTTGTTGCCTGCAATACGGCAACAGTCGCGGGGATTGATTGGTACAGAAAGCAATTTCCATCATTTCCTATTGTCGGTGTTGTTCCGGTTATTAAAACTGCAGCGGCGTTGACGAAAACGAATCATATCATGGTGTTGTCAACGTTGTTTACGGCAAAAAGTGCATATCAAAAAAAGTTAATTCAAACCTTTGCGTCGGATAAAACGGTATTTTCTGTTGGGAGCACTCGACTGGTGTCATTGATCGAATCTTCCAAAAATACAAGAAAAGAAATAGATGAGGAGCTAAAAAAAATACGTACACCACATCTGAGTTACCCGATTGACGTTGTCGTACTCGGGTGTACACATTATCCTTTCGTTAAAGATCAAATTCATCAGTTATTTGGGCATGCCGTTTCCGTTATTGATTCCGGTGATGCAGTAGCCCGTCACGTTGCCCGGATACTTACAAATATAGGTGGTGTGAATACGCAGCATAAAGCTACGCATATATTTTTTACGACAGGAGATGCCGCGATGGTCTCTGCAGTAGTTTCTAAACTTTTGAATCAGCCAACAGTTGTCGAACACGTCTTAATCCCCTAAAATAAGAATATGTCTAGATTGGCCGGAAAGACAGTTGCAGTTGTCGGGATATCAATTGAAGGAAGAGATTCGATGGATTTTTTGCTTCAGGAAGGATGCACGATCCTTTGTTGTGACAGAAGAGATGAAAAAGAGTTTTCTGATATCATGGCGCTTTATGCAGGTAAACCAGTGACGTTTTGTTTTGGAAATACCTATGCGTCAAAACTGTTGTCTGCAGATGTCATTATTCGTACGCCCGGTATGTCTCCCAGAACCCCAGAATTAGTAGAGGCACGAAAAAAAGGTATTGAGATAACCAGTGCAACACAATTATTTTTTGAATTTTGTCAGGCTCCGATTATCGGTGTAACAGGAACGAAAGGAAAAGGAACAACAAGCACATTAATCTATGAAATGCTTAAAGCTGAAGGAAAGACAGCATATCTTGGGGGAAATGTTGGTACTCCTTTACTATCAACCGTCAGATCCATGCAACCATCTGATTGGGTAGTATTTGAATTATCTTCTTTTCAACTCGAAGACGTAACAGTAAGTCCGCATATTGCAGTCGTTTTGCGTATTACACAGGATCATTTGGCAAATTTTGATGTCAACGCAACGAACTTTCATGAAACAAGAGAAGCATATGTCGAAGCAAAATCACAGATTGTTCGTCATCAAAAAGAAGATGATTTTGTCATTATTAATAATGCGGACCATACGGCGCATTCGTTTGAATATTTGACGAAAGCGCATGTTTTCAGATTTGATCGATATTGTACAAAAGGAGCAGACTGTTTCGTTGAGAATCATGTAGTGACGCTCGTTGAGCATGAAACGCAAATACGTATTTGTTCAGCAGCTACCGTCAAGATGCGAGGAGATCATAATTTGGAAAATATTGCAGCAGCTACACTTGCTGCACGAGCTGCCGGAGTTTCTATTGCCGCCATTCAAAAGACGGCAACGACGTTTACAGGACTTGAACACCGGTTAGAATTTGTGAAAACGATAGATGGAGTTTCTTATTTTAATGATTCATTTTCAACCATACCAGAAACAACAATTGCAGCAATTGAATCATTTGAGGAGCCAAAAATTCTTATTCTTGGGGGTTCTGAAAAAAAATCAGACTTTACTGAAATGGGAAAACGTATAGCCTCATCAAACGTTATCGCAATAATTGTAATAGGACAAATGAAAGAACGAATTGTCACAGCGCTGAAACAAGCGGCATTTACAGGGGAAATTATTGAAGGGTGCAAATCAATGAAAGATGTAGTGCGAGAAGCAAAACGTCTCTCTCAACCAGGCAGCGTTGTGTTATTAACACCAGCGTGCGCTTCATTTGGAATGTTTAAAAATTATAAAGAACGGGGGAAAAAATTTAAACATGAAGTTCTTGCACTTGCATAAATCAGAATCGGGACGACCAGATTGGCTGCTTATTGGAATTGTGCTGTTGCTTTGCGGGTTTGGTCTTCTTATGGTATATGATTCTTCCGTTGCAATTGCTATCCGTGATTTTGGCAATCAGTATTACTATCTTACCGAACAGTTAAAATGGTTTGCGGTTGGCTTGATTGTATTTTTTATTTTTTCAATTATCGATTACCGAATATATAAAAAATTAGCACTCCCGATGCTCCTCGGCACGGTATTTCTCCTTCTTGTTGTTTTTATTCCAGGAGTGGGAATTAAAGCTTTAGGAGCAAAACGGTGGATTAATTTAGGATTTACCGTCCTGCAGCCTGCAGAGCTTGCAAAACTTTCTCTTGTGATTTATTTATCTGCCTGGTTTTCAACAAAGGAGAAAGATCGGTTAATTTCTTTTCTGATACTCATTGGAATGATTGCAGGACTGATCATTTTAGAACCAGATTTAGGTACAACACTTGTTATTGCAGCAACTGCAATAACAATGTATTTTTTTTCGGGCGCACCGCTTACGCAGTTTGCAGTCATGATTCCTGTGACTATTCTTGGTGTGTTGGGGATTGCTGTCGCTTCTCCGTATCGATTTGCACGGCTTACGACGTTTTTTAATCCTGAAAAAGATCCCCTTGGCGCATCCTATCATATACACCAAGCAACGATCGCACTTGGATCCGGTGGATTATTCGGCGTTGGTATAGGAAGCTCCAGACAAAAATATGAATATTTACCCGAAGCAAACACGGATTCAATTTTTGCAATCATTGGGGAGGAAATCGGGTTTATTGGTGCAGTGTTGCTCATTAGCGCATTTTTACTTGTTATATGGCGTGGTTTTCGGATTGCCAGACGTACAGAAGATCCGTTTGGTAAACTGTTGAGTCTTGGGATTACCTCATGGATTGCGTATCAGGTTATCATGAATATTGCTGCAATGGTCGCACTCATCCCATTAACCGGAGTGCCGATGCCATTGTTATCCTATGGTGGTTCTAGCTTAATTGTTGTTCTTGCTGGACTTGGTATACTGATTAATATAAGTAAATCTGTAAGTCATGGAAAATAATTCATCAAAGAAAACTATTTGTATTACCGGTGGACATGTGACGCCAGCGTTGGCTGTCATTGAAGAGATACAGGGTCAAAAAAAACCATGGAATATTTTTTTCGTCGGGAGGCAATATACATCTCAAGGTACGAATGATGAATCGGAAGAGAAAAAGAGTATTGAGCGGATGCACATTCCATTTTTTCCCATTCACGCAGGAAGAATGCAACGATATTTTTCGCTGTCTGCTTTACGGGAATTGTTTTTTGTGCCCATTGGTTTGATAGAAGCCTGTGTATTTTTTTTACGTCATAAACCGGATGTGATTCTTTCATTCGGCGGATATGTGAGTCTTCCTGTCGTTCTTGCTGGTTGGTTATTTGGTATTCCGGTTGTTATTCATGAACAAACACATGTCTTAGGGCTTGCAAATAAAATAGCGGCACGGGTAGCAAATAAAGTACTAGTGACATTTGACGATACGAAAGGTACGAAACAACTACCTAACACGGTCGTTACAGGACTACCGATACGAAAATCATTTTTTCATGTAGTCACGAAACCCACATTTTCTGTGTCTTCGGATAAGCCGATTTTGTATATTACCGGCGGAGCAACCGGATCAGTCTCATTGAATGATTTATTATTTCCATCAATAGTTCGTTTAGTATCATCATTTACAGTTATTCATCAAACTGGACAACCTTCCTTTGAAAAAGCGCTTCAGATAAAGAAGCAATTAATCAAAGATGAACAGGAACGGTATTTTCCATACCCCTATTTTGCATCAGAAGATGTTGCATGGTTGATGAAACATATGGTTTTGCTTGTCGGTCGCTCAGGAGCAAATACAACGGTTGAAGTTTCACTATTTGAAAAACCTGCAATTTTTATCCCGCTGCCATGGGCGGCAAATAATGAACAAATGCTCAATGCAATTTGGTACCAGCATCTTGGTCATGGAATTACTGTTGAGCAGAAGAAAGCGACACCAGAACAACTGTTGGAGTTGATTCTCAATTTTGCAAATAAGAGAGTAAAAGAACAGGGTGAAAAGAAAAAGATTCCTGTCACACATGCAGCCACTGCCGTTGTTCGGGAACTTGCCTCAGTTTTATGAGAAAAATAATTCTTGGATTCGTCGGCTTACTTTGTCTTGTAGGGCCAATTTTTATTGTTCGATTTATTCTAAAATCTTTTACGATCAAAGATATCGTAGTTTCAGGAGATGCCGCAATTGTTCAAGTAAATGAAAAACAGTTTGTAGGAAACACATTACTGTTTCCTGCATTGAGTGTCATTAAACAAATTCAAGACGATAATCCACTTGTTAAATCGATAGACATAAAAAAACATTTTCCTTCAACACTCGAGCTTATCGTTCATAAACGGCAGCCAATTGCGCAGTTAAAAACTCCAACTGCGATTGTTGGAATTGATGAAGACGCAGTTGTGACTGATGTTGTTGGAAATATAGATGCACCGGTTATTGAAATTGATGTCCCGTTAGTTCGGATGGGCCAAACAATACGAGATGAATCAGTGAAACAGTCAGTGAAGGTCGTGGCTGGAACAGTAACATTTTTGAACGTTTTACAAATAACAAAGAATGATTCCTTGTCTATACGTGTAATAACAAAACAATCAAGTATATTTATTCCTCAAAATAAGGATATCCGCCCAATACTGGATACTTTACAAACGTTGATGTCGGGGTTTAGAATAAAAGGACTTATACCGAAAACGATTGATCTTCGGTTTGATAAACCAGTCGTTCAATTTTAATATGGCACGTGACAGGATACTAACAGGAATTGACATTGGAACTTCCAAGATAACTACTGTTATTGCCAGTGTTTCAGATGAACAGGAACTTCGTGTTGTTGGTGTTTCTACAGTACCAAGTCGTGGACTTCGAAAAGGACAGATTGTCAATATTGAGGAAGCAACGTCTGCAATATCAGAAAGCCTTGATGCAGCTGAACGAATGGCGGGTGCATCTGTTGCAAGTGCATTTATTTTGACGGGGGGCAATCATATTGCATCCTTAAATTCTCACGGCGTTGTTGCCGTTGCAGAGCCGGATAAAGAAATATCAGAAAATGATGTGACAAGGGTAATAGATGCAGCAAAAGCAATTTCTCTTCCCTCGTCACGGGAAATTTTACATATCATTCCTCGAGGATATCTTGTGGATGGGCAGGAGGGAATTGTTGATCCAATTAATATGACTGGTGTTCGACTGGAAGTGGACACACATCTTATTACCGGAGGATCAATCGCAATTCGAAACTTATATAAATGTGTTGAAGATTTGGGGGTCGAGGTCGAAGGAATTGTTTTTGGAGGTCTTGCGGCTGCATCATCAACACTCACCGATACTGAAAAAGAATTAGGTGTAGTGCTTGTTGATATTGGTGGAGGAACAACGGATGTAGCTTTATATGTTGATGGTGCACTTTCATATTCATCAGTGATTCCCGTTGGTGCCATAAACATTACAAAAGATTTAGCAGCAGGGCTTCGTATTTCCTTGGAAAGTGCAGAAAAAATTAAACTTGCACTTGGTACACAACCAAAAATACCAGTTCTTCCAGAGGAAAACGATGATAATAGAGGAAAACCAAAAGTAGATAAATCAGATGAAATGGATGTAACAGACCTTCATCTGTTGGAGGAAATGAAAACGGTATCACGAAAAACACTAGTTGAAGGAATTGTAAAACCAAGATTAAATGAAATATTTTCACTGGTGGGGCTGGAAATAAAAAAAAGTGGTTTTGGCGGTATGACACCATCAGGAGTAGTCCTTACTGGTGGTGGCGCACAAACGGTTGGTGCAGTTGAAGCAGCCAGACGAAATTTAGCAATGCCGGTACATATTGGCACACCAAAAAATATTTCAGGACTGATTGAAGAAATTATGTCACCTGCATACGCAGCAAGTGTGGGATTATTGCTTTATGGATTAAAGGCAGAAAAACGAGATACAGGATCATTATTTAAGAGTATTGGAAGAATGGGAGATAAGAATCCCATGAAAGGTATTGCAGGAAAGATGATAAATCTGATAAAGTCATTCTTGCCCTAGAAAAATATCTCCTTTAGGTCTCTGCCCCCTGACGGAATAATACTAAACGTATGTTAATTAAACCGGAGATTGCGAGATTTGCAAAAATTAAGGTTGTTGGTATCGGTGGGGGAGGAAGTAATGCAGTAAACTCCATGATTGCTGCGGGACTCATTAAAGGTGTTGATTTTATTTCTGTCAACACAGATGCACAAGCACTTCTAACAAACTTAGCACAAACAAAAATCCAAATTGGGGAAAATGTTACGCGTGGACTGGGTGCAGGAGGAAATCCAGAAGTCGGAAGACAGGCAGCGGAGGAGTCACGCGAAAAAATTAAAGAATATCTTCGAGATTGCGATATGGTGTTTATTACCTGTGGCGAAGGTGGAGGAACAGGTACAGGCGCAGCCCCACTTTTTGCAGAAATTGCAAAAGAACAGGGAGCATTAACAGTTGCTGTTGTGACAAAACCTTTTCGATTTGAAGGAACCAGACGAATGGTAGCAGCAGAAGAAGGAATAATGAATCTAAAAGATAAAGTGGATACCCTTATTGTTATTCCAAATCAACGGCTGCTTGAGGTTATTGATAAAAAATTGACGCTGCTTGAAGCGTTCCGCGTTGCAGATTCTGTATTAAGTCAGGGTGTTCAGGGAATTTCTGATCTTATTACGATGCCAGGACTTATCAACGTTGATTTTGCAGACGTCCGGTCAATTATGACGAACGCTGGATCAGCACTTATGGGGATCGGAACCGGCGTTGGAGAAAATCGTGCAGCAACTGCTGCAAGAACCGCAATCGCATCTCCATTGCTTGAGATGTCGATTGAAGGAGCAAAAGGCGTTCTTTTCAATATTATGGGAGGCAATGACCTCACGATGGCTGAGGTTGATGAAGCAGCAAAACAGATTGCTGGAGCAGTCGATCCAGACGCAAATATTATTTTTGGCGCAACGATTGATGAAAACCTTGTAGATCAGGTAAAAATTTCTGTTATAGCAACAGGGTTTGATGAAACAAAAAAAAGATTACGAGAAATGACAGCATCACGAGGGACAACGCAAACCGGATTTGGGCAATCATATTCACCACGTCCTGTTCCTCAGCAGGAAGTTCGTCAACAACCAATACAACCAGTGTTTACACCGCCAGCTGATGTGCCACCGGAAGATGATGAATTTGAGATCCCCGCTTTTTTGAGACAAAGAAACTAAAATAAACGCTTCCTAAGTTTACAAATACTGCTGGTTCTGTATCATATGTTTATCAAAATATTATGATACGATATGAATATATGAAGCGCATTCAAAACTATTTCGTAAAGCATTCATTTTTATTAATGGTTTTGTATTCTATAGTACTTTCTGTTTTATATAGTATTCTATCAATTCTGCGTCATAATCATTTTCAGTCTGGTGCGTTTGATTTAGGATTATATGATCAGGCGATATGGAAATTTGGTCATTTTTTGGGGGCATATAATACAGTAAAAGATAGAATTATTTTTGGCGATCATTTTGTTCTAACGCTTCCTATTTTTGGAATTCTTTTTTATCTTTGGGACAACGTTCGGATGCTTCTGATTGTTCAGGCAACTGTTATAGCCACATCAGCTATACCGATATTTTTAATTGCACGAAAACGATTATCATCTGAATTTGCAGCCATTTGTGTAGCGATTACGTACAGCTTATTTTACGGTATCCAATATGGCGTATATTTTGATTTTCATCCGATTATTATTGGTGTTGCTATTATTTCGTGGCTTGCGTATTTTTGGGAATACGATAAAAAAGTTTTATTTTGGATTACATTTATCATTGGACTTTTAACACAGGAGAATATGGGCATCGCAATTGCTGGTCTTGCAGCTATATATTTTTTCAGAAAAAAATATTGGAAGCAGGCAATTCTTGTTGGAATTTTCGGTATTTCGTATAGCTTGCTTTCCATGAAAGTTGCGGCACTATTTTCTCCGGTCGGGTATCAATATTGGCCACAACTACCAGCGACACTTCACGATGCATTTGTTCGTCTTTTTGACAGTGAAGAAAAACGGCAAGTATGGTTGTATAGTTATTCGACATTTTCTTTTTTGCCACTTTTATCACCTGGAAGTTTACTTGCTGTGCTTGTAGATCTTTCTCAATATTTTGTTACAGGACCCGAATTTGCAAGAATGTGGAGTCCGTTTATGCATCATCGTGCAATACTTGCTCCGTTTCTTGTTTTGGGAACACTGGACGTTCTCGTTGTTGTGAAAAGAATAAAAATTCGGGTTGCCTATGTTGCAGCCCTGCTTCTCGGTGTTTCGTTGGTTCTACAATATGTATTTCATTTCCCATTAAATAAGCTAATAAAGGTAGAATATTGGCAAAAAGAATCATGGATGCAGGATACTAGAAAACTTATTACAAACGTTCCTTCAGGTGTTTCTCTGGCTGCACAACAAAACTTAGTTCCTCATTTGACACATCGAAATTCCATTTATCTGGTATGGCCTAGGGAGCATGATATTGACTCCATGCCGTGTGGACAGAAACTGTGCTGGTGGTTGGATTTTGGGACACAGGCCGATTATTTGGTTGTGGACACCCGTCCTGATCAATGGCTTACGCAAATTCTTGAATCAAACGAACATTGGAATAGTGCAATTGCCAACATGGAAAAGGCAGGAAAGATACAGTTGGTCAATCAGGTGGGTGGAACAAAACTCTATAAAATTGTTAAAGAATGAAAAAAGTATGATATACTTTAGGGAAGAAGCGTTACGATCTGCTATCAACAGAGAATCGTTTGGATGAAGAACATCTTTTGTAAAAAGATGCGTAGAACATCCCGGGTAAGCCCGATACAGCAGTCATTAAGAAGTAATGAAGGTGGTACCACGAACAACCGTTCGTCCTTTATGTATATAATAAAGGAGGGCGGTTTTTCTATGTCTCAACTTACAGTGACCAATGGTGAAAAGACAGCAATACCTGAATGGGAACACGATGTGCTTTCCTTTTGGGATGAACATCATACGTTTGAAGAATCCATTTCTTCACGACCTGAAGGAAAACGATATGTTTTTTATGATGGTCCTCCGTTTGCCACAGGACTTCCGCATTACGGACACATTTTAGCATCAACGATTAAAGATGTGATCCCTCGATATTTTACGATGAAAGGGTATCGTGTTGACCGAGTATGGGGATGGGATTGTCACGGAGTACCAATTGAGAACATGATTGAAAAAGAATTGGGACTAACGGGCGGAAAAAAGGGTATTGAAGCGTTAGGGATTGGTAAATTTAATGATGCATGTCGTGATGCAATTTTACGGTTTGATAAAGAATGGGAAAAAGTGGTCAGACGTATCGGCAGATGGGTAGACTTCAAACATTCCTATAAAACCATGGATAAAACCTACATGGAATCCGTATGGTGGGCATTTAAGTCATTGTGGGACAAAGGACTTGTCTATGAAGGAAAAAAAGTTATTTTATATTGTCCACGATGTGCAACACCGCTTTCCAATTTTGAAATAGCCATGGACAATAGTTATAAAGATATAACAGAACCATCAACCACATATAAATTTAAGGTTGCAGGCGCAAACGATACGTATCTTCTGGCCTGGTCAACAACCCCATGGAATAAACTGGTGACTACAGGACTTGCAGTGAATCCAAATCTTACGTATGTATATGTCAAACAGGGTAAAGAAACCTATATTTTGGTAGAGACCAGGCTTTCGATGTTAATGGACACCCCGTATGAAATTGTCAAAAAAGTGATGGGGTCAGATCTTCACGGTATGAGTTATGAACCGTTATATGATTTCTACCCTGATCGAACGCCCGATGAGCAGGCATTTATAGTCGTTGCCGATGAGTATGTTACTGCGACAGAGGGAACAGGTATCGTGACGTTGGCTGCCTACGGAGAAGAAGATTTTCGGGTAATGAAAAAACATCATTTGCAACTGCAGCAACATGTGGACAGTGAAGGAAAATTGAAAAAAGAGGTAACACCCTGGGCGGGGATGTATATATTAAAAGCAAATGCGGCAATTGATGCAGATTTAAATACCCGGGGGCTTATCTATAAGGAAGAACCGATTACGCATAGTGTGCCGGTGTGTTATCGATGTGAAACACGGTTGTACTATGCACCAGTTCCCGCATGGTTTATCGATGTACAAAAAATAAAACCAGAGTTGATTGCACAGAACAAGAATATTAACTGGTACCCCGGGTATTTAAAGGAGGGGAGATTTGGAAAAGGATTGGAGCAGGCGCCGGATTGGAATGTGTCACGGAGCAGATATTGGGGGACACCAATGCCGATATGGGTGCATGAAAATGAAGACGGCACAGTAACGCGGCGCATTATTGAATCAATTGAAGAGCTGCAGCAATGGGCAGTTGATAAAGAACAAGTCAAAGATATTACGAATATTCACAGACAATATTTGGATGATATCGAATTGTGGGTTGATGAGAAAAAAACAGTGAAAGGGAAACGTATCCCCGAGGTGTTTGATTGTTGGGTGGAATCAGGAAGTATGCCGTATGCGTCCATTCATTATCCATTTGAACACAAAGAACAGTTTGAAAAATCTCATCCGGCACAATTTATTTCAGAATATATTGCGCAAACACGGGCATGGTTTTACACCTTGCATGTGATGTCCGTCGGATTATTCGGATCTCACACATTTGAAAATGCCGTAACAACCGGAACTATTCTTGCAGAAGACGGCGCCAAAATGAGTAAGTCTAAAAATAATTTTCCTGATTCGTCAATTGTATTTGAAAAATATGGCGTTGATGCCTTGCGATTTTATCTCATGAGTTCCGTGGTAATGAAAGCAGAGAACGTCAACTTTTCAGAAAATGGCGTAAAGGAAGTGTATCAAAAAATTATTAACATTTTGTGGAATGTCTTTAGTTTCTATCATCTATATAATGTGGAAAGGAAAGAGATAATGGATCCAAAACCAGAGCATGTTTTGGATCGGTGGATCGTGAGTAAAACAAATTCACTCATTCGAGATGTCACAACGTCGCTTGATAGCTATGACACTGTTGTTGCGTGTCGACTTATTGGAGAATATGTTGATGACCTTTCAACATGGTATTTGCGGCGAAGTCGGGATAGGATCCGTCAGGATGAACATGCCCGAAATATATGCGGGTGGGCCATTCGAGAACTTGTTAAAGTTATGGCGCCAATTACGCCGTTTATTACGGAACGCATTTATCAAAATCTCGTCATAGGTGATGAGTCAATTCATCTTGCGTCATGGTCATCATTTGATGGGTCACAAATTGATGAAAATCTTGAAAAGGCTATGGTAAACGTGCGGACAATCGTTGAAAAAATCCATGCAAAGCGAAAAGAAAGTGCTATTGCAGTTCGGCAACCTTTGCAAAAAGCAACAATTTTCGGTAAATCAATTCAACTCGTTGATGAATTAATTTCTGTTGTTTTGGAAGAAACAAATATTAAGGTGCTTAAGATTATTGATCAAGATGTTGATGAAATAACAGTGTCATTAGACATAAAGCTCACACCTGAGCTTATTGATGAAGGGAAAATGCGGGATGTAATTCGAAAAATTCAAGGATTACGGAAAGACAAAAAATGCGCGGTTACCGACAAAATTGTTGTGCAACTACCGGAAACATATAAGACGCTGCCGACGGAATTTCTTGAAAAGATAAAATCAGAAACAATAGCAAAGGAAATTGTATGGGCAGAAACACTCGATATAACGACAGTGTCACAGTCATAACACTCATTCTCTTGTCTTCGTTTGGATTATTTTTACTCCTAACGATAAACAACGCGTTGTTTTGGCAGCAACTTTTGTTTGTTGGCATTGGCATCGGGTTATTCTTTTTTATCTCTCGAATCGATGTAGTGATTTTTAAATGGTTTGTACCATTTGGGTATGTACTCGGGAATCTGTTTTTGTTGTCCTCCTATATTGGACCTGCAATTCGGGGAGCAAAACGGTGGATTGTGATTGGTGGATCTCAAATACAACCATCAGAGCTCGTGAAACCGCTCATGTTGTTTATTTTCTCCTACTTAATTACGAAATATCCACCAAAACATGCTCGAGCGATACTGTTTCATGTGGTATTATTTGTCATTCCCTTTTTTATCATTTTTCGTCAGCCGGATTTAGGAACGAGTTTGGTCTATGCAGCGATGTGGCTTGCTATGATGGTGATGGGAGGTCTTCCATTACCGTTAGTGTTCGGGAGTCTTGGTATTGGTATTGTTGGTTTACCGCTCATATGGCGATTACTTGCTGAGTATCAACGGTCTCGTATTTATACGTTCATTAATCCGTTGAGTGATCCAAAAGGCGCCGGATATAATGCCATTCAGGCAATGATTGCTGTTGGCAGCGGTGAGTTTTTTGGGCGCGGATTGGGATTGGGCACGCAAAGTCATTTACGGTTTCTTCCAGAGTATTTTACGGATTTTATGTTCGCAACGCTTGTTGAAGAGCTTGGCTTCATTGGGGGAGCGCTTCTTTTAGGCTTATATGGGGTGTTATTATGGCGACTGTTGTATCCGATGATTCATGGCAAGATCCACGGTCGGCTACCTGTCATTTATACCGTTGGGTTATTTATGATGCTTCTGACCCAAATTGTGGTTAATTGTGGCATGAATATGGGGATTTTGCCAGTTACCGGGATTACCCTTCCGCTCGTTTCCTATGGAGGCAGCTCGTTGCTGTCGATAGCCATTTCATTCGGTATCCTTTGGGCAATTGCATTTGAATGACGAGGCTGGTACAATATCACTCATGTTTGCAGTCGTTGAGATATCAGGAAAACAATATATAGCAACTTCCGGAGAATCCATCGTTGTTGACGCAATTGATGGCCAAGTGGGTGAAACGGTGACATTTGACCGTGTTTTTCTCGTATCTGGAGAGAAAAAGATTGAGGTAGGCACACCAGTCGTAAAAGGCGCCAAAGTAACAGCAAAAATTTTAGAACAAGGAAAAGGTGAAAAATTAGATGTAAAACGATATAAGCAAAAGGTGCGATATCGAAAACACATTGGTTTTAGAGCTCACGAGACAAAACTGGAAATAGTCTCAATTGGATAAAATTCATGACTTCACGATTATTCTTTTTCGGGCGAACCCCCGAATTATCACTTTTTGAGCTTCAGGTTTTTGCTCCACAAGCAGTCATGTTGACTGATACGATTGCACGAGTTGAGGAAGACGTGATCGTTGATGGAACAGTTGCAACGGACGAAACACTCATGAATCTTTTAGGTGGAACGATAAAAATTGCTTCGTATTGCGCTACGGTGTCTGAGTTAAATTCAACAGAATTAGTAAAATGGGTGAGAAGCGCAGATGCAGAAAAACGGATTACGTTTGGACTGAGCGGATACGGCGTAACAATCTCAATAATTAAACAATTAGTAGCAGAAATAAAAGATCTGTTTACTTCGTCACATATCAGTGCGCGGTTTGTGCTTCCTCAGGATGGAAACGTTATCTCAGCTGTTGCAATTGAAAAAGATCATGTTGAGGAATTGGTGTTAATTAAACATGAAGAAGAATTTATTATTGGAAAGACAACCTGTGTACAGCCATTTGAAAGTTGGAGCCGACGTGACTATGATCGGCCCCATGCAGATCCAAAATCCGGGATGCTTCCACCAAAAGTCGCGCGAATGGTTGTTAATATTGCACTCGGCGCGGATAGCCGGGGCAAAACACTTCTTGATCCATTTTGTGGTATGGGAACCATTTTGGGTGAGGCTATGCTTCGCGGAGTCAATACACTGGGAAGTGATATTGATGAAGAGGTAGTCGTAAAAGCGAAAAAGAATATGTCATGGATTATTCAGGAATATGATATGAAAACGAATGCGCGGGTGTTTGTTTCTGATGCTTCTCATGTTGCGCAGGAACTGGGAATCGTACGTATTGATGCTATTGCAACAGATCCAATTATGGGAACACCAAGAATTGGAGAAGGAAAAATAACGGATCCAAAAGAAATTGCAAATATTGTAAAGGGCCTCGATAAATTATATATAGGATGTTTGAAACATTGGGGTTTAATCCTGAAGCCTGGTGGTGTCGTGGTGATAGCAATTCCATCCTTCACAGTTGCCGGTAGGGTCTATAGTGTGAAAAAAGCTGTTGACACGTGTGAAAACCTTGGATATACTAAGCACCTAGGTCCAATTGTCTACGGTAGACCGCACGCAATTGTTCAAAGAAATTTTTTTGTATTCATAAAAAACTAACTATGGCACACGTAAAAGCAGGCGGAGTTGCAAAAGGAAATAAAGATTCAGTATCCAAAAGGTTGGGTACGAAAATTTATGGTGGGCAAATTGCTCAGCCAGGCAATATTCTCATTCGGCAAAAAGGAACTAAAATTTATCCAGGGTTAAATGTAAAAATGGGGAACGATTTTACCATCGCGTCTCTCATTAAAGGGGTAGTGCAATTCGGTGTAAAAAAAGGTAAAAAAATAGTTTCTGTCCTGCCCGCCTGAAAGGGTAGCAATGGCTGATTCACAACAAATCTTGCATCTTGATATTGATTTAATTCAACCGAACCCCTTGCAACCTCGTGGACTTATTGCTCCTGAGGCGCTTGCAGATCTTGTATCCTCTATAAAAGAACATGGCATTATTGAACCTTTAGTTGTTGCTAAAACACCCGCTGGATATCAGATTATCGCTGGAGAAAGGCGTTGGAGAGCATCAAAACTTGCTGGACTTACCACAGTTCCTGTGGTTATTAAAGAAACAACTGCAAAAGGCATGCTGGAGCTTGCAATCGTTGAAAACGTGCAACGCGAAGATCTTAATCCGATTGAACGCGCACAAGCATTTCAGCGGTTAATTGAGGAGTTTGGTCTTACGGTAACGGAAATTGCAAAACGCGTTTCAAAAAGTGAATCCTACGTTTCTAATACGATGCGTCTTTTGGGGCTTCCTGATGCCATTAAGGATGGTCTTGTGTCCCAAGCGATATCAGAGGGTCATGCCCGTGCAATTGCTGGTTTAACGGACGTAAAACTCATGGTAGAAGCGTATAAAACAATCCTTTCAGAAAATGCATCGGTGCGTCGTGCAGAAGATTTAGCAAGACGACTAAAAATGCAAAATGGTGGTCAGGAAAAAACCACAAAAGTAG
The DNA here is from genome assembly GCA_903821745.1 of Candidatus Gottesmanbacteria bacterium. Classification (GTDB taxonomy): domain Bacteria; phylum Patescibacteriota; class Microgenomatia; order UBA10105; family UBA927; genus CAIJMI01. The sequence goes on from CAIJMI010000005.1 coordinate 31,714, forward strand.
AACGCATTCATAGTGATGAACTGGATGGAATGGCAAAAGACATGGCAACAGCGGTCAATGGACTTGTAAAGATTACGCAATCAAAAGTTGAAGCGCGGCTTGTATTTGTTATTCGGGGAAATCTGGAAACAACGAGTATTATCCTCAAAAAGGTTCGAGAAAAGTTAGCTGCTTAAAATCCATATTGTGAATAATCCACTGGAGGAACAATCCAGAATTTATTTGTTGGCCAATAGCGAAATAATCCTTGCCCGACAAAATCAGTAAGCGCGATGGGACCAAATTCTCTGGAATCAGAACTATGGGAGCGATTGTCCCCACAAACAAAATAGGACCCTTCAGGGATAAGGATTTCATCGCCTTCCTTTAAGAAAAATTCACCTGTTGTGATGACATCACTTCCCAGGTAGGGTTCAGGTAATTCTTTTCCGTTAATGTAAAATTTGCTATTTTTCAAAACGAGGGTTTCTCCAGGAAGGCCAATGACCCGTTTAATATAATCAATTTCCTTATTTGCAGGGGATTTAAAAATGACAACATCCCCGCGGTTTGGATTGTGGAATTTGTAGCCGATTTTGTTCGTGATAAGCAGTTCTTTGTCAACAAATGTCGGGAACATGGATGACCCAGTGATTTCCTGTGGAGAGAAGAGAAAAAGGTAAACCATAACAAGCATGGCAAGAAAAACAACAATACCTTGCATAAAGTCAAAAAAAGAAGCAATCAACCGTTTGATAGTATTCATAAATGTGAATCTATTTCTATGATATAATGTGTAGGTCTTTTCAACAAGAAGAAAAGAAACGGGCGTATAGCTCAGCTGGTAGAGCGTTTCATTGACATTGAAAAGGTCTCAGGTTCGAGTCCTGATACGCCCACTAATACATTTGTTAAAAAGTTATTATACAAATTTTTTGTTAACGAAAATTTTGTTCTTATTAAGAAAACGGAGACTGAAAGCGATTTTATATAATGGCAATTTATGAATGCAAGTATTGGACCGTTAGTCATCAACTCCTGGCATAAAGTATGAATATTTTTGAATTAGATAGAGGATATAGACAAATAAAAGATGCAATTTTTTTACATAAATTGAATCAAAAGGCTAAAGAGGATAAAAATGAACCAACAAAATTACCTGTAGTTCAACAGGTAATACCTGAAGAATCCAAAGAAATATCAAAACAGGCTTACGGATTGACGTGGGATTAACTTATAAATAAGTTATTCATGTGATGAAGTCAAGCATTATAGCTAAAAAACAGGCAGACTTCACAATTCTAACGCAAGTATGTGCTACAAATGAGAGAAAAGACAAAATAAGTAGTTTATTGAATATTTAACAAAGTTTGTGCAAGAGCAAAGAAGAAAGATGCCTCTGGGAGATTATTAGTAATTAATTTTGTTTTTCCCAAATCGAATATATTAAATCCCCGTTGAATAAAAAGTAAATCTTGGATAATGAAAGACTTTTTCTTTGCCAGCTTATTTTCTAAACGAATTACTTCTTTATCCAGGATGTTTTCTTCTGTTTTTAACATTCGGTCAGAAAATAGATGTGGTTTATCATGAAGTGCTGATATATACATTTGCCCAATCAGATCTTCAGTATCAAACAATAGATGAAATCCTTCATTTGAAGTTTTTTCCCGAATTTCCGCTATGGTCCGAAGTAATATTTCCGTCTGTATTTTGAAGACAAAATAGTTTTGTTTGTCTAGCATACGTTTTGCAAGAGCGAGTTCAATTTGAACGCGTCTTATTTTTTGTTTATCTATATATGATTCAAGTATTTGAAGATTTTGTTCAATTTGTGTTATCCAATCTATGGTTGAGAGATTTGTAATGGGCATCGAATCAGGATCTGTCGGATGAAATACCACAGAATAGTTCTGTTTTTCATTTTGTTGTATTGAGTTTGTTAGAGACGACCACAGTGTTGTATTTATTCCAAATTGTCCGATGGATAGGTGGTACTCTCCATTTCCAGTACCAGTTATAGTTGTTGTATATGTTCCTTCTTGGGCGTCAGGTATATAAAGGATTCCATCTTGATCATAGTATTCTTGTCCATTGTAGGAAACAAGAATGGTTGCCGGTGATTGGAGTAAAAACAGGAGTCCCGGAGCAAAGGTTGTTGTTTTTCCTTCATTGATTTGGTTTGAGGCATAATCAATAGATAAAAGATCTAGAATGTTTTGAATACCTTCTTTGGAAGCAATAAGTTCTCCGTGATTCTTATTGAACACATACGAAGGATCATCAGAGAATATCGATCTCGATGTATTCACTGTGTTATCGCCAGGTGCAGTGATAGTGCTATCTGGTTTTCCGTCCTGCCAGTTTCCGAGTAGGAAATCAATTTTACTTGGTTGTACAACAATATATTTATTTGGGGTGTCTGTTCCCGTACCTGCAATAGCATCAAACGTTGGATAGATGGTTTGTATAGAATTATTCAGTATTTCCTGCCATGTATTCCAAACGTACATTTGATTTTTTGTTATCGTTGAATTATCTGATTTGCGGATAAGATAGGGCTGACTTGGCAATAAATCCTTTAAAACCGGGAATGTTTGTTGGATTGCTTCTCTATTCGTTTGAAAACTCTTTTTATTGATTTGGAGAAGAATTTGGGTTGCAAATGAAAGAACTGTATTTCCTTGGGATGCGTCTCCACCCTCCCATGCGTTATATGGTTGAACAGCGCCTTGGTGTGGGGATCCGAGCGTTATCAAATGCTTCACACGATTTTTATTATTTTCCGTTTGTGTCCAAGTTCGTGCAACGAGACCGCCTAATGAATGACCAACTAAATTGATGGTGGTCACTCCCGGTTTATTTAAAACGTTATTTGCAAGGTAGATATTGAATTGGGATGCGATATCTGCAACAGGTTTTCGCCAATCATATGTCCAGATAAATAAATTTTCATTTTCCTGGTACCCAAGATTTTTAAGCGTTTTTATAATACCGTCATACTCTTTAACGAATCCTAATAATTTCCATTCTGCATTTGTAGTATGTTTGTTTTCAAGCATTTCTTCTTTATTCCAGGAAGAAAACATACCAGGAATGATTACAATTGGAGGTAGAGGAGTCGGTGTTGGTGATGGAGATGGAGTTGGAGATGGTTTTGGCGTTGGACTTGGCGTTGGAGAAGGGGAAGGTGACGGCGTTGGACTAGATGTAGGTTTTGGAGATGGTGATGGTGTTGGGGTTAATGTTGGTGTTACCGTTGGTTCTGGAGTTGGAGTCATTGTTGGTAATGGTGTAGAGGTAGGAAATAAAGACTCTGATGGCGTTGGCAGCAGTGTCGGGGGTAATCCTAGATATGCTAATCCTATTCCTTTAGATGCAAGATAATGGCCACCATACCAAATAAATGTAGATTCACTTGTTTTAACGACTGATGATTCAGAGACACCGTTTTTGTCAAAGCTCGGTGATATAGAGCTTTTTATAATAATTGGGTTTTCATCCAGTGGTTTTATCCAATCGATGCCGTCTGGTGAATAAGCATACAACACGGCAGAAAAGGCACCAAGATCAGTAGTGGTGTAAAACATATTAAATTTTCTTTCAATGTTATTGGTATCGTAATAAATTTCTGGACTTATTAGATTTGGTGCTTCTAAATTGTAGGTTCTAGTAATAATTGGGTTACTTAAGTTTGGTATCCAAGTGATCCCATCTGTTGAAGTAAAAACTCCAATTTTCCATGTACCGTTTCTCCCAGCTAACCACATATAATATTTATTGTTAATGAGTAGAACATTCGGACATGAAACCATTTCAATTTCCCAGGCAGCCTCAGGCTTATGAACCATTACGTCTTGATCATTGGTCCAATTAATTCCATCATTACTTTCGGAATGATAAATTTTTAAGTCCGTAGAACCACTATTTGTTGATGATGTATACCACATTTCATATTTATTTGTTAAGGAATTAAATAACCAACTTGGATCATGAACATCACGACCATCATATGTGAGTCGACTTTTTACCGGATTTATAAATTTTATCCAGTTAATTCCGTCTAATGAATAAGCTAATCCTATTTGCCATCTGCCATTAGTTCCTTGTCCGCCGTAAAGCATTTTATATAATGATTTATCATATATAACGGCGGGCATTTTTATTTGGTTTGAATCCCAGCTTGAAGAATTTGTAGTTAGAAGAGCGTCGCCATATCTTGTCGCATTTGCATGGACAGCATGAGCATGACTTAAAAAGATTATAATAAAGAATATTAGGATGAGTTTATGGGCAGTTTTCATCCATATATATTTATTATTTTTTTAATATAAAAAGTCAATAAGTAATTTATGAAATCACCTAAATGTTATTTGTGTGGCGGTAAAAAAGTAAATTTACTGTATTCAGTTAATCAATGGAATATCTATAAATGTGATAGCTGTCTATTTATTTATGTTTATCCATTGCTTAGTCGCGATGAATTAAAGGCGTTATATTTGAAATTTAAGGCAAATATATTTGAAAAATCTAATATCATTCTTAATGATGCAAAACATTCTCTTAATTATTTTAGTAAACATCGATTTGGAAAAAAAACTTTGTTAGATATAGGATGTGGAAATGGAATATTTATGGATGAGGCGGCAAACAGTGGGTGGTCAGTTACAGGCATTGAGACCTCATTGGATTTATTTAGTTATCTTAAAAAAACTTACACCTACAAGTTTATTCAAGGAGATATTTTAACTACCCATATTAAACAAAAATTTGATCTTGTGACATTGAATCAAGTGATTGAACATTTTTCTGAACCTAAATTATTGATTAAACGTTGTTATGAGCTATTAAACAATCGGGGATTAATATATATAGCCACACCAAATATTTCTAGTATTGTTGCAAAAATTAGAAAAAATGATTTTGATTATGTTATTCCACCCGAACATTTAAGTTATTTTAATGATAAAAGTTTAATTAGAATTTTAACAAATGAAGGTTTTCAAGTAATAAAAGTTGGCACATGGAGTTACCCTGTTGATTTAGCAGGTTTAATTAAGTTTTTTTTGGGTAAAAGAAGAAGCATTGTTTTAAATAAATCTGTTAATTCAGATAGGGAGCGTACTTTTACTAAAAATATAAAATATTTTTTATTCGATAAAATTTTTTGTCGAATGTTTTATAAATTTTTAAATATAAATAATGGTGGTACTATGGTGGAAATTTTAGCTCAAAAACAATGAAACTCTCGGCAGTAATTATTACAAAAAATGCTTCAAAGCAATTGGAAAATGCTATACGAAGCGTGAAGAGTATTGTTGATGAAATAACAGTTGTCGATACTGGCAGTTTTGATGAAACAATAAAAATCGCGCGGCGATTTACAAAAAACGTATTTGAAGTACCTTTGAATCAAGATTTCTCCATTGTTCGCAACTACGCACTTTCTCGTTCAATTGGCGAATGGATACTGGTACTTGATGCGGATGAAGTATTGAGTGAAGAATTGAAAAAACAGATTCCTGAGTTGATCAAACATCGTACCTATGTTGGATTCTGGTTCAGGCGTCGTTGGTATATCAACAACAAACGATATTTGAAATATGGTCTGTTTTATCCGGATTACCAACTGCGGCTTTTCAGGAATTCTATAGAATTTCAATATATAAAGAGAGTACATGAAGAAGTGACTATTCCTCCAGAAAAAACACAGCAAATACACGCAGACATCTACCATTATAATTCAATACAGAAATATATATCCTGGAAAGGATTTCAACAGCTCGATGACTACATTCATATGCAGGCGCTGATGTATAAAGAGAAAGGGGACAGCAAGCTTGTATTGATAGGAAAGGCAATTTATACATTTGTTGATATGTTTTTTGTTGGACTTATCCGTGGGAAGGGAATACTGGATGGTTGGATAGGCGTGAAAGCACATTTCTTCTTTGCTCTATCCATCGCGAAAGGATATATTGAGGCTATATGATTATTGGCGTTGATGCAGGTGCCATTTGTGAAACAGACGATCGGTTAAAGGTCGGTGTCTATCGTGTCACGCATGAACTTCTAAACCATTTAACAACGCTTGATACAACGAATGCATATCGGTTATACAGTTTTGCCTCAATTCCCCGGGAGATAATGACGAAGTTCGGTAACCGTATGGTAAATATTGCACTAACACCATCTGTTGGATATATGAAAGTGCGTTTACCATTTCATCTTCGCTTTCATCCAAATGATGTTTTTTTAGGACTTTCTCAGGCGGTGCCAATTGGGGTTGCTCATGCCGTTGGATTTGTGTATGACCTGGGTTTTTTAGTGGCCCCAAAAGAATATGGTGATAGCGCCGAGCGACTAACAAAACAAACAGAAAATACTATTTTTCGATCTTCTCACATTATCACTATTTCAGAAACTGTAAAGAATGACATTATAAAAACATATCATATTGATTCATCGAGAATTTCTGTCTGTTTGCCGGGAATTGCGGATATTTTTTTGACTCCAGGGGAAGAATCACATCATCCTCATCCATATTTTCTGTCTGTGGGACTCCTGAAACCGGGGAAACATTTGCCAGTGGCAATACGTGCATTTGCAGCATTTTTAAAGAGTGTAAAGAAACCATATGATTTTATTATTATCGGTGGTGACACACAGCTCGATCCTGATATTAAAAAAACTATCCACGAACTACGTTTGGAAAAACGAGTTCATTTACTGGGATATTTGAGTGATAGTGATGTTGGAAAATGGTATAGGGGTGCTGAAGCGCTCATAGCATTAAGTGCACACGAAGGATTCTGTTTGCCTGCAGCTGAATCAATGGCGTGTGGAACACCGGTCATTTATGCAAATCTTGGCGCCCTTCCTGAAATTGTTGGTGAAGGGGGAATTGCCGTTACGACCGCCAACACTTCATCCATTGTTGGTGCACTATATGGGATGACACAAAAAACAACACGAATGGAAAAACAAAAAGCTGCATATCTACAGTCAAAAAAATATCGCTGGGAATCGTTCGCTTCCGGAGTGCTATCTGTGATTACTGGTGTGTTAAGAGAAAATAAAGGATAAGAAGGCTGTTGATACTTCCAAGAGGAATAAGAAATGTTAAAACCATCAAATCTTCAGTAAATTTTCTTTTTGCAAGATAAATAAGAAGTTTTGCAAGTGCAATAGCTACAACCGGAAGCATTCCAATAAACATGCGTCCACTATAACTTGCCCCTTGATCCCACGAACTCCAAATGGAAACAAAATACAGGGATAATAAAAGAAGCAAACCTGATAACCATTTGATCGATTGTTGTGCCCCCCAAGACCGCAAATAGCCAAGGAGTGAAATAAAAAATAATGGCGTGTATACGAGTAAACCATTCTGTAGTGAAAATAAAACAGAAAAAATGTGAGGCGAAAAGAATGAATATTTTTCACCACCGGTAAAATACGGACTGAGCAATGGATTGCCGGTAGCGGTAAACCATACAATCATCTGCGGCAAAAATAATAAAACGAATCCTGACAAAAGGGGAAAGATCATTTTTTTATTGATAAATGGTATCAACAAAATTCCATAAAGAATATCTTGTGGACGCATGAGGGTAACTAAACCCAACGCTGCACCGGTAAGAAAAGATTGTTTTTGAAAAAGAAAAGTAAGAAATAGGGTTGCAGCAAAAAATGATACAGCGTGGGAATTGACGGGATCAATGGATCCATAGAAAAATAAATGGGTTGCAAGAGCAATAAGTGAGGTTGTTATTGCAGCAATTGTCGGCTTTGTGAATTTCATGAGTAGTCGATAGAGAAAGATAAGGCCTGTAATTGCGTAGAGAACACTGGTTAGTCCAAGAATAAATTGATTAGGAAATGAGAATACATTTCCATGAACAATGGAGTTCCCCCAGAAATAAAAGGGTGCCCAAAGTAACGCAGGTCCGATGGCATATTTATTAGTAGGTAGGATTTGGAAAATATTAAGCCAATTGACGTAATATACTCCGTCCCCGTATACCGTTTTTTGTAATAGCAGGGCGTGAATACAATAAACGATTATATACAGAAGAAACGTACATAAGAGAATTGTGTTTGTATGCGATAACAGTTTTTTCATCATGCTTTATACTTCGTGTATAATACTTTATACTTAACGTTAATGATCTCTTGCGTCATTTTAACCCATAATAGCCAGGATTCAATAGTAGAAGCCTTAAAAAGTGTAAGCTGGTGTGATGAACGGATTGTTATTGATGATGAGTCTTCTGATCAAACGGTTGTTATTGCGAAGCGATATAAAGCGCAGGTGTTTCCACATTCACTGAATAACGACTTTGCTGCACAACGAAATTATGGGTTAAGTCTTGCAAAAGGCGAGTGGGTACTGTTTCTTGATAGTGATGAAATGGTTACACCGGAACTGCAAAAAGATATTCAGGACGAATGTAAAAAAATAAAAACTGCAGATGCATATTATATTCCGCGTATTGATCGAATGTTTGGCAAGAACCTGCGTTTTGGAGATACGGGAGGAGCAAGGTTTATTCGACTGGCAAAAAAACAAGCAGGGAAGTGGGAAAGAGAAGTCCATGAAACATGGGATATTGCAGGTGAGGTAAAAACATTCACGCATCCCCTGTTGCACTCCCCTCACCCAAATATAAAATTATTTTTGTCACAAATTAACCGATATACGACGATTAATGCTCGTGTTTTTTATGGCCAGGGGAAACGTGCAACATGTTGCGCCATTCTCGTTTATCCAATTGCGAAGTTTTTATATATCTATATTGTTCAATTAGGATTTTTGGATGGAATAGCTGGATTTATTATGGCAATGATGATGTCGTTTCATTCATTTCTAACACGAGCAAAGTTATGGCAACTGCAGAAAGTCACTGCAAAATAGTATGTGGCCGATTCTTTTATTTTGTACGATTTTGTTAGGGCAGCTGGGCCGTATCCAGATAACTCCCGCTATTGCAATATATATCTCAGATGTTGTTCTTCTTTTATATGTAATCTTTCATCTTCCATTTCTTTGGAAAGAGAGAAAACAGATTACTGCAGTATCTTGTCTCAAACCATTTCTCCTTGTGAGCATTGTTTGTGCCATGTCACTGTTGGTCAATGAGCATCGTTTTGCTCAAATTGATGTCATGGTTGGTATTGCCTATTTTCTGAGGTATCTGTTATATGCGTTCGTGTATGTTCTGGTCAGGCTGGACAAAAGGCCAGCCGTTTACTGGTTTAAATGGGTATTTGTTTTAGGATTTGGTTTTGCGCTTCTTGGGATCCTTCAGTTGTTTGTGTATCCAGATCTTCGAAATCTTTCCTATGACGGATGGGATCCGCATTATTATCGTTTGTTTTCGACGCTGTTTGACCCAAATTTTATGGGAAGCATTCTGCTTGTATCCTTTCAATCTGGGGTACTCTTTATTGATAAACGAAAGCAGGATCTCGCAGTATTAGTTGGACTTGCAACAATTTTTGTCGCCTTCTTATTGACCTATTCAAGAAGTAGTTATGTTGCTGCTATTGCTGTGTTCATTGCATATATGCTGCTTACCAAGCGTTGGAAATTAGCATTCTGGCTTTTAGGATTTTGTGTTGTGCTTCTGTACTTGCCGGCTATTGGGGGAGAGTCAACGTTATTGTTTAGAAAGTTTACGGCATTTGCTAGAATCACGAATTGGCAAGAGGGGATGCAGATGTTTTGGGAATCCCCTGTTATTGGGTTTGGATTTAATATGGTGAAGTCTCTTTCTCATAATGCTCCGACGTTACAATCAGGCGTCTTGGCAAAGTCAACGAGCGGGTATGATAACAGCATCATTTTTATATTGGTTACAACCGGTAGCATTGGACTTGCGGCATTTGCCTATTTATGGATAACAATGATCCGCTCTGGTTTGCACGTGTTTCGAATTGCTAAAAAATCGAAATTTGGTTTGCTGTATATCACCATTCTTGTTGCCTCCTTTGTTCATAGTATGTTTGTAAATACACTTTTTTATCCGCAAATGATGATTCTTTTATGGATAGTAACGGGAGCAATTGAGAAAGAAGGATAAATAAGATTTACTTTGAGTACTTCACTTTTCGTTCAACTTTTGTCTGATTGCCTGCGGGGTCTGTTGCGATAATTTGGAGATTTGTATCGCCTTCACCAAGTGGGTAATCATAAGAAAATCCTCCGTCTGGTCTCATGACCACAATGCGACCGTTTACGGTTACCATGTTGCCATCTTCGGTTTTTCCGGATACGGTTATAATATTTGAATCACCGTGTATTTGATCGCCATCATGTGGGGTTGTAACTTCGAGTGTCGGTTTTGATTTTTTTATGGTAACTGTAATAATTTCAGAAAGGTCGCTAATGTTGTTTTTTTCGTCTGTCAACTTTGCGCTTAACGTATTTGTGCCTTCGGCAAGTGAGACATTTGCAAACTTAAAAGTTCCATCTTTTTCAACCTTCATTTTTTTTGTGTCCATATCATTGATGTATAAAATGACGGTGAGATCAGCAGTTCCTTTTCCGGTTACGGCAATTGTCGCGCTATTGGTGGCAATTGGTAATGGATCAAGCTCCGGGGGAAGAATCAGTTGTTGTGTTGAAGTTGTTTGTGTAGGAGTTCCGCCCCGAATATTATCAACCAATATACTAAATCCAGTAAGAATTTTGATGCCAAAGAATGCAAGAAACAGAAAGATGACAACAATGCCTGCGAGTGCGCCAACAATTTTTCGTTCCTGGCGATGTTCTTCAAAATGACGAAGTCGTGAATATATCATATTCGTTTACAAAGTATAGCACCGTTTGAGCCTCCTGTCAGAATTGGACTGACATCTACGGTTTACGATACCGCTGCTCTGCCGTTGAGCTAAGGAGGCAAGAATTATGAGCGGGATAAGGGAATCGGACCCTCTTCTTCTCCTTGGGAAGGAGATATACTACCGGTGTACTAATCCCGCTTATACAGGGATTATAGCAAACTTTAGGGTAATCGGAGAACGGTATTTGGGTATATAAGATTCGGATCGCTGATAAGAGAATTTACCTGTACGATATCAACCCATTTATATCCTGTTCCGTATGTTCGTTCGGAAATAGACCATAACGAATCGCCTTCGACAACTGTAATTTGATTGACATGTGTTGTCACAGTATCGGTCGTTGCACCGTCAAGAATATCTCCCTGAGTATCAATCGGTTTAACATTTGGAATTGTGAGTGTTTGTCCAATTTCAAGATAATCTGGTTGATTCAATTTGTTTTCGCTTGCTATGTCTACCCAGTTATATCCGCTTTGATAAAATTGAATTGCAATATCCCACAATGTGTCGTCTTTCTTCACTGTGTATTTCGTTGGTAAAGTCGATTCATTGTGTATTAATTTTTGATTGTTTTGGTTTTGTTCATAAATTGATGAAATGATGGAATAAGAAAGTACACCAATAATGATAACTATAACAAATCCGACAATAAGAGAAATAAGAGAGTCAGATTTCCGAAGTACTTTTTTTAATGATTTCCACATATATTCTGCCTCCATTCTAGGGCAGAAATAGAGTATATTTGCGGGACCGAAGGGGTTCGAACCCTCGACCTCTTCCTTGACAGGGAAGCGCTCTAACCAGGCTGAGCTACGATCCCAAATGCTTTTGTATTATACTGAATGTATGACAAACCTTCAATTGGCGGAACTTTTACGCAATATTGTTGCAGTATATCAGATTAATGAGGAAAATAGATTTAGAATTGTTGCGTATGAACGGGCTGCAGATAGTATTAAACATTTAACCAGTGAAGCAAAAGATTATTGGGATGATGGAAAGATTAATGAAATACCTGGGGTGGGACCCACGATTGCCGGTCATCTTGATGAACTTTTTCGAACTGGTCATTCCAAACATTTTGACAAAACGCTCGCGCTGGTCCCCCAAAGTATTTTTCCTTTGCTCCTTGTTCCAGGTATCGGTCCAAAGCGGGCATACAAACTTGTGAATGAATTACATTTAATGAATGAAAAAACTGTGGTAAAAGATTTGTTGACAAAAGCTGCACTTCATAAAATTGCACCGATGGAAGGATTCGGTGAAAAATCAGAAGAAGAAATAATAAAAAATATTAATACATATTTAAAGGGTGGTATTAAGGAAAATCGTATTAATATTCGGGATGCAGACGAAATCGCAGATTCCATAAAAACGTTTTTATTAAAAAACAAGCACATTTCAAAAGTTGATGTGTTGGGGAGCTTGCGACGGCGAGTGGCAACAATTGGAGATATTGACATGGCAATTATAACGGATGATGCGCCAAAGGCAATTGATTACTTTTGTACCTATCGTCATGAGAAGATTATAGAAAAAGGACCGACAGGTGCTTCGCTGCTTCTTACAAATGGTCGTCAGGTTGACCTTCGTGTCCAGGATGCGGATTCGTACGGTGCGATGCTGCAATACTTCACGGGTTCAAAAAATCATAATATTAAGCTTCGAACATATGCGCTGTCCAAGCATTTGTCGCTTTCAGAATATGGAATCAAAGAAGGAAAAAAGAATGTAATCAAGAAATTTAAAACAGAAGAAACATTTTATGAATATATCGGCATGCCGTGGATCGCTCCAGAGCTTCGGGAAGACCATGGTGAGGTTGAGGCAGCAATTCATCATAAATTGCCCAAGCTTGTAGAGCCATCTGATATTCGGGGGGATTTCCATATCCATACCAACTACAATCTCGAGCCATCGCATGATCTTGGTAGAAGTGGGCTTGTTGAAATTTTGGATCGCGCAGCTTCACTTGGGTATGCCTATATTGGTATTAGTGACCATAATCCAAGTGTTGGTAATCATACTGAAGAACAGATAATTGACATTATGAAGCGACGAAAAGCATTTTATGAACAACAATATAGTTCATGGTCAAAAAAGAATAAGAATAGTGTTCAATTATTTATTATGTTAGAGATTGATATTAATCCTGATGGTGATCTAGCGCTTCCAACAAAAGCTTTTGAGTATATAGACGCCGCAATAATTTCTATTCATTCGAGTTTTCAACAGACGCGGGATGATATGACAAAACGTTTGATTAAGGCGATAAATGCTCATCCAAAAGTTAAGATTATTGGACACCCAACAGGACGTCTGTTAGGAAAACGAGAAGGTATTGAGGTTAATTGGAAAGAAATATTCTCATTAGCAGTTGAAAAACAGATCGCCTTGGAAATAAATGCACATCCATATCGACTGGATTTGCCAGATGTTCTTGTTTATGACGCAATAAAACAAAAAGTGCCGCTCGTGATCGATTCTGATACGCACGGACTTGGCGATATAGAGAATATGCCGTATGGAGTATCTGTTGCCAGGAGAGGTTGGGCGGAAAAAGATGACATTTGGAATACCTTTTCGTATAATGATATTAGTAAATGGCTTAAGCCATAAAGGAGGAATCATATGACACCATTATTAGTTATTGGAATAATCGCAGTACTTCTCGTTCTTTTTATTTGGTCTCTCTATAACGGTCTTGTGACCATGAAAACACAGATTGATGAAGCGTGGAGCCAAATTGACGTTCAGCTGAAACGCCGAACAGATTTAATTCCAAATTTGGTTGCATCCGTAAAAGGGTACGCAAAGCACGAAAAATCAGTATTTGAAAATGTTACAAAAGCACGGTCAGCAATGATGGGTGCGGAAAGTCCAGAACAAAAAGCAAAAGCAAATGATCAATTAAGTGGCGCGTTAAAATCATTGTTTGCAGTTGCTGAGAACTATCCGCAATTAAAGGCAAATGAAAATTTCTTGCAACTCCAGCAGGAACTCGGAGATACAGAAGATAAGGTTGCCTACTCACGCCAATTTTATAATTCCACAGTCATGGATTATAACGTGAAAGTAAAAGTATTCCCGAATGTGTTTCTTGCTGGAGCATTCGGGTTTACAGAAAAACCATTCTTCAAGACGGCAGAAGAAGAGAAGAAAGCAGTAAAGGTTGAATTTTAAGGTAAGGTCCGGGCATGTCAATTCGATCGCAAATTCAACGTAATATTCTTCGTTCCTATCTATTCATGGTGGTGTTTATTTTGTTGGTTGTCGCTTTATCCTATATTTTTGGCCATGCCTTTGGGTACGGCGATTCGTTTATTGGTATAGCAATCGTTTTTTCAACAATTTCAAGTGTGGTGAGTTTATTTTTTGGTGACGCAATTGTTCTTGCTATGACCGGAGCTAGAAAAGCAACTCGTGAGCAGGATTTTGATTTTTTTACGGTTGCTGAAAACGTCAGTATGGCTGCTGGGCTTCCGATGCCAAAACTGTATGTGATTGAAGACCCTGCGATGAACGCTTTTGCAACCGGACGTGATCCAGGTCATGCAGTTGTCTGTGCAACATCGGGTTTACTTGCGAAGCTTGATAGGCGTGCAATAGAAGGGGTCGTGGCTCACGAACTTTCTCATGTAAAAAATTACGATATTCGCATGATGGCGGTTGTGACTGTACTTGCAGGAACGATTGCATTTGCTTCAGATATGTTTATGCGTAATTTATGGTGGAGAGACCGTGATAATGATCGGAATGATTCAGGAGTCTTTATGCTTATCGGAATTGTTCTTGCGCTTATTTCTCCGTTGATTGCATCATTGATTCAATTGGCAATATCCAGAAAACGTGAATATCTTGCTGATGCAACCGGCGCACTCATAACCAGATATCCGGAAGGACTGGCCAGAGCGCTGGAAAAAATTGGGAAAGAAACTCTTGTGATGAAACATGCATCCAATGCAACAGCACATCTGTTTATTGCAAATCCGTTTAAAAATAAAAAAACACGTGCCTGGTTTTCTGGTCTTTTTGATACGCACCCGCCCATTGCTCAACGTATTCGAATCCTTCGGGCAATGTGAGTATAATAGGGATGCATCTCATGAAACAACTTCGATATACTATCGCGTGTCTTTCTGGTTTAAGCGCATCGTTTCTTAGTCGTTTTTTAAAACTCGGTGCTGGCGCAACATGGCCTGGAGAAATAGCACTTCGTATGTATCCTCAAATTCTTGCAACACTTTCAAAACGAATAAGAAAGGGAATAATTATTATTGCTGGAACAAATGGTAAAACAACGACATCAGGGATGACGAGTGCGATACTACGTCATGCTGGATATTCCGTGTTACATAATACGAGTGGTGCAAATTTATTAAACGGCATTATCTCTTCTTTTTTTGTGTCCTGGAGGTTGGTTGATTTTGCAGTGTTTGAAGTTGATGAAAATGCATTCGCGAAAATACTGCCGTTTATCCATCCAAAAGCGATTGTTTTGTTAAATCTTTTCCGTGATCAGCTTGATCGGTATGGAGAAGTAGATACAATTGCTGCCTTCTGGAGAAGTTCACTGCAATCATTTGACGATAAAACAACAATTCTGGCAAATGGGGATGATCCAACTATTGCTGTGATGACAGAAAAATTACGTTCGAGAGTTGTTTATTTTGGACTAGAAGATCCAAAATATTATCTGCCAAAAATGCAGCATGCAACGGATTCCATTTATTGTCCAAAATGTGGGACGAGATTAACATTTGGCGGGGTATATTTTTCCCATCTTGGAAAATGGGCCTGTGGTGCTTGTGGATTCACTCATCCAGATGTTCTCATTCAAAGTAGCGACTACACATCTCCGCTTGAAGGTGTGTATAACATCTACGATACACTAGCAGCAGCGTCTGTTGGAGAAGTATTGCGTATTGATAAAGGAGAAATCCAACAGGCACTGGATCAGTTTACACCGGCGTTTGGTCGGATGGAATCAATTGCGTATCAAGGAAAAACCATACGCATTTTATTATCCAAAAATCCAACCGGATTTAACGAGTCGTTACGGACTATCCTTGCCTCATCTCAAAAAGGTCCGATTATGTTGCTTCTTAATGATCGAATCCCTGATGGAACGGATGTGAGTTGGATTTGGGATGTGGATTTTGAACAACTCACGGAATGCGCATATCCAATAATTATTTCGGGTGACCGGGTCTATGATATGGCAGTCCGTATGGCCTATATTGAAAAAAAGAAAAAACAATTACCTCTGCAGGTTGTTGAAAATCTTTCATCAGCAATTGTTGCAGCAACAGAAGCAGCAAAAGAAAATGAAACAATATGGATACTTGCAACGTATTCAGCAATGCTTGATGTACGAAAAATTATAACGGGAAAAAAGATTTTATAACTATGAAATATTCAATAACGATTGGTTGGTTATATCCGGAACTCATGTCGACATATGGTGATCGTGGAAATATTTTAGTGCTACAAAAACGATGTGAATGGCGCGGTATTACCTGCACAATTGTTCCCATTGATTTTCAGTCAAAAGAAGAAGACATAGCAAAAATGGATATGATTTTTGGCGGTGGAGCTCAGGATCGGCAACAGGGAATACTGATTGATGATTTACGGAAACGAAAAGGTCCGGTTCTTAAAAAGTTATTGGAGCGGAATATCCCAGGTCTTTTTGTGTGTGGTTCTCCACAACTTCTGGGATCTTTCTATATGACGGGAGATGGAAAAAAACTTGAAGGGCTGGGACTTTTTGATATGGAAAGTAGACATTTTGGAAACGGCAAACCACGATGTATCGGAAATATGTTGATCCGTATCCCCAACACATTTGAAATTCCTGGATTACGCTTTCTGGATACGGTAGTAGGATTTGAAAATCATGGCGGACGAACCTATCTTGGAACCGGACTTACACCATTTGGTACCGTTCTTGTTGGGAATGGAAATAATGGAGAAGATACAACAGAAGGGGCAAGATATAAAAACTGGATTGCTACTTACTCTCATGGACCACTGCTGGCGAAGAATCCGCATATTGCAGATTGGCTGATTTCAAAAACATTGGAAGTAAAATACAAAAAGAAAATAAAGCTCCAAGAGTTGGATGACGTGCTCATGTGGCAAGCGCATGATGCAATGTTAAAAAAGTTGTACGTTACGAAAGAGTAACGCCGATATAATCTATTTTTGGAAAATCTTTCCGAATAATCTCCCAGAATTTTTCTGATAGATTTTGAGAAAATTTACTGTACATACCGCCTTCGGTTTTTCCACAGAGGCGCCGTTCATAATCATGAATAATATCTTGGATTTCACGCCCAACCGTATTAAACTCCGCTTGCGTAAGTTTTGGATTTTGGACGTAGCGTTGGTGAATCGTAAAAAATTTATCAAACGCTGCCTTGTTCTCATCTATCATGGTTTGATATATAAGTTGATATTGGCGCATGAGAATATTTTACGGTAGAATGGAAGCATTATGCAATCGTCTACAAAAATAACTTCGGATATCGTCTCGCATATCGCAGCACTTGCAAATATTCCAGTGACGGAAAAAGAATCACAAACACTCGCTGACGGGTTTACAAAAGTGTTGGAAGTCGTTGATACGTTATCGACAATTAATGTATCAGGCGTTGATCCGGTCGGACAAGTAACAGGACTTGAGAATGTGACACGGGAAGATGAAATCCATGAAGAACGGATGTTTACCCAGGAAGAGGCACTACGGAATGCCCCACGGACACACAATGGGTATTTTGTTGTGGATCAAATATTAGATAAATAACGTATGTTCAATACACTCACAGTTAAAGAAGCAATTAAAAAATTAAAGGCGAAAGAAATTTCGCATCAAGAATTGTATACGGATTTAGCCAAACACATTGCAAGTACAAATGAAAAATTAAATATTTATCTTAGCGTTGATAAACAGGTTGAACAAAAAGCAGAAAAACTGCTTGATGCGCCGCTTGCCGGAATCCCTATTGCCGTGAAAGATAATTTTTTGACCAGAGAATTACCAACAACTGCAGCAAGCAATGTCCTTATAGGATTTATGTCTCCGTATGAATCAACAGTGACCAAAAAAATAGTTGCAGCAGGAGCTGCCATTATTGGTAAAACAAACATGGATGCGTGGGCACACGGTTCAAGTACGGAAACATCAGATTTTGGGCCGACAAAAAATCCAAGAAATCCAGAACATTTACCTGGCGGTTCATCAGGAGGAAGTGCCGCAGCAGTTGCCGCAGACGTCTGTATTGGCGCAATTGGTTCTGAAACCGCGGGTTCTGTTCGTCAACCATCATCATGGTGCGGTGTTGTAGGACTGAAACCAACATATGGTCGAGTCAGCCGGTATGGAGTTGTTGCAATGGCCTCATCAACAGACAGTCCTGGGCCAATCGGAAAAACAGTGGAAGATACGGCAATTCTTTTTGAATCCATGGCAGGTCGTGATGAAAAAGATGCAACTACCCCGAATAAAGAAGTTCCACAACTTTCAAAAGAAATTGCGAACGGTGTGAAGGGTATACATATCGGTATTTGTTATACCGACCATCCTGAAATTGGAAAACAACAAGTATCTCAACAAATTCTTGAAGCAGGAAAACTGTTTGAAAAACATGGAGCACATGTCTCGTTAGTTCCAATATCCGAGAAGGTGGAAAAAGGAAAAATTTTTACACCGGATTTTGCAATTGGTGTTTACACGGTTGTACAACGTGGAGAAGTTTCAAGTAACCTTGCGCGGTACGACGGGATTAGGTACGGAAATGATAGAAGCTTCTTTGGTGCCGAAGCAAGACGCCGCATGATGCTTGGAACATTTACCCTTTCAAAAGGGTATTCTGAGCAGTATTACAATAACGCACAAAAAGTGCGAAATCTATATTTGCAGAATTTCCAGGAATTATTTGAAGCGTATGATCTTTTGATTTCACCAACAACGCCGTCGTACGCCGAAAAACTTGGAGCAAGTTTTGGTAGTCCGATGTACGGAGAACTTGAAGACATGCTGTTGGAACCCACAAGTATTTCAGGACTCCCCGGTATTTCAGTTCCATGTTTCCGGGATGAAAAAACAAATCTGTTCTTAGGTATGAATATTGTGGCATCATGGTGGCAAGAAGAAAAAATGATACAAGCTGCGCATTTGTATGAAATGGAAACACCATGGAATACATGGAGAAACAAGATATGAACCAATACGAAACAATCGTTGGAATGGAAATACATGTAGAACTGGCAACCAGTTCAAAAATGTTTTGTTCCTGTAAAAATGATCCATTTGGTGCACCGAAACCAAATATGTACACATGCCCGGTGTGTTTAGGGCTTCCTGGTGCACTGCCGGTACCGAATAAAAAAGCAATCGAATGGACAATTAAGCTTGGTCTTGCGCTCGGATGTGAAATTCAATTGTATTCAAAATTTGACCGTAAGCATTATTTTTATCCAGATCTAGCTAAAGGGTATCAAATTTCCCAATATGATCTCCCATTTTGTCGAAATGGATTGATTACAACAGAACTTGGTGACGTTCGGATTCACAGAGTACATCTGGAAGAGGATACAGGAAAGCTTCAACACGCGATGGTTGATGGAAAAAAAGTAACACTCGTTGATTTTAATCGGTCAAGTGTTCCACTCGTTGAAATTGTGACCGAACCGGATATCCATTCTGGGGAACAGGCAAAACTCTTTTTGAAAAAGCTACATCAAATTGTCAGGTATCTTGGGGTGTCATCTGCGGATATGGAAAAAGGCAGCATGCGTTTGGAGCCGAACATTTCCGTCCGGAAAATTGGTGAAAGGGAATTGCCAAAGTACAAAGTGGAAGTAAAAAATATTAACTCATTCAATTTCGTAAAACGGGCAATCGATTTTGAAACCAAACGACACATTGAACTTCTTGAGGCCGGACAAATGCCGAAGCAAGAAACACGTGGGTACGTTGAAGGAACATCTTCAACCGTTTCCCAACGAAGTAAGGAGGAAGCCGCAGATTATCGGTATTTCCCAGATCCGGATATTCCACCAATTCGTCTTACAGAAGCATATGTTACCGAAATTAAAAAAACATTGCCAGAGCTTCCTGATAGTAAAATTGAGCGGTTTATGAAGGAATACGGATTAAGTAGTGATGAGGCAGTACATATAACAGATGAAAAGACCGGGGCTGATTATTTTGAAAGTTGTGTTTCACTTGCACAAGGAAGTTTCGAAACACAAAATATTACTCCGACAATCATCGCTCGGAATTTAATTAATGTGCATGAGGAAGAAATGTCACCAAAAAAGCGCATTGATGCGCTTCTTGCAAAAGCGCAAGAGAAAAACGTGGATGCAGGAGTTATAACAGTAGCTGTTACATTAGTGTTGGGCCAACAAACGAAAGCCATTGCGGATTATAAACATGGAAAACTATCTGCTTTAATGTTTCTGGTTGGAATGGTCAAAAAAGAGCTCAAAGGGAAAGGGGACGCAGGTATAATCGAACAAGAGTTGAAGAAACGGTTATCTTAATATGGCAGCAGATTTTATTCATCTTCATACGCATAGCGAATTTTCGCTTCTTGATGGTCTTGGAAAATTAGATTACCTCATCGAAAAAGCAAAATCATTTGGTATGGATGCCCTGGCAATAACTGACCACGGATCCATGTATGGCAGTTTTAAATTCTACATGAAAGCACTTACTGCCGGAATTAAGCCCATTATTGGTGTCGAGACGTATGTAGCCCGGCGTAGCCGTTTTGATAAAGAAACGAAAATCGATACAGATCCGTATCATTTAATACTTCTTGCAGAAAATGATACGGGGTATAAAAATTTAATGAAATTGGTTTCCATTTCTTATTTAGAGGGTTTTTACTACAAACCTCGCATAGATTTTGAAACGCTTGCAAAATATCATGAGGGTGTTATCTGTTTAAGTGCATGTCTTCAAGGACAGATTTCACAGCTTTTACTTCGTGATGAAGAGAAAGAAGCAGAAAAAGTTGCAAAACAGTATGCGGAAGTGTTTGGCGACAATCATTATTATTTAGAAATTCAGCGCCACGTCAATATTCCGCAAACAGATGAAGTGACAGAAAAAGTTGTGAAACTTGCACGGAAGTTAGGCCTTCCTATTGTTGCCACAAATGATATTCATTATGTGAATGCAGATGATGCGGAGGCACAGGAAATTTTGTTATGCGTGCAGACGCAACATACGATTCTTGAAAAGAATCGACCGATGTCCATGCTCGGTTCTCCAGATTTTTATATGCGATCTTCTGAGGAAATGAAGGAACTTTTTGCCGAATATCCGGAGGCAATTGAAAATACAGTTCGGATTGCGAATATGTGTGAACTGCATTTAACGGTTGGTGAATGGCATTTGCCGAAATATCCGGTTCCCGGTGATATGACGGCGGAACAGTACCTGAGGCAACTTGTTGAAGAACGGCTCTCGACACGTTACAAAGAAGTGACAAAGGAAATTCGGGATCGTATTGAATATGAACTTGATATTATTAATAAGAAAAATTACACATCATATTTTCTGATTGTGCAGGATTTTGTGAATTGGGCAAAGACGCACGGTGTTGCGGTTGGCCCAGGAAGAGGCTCCGCTGCAGGATCGGTTATTTGTTATCTTCTTAATATTACGGGTCTTGATCCTTTCTTTTTTAAGTTGCCGTTTGAGCGATTTTTAAATCCATTTCGGCCATCCGCTCCTGATATTGATTTGGATTTTGCTGATGATAAACGAGAAGATGTTGTTGCCTATGTCACCGAAAAATTCGGGAGTGATAAGGTTGCACAAATTATTACCTTTGGAACCATGGAGGCAAAAGGTGCCATTCGAGATGCGGGACGCGCGCTTGGTATGCCGTATGCAAAGCCTGATCGTATTTCAAAAATGATTCCACTTGGAATGCAGGGCAATGCCATGACACTTGAGAAAGCGTTGGTGCAATCAGCAGAACTTGCACTTGCGTACCAAAATGAACCGGAAACAAAACGCCTCATTGATGTCGCCAAAAAATTAGAAGGGGTCGCACGGCATGCATCCGTTCACGCTGCGGGCGTTGTGATTTCTGATGCGTCTTTGACCGATCATACGCCGATTCAAAAAGAAGCCAGGGGAGAAAAAATAATTACACAATATGATATGTACACTGTTGGAGAATACGGCGTAGGACTTTTGAAAATGGATTTTTTGGGGCTGCGGAACTTAACGATAATGACGCAGGCATTATCCATTATTGAAAAAACGAGAGGCGTCAAAGTTGATCTGGAACATATTCCACTCGATGACAAAAAAACCTATCAGATGCTTGCTAAGGCAGAGACAACCGGTATTTTTCAGCTTGAGTCAGCTGGAATGCGCCGATATCTAAAAGAACTTGAACCAACGACTATTTTTGATGTCATGGCAATGGTCGCGTTATTCCGGCCGGGACCAATGCAAGTCATTCCGGAATTTATTAAACGCAAACATGATCCGTCACAGATTGTGTACCCGGATCCACGGCTTAAAGACGTACTCAAACAATCCTATGGTATTATTGCGTATCAAGACGACGTGTTGTTAACGGCAATTACCCTTGCAGGATATACCTGGGGCGATGCAGATAAGCTCCGAAAAGCAGTAGGAAAGAAAATTCCGACAGAAATGAAAAAACAGCGGGAAAAGTTTATTGATGGTTGTGTTAAAAACGGCATGTCACAGAAAAAAGCGGAAGAAATATTCAATTTAATTGAACCGTTTGCTGGATACGGATTTAATAAAGCGCATGCTGCCTGTTATGCGATGATCGCGTACCAGACTGCCTATTTGAAAGCAAACTTTACCGTCGAATATATGACTGCAGTATTAACTGCAGAGTCTCGGGCAAATACCGGTCCAACACGAGATGATAAAATTTCAAATATCGTTGCTGAATGCCGACGTATGGGTCTCCCGATATTGTCTCCCGATATTAACGCGTCAGATGTGGAGTTTTCGGTTGAAGGGAAGAAAATTCGTTTGGGTCTTTCCGCCATCAAAAATGTCGGTACTGCCGCTATAGAAAGTATTTTGGCTTCACGGTCTCAAGAAAAACCATTCCATTCCTTGTTTGAGTTTCTTTCTCGCGTTGATTTATCAAAGGTAAATAAAAAGACCGTGGAAAGCCTGATTAAGGCGGGTGCCATGGATGTGTTTGGAAAACGGTCTGCACAGCTATTAGCGCTTCCTGAAATGGTCGAAGCGCTGCATAAAAAGAAAAAAGATATAGATAAAGGACAGTCAGGACTCTTTGATGACATGGGTGAGACGCCGACACATGAATTACCATTACCAAACGTTCCGGAGCTTCCTGGCAATGAGCTGTTAACTTTTGAGAAAGAACTCCTAGGTTTTTATTTAACTGCGCACCCACTTTCTTCTTACACCAAACAGCTTGCAAAACTGGATGTAAAGCATATAAGTGAACTGACAGAGGAAAATGTCGGTTCAAGGCTAAAAATAGCCGGTATTATTGTTGATATTAAAAAAATATTTACGAAAGCAAATAATAATGAGATGGCATTTGTGAAATTAGAGGACCTTTCAGGATCTATTGAAGTGGTAGTTTTTCCAAAAATTTTTACACAAACCGTGTCATTATTACTTCCTGACCAAGTGGTGGAAATAAGCGGGAAAGTTGATCAAAAAGACGAGAAAATAACGATGCTTGCCGATGGTATTAAGGCAGTAGATTTTGACCGTTGACGTGGGAAGCGACTTTTTTTACAATAGATACGTACAATAGACCTTGACAGGGTTTATTTCTTTAATGGACAATATCACGGGAAAAGGAACGAAAAGAGAAGAGAATAGATACGAAGTTTCGTTGTTTGATAATCATTTCGTTTCTTCACGTCCGCTAAAGAAAACGACTCGGACAAAGGAAAAAAGCTCTTTGTTTTATCTTGGATACGTAGGACAGATTGGATTTGTGATCGCCATTCCGATTGCAGGAGGTGCTGGACTTGGATCCTATCTTGATGCAAAGTGGGGCACATATCCAAAAATGACATTAGCCTTGTTATGTATTGGTATTGTCATTTCAATAGTGAATTTTATCAGCGTAATAAAAGAAATTATTACAGGTTCTAAGAATTAATTATGTTAGAGATATCACTTGCAGCTGAACCGATTGCACATATAGGATCGTTTCCCATAACGAATTCTCTTGCGCTGACCTGGTTAGTTATGGCGCTTCTTTTTATTATTTCTTTAAACATCTCTAGAAAAATTTCATTAGTTCCATCCCATGGTCAATCGATTATCGAATCCGTTATTGAGGGACTCTATAGTTTTTTTGAATCCGTCGTCGGTCACCATGTAAAAGCATTATTTCCTCTTATCGCATCACTGTTTTTGTTTATTCTGGTTGCTAATTGGATCGGATTGGTACCAGGAGTAGGGACTGTTGGATTTTTTCATACAACTAAAGAACAACCGGTTGTAGTAGAAGCACAACAGGAAGGGGTTATACAAGAACCCATTGAAGAATCCCGTGAATCAGAAATGGTTGAAGCGACTGAGACGAAATTCGTCCCCTTGTTTCGAGGACCTACAGCGGATTTGAATACAACGATTGCGTTGGCACTAATTGCATTCATTGCTATTCAGTATTTTGGATTTAAAACGCTGGGGATAAAATACGGATCCCGTTTTGTTAACCTCAAAAATCCTATTATGTTTTTCGTCGGCCTTTTGGAAATTATTTCTGATATTTCCAAAATTATCTCATTTGCATTTCGGTTATTCGGTAATATTTTTGCGGGAGAAGTACTTCTTGCAGTCATGGCTTTTTTAATGCCGTTTATTGCTCCGATGCCATTTTTAGCATTAGAATTGTTTGTTGGATTTATCCAAGCATTGGTATTTTCGACACTAACTGCCGTATTTGTGAATGTCGCCGTTTCTCATGACGAATAAAATTAAGATATAACATATTGAAAGGAGGTGGAATATGGATATAAATACATGGAAATTGATTATGACCGGAGTAACGATAGCAGTGGGAGGTGCATTACCAGCTCTTGCTATTGGTTTGATTACAGCAAAAGCAGTAGAGTCTATCGGACGAAACCCAGAAGCAGCTTCTGACGTTCGAACAAGCATGATTTTAGGTATGGCATTTGCTGAAGCTATCGCCATTTATTCTTTGGTTATAGCTCTTATTATTAAATTTGTGTAAGGAAAAGAATACTCCGCTTCTACACACATTGTTATATGAGGCGGAAAAAGAATGTATGGATAAACTAGGAATTGAATATAAATTGATCTTAGCGCAGCTTGTTAACTTTACGATCATCATGTTCGTACTTTCGAAGCTGTTGTATAAACCTATTTTGTCGATGCTTGAGAAACGGAAGAAAAAAATAGAAGAAGGATTAGTACTGACGGAAAAGATGAAAGTCGAAGAAGAAAAAATGGAGATAAGAAAGGCGAAAATGATAGCAGAGACAAAAAAAGAAGCAACAGTGTTGATTGAAGAATCGAAAGTTCATGCAAAAGACGAAGCAAAACAGATAATAGAGTCTGCTCATAAAGAAGCAGATGAAATTATCGAAAAAGGGAAGCTTCAGGCAGCTGAACAAAAAAAGATGATGCAAAAGGAAATGCAACAAGAGGCAATTGACCTGGCAACAGGTATGGCAAAACGGTTACTGGCATCTGCAATGACAGCAGAAACAGCACATACTGTTTTGAAAAAGCATATCAAAGAATTACAAGCAATTGCATAACGTATGGCAGAATTAACGAAAGATGCGCGAGGATTTGTGAGCGGAATAGTTCAGTATCTTGAAGGAGATAAACCAATCTCCAGTCAAGTTCCGAAGCTGAAGAAGTTATTGTCAAAAGTAACTGCAGCAGACGGGAAAGACGTTGAAGCTGAAGTGATAACGACCGTACCGATGCAGGTGGAGGAAAAACAAAAACTGACAACCGCTCTCGAAAAGCTGGTGAAACATCCGGTAAAGTTGGTGTGCTCAGTTGATGAGTCATATATTGCCGGCATGCAAATAAAAATAGGAGATTGGGTTGTTGATACAACGTTTGTACACCAACTCCAGTCCCTTGCTCAAGTATTAGGAGAGTAACATCTATGAAACAGGACACTACAGTGACCATCGCAAAAGAATTAGCAAAACGTTTGGAAAACTACAAACCGGAAATTACGGCACGCCGTGTCGGGAAAATTCTTTCTATTGCCGATGGTGTGGTGAAGGTCAGTGGACTCCCACATGTAGCGTATCTGGAACAAGTGACGTTCAAAAATGGACTCGTAGGATTTGTCATTAATTTGGAGGAAGATGCCATCGGGGTCGTTGTTCTTGGAGACTATTTGAAGCTTCATGAAGGAGATGAAGTTCAAACAACCGGCATGTTGCTTTCAATTCCCGTTGGTGACGCGTTTCTTGGACGGGTAGTGAATCCTTTAGGAGAGCCAATTGATGGAAAAGGCCCAATTACTGCAAAAAAGACGTATCCAATTGAAAAAATCGCACCAAGCGTGA
This sequence comes from Candidatus Gottesmanbacteria bacterium, assembly GCA_903821745.1. Taxonomy (GTDB): domain Bacteria; phylum Patescibacteriota; class Microgenomatia; order UBA10105; family UBA927; genus CAIJMI01. The sequence continues at coordinate 58,114 of CAIJMI010000005.1, forward strand.
TGTATCGATCTCCGGTTAATACACCACTCCAAACGGGACTCAAAGCAATTGATGCGATGATTCCAATTGGTCGTGGACAGCGGGAACTGATTATTGGAGACAGAAACACAGGGAAAACCGCTGTTGCCATCGATACGATCATTAACCAAAGTAAAGAAAATGTCTATTGTATTTATGTTGCCATCGGGCAAAAAACTTCTCGTGTGGCCCAAGTCGTTGCTGATCTTGAGAAACGCGGGGCAATGAAACATACAATTATCGTTTCTGCTTCCTCAAGCGACCCAACAGCATATCAGTATTTAGCTCCATATTCCGGATGTGCACTGGGTGAATATTTCATGGATCAAGGGAAAGACGCATTAGTTATCTATGACGACCTTATCAAGCATGCGTGGGCCTATCGACAAATTTCGTTGACACTGCGACGGCCGTCCGGTCGTGAGGCATACCCAGGGGATGTTTTTTACCTCCATTCACGACTGTTGGAACGGGCCTGTAAACTCGATGAAGACCATGGTGGCGGATCACTGACCGCACTTCCAATTATTGAGACGCAGGCAAATGATTTGTCCGCATATATTCCAACCAACGTTATTTCCATAACTGACGGACAAATTTATTTGGAATCAGATTTATTCAATGCAGGACAACGGCCAGCTGTGAACATCGGACTTTCCGTTTCTCGTGTTGGAGGCGCCGCACAAATTAAAGCAATGAAAAAAGTTGCAGGAAATCTACGTATTGATTTGGCACAGTATCGGGAACTTGCCGCGTTTGCACAATTCTCATCTGACCTTGATGAAGCAACCAAAAAACAAATTGATCGCGGAGCCCGCATGATTGAACTTCTCAAACAGGGGCAATATGTGCCAATGGCAATTGATAAACAGATTGTCATTATTTGGGCTGGAGTAAAAGGATATCTTGACTCAATTCCCCTTGCATCAATTGGTGCGTTTGAAAAAGGATTTTTGGCTGTTATGGACAGGGATTACAAAAAAACATTAACCACGCTGTTAAAAGAACGACAATTGACACCGGAAATTGAGGAAAGTTTAAAAAAAGCAATTGAAACGTACAAAAAAGATTTTGTTTTTGAAACGAAATAATCGGTTGATATTGTATGGCAAGTATTCGAATCTTAAGAAGGCGAATTAAATCAGCAAAAAACATTGCACAGATAACAAAAGCAATGGAGCTTGTAGCAGCGTCCAAAATGAAAAAAGCGCAGGCACAAGCACTTGCAGGCAAGCAATATGCTCAAAAAATTTATGAAATGGTGACCGAGCTTGCACAAAGAACTGATGTGTCAAATCATCCGTATTTGACGCGTCCAAAAACCGTGATTGGGAAACGACTGATTATTCTTATTTCAACAACAAAAGGATTATGCGGCGGTTTAAACAGCAATTTATTTCGGTACTGTGTGAAAACATATCCGGATTTTCAAAAGCATGATATTGTAACGGTCGGAAAAAAGGGAAGCTCACTAGCGGTTCGGTTAGGCGCAAAGCTGATAGCAGATTTTTCAGAGACCATACCGTTTGTGACCGGAGTGCCGGCAATTATTGAGCTTGCAGTCAATGAATACTTAGCCGGTCATTATGATGGGGTTGATGTAATATTTAATGAATTTAAATCAGCCCTGCAACAATTGCCAAAAAAGAAGACCGTGTTACCGTTAACGATTGAGGCAAGTGCAGAAAAGACGGAGAAACACGATGATTTTTCGGAATTTGTGATTGAGCCGTCAAAGAATGAAGTGTTTGATGCGCTTCTTCCGCATTATTTGGAAAATCAGGTACGAGATGCGATTTTACAGGCGGAAGCCAGTGAACAATCAGCCAGAATGGTAGCTATGAGAAATGCAACGGATAACGCATTATCGCTCATTGATGGGTTAACCCTGATGTATAACAAAGAACGACAGGCAAAAATTACATTTGAAATTGCTGATATCGTAACAGCGAGACTCGCTGTTGAATAAAGGCAAATGTTTATATAAAAAAGGAGATGTATGAAGAAAACTGAACAAACCACTACAAAAACAGGAAAAATTGTGCAGATTTTTGGCGCAGTTATGGATGTGCAGTTTTCTGATAGCTATGTGCCTGCATTATACGAAGCGCTTCATGTAGCAACAGAATTTACGAAAACAAAAATACTCGTTTTGGAAGTAGCTACACATTTGGGAGAAAATCGAGTTCGCGCTATTGCTTTGGGCCCAACTGATGGATTAAAACGAGGTGACATTGTTACCGCCACAGGAAAACCAATCACGGTTCCTGTTGGAAAAAAGACGCTTGGTCGGTTATTTAACGTTGTTGGAGACACAATTGACGATAAAGGAGAAGTCAAAGGAACAAAAACATATCCTATTCATCGGCTTGCACCACCCTTTACCGAACAAAGCACAAAACTCGAAGTTTTGGAAACGGGAATTAAAGTATTGGATTTGATCGCTCCATTTGTTAAGGGAGGAAAAGTTGCTATTTTTGGAGGAGCAGGAGTTGGGAAAACCGTGCTTATTCAAGAGCTTATCCATAACGTTGCGGAAGTGCATGGAGGCGTATCTGTGTTTGCCGGAGTTGGCGAGCGTTCCCGCGAAGGAAATGATTTATATCGGGACATGAAAGATTCAGGGGTTATTGATAAAACCGCCATGGTATTTGGACAAATGAATGAACCCCCAGGTTCCCGTCTCCGAGTTGCATTGACTGGTCTTACGATGGCAGAATATTTCCGTGATGAAGAAGGACAGGATGTGCTTCTTTTTATCGATAATATTTTCCGTTTTGCACAGGCAGGAAGCGAAGTGTCCGCACTTTTGGGTCGTATTCCATCAGCTGTCGGATACCAGCCGACACTTGCTTCAGAAATGGGAGCACTACAAGAGCGCATCACATCTACGAAAAATGGGTCAATCACATCTGTACAGGCAGTATACGTGCCTGCAGACGATTATACAGATCCGGCACCCGTCGCGACATTCGCACATCTAGATTCCACCGTTTCTTTGGATCGGGCAATTGCGGAACAGGCGTTGTATCCAGCGGTTGATCCATTGTCTTCCAATTCACGAATTTTGGAACCAGGAGTCGTTGGACAGGAACATTATGATGTTGCGCGCGGTGTGCAAAGAGTGCTCCAACGATATAAGGACTTGCAAGATATCATCGCTATTTTAGGTATGGAAGAGTTAAGTGATGAAGATAAACGGGTTGTTACCAGAGCACGAAAAATTCAACGGTTCTTAACTCAGCCAATGTTCGTTGCGGAAGCGTTTACATCCAAACCCGGGAAATATGTTAAATTATCAGAAACAGTCCGAGGATTTAAGGAAATCCTCGAAGGAAAACATGACGATAAAAATGAACAGGCATTTTATATGGTGGGTTCTATAGATGAAGTAAAATAATAGGGTTTATGGATACAATGCATCTTTCAATTGTTACGCCACAGCGGGAAGCATTTAGTCAGGACGTGAATTTCGTGACTGTATCAACCCCAAATGGCACAATTGGTATTTTGCCAAATCATGTTTCACTGGTCACAGCACTTGTTGAAGGAGAAATTAAGGTGACGGCCGGTGGGAAGGAGTCGTATTTTGCAATTGGTGGCGGTTTTATGCAGGTCACCAAAAAGTCAGTTATCATTTTAGTATCACGCGCCGTACATGCAGATGAGCTGAATGAGGCGGAAATTAAAAAAGCACAGGAAAGCGCAAAAATGGATGTGAAACAAAAAGGTGCAGGGATTGAACGATCAGAAGCGCTTGCAATTTTGCGTCGTTCATCGCTTGAATTGAAGGTTTTACGACACAAAAAGCGACGAAGCGGTATGCCTAATGCACTATGAAGCAGTTGCGGCTAAAAAATATAACGCTTGTTCAACATCCACTTATCGATCATTCCTTAACTGTTCTTCGTGATACACATTGTTCTACAGCAGATTTTAGACAACATTCAGGAATTGTGTCACAAATTCTTATTCTTGAAGCAACCAAAAATCTTCACGTGGTGAATAAGACAATTCAAACACCGCTTGCAAAAATGATAGGAAAACGGCTAAAAAATGACGTTGTTGTTGTTCCCGTTCTACGGTCCGGACTTGCGATGCTTATGGAACTGCAAGATTTTCTTCCATCCACGCGCGTTGGATTTATTGGGTTACATCGTGATGAAAAAACCGCGCAGGCACATCAGTATTATGAAAAATTACCGAAAATTTTTGCATCGCACAAGGTTTTTCTTATTGATCCGATGCTTGCAACAGGCGGCTCTCTCATTGCATCCATGAATATGCTTCGGGAAAAAGGTGCAAAAAATATTACGATCGTTTGCATTGTATCAGCACCAGAAGGGATTTCAGAAATTAACAAAGCGTATCCGGATGTACATATATATACTGCCGCGATAGATAAGCATTTAAATACGCAAAAATTTATTGTTCCGGGACTGGGTGATTTTGGCGATCGGTATTTTGGAACTATTTAAAAAGAGTTGACAATTGTAAGATAGCTGATTATAGTAAATGTTCCTATGAACATATCACAAATCATGCGAAAGCATATCGTGATAGCTTCACTTGAAAGTACTGTTGCTGACCTGCTTCCTCTCTTTTTTGAAAAACGGCTAAATTCTCTTCCTATTTTAAATAGAAAGCATCAACTAGTTGGTATTGTCGTTCGAGAAGATGTATTAAGGTTATTGTATCCTGATTATCAGGAGTATATTCAGGACATGATTGTAAATGATGAGCTTGATGCTTTTGATAAGGATTTTAGTGAAGTCCTGCGGGTAAAAACAAAAGATGTTATGCAAACGAAAGTACTGACTGCTACACCGAAAACTCGTGCAATGCAGGCATTAGCCCGTATGATAGCGCATCACATTGATCAGTTGCCCGTAGTGACAGATAAAGGGAAATTAGTAAGCATGATCACAAAAGCAGATATTTTTTATGCCTTATATAAGGCAAATAAAAAGAGAATTCACCAATAAATCTTCGTTGACGGAAGAGATGTTTTTTGTTAGCATAGCGTATGCTTACTAAATTTATTTTTGTATCTGGCGGTGTCATATCAGGGATTGGAAAAGGCAATACAACAGCTTCCATAGCACTTCTTTTAAAAAACCGTGGGTACAGGGTTACGTGTGTAAAATGTGAAAATTATCTCAACATTGATGCCGGCCTCATTAATCCAATAGAACATGGTGATCCATATCTTCTTGACGATGGAACGGAAGCAGATATGGACATGGGAACATATGAAAAATTTTTGGGAATTAACATGAAACGGCATAATTTTGTCACCATGGGACAAATTTACCGAACGGTCATTGATAGGGAACGGAATTTTGAATATAAAGGGGAAGATGTTGAAGCAATTCCTAATGTAACGGATGAAATTATACGGCGTATCAAAGAAGCCGGAGAAATTGAAAAAGCAGAAATAGTTGTTGTAGAGCTTGGCGGTACTGCCGGAGAATACCAAAATCAACTATATTATGAAGCATCACGTATTCTATCACATAATAAAAAAAATACAGTTATTCATGTACATGTCAGTTACCTACCAACTCCAACGCATTTGGGCGAGCCTAAAACGAAGCCAACACAGCTTTCAGTTCGGACATTAAATTCCATGGGTATTCAACCGGATTTTATTGTCGCCCGTGGTGAAAAAGCAGTAGATGAACGCCGTCGTGCACGATTTGCGCTGTTTTGCAACGTGGATCCAGAAAATATTATTAACAACCCTGACGTGGAAAGCAGTGTGTATGAAATTCCTTTGCAATTTGTAGAGCAGAAATTTGATGAAAAATTACTCCAAGCATTAGGACTTCCATTAGGAAAACCGCCTGCAATGACCCAGTGGAATAAGATGGTTGAAACCATTAAAGCAAAAAAGGAAAAGATAATCACGATTGCAATCGTTGGAAAATATTTTACGACAGGTGACTACGAACTTCGGGATAGTTATGCAGCACTTCTGGATGCAATAGATCATGCAAGCTGGGCAAAAGGTGTTGCTGTTAAAACAAAATGGATACAGGCGGAAAAACTAGAAACTGGAACACTTGAAGAATTAAAAAATATTGACGGTGTCATTGTTCCAATTGGTTGGGGACCGCGTGGTGAAGAGGGGAAGATTAAAGCTATTGAATACGCCAGGGTGAATAAAATTCCCTACTTGGGACTTTGCTATGGTATGCAGCTTGCGGTTGTTGAGTATGCTAGAAATGTTCTTCATCTTGATGGTGCAAATACCACAGAATGTGATCAGAATACTAAATATTCGGTTATTCATATGATTTCAGGACAAAAAGAAATCATGGAACGACGAGCCTATGGTGGAACCATGCGTTTGGGTCGGTGGGAATGTAAAGTTGCACCAAATACGCAGTCAGATACAAGTTATACAACGTATAAAGGATATGACAATGCGGAAAAGAAGATTGTGGGAGAACGACATAGGCATCGCTACGAGTTTAATAATGCCTACGCAAGTCAGCTTGAAGCTGCAGGACTTGTTATTGCGGGTCGGAGTGTTGTAGAGAACCTGGTTGAGGTTATCGAGCTTCCTAAAGCAGTACACCCGTTCTTTGTTGGAACTCAGTATCATCCAGAATATCGGTCTACGCCGCTCGTTCCACATCCATTATTTCTCGATTTCATAGCTAGTTGTCTTCAGGAAGCATAAATAGTATAATAACGAGATTATGGCGAATCAAACACACTGGAATACAACAATTCTTCATATCGGCGACACGATTCGTGTTCACTACAAATTAATTGAACATGAAAAGGTTTCCGGTAAAACAAAACGTGAAGTGAAAGATGAAACACGGGAACGTGTTCAGGTTTTTGAAGGAATCCTTATCGCCATTAAAAACGGACAAGAAAATCAAATGATCACCGTTCGCAAGATTGGAGTTGGAGCCATCGGAATTGAACGTATTTTCCCAATTATCTCTCCATGGATTAAAAAAATTGAAGTCAAAAAGCACGGCGATGTCCGTCGTGCAAAATTGTATTATCTTCGTGGTCGAAAGGGCCGAGCTGCGACAAAAATTAATGAGGCGGCTATAAAAGAAAAGCCGGAAATAAAAGGCTAATTGTTTAATTCAGATCCTGCTTATGAGAATTTAATTTCTCAAACCTCTGTTTCATCTCCTATATTCAGGTTAAAGTCTGCAAAAAAATTATCAAAAATATGTTTGTGATCCTCAATTCGCTTGTCTCGTCACCCATTCGAGAATGGCAAGGCGTTACCTGTGACCGATAGCATCATTTTCGTCGCAAAAAGATAGAAAAAAAGTATTGACAACCTGAAGCATATATGAAATGCTGAATCTAACTGAGGAGGAATGAATTATGGCTTTTCTCAAAAAATCAAAACAGATCTCACCGTCGAAGATTCTTCTTTTTGTCCTCCTTTTTGGTTTTGGTATTTTTGCCATCTATTTGTTGTCATACAAAAATAGATTGAACTTGGATTTCCGTTCAAGAGCTGGGACGACCGTCGCTGTCATAAAATCGTGGGATTTTGCAACAGATGGCAATACGGAAGGGTGGAACGCAACCAACATGACAGGGTTTACGACAAAATCAGGGCTTCTTGATGGAGTTGTAGGAGGAGATACGACAGGCTTAACGACAAAAGAAGTGAAAATACCATTTATAGCAAACACTGCAGTGGCATTGTCGACCAAAGAAAATGTCCGGTACGCATTTGGGAATAAAAGCATTAAAATCCGTATGGCAGTAACTACTGGAATTTGTAGAGGTACAGCATATGTACAAGAAGAAGGACAGGAATCGAGTCTTCCGCGATGTCCAGGTGGAAACGATCCAATCACTTTTCCGTTTGAAATCAGTGTTATTACACCGCTTCGGGCTGCTGAATTTGATAAAACATTTCAAAAAGTGGTCGGCGACGGCGTGATGCATGAGTATGAATTCATTATTCCGGAATCGTTACCGATCACATCTATCCAAGGTATTTCAATAAAGTTTACGGGCCTTATGGGGAAAGCTGGCTCGGTCGTGAAAATTGATTATATTCAGGTGGTGGCAAGACAATTTATAAAACCAACACCAAAACCGGAGCCAGGCGCGTGCGGATTAAAAAACAACGGGTGTTCCGGTTCCTGTACCTCAGGATCTACATGTAAGTTGGTGACACAGGGTGGAACAGCAGCTTGTACGTGTGTAACCAATCCCATACCAAAAGCTACCAAACCAGTCGTCGATTGTACATGGAAAGGCGCTAAATGTAGTGGTTCATGTGGGACAGGATCTACGTGTATACAAAGCGGGACAAACTCATGTAGCTGCCGAAATCTAAACCTAACCCCAACAAAAAGAATACCTACACCAATAACACGGTGGCAGTAACAATAAGATAGGTTTTAGGGAGAGTGGATATTTATAGTGAACAGCCTAGCAATCTGCATGTTTTGAAAAGGAAAATTTGTTTTAGTTCTATGCCCCCGGGCTAGCTTATGCGATAACTAAACAAATTGCAGATACCTCTCAAGAATCTGACTCTTCACCCCTAGCTTTAGCGGCTTTTTCCTCTGCTAGTTCTTGAACAATTTTTTTGAGGTCGATACCATGCCTTAATGCTTGTCTTACAAAGGCATCTGCATTTAGGTCGCTAATTGGTTCTGGTTTACTTGGAGTTGCCTTTTTTTTAGATGCTTCAAATGCTCTTCGCTGTCTTTCTCTAAGCTCGGCAGCTCTAGAGTTATCTCTCATTATTTCTTTTTCTATATCGCTCATATGTTTTATTATGGCTGATTGGATTTAAAAGTTCAAGAATGTGATTCAAACAGGTTGAAATCCCTTTGTTATGCTGACAATAATTAGTTAAGTAACTAAACTAAACGTTTATGTTGCAAAGAGGGGTAGCTATTTTGAGTCAATTGTAAGTAATATACAAGTAATTAGGCGTATCTTGGTTCAAAAAGGTGGAAATCTAAATAAGAGTTGTGGTATTACCTTGACACAGGCAAATGTCTTGCTTTTAGTTAAACAGGAAAAATACCTCAGTATGACTGAAATTTCATCCAAACTAGGTATGTCTATAAGTGGGCAACGCAACTGGTAGATAATTTGGTTGAATAAAATTTGGTTATGCGCGAAACAGATCAGATGGTGGCACGAGAACCTATTGCGCCTTTTTTTAATGTAGTTATAACCGCCCAAGAATATGGAGGTGGGCGATGCCGGTGTGTATGCCTCGCGAGAGGCAGGCACAACCCCGCAAGAGCAACATTTTTCACTTTTTGTGAGCCGGCCGGGACTCGAACCCGGAACCAACAGCTTAAAAGGCTGCTGCTCTACCAATTGAGCTACCGACCCAATAAATCAAAGTAGCCATATTATAGCAATTTTTTTAGGTTCTGGCACGAGGGATTTATTTTGTCAAACAAAAAATGCTTCCAACAGAAGAAAGCTCTTGTATAGTGGTGGTAGGAGTCATAAATGAAGATGCGGTGCCACCGTCTAAATTAATAGCTGTCTGCAGGGGTGACGCAAGTATCGAATTTATTTGTTGCAAAATAGTGGGTACATCTCCAAGCAATGGGCCGTCGTACGTTGATCCTTTTGTAAACAAGATGAGGAATAGTAAATACCCCTCTTTTGTTATCCCTGCGATAGCTCGTCGTTCTGGAGTATCGTTTTTTATTGCCAATAGAAGTGGTTTTCCTTCTGATAAAAGCATGGGGCCAGTTTGAACAACGCTTATATAGTCATCAGGAGGCGATAACGATATCGCACTTGCGCGTGATGTTATACAAATATATCCATTAAATAAGGCACTTTGTAAAGGAACAGGTTGTTCATAATTCATACCAACAAACATGCCAAGTGGTGCATTGGTTTTGGAATAAAAGCCAGCATTAATAGCAAAAACGCATCCCTTTTCTTCCATAATCTGCCTCATTGTTTTCTTTTCTTTAAAATTACCAATAAGGCGTAATTTTGATGAGTCGTTAACTTCATATATCTCAAAATTATAGACAGTATCATGAAATGATATTTCCTGAAAACGATGAGATGAACTGGTTTCAGGTGTTTCTACGGAGGATAGTAATTCAGAAGAAACATTGGAATTTGTTTGAGTTACAGAAGACCGGTGTAGCAATTGAAAAGACCCAACAATGGCAAGAACAAAACTAGCTAAAATAAGAAAAACATATTTTATGCTGGTGCGTTTCCTTTTTTCCATGGAGCACTTGTTAAAATCGGTGAATATAAATCATCATCAAGTGTAATAATTAAACTCTCCGTCTCTTTTTTTGTTGGTGGTCGATTTTGAAATACAACAAACGGGGTGTTCCGAATGATTGCAAGGGGAGTTTGTTCATTTCCTTCACCCATAACAACAACAGCCGCAGCCGACAGTCCGTCAAGAACATTTGCCTTAGTAACTTCAAGCGGTCGGCCGAAAATATCTGGTTTCCCGATATATGTATTTAATGCGTCAAACCCTGACCAAGCAATGCCGATGCCGGTTGTCCCCCATCGAAGTGGAGTAGTGTGGCTGTCTGTAATGATTACACCCAGCGTTTCTAGTTGATATTTTTCTTTAAGATACATCCATGCATCTTTTGCGCTACCCATTGGATCTTCTGGCCATAAAATATACTGAGCATTGCCGTTGGATTCATCAATACCGCTGTTTGGAATTAAGATATTATCTGTTACGGTAAGAGCCATATGATATTTTCTCGTAGCATCATTTTCAATGTAATACTGAGCTTCATCCCTGACGAGTGCAAATTTATCGTCTTCATTGGTTGCTTTTTTGATACGTCCCTGACAGATACTGACAATTTTGGACGTGATTACAATAATATCTCTGTTTGCGAGACTTGGGATTGCGGAATCAAGAATACTATGCAATGAATCACCTGCAGTGACCTGGCGAGTTTTGTATGCGGTTATCTCCATGTTATTTATTGTTGCCGAATTTTGAATTTCGTTTTACCAGCTTGGCTACATAAATAATATCCCGAACTTCTCCGTCATCGCCTTCAATTTCATTTGATCCAGAAAGCCGCATATATTCCCGAAGATAGTCAGAAAGCGCTGCCTGAAAATCTTTAAGTTCTCCGGACAATTCCTTTACCTTAGCGGAAAGATCAGCAACCGCCGGCTGTTTAAGAAGTTCTGATTTTGTTTTAGAGCGTACTTTCATGGCTTCTTTAACGAGTTTGTCGTGCTCCATGTACGTTGAATCATTGCGGTAGGTATCAGCAAGCATTTCCTTTAATTTTTTGAGTTCTGTTTTGCTTTTATCGACAGAAGCAATGTGTTCTTTAATGGTTGATTCCAGATTTGTAAGAAGTTCACTAGCTGTCTCTTCAACTATCTCTCCATTTTGTATTGGTTGTGTATCATCTTGTGTATTCATATCCATACACTATATAGAAAACGGGCAATAAAAATCAAGTTGACAAACCGAAGAGAGTCTGAAGAATGTTTCTGGCTTCATCCGTTGTTCGTATTGTGATAAGTTTTTGGCGAATTTCCGATGCATGTTCAATACCCCTGATATACCATGCCAGATGTTTCCGTAAGGATAGTGGATTTGAATCTGGTGTCAGCGCGTCAAAATAATTGCAGTGATCAATAGCTGTGTAAATTCGTTCTGCAAATGTTGGTATATGGTCGGTAAATACCCAAGGATTACCAAGTGTAGCCCTGCCGATTAGGACGCCATCGTAAGAATAATTTTTTGCTTTTTCGAGTGCATCTTTATATGAGGAAACATCACCATTACCAAGAAGCAGCACATGTTTTGTTTTCGCAAGATCTGCAGCAATTTTAATTTCATCCCAATTAGCAATTCCGGAATACTGTTGCGTCAGGGTTCTTCCATGAAGAGCAATGGCATCAAGTGGCATTTCAAGAAGTACTGATATCCATTCTGTAGTGATAATGGTGTCATAACCAATGCGTGTTTTTACGGATAACCCGATAGGCTTACCGCTTTTTTTAATGGCTGCATAGACAGATGCAATAATTTTTTGTGCAAGTTGAGGTGTACGGATAAGCGCAGCACCTCCACCGCTATGCGTAACTCTGCGGGCGGGACATCCCATATTAATATCAATGCCAACAACCGAAGTTTTTTCGAGAAGCATGGTTGTAGCTTCCGCCATACCCCTTGGGTCTTTACCAAATAATTGCCCAACAAGTGGCGTTGTGGTTTGGTGTGTAGCAAACGTTCGAAGAAGCTTTTTGTTGCGTATGAGTCCATCAGCTGACACAAATTCTGTATACAGTATGGTTGGATGTCCAATAATATCAACAACTGCCCGAAATGCTGGGTCAGTTATGCCGTCCATAGGGGATAAACCGATAATTGGGCTTTTAAAAATTGACCAAAACGATGTAGCCATAGTGATGTATAATTCCTCATATCTTATCACGATGCAGCCTATATGAACACAAAATTTAAAAACGTCGCAGCACTTACATCACTGAAGTATTTTACAGCCACAAAAGACGGGTCAATACTGTTGCGGTCAGGTATTGTTGATCATATTATTGATAGCCATACCCATATTGGTTTGGGACTCCTAGAAAATTCGTTACCGGAACCTACGAAGTATGTGTTTCCATTAAACGACGCAGCAATTGATATTTCGCATTATTCTGCACACGATTTTGATGCAAAATTGGTGAGGCGTGCCAGAATGGAAACACTAAAGGCAGTGCTTGCACGAGGAAGAAACTATCATTGCAGCGCTTCTCATTTAGTTCGTGAATTGAAGAATTTGCGCATTGATAGGGCGGTCGTACTGGCAGTTGATATTTTTGGCAAAATAAATTCTAGTATGGTGTTAGCAACTGCTTCCAAACAACCAAAACACTTTATTCCCTTTATTTCTCTGCATCCTAGAAAACAAAATAATGAACAATTAATGAAACACTATGTAGAACGGGGAGCAAGGGGTATAAAAATACATCCACCGATGCAGTTGGTTCGACCAAATAGCAGATATGTGTGTTCGATGATGAAGCTGGCGACGGAATATCATTTGCCGGTTCTATTTCATTGTGGCTTCACACCCTTGTCTCCAAAATTTCAAAAACGGTTTTCCAACATGGAGGATTATAAAAAAGTTGTTTCTCTCTATAAGGATATTCCAATCATTCTTGGCCATAGCGGTATTGATGAATGGGAAGAAGCACTCGCAATTGCAAAACAGTATGACCATGTGTATTTGGAACTAAGTGGACAGCCGTCACAGGTTATTCAGAAAATTATAAAAACGATCGGTGATGACAGGTTATTGTTCGGATCTGATTGGCCCTACTATCCAACAACACTCCCCCTCGCAAAGGTGCTTCTTGCAACTGAAGGTAAAGAAAAATCAAGAGAAAAAATATTATATACAAATGCTTCCCATTTGTTCTAATCTTTGATAAAATACAAATCGTTTGGCCCCCATCGTCTAGTGGCCTAGGACGGGTGGTTTTCAGCCACCAGATCGCCGGTTCGACTCCGACTGGGGGTACATAGTTTCATAATCGCAAGACACCCGTCGAATTATAAAGTACTCCAGGATTTTTTTGTGGATCAAAAAATAATTCGTTCATGTTTCATATATTCGAATAATAGCAAATAATTATGTAATCTATAACGTTACACAATTTGCAGTTTATTTGAATTAGTTTTTAACCACTTTATATATTGCTTATATGCAGGCTTATATGCAGCAACTATTTTCCAAAATTTCGGTCCGTGATTTTTTTCTTTTGTGTGGGAAAGTTCGTGGACAACAACATAATCAAGAACAAGGATTGGTGCCATCACAAGTCGCCAATTAAACTGTAATGCGTTATTCGGAGCACATGAACCCCATTTAGAACTGGTATCCGAATAGGTAATATTTTTATACGCGGTATTCATAGCATTAGCATAAAAATTCACCCGTTCAGTTATAATTCGTTTCGCTTCTTTTACATACCAATTTGTTAATTCTACTTTTCCCCGGAATAGAAGATGTTTTGGATAATGAAGTTTTCCTTTATCTAAAGTAATTTGTCTGCCTAAATCAATCGTTACGACATAGGGATTACCAAGATAATAATAAATGTCACCGTCTTCAATCGCATGTTTAATTTTAAGTGGAAATTTTTGTGTTACTGCAACTTTTTTTTCTATCCATTCTTTTTTACTCTCGACAAACTGGTCAATGAGAAATTTTGGGAGTAGCGTTGGTGCTTTGACGACCACAGCACCGGTTGGTGCTATTTGGATAAGAATACTGCGTCGGTGAGACCGAAAAAGTTCGTACTTCATTTTTTCTTGTAACAAGCCCGACAACGCGCTACATAGACGTTGTCTGAAAATTTTGCAACGAGGGACGGATCAGTATGGAGTGCGTTAACAGTTTTTCCTTTGGTTATTCGTTTATGAAAAACCGCGTCATTACCACATATGCTGCAAACTGAAGATAATTTTGTCACCTTATCAGCAATTGACATGAGTGTTGGCATAGGAGCAAATGGTTGCCGATCAAACGTCATCGCAAGCCCTGCAACAATGACATGTTTTTTCTGTTGAAGCAATGTCTCCACAACTGGAACAAGCGCCTCCCCAAACCATTGTGCTTCATCAATTGCGACTAAATCCGTATTTTTTGTTACAGTTTTGAGTATGTCTTTCGCGTGATGAATCAGTTCTGAGGCAAATGTCATCCCTGCATGGCTATGGATTTCCTTTTCCTTTCCATAGCGAATATCAATGGCATGTTTAAAGACAACAACGTGTTTCTTGCCAATAGTTGCACGTTTTACTTGTCGGATGAGTTCTTCTGTTTTGCCGCAGTACATAGGACCTGCAATGACTTCTAGATATCCGATACGGTTCATATGAGACAGATACTACGGCATGAATCTTGTCTGCGCAAGAGGACGCAACGGTTTCGGGTTTTATTGATATAGTTCTATCTATTTTATCATCTTGTTAGGATTCATTTTCGGGTTTAGTATGAATATATGGCAGATAGAATTGATGAATCAGTTACGGTTGCAACAGCTCTTCTAAGTAAAACCATCGTACCGGAACGTGTGGAATGGAGACATCATACCTATATTTGTACGCGATGCACGATGCAGTATACCAGCATGGACGGTCAAACACTGCTCCATGTGTTTTTTATGACAACAAAAGAAGCATGTATGCAGATAGTGTTAAACACACGATCACTGCGATGGACATTACAGGCAATTGAGACACTATGATACGCCAATTTACTGCGCATTTACCAACAGTGCTCTATATAGACATTAACTCCTGTTTTGCAACCATTGAACAACAAGCGCATCCAAAATATCAAGGAAAACCGCTTGTGATTGCAGCGTATGAAACAGAAAACGGTGTTATTTTAGCAGCATCATATGAAGCGAAACGGTGTGGTGTGCAAACGGGGATGCGGATTTCCGAGGGCAAAAGACTATGTCCGGCCCTTCTTGTCACCGTACCGGATCCAGAAAAATATCGGTTCGTTAATACCCGTCTTACCGAACTTGTTTCATCCTATTCATCACACATACAAGTCCAATCAATCGATGAAATGATCGTCCGCATGGATGAAACACCGTATCTTACAGGGTACACGAATACTGAAAAAGTGGTAGTTGATCGAATGCGGTATTTGGGAATGGAAATAAAAAAACGGATTCGGGAAGAAATAGGTGATCGTATAACGGTATCTATCGGTATTGCACCCAACGCATTTTTGGCAAAAACAGCGTCAAATTTAAAAAAACCGGATGGACTGGAAGAAATAATTGCAAGCAATATTATTCGTGTTCTAGATTCTTTGCAACTTACGGATTTATGCGGAATAAAAAAGGGGAACGGTAGGCGATTGCTGGCACATGGTATTACGACCCCTCGTATGATGTTTGAATCCCCACCTGAGGCAGTAGAACGGGCATTTGGGTCAATCACGGGTCGATATTGGTGGTTATGGCTTCATGGATTTGAAATCGGATCTATTTATGCAGAAAAACAAAACGAAGAACGAAAAAGTTATAGTCAATCGTCATCGCTTCAGTGTCCGACTATTCCCAGTGATACCAATGCCATACAAGTTATCTACCAGTTAGTGGCAAAAATGACTGGTCGGCTTCGAGAAGATGGATGCAGTACTGGTGGTGTTATGGCAGGATGTGCATTTAGAGACGGAACCTATTGGCAAAAACGGAAAAAATTGACAACGAAAAAGTATGCAACAGAAGATATATTTGAGGTAATCCGGAAACTCTTTTTTTATGCGCCCGCTAAACTGATTCATACGGTGTTTGTTGGCGTATATGATATTCATGCAGATTTATATTCCCAGTTAACGATGGATGAACAGGAACTCGAAAAACAGGCCCGTACAAAGGCAATAGACAGTATTTGTCATAAATTTGGGAGTCAGTCGATTACGTCAGGCATCGCAATGCAGGCAAAACAAATAATTGTTGACCGTATTGCGTTTGGAAAAGGTGCATTGTAAGATAATAAGAATAAATCAAGAGCGATGAGTAGTGATCTAGCACAGTGACTCATCCAGCAACCGATGCGAATGTATCGCCCGCGGTGCTCCAGCTAGAAAACGATTAGCCCTTAGAAAGGAAACATATGATTACGTATTTTACTTCTGAATCCGTTGCTGCAGGTCATCCCGATAAAGTGTGTGACCAAGTATCTGATGCTGTTGTTGACGCGGCACTTGCAGTATACCCGAAGAGTCGAGTTGCTGTGGAAACATTGGTTACCAAAAATAGAATTGTACTTGCCGGCGAAGTGACCTGTCCAAAACGATTGGATTACAAAAAAATTGCCCAAAAAACAATTAAGCGTCTTGGATACACAAAAGAGCTATTTGAATTTACGAACAACTCCCCGATTTCAATCTATATACACGAACAGTCCCCGGATATTGCAAAAGGGGTTGATGATGGAGGAGCTGGCGACCAAGGAATGATGTTTGGCTATGCGTGTAACGACACACCAGAATATATGCCGCTGCCAATTATTTTTGCGCATCGCCTTGTTGAACAGATGGACAACGTTCGGGAGAATAAAAAACTTTCGTATTTACGACCGGATGGAAAAGCAGAAGTCAAAGTAAAATATGACGGCATGATTCCAAAGGAAATGGAAGAAATCGTTCTTGCTGTGCCACATGATCCCAAAAAAACAAATAGTGAGGTAAAACAGGATTTAATCCGGTATGTTATTTCGCCTATTTGTGAGTGGTATCATATGTATATACCAAAAACCGATGCAATTATTTTAAATGGTACCGGTACATGGGATATTGGTGGTCCTGCATCAGATACTGGGGTGACGGGAAGAAAAATTATTGTTGACACGTACGGGTCATTTGCAAGGCACGGTGGTGGCTGTTTTTCCGGAAAAGATCCGACAAAAGTGGATCGAAGTGCCGCATATGCCTGCCGGTTTATTGCCAAAAATATTATTCACCAAAAATTTGCAAAACGTGTTGAAGTGCGAGTTGCCTATGTTATTGGTCAGGAGGATCCGATTGATCTACAGTTTGAATGTTTTGGAACGGAACAAAAACCAATGGCAACCATAAAGTCATACGCAAATCAGATTCTTTCATTATCCGTTAAAGGTATTATTGAAGGATTACATCTTAGGCAACCGATGTATGAAAAGACCGCTGCATACGGACATTTCGGTCGAGATGGATTCCCTTGGGAAGCAGTGTTAGAATAACAGCGTGAAGAAAAACGATCCAAAAATTGAATCAAAACCACTTGCGGAACTGCTTCGACCAAAAACGCTTGACGATGTCGTTGGTCAGGCACACGTTGTTGGCAAGGACGGAATACTTCGAAAAATGCTAATCAGTGGTTTTATACCCTCCATGATTTTTTGGGGGCCACCGGGGTGCGGCAAAACAACACTTGCAGAGCTCGTTAGTACATTGACAAAATCCGTATTTATTTCAAAATCTGCAGTTACAACTAATCTTGCAGATATTCGAGAAGTTATTGCACTTGCCGCAAAGCGACTAGTTGATTCTGGGCAACGGACAGTATTGTTTATTGATGAAATTCACCGATTTAATAAAGCACAACAGGATGCCTTGTTGCCGCATGTAGAAAAAGGAACTGTTATTTTTATTGGAGCAACAACAGAAAATCCATCATTTGAAGTCATCTCACCGCTTCTCTCAAGAAGCCGCGTTTTGGTGCTTCATGCATTGACGGAGGATGAGCTAACGGCAATTGCAATACGTGGATTACAGTTTGTGAAACGATCCACAACAAAAGAAGCACTTGCCGCACTTCTCACCTTTGGCAACGGTGACGCAAGACAGGTATTAACTATCATTGAAATTGCAGCAAAATTGAATACCAAAACACAGCTGGAAGAATCGGATATTGAAGAAGCAGCACAACGGAAAATGCTGCAATACGATCAAACGGGTGATGAACATTACAATACGATCAGTGCATTTATCAAATCTATTCGGGCTAGTGATGTTGATGCAGCCCTATATTATCTTGCTCGTATGGTAAAGTCAGGAGAAGATCCGCTTTTTATTGCACGTCGTATGGTGGTATTTGCTTCTGAGGATATCGGTATGGCACAACCAACCGCCCTTGTTGTTGCTAACTCCGTATTTCGAGCATGCGAAACTATTGGATTCCCGGAATGTCAGGAAAATTTAGCGCATGGTGTTGTGTATCTTTGTAAAGCGCCCAAAAATCGCGATGCGTACAATGCATACATGGCAGCACTTTCTGATGTTGAACAGTTTGGGAATCTCGCAATTCCCCTCACAATCAGAAATGCTCCAACATCATTAATGAAGGGGTTAGAATACGGCAAAGGATATGAAAAATATTCGAAGGAAAGTTTCTTACCGGACAAGATCAAAGGAAAACGGTACTATACACCAACGTCATAATCGTTTATGAAAACAGAATATTCAGCAGGTGCAGTTATTGTAAAAATGGTTCAAGGCACCTGGCATGTACTTTGTATTCGCGATATGAACAAAAACCTCACGTTTCCCAAAGGGCTCATTGAACCAAAAGAAGACGCACGGGATGCAGCTATTCGTGAAGCCGAGGAAGAAACAGGTATTTCAAACATTGTCTATAAAGCACCGTTGCCGGAGGTGGCCTATTTTTATACTCGAAACGGAGCAACGCTTCATAAAACGGTCTCATACTTTTTATTTACTTATGAAGGAACAGAAAAACTGAAACCGCAGATTGAAGAAGGCATTACGGATATTTTATGGCTTCCGTTGGAACAAGCAACGGATTCAATCGGCTACACAAAATCAAATCTGCCGTTATTGACTGAAACAAAACGGCTTTTATCTGTATGAAAATACTCCTCCACGGCGAACATATCGAAGGGTCAAGAGAAGAATATATCAGATTGAAAACATCCTTTGGATCAAAAGAAATCCGTGAGTTAAATGGCAGACAAATAGATGAGGCAACACTCATTCAGGCAGTGCAATCCAATTCTTTGTTTGGCGAAGGAAGTATTGTGTGTATTGAACAGCTATTCGGAACCCTCGGGAAAAAGGCAAAACAGGCCGCCATATACGCAACTATCATTAAAGAAGCTGATCCCACAGCAACGATTTTGCTTTGGGAACAAAAAGAAATTGGAAAAGAAATTTTGACACTCCTTGGACCGTCTGTTTCGGCGCGGCTTTTTGCGTATCCAAAAATTATTTTTTCTTTTCTTGATTCCATCAAACCTGATGGAATAAAGCAATCGCTTTTATATATGGATGAGCTGCTTGTTACAGAGCCTGCTGAGCTCGTTTGGAGTATGCTTATTTCAAGAATACGGACACTGATTCAGATAAAAGATGGCATTACACCCGACAAAATGTCAGCATGGCAGCTCGGGCGTTTGACAAACCAGGCGCGCTTGTTTACGATGAATAAACTGCTCGATATGCACAAAAACCTTCTCACAATGGAATATACCCTTAAAAATGGAACATCCCCATTTACCATGCCAGAAAGTATCAAACAATTTGTGTTGTCTGTATAAAAAGGAGGAACTATGAATCTAGATCTTTCCATATTTAAAGATTATGACGTTCGGGGTATCTATCCAAATCAAATGAACGGAGACGTTGCAAAACAGATTGCCTACGCAATTATCAGGCAATTTCATCCAAAAACTGTGGCAATCTGTCGTGATATGCGTCTTTCTGGTGAAGAAATCCGAAACGGGTTTGTTGAAGTTTTTACAAAACTTGGTGTGAATATATTTGATGCGGGACTCGTTGGCACGGAAATGCAGTATTTTATTGCAGGCACGAAGGATTATGACCTGGTAATCATGATTTCTGCATCCCACAATCCTTCCGAATACAATGGATTTAAGATGGTTTTAAAAGGTCCTATTGCCGTAACGAGTGACAGCGGTATGTATGCGGTACGAGATTTTATTAAAGACGGACCGCTTCCTGATGCACCGACGGCTGGAACAGTGGTAAAAATTGACGTATGGGCTGATTGGAAAGCAAAAGTGATGTCGCTTATTGATGTTTCGACATTTAAAAAGATGAATATTGTGGTTGATGCAGGAAACGGTATGGCCGGAAAAATTGTTGAGGCAATTTTTCCAGGGTTACCGTTTGAGCTAACGCCATTATATTTTGAGCCGGATGGTCATTTTCCTAACCACACACCAAATCCCTTGATTGCAAAAAATAATGAAATGTTACAAAAAACCATTCTGGAAAAACACGCTGATGTAGGACTGACATTTGATGGAGATGCAGATCGCATGTTTTTGGTTGATGATAAAGGCAGAATTGTCAGTGGAACCATAACAACGGCCTTGCTTGCCAGATATATTCTCAAAAAGTTTCCGGGCGAAATCATTCTCTATAACGCAATTTGCGGTCGGATTGTGCCAAAAATAGTTGCCCAATATGGCGGAAAATCACAACGAGTTCGCGTGGGACACAGCTATATAAAAACCTACATGCGCGAAACCGGAGCAATTTTCGCAGGTGAACATTCCGGTCATTATTATCACCGGGACTTTTTCCGTGCAGAAAGCGGTATTCTCACTGCACTAATGGTTCTTTCTCTCCTTGGGGGAGAAACGAAAAAACTATCAGAACTGGTTGATGAACTTGACGTGTATCCTGCAAGCGGAGAAATCAATTTCACAACAGAAAAAATTCCGCAGATTATTGAAGCAATTAAAACAGGATTTACGGACGCTGCAAGTAAAGACGAACTTGATGGAATGAGCGTTTGGTATCCGACGTATTGGTTTAACGTACGAGCCTCAAAAACCGAGCCGGTAATCCGTTTAAATGTTGAGGCGGACACCAAAGAAATTTTAGACATAAAAACGAAAGAATTAATGGAGTTTATGAAATCAATGGGAGCAATTGTTAAATGAACGACTCAGCTTTTTATTTAGAATTACAACAACAAGCCGAACGAATTGTCGAACAAGCCGCTAAAATTCTTGTGGCTAACGAACAATCGTTTACTATCGCGACACAAAAAGATATAGTGGATGTTGCAACAAGCGCTGACGTAGAAGTTGAAAAATACATTAAATCAGAAGTGAGGAAACTGTATACCAGTCATGGGTTTTATGGTGAAGAATTCGGTAAGGAAAATGCAGATGCAAAATATATCTGGATCATCGATCCGCTGGATGGAACAAAAGATTACGTTCGAGGAATGGGTCAATATAACTCATTAATTGCGGTAGAAGAGGATAAAAAACTTGTTGCAGGTGTGATTCGTCGCATCGGTCATAATCAATTATTCAGTAGTTCCTTGGGGAACGGCGCATTCCGGGATAAAATAAATCGATTAACGGTTTCAAAAACGGATAAACTCGACGTGGCATTTATCGGTTCGAATATAATGACAAAAGCAAAACAAACGCCGGAAGTCATGGATACATATCTGCGTTTGTTTAAACAGTTTATGTTATCTGCCTATCGGTTACGAACTCTTTGGGATGATTCACGATTGATAAGTTGGGTAGCACAAGGTTCTATTGATGCCACTCTTTGCTTACCCAATAGTCTTAAATGGTTTGACGTTGCGCCGGCAATTCTTCTTGCTGAAGAAGCGGGTGCCAAAGTAACAAACTGGAAAGGTGAACCAATAATTAATCATGATCTTTCTGAGGGAATTCTCGTTTCAAATGGAATACTTCACGAACAATTACTAACCATTATACAAAAGGAGATTTATGCAAAATCTTGATGACAACAATGCAATTACAGCGTTAGATCCCTCAAATGTGTTTGGATCTATCGGGATGTTTCCTGATCAATGTGAAGCTTCATGGAAAGAAGCCTCAGGTGTTGTTTTTCCTGAAGAGTATAAAAAAGTAAAAAATATTGTTGTCTGTGGAATGGGCGGTTCACGCTTTACTCCACGAACGGTGAAAGAATTATTCCAAGAAAAAATTACCATTCCTTACGAAATAATCGACGGCTATGATATTCCAGGATACGTAAATAGCGAGACACTCGTTATCTTATCTTCCTATTCGGGAACAACGGAGGAAGTTATATCCTGTGGCAAACAAGCGTTAGAAAAAAAGGCAAAAGTAGCGGGCATTGCATTTGGTGGGGCAATAATTGATCTTCTCAAGACCAATAATTTACCACACTATCAATTTGACGCAAAGAAAAATCCTTGTGGTCAACCACGAGTTGGTGGTGGATATTTGCTCATGGCGCACATGGCGTTTTTAAAAAACCTTGGGTTTTTGGTGCTGACAAACGAAGAGGTAGATAAGGCAATTGCATTTAGTAGAGAGGCCGGCGCAAAAATGAATGGCATGGTCGTAACAACAAATAATCAGGCAAAACAACTTGCCATTGAACTTAAAGAAAAGCATGTCTTTTTTGTTGCTGCAGAATTTATGCGCGGTTTTGTAAACGGATTTGCCAACCAAATGAATGAGACGGCAAAAAATATATCTGATTTTCGGTATATTCCGGAGCTTAATCACCATTTACTTGAAGGTCTCAAACATCCGGAAACCCTCCATCAAAATGGGATTTTTGTTTTTCTTGAGTCGTCGCTCTATAGTCCGAAAATTCAAAAACGGTTTGCAATAACGAAAGATGTGGTCGGGCAACAGCATGTGCAAACAAAATCAGTGTTGTTTACGGGATCTGATAAACTTTCTCAAGTTTTGGAAGGCTATGTGCTTGCAGGATATGCAACGTTCTACCTTGCGATGCTTTATGATACTGACCCCGTAGCAATTCCGTGGGTTGATTATTTCAAAGCCCAGCTTGCAAAATGAGGAAGCCCTCTTGCACGAATTGAAAATATTCTCCATACTGAATATATGGCGAAAAAATTCGTTGTATGGTTTCGTGATGTAGGAAAAGAAGATATTCCGCTCGTTGGTGGGAAAGGTGCAAATTTAGGTGAAATGACAAAGGCGGGTTTTCCTGTTCCCAATGGATTTATCGTTACAGCTGATGCCTATCATCAGTTTCTTGACGAGAATCATTTGCGGGATAAAATCGTATCCATTATAGAAGGCCTCAATGTTGAATCATCCAAGGACCTTGAAAAGGCATCAAAGGAAGTACGTTTTGTCATTGAACACGCGCCTATTCCAAAAGCAATTGCACAAAAAATATTTCAGGCGTATTTTCAACTCGAAAAAGGGATTTTTAAACATCCGCTCGTGGCTGTTCGATCATCAGCAACAGCCGAAGACCTTCCAAATGCCTCATTTGCAGGCCAGCAAGAAACATTTTTAAATGTGAAGGGCGAAGCAAATCTTCTGGAAAAAATTCGGGAATGTTGGGCATCACTCTTTACCGCTCGAGCAATTTTTTACCGACAGACAAATCATTTTGATCATTTTCGTGTTGGAATAGCTGTTCCTGTTCAAAAAATGGTCGAATCAGACAACTCCGGCATCATGTTTACCATTGATCCCGTAACGAATAACAAAGAGCACGTTGTTATTGAAGCAATTTATGGTCTTGGAGAAATGATTGTACAGGGTATGGTGACACCAGATCATTATGAAGTAGACAAAAAATCAAATGATATCATTAAGAAAATTGCCAAAACACAGGAAAAGATGATGCTTCGAAAGGATGGAAAAAACGTAATTATTCCGCTTTTAAAAAAAACCGGAGAAAAAATAAAACTCACCGATAAACAGATACTTACACTTGCCACTCTTGGAAAACAATTAGAAAAGCATTATTACTTCCCGCAGGACAGTGAATGGGCGATTGAGAAGAACAAAGTTTATATTGTTCAAACCCGTCCGGTAACAACAATCGGCATGAAGTCGGAAAACGCATCTTCATCAACGGTGAAAGAACAGGATGTCATTGCCCAAGGTGATCCAGCAAGTCCAGGTATTTCATCAGGACCCGTAAAAATTCTCTCAAGTGCCAAGGAAATTGGAAAAATTATGCACGGTGACATTCTTGTTGCCGAACAAACAAATCCCGATTATGTGCCAGCAATGAAAAAAGCTACAGCAATTGTAACCGAACGCGGAGGTCGAACATCTCATGCAGCCATTGTTTCCCGCGAGCTTGGAATTCCAGCAGTTGTCGGAACAGAAGGAATCATGAAAAGTGTAAAAGACGGCATGGTTATAACGGTTAACGGTTCAACCGGCGTTATTTCCAAAGGTGCACTGACTGCCAGTTCCTTAAAAGTTCCGGTTACACAAATGAAACATATTAAAACTGCGACAAAAGTATATGTCAATCTTGCAGAACCCGAACGGGCAGCAGCAATTGCAAGAATGGATGTTGACGGCGTCGGACTTTTACGGGCTGAATTTATGATTGCAGGTATCGGAACGCACCCAAAAAAATTAATTGCTGACCACAAAGAACATATTTTTATCGACACGCTTGCAGATCAGCTGGCAACATTTTGTAAAGCATTTTCTCCGAGGCCTGTTATTTATCGTGCAACAGATTTTAAAACAAATGAATACCGAAGCCTAAAAGGTGGAAATCTCTATGAACCAGAAGAATCCAATCCCATGCTTGGCTTTCGAGGAGCTGCACGGTATGTTGCTGATCAGCGCGTATTTGAAATGGAACTTGCTGCCATTAAGCAAGTACGAAATAAGCACAACTTAAAAAACCTTTGGTTCATGGTTCCTTTTGTCAGGACGCCGCAAGAGCTGTTGAAAATTAAACAAATTATGGCCGCAAATGGGCTCACAAGGTCGTCAAATTTTAAATTATTCTTAATGGTAGAAATTCCAACCAATGTCATAAGATTAGACGATTTCTTGGATGTTGGCGTTGATGGCGTCTCCATTGGATCAAACGATTTAACTATGCTTATAATGGGAACTGACCGCGATAATAGCGAAGTTGCCAAAGAATTCAACGAACAGGATCCCTCCGTCTTATGGGCCTTCGAAAAAACAATCAAAACCTGTATTAAACGAAATGTGACGGTGTCCATATGCGGTCAGGCCCCTTCAGATTATCCTGACTTGGTTGAAAAATTAGTATCTTGGGGTATAACTAGTGTTTCACTTAATCCCGATGCAGTTGAGCACGTTCGAGAAATAATTGCCCATGTAGAAAAAAGACTGGTAACAAAAACAAAATAATGTTTTATGGCGCAACCTGCCGATACAACTATCTATGGAATATATGCTCGGGAAATAATTAATTCTCGTGCAACCCCAACGCTCGAAGCAACAGTTATACTGCAAAGCGGCTATCGTGGAACTGCATCGGTATCAACAGGAATGGCAATTGGCAAATTTGACTGCCAGGAACTTCGTGATGATGACCAAAATCGTTTTGACGGGTTTGGGGTAAAAAATGCAGTGAATCTTATCAATGCGACAATTTCAAATGCTCTTCGCGGCAAGCCCGCAGATGATCAATCTCTCATTGATAAAACGATGATTGAGCTTGATGGAACGCCGAATAAATCTAAACTTGGTGCAAATACCCTATTGACCGTATCCCATGCTGTTGCGGTAGCGGCTGCAAATGCACGTCTTACGCCGCTTTATACATATTTAAATGCAATGTACACACAATATCACCAAACTGAAGTGAAACGTATTCCAACGCCAATTTTTAATATTGTTAATGGTGGCAAACATGGTGCAGGAAATTTAAATTTTCAGGAGTTCCAAATTATTCCAGCATCAAATAAAACATTTCCTGAAAGTTACCAAATGGGTGTTGAAATTTATAGAGCAACGCAAAAAATACTCGCATTTCGGAATGCAGGTCAATCTGTTGGAGATGAAGGTGGTTTTACACCCAATCTATTTACTAATACTGATGCTATTGAAATCGTACTTGAAGCAATAAAATCATCAACGTATCAATTTGGGATTGACACATTTTTAGGACTTGACCTTGCAGCCACACTTTTTAAAACAGACCAAGGATATCTTATTAAAGATCGAGCTGCCGCCTACACCACAAAAGACTTTATTCAATATTTAAAAGACATTCATGCAAAATATAGAATATTGTATTTGGAAGATCCGCTTGAGGAAAATGACTGGTTCGGTTGGACCGCCATTACAAAAGAGATGGATAAAGATACCCTTATTGCAGCTGATGATCTCATTGCGACAAATAAAACACGTCTTGAACGAGCAATACGGGAAAAGGCCTGTTCGGCAATTTTAATTAAACCAAATCGTATTGGAACATTGTCTGAAGTGTTTGATGTGATTGCCCTTGCCAAAAAAAATGACATGAAATGTATTATCTCCCATAGGTCGGGTGAAACAAACGATACATTTCTCGCTGACCTAGGCGTTGCGGTTCAGGCAGACTACGTGAAATTTGGTGCCCCAGCCCGTGGTGAGCGGGTTGCCAAATACAACAGATTGCTTGAAATTTCAACACAACTTTTTACGAAATAATATGACAGATCGATCGATCATCATGAAAAAAAATAAAGTATTTTTGCTTGCCTATGACCAAGGGTTTGAACACGGTCCGACCGATTTTAATGAAAAAAATGTTGATCCAGAATTTGTTTTAAACATTGCGCGAAAATCCAATGTCTATACCGGAATTATTTTTCATGAAGGTATTGCAGAGAGCTACTATGACCCAAAAGTTGAAAAAACGCCGCTTATTATTAAACTCAATGGAAAAACATCATTCCATAAAGATGAGGAACCATATAGTCCGCAGCTTTGCACGATCAAAGAAGCGATACGATTGGGGGCAAAGGCAGTCGGGTACACCATATATATAGGAAGTGAGCACGAAGCCACCATGATGAAGGAGTTTAGCCAAATTGAAGATGAAGCGCACGCGGCAGGACTTGTCGTCATATTGTGGGCATATCCACGGGGAAAAAATGTTGCAGGACGGGAAAATACCCGCGAAACGCTTTCCTATGCAGCACGGCTTGGATTAGAACTAGGTGCTGATTTTGTAAAGTTGCCCTACACAGGTGACAAAGACTCATTTCGGTGGGTTGTCGAGTCAGCTGGGAAAACCGGGGTACTTGTTCAGGGTGGAGCCAAAAAAACAGAAGAAGAATTTTTGCAGGAAATCCGGGAATGTATATCCATTGGCGTTGCAGGATTTGCGGTTGGGCGAAATATTTGGCAATCAGATGACCCAGTTGAGTTGTCAAAAAAGGTAGCGGCAATACTATATGGATAAAACAACAGTTCTTGTTATCGGAGATGTTGCCTTTGATGTCTTTATGGCACCTCAAATAGGTGAGACGCTTCCACAAATGAGGGCGGAGGAAAAATACATCTGTTTTCCATATGGTGACAAGATTCCCGTTGAACATCTCGAATCATTTCCAGGAGGTAACGCGACAAATGTTTCCATTGGGCTACAACGTTTGGATATTCCATCTACAATTCTAACCACAATTGGAACGGATAATATCAGTAAAGTTATTTTTGGGGAATTGCAACATGAAGATGTTGGCATGGAGTATGTAACGGTACAGGCTGGTATTTCATCAAATTATTCGACGATTATTTCCTATCAGGGTGAACGAACAATTTTTACATATCATGCTCCCAAAAAATACGTCTATGAAAAAATTGACCCCCTACCTCCCTATATCTACCTTACATCAATGGGTGAACGATTTCTACCTTACTATCAGGAACTCATAAATCATCTCATTGAATCACCAAAGATCATTCTTATGTTTAATCCCGGAAGCCTACAAAAACGTGCACCAATTGAAGACATACATATGGTCCTGAAACGAACAAATATTCTGTTTGTCAATCGTGAAGAAGCAGAAACGTTTAGTGAAGTATCAAACAGTGAAGGGAAGGAAAAGGAAATATTGCAGGTGCTCCAAAAACTTGGGCCAAAAACAGTCATCATGACGGACAATGAAAAAGGCGTTTATGGGACAGATGGAACACACTATGTCCATATGTCCATAATTCCTGTAACAGTCCTTGAAAAAACCGGCGCAGGAGATTCCTTTAATTCCGGATTTATTGCAGCAATATTGAAGGGGTTATCATTTGAAAAAGCACTCCAATGGGGCACCATGAATGCAGCCTCCGTTATTGGGTATGTTGGAGCACAAAAAGGGCTACTGCATACAAAGGATATTGACTCCTGGTCCCGAATGTTTGATAACGCGAAAGTAACCACCGAAGAGTTATAAATAGTTAAAATATAACAACTAACTCACCTTTTACATCATTCAGTCTTTCTTTTGCCTCTTTTATTGTACCTCTCCAGGCATTTTCATGAACTTTCGTGAGTTCTCGAATAATGGCGATCTGCTTTGACAGGCCAAATACTGATTCGATATCAAGTAGAGTTTGGCTAAGCTTATGCGGAGCGCAATAGGAAACAACGGTATTGCCTGCTGTTTTTAATTCTTCGAGAAGTTTCATACGGTGTCCCTGTTTTTCAGGCAAATACCCGACGAAAGTCCAATGATTCACCGGAAATCCGGAAAGCTGTAACGCAGGAAGTATTGCGGATGCCCCTAGAACCGGTGTTACTAAAATATTTCTTTTTATTGCTGCCTCTACAAGCCGATAGCCAGGATCGGAAATCATTGGGGTCCCTGCGTCTGAAACAAGCGTAATTGAAGTACCATTTTTAAGAAATCCGATAAGTTCTGGAACAAGTTTTTCTTCATTCTTATCGTGATATGCAATGAGTTTTGGTGTGATATCGCCAACATACGTTGGAAATCGCTCTTTTAAAATGGCCA
Source organism: Candidatus Gottesmanbacteria bacterium (assembly GCA_903821745.1). GTDB lineage: Bacteria > Patescibacteriota > Microgenomatia > UBA10105 > UBA927 > CAIJMI01. Next base: position 87,364 of record CAIJMI010000005.1, read on the forward strand.
AGAGCTGTCCTGTTTGTCTGGTATCTTCACATGCGATAATTTCAGACGAAAAAATAGTTTTTAATGCACGAATGGAAATATCATCAATATTCCCAATAGGTGTGGAGACAAGAAATAAGGTTGCCATAGACGTATTATACGCGTTTAGGAGACAGAATAGCGGCGTATGACCCCGACCACACGTCCTTGTATTTTTACGTGGGTGGTAAAAATAGGAGACATGGTGGAATTAGCCGGCATCAGTTTGATTCGATCTTTTTCAAAATAAATGCGTTTAAGTGTCGCAAATCCATTCGGAAGAAGGGCAACAACAATATCTCCATTCTTTGCGTCCTGTTGGTGCTGTACAACAACGTAATCTCCATCAAGGATTCCGTCATCAATCATGGATGTTCCTTTGACCTGCAACACGTAATTAGCCTTTTCTTGGGAAATCATTCCTGGTGCAACAGCCATGTACTGATTAGGGTCTGTAAATGGCTCCAATGGTTGCCCTGCGGCAATGTAGCCTAGGATTGGTAACTCTACTGCAGCTTCGGTTGACCCAACACGGTATTGCTCTTTGACTACTTCAATACCGCGAGCCGTACCATCAAGTTTTCTGACAAAGCCTTTATCTCGAAGACGGCTAATGTGTTCATGCACCGTTGCAACCGATCCAATACCGACAGATGCACCCATTTCTTTGAGTGTTGGTGCATACCCATACCGTTGAATGAATTGCGTGATAAACTCTAAGAGTTGACGTTCTTTCGGATATAATGTTGCAGTCATATATTAAATAAAAACCGAATGTGTGTTACTATTAATGGTAGTATTTCATACAAAACACGAACCGTCAATAGTATTTATTATAAACAAACCGTATCAAATTTGACAAAGACCGAACAGAAAACCATATGATTTCATTTTCACTTAAAAGCGATATGAAGCCAACCGGTGATCAACCAGAAGCAATTGACGCGCTTGTTAATCATTTGGAAAAAAATTATAAAGATCTGGTGCTTGTTGGGGTAACTGGAAGTGGTAAAACCTTCACCATGGCAAACGTCATTGCAAAATTGCAACGTCCTACGCTCATCATTTCACATAATAAAACATTAGCAGCCCAGTTATATCAGGAGTTTCGGGATTTCTTTCCAAAAAACGCTGTTTCCTATTTTGTTTCCTATTATGATTATTATCAGCCGGAGTCCTACATACCACAATCGGATACGTATATTGAAAAAGAAACGCAGATTAATGAAGAAATAGATAAACTGCGTTTAGCAGCCACCGCAAACATCCTTACTCGTCCAGATACGATTGTTGTTGCATCCGTCTCTTGTATTTATAACATTGGATCACCTCGTGAATACGGCAATTTTGCCCTTGAGCTAAAAACAGGAATGAAAATCCGTCGGGAAGACATTATTACCCGGCTGGTTGCACTCCAATATGAACGGAACATGTGGGAAGTAAAACGAGGGTACTTTCGGGTTCGTGGAGAAACAATTGATCTTTTTCCGGCGTACGAAGATCAACTTCTACGAATTGAAATCATAAACGATACACTCGTATCTCTATCCCATGTCGACCCGCTTACTGGAAATGTTGAAGATACACTACCTGCGGTAGTTATTTATCCTGCAAAACACTACATGACAGATCCAACGATGTATAAGGAGGTCCTTAAGGTAATTCAAGCGGATATGGAAAAACAGGTTGCCCTGTTTAAAAAACAAGGGAAACTTATTGAAGCACAGCGGATTCATGAACGGGTTACCCATGATTTGGAAATGCTGCAGGAAGTTGGCTATGTCAACGGAATTGAAAATTATTCTAGGTATTTTGACGGAAGAAAGCCGGGAGATCCACCCTACACACTTTTTGACTATTTTGAAGAAGCAACAAAAGGAAAACCGTGGCTTCTCTTTATTGATGAATCCCATATGACGATTCCACAAATTCGCGGCATGTACAATGGCGACCGGTCAAGAAAACAAACGCTTATTGATTACGGATTCAGACTTCCCTCAGCCCTTGATAATCGGCCAATGGTATTTGATGAATTTTTACGGAAACGCCCACAAACCGTGTATGTTTCCGCAACTCCTGATGACTGGGAACTGACAAACGCAAAACACATTGTTGAACAATTGGTTCGTCCAACCGGCCTTATTGATCCTATTATCTCCATTCGTCCTGCCAAAGGACAAATTGCGGATTTAGAAAAGGAAATTACAAAGCGCATTGCGCTTCATGAACGCGTTATTGTTACAACACTAACAAAACAAATGGCTGAAGATCTCACCGCGTATTTAAAACAAAAAGGCGTACTTGTTGAATATATTCACTCGGATATTGAAACGCTTGATCGGACAACAATTCTTGCCAATCTTCGGAAAGGCGCATTTGATGTCATTATTGGTGTGAACTTACTTCGCGAAGGCCTGGATTTACCAGAGGTGTCCTTGGTTGCCATTCTTGATGCAGACAAGGAAGGATTTTTACGAAGTCGTGTTAGTTTAATTCAAACCATGGGTCGAGCAGCAAGGCATATTAAGGGAGAAGTTATTCTCTACGCTGATATGATGACAAAATCGATTACTGCAGCAGTTGAAGAAGTAGAACGGCGGAAAAAAGTGCAGCTTGCATACAACAAAAAACATAATATTACGCCGACAACCATTCATAAGGCTATACGGTCAGGACTCATTGCAGAATGGAGCCAGCAGCATGAAGCCGCGGAAAAAATATATACCGACCTTGCAACATATACCGACAAAAAGGTTGAATCGATGACAGAACTTGACAAGCAAAAACTCATTCATAAAATGCGTATTCTGATGCAGAAGGCTTCTAAAAATTTGCAATTCGAAGAAGCTGCATCAATACGCGATTTTATTGCATCACTTGCTGCAAAGAAGTAGATATGGAGTATAATATCTGTTGTGCCACGGGACCATCCGCGGTCAATTTGGTTGGGTGAAATAATATATGGACGATCAAATCATCATATCAGGAGCACGGCAGCATAATTTAAAAAACATAAATTGTTTGCTGCCGAAAAAAAAAGTGGTTGTTTTTACTGGGGTATCAGGATCCGGTAAGTCATCGCTTGCGTTTGACACGATCTATGCTGAAGGCCAACGGCGGTATGTTGAGTCTCTCTCATCCTATGCCAGACAATTTTTAGGCATTATGGATAAGCCGGATGTAGACAACATTATTGGCTTGTCACCTGCAATATCCATTGATCAAAAATCAACTTCTCACAATCCAAGATCAACCGTTGGCACAGTAACGGAAATTTACGATTACCTACGGCTGCTGTTTGCAAGAATTGGTCATCCACATTGTCCAACGTGTGGGAGAGAAATTTCAAAACTTTCAACGGCGCAAATTGTTTCCATGGTACTTACTGAAACCCAATCGCAACTAACCGATACCACCAAAAAAACGGTGTTTCTCATGGTGCTTGCACCTCTTATTCGTGATAGGAAAGGCGAATATAGCGGCTTATTTGAGAACTTAAAAGCAAAAGGCTACAAAACAATTCGCGTCGATGGCATTTTTTATCCAATCGATGATGTTGTGGTTCTTATAAAAACAAATAAACACACAATTGATGTTGTCGTTGATAAGGTGAGTATTGAAAAAAAGTCGTTCCGTGATGAAAAAATAAAACACACAATTACCAGCAGGCTTTCCGACAGTGTTGAACAAGCATTGGCTCTTTCAGGAGGATTGGTAACGATTTCACAGATTAAAGATACGGTATTTGCGTTCTCGGAACATCCAAAAAAGGTCAAAGATACCATATATTCAGAACATTTTTCCTGTCCAGTCTGTAACACGTCAATTTCTGAATTGGAACCTAGGATGTTTTCATTTAATTCTCCGCATGGAGCATGTCCTGCGTGTGGCGGTATTGGTTTTGTATCAACGGTCGATTCGACGCTGATTATGAATCCGGAATTATCCATCAGTGAAGGCGGTATTTTACCATTCTCTCGCATGTTTTTACATGACACTTGGTTTGCTCGAATTATAAAAACAGTTGCCGATGCGTACAATATTGATACACGAAAACCCATCGGCCAGCTGACAGCAAAACAACAAGAGATATTGCTGTACGGCACTGGTGAAACGATTCATGAAGTTGAAGGCACAAACCGATTTGGAGAATTTACAACAATACATGAGTCCTTTAACGGTTTTATTGCAGAGCTTAAAAAACGGCATCGGGAAACACAATCTTCGTATATGCGTGAGGAAATTGAAAAATTTATGCGCGAAGAAATATGCGATCAATGTCATGGAACGAGGCTAAAAAAAGAAAGTCTTACAGTAACTATTGATGGATTTTCAATTGCGGATAGCACAGGGCTTTCTATTCAGGAAACCATTCACTGGGTAGAACGTCTATCACACCAAACAAAATCCATGTTGAGTGCACGAGAAAAAATTATATCAGGACCAATTTTAAAAGAAATACGTATCCGGTTACAGTTTCTTCTTAATGTGGGACTCACGTATCTTACCCTTGCCCGCGGTGCATCAACATTATCTGGCGGCGAAGCACAGCGTATTCGACTTGCCTCTCAAATCGGTTCAGGACTTTCCGGAGTACTCTATGTGCTTGATGAACCGTCAATTGGACTACACCAACGGGATAACAGAAAACTCATTGATACACTGCACCATCTTCGCAATTTAGGAAATACCGTCATTGTTGTTGAACATGACCGGGAAATGATGGAGTCTGCTGATCATATCGTTGATTTTGGACCAGGTGCAGGAGAACATGGAGGAACAATTGTTGCTCAGGGTACGTTTGAAGAGATTCTTACATCAAAATCCCTGACCAGCCAGTATTTATCAAACAAAAAAACAATCACACGGACACTTCGTCCATTTCTTTTTGATACGGTTGCCAAAAAAGAATCGGACAATGAACATCTTCGCATCATTGGCGCGACACATAATAATTTAAAAAATGTTACAGCAACGATTCCACTTGGGAAATTGGTTTGTATTACCGGCGTCTCAGGAAGCGGAAAATCATCCCTTATTGTAGATACGTTATTTCCAGCGTTGCAGCACCACTTTAATCCTGTATCAAAGGAAAAACCTGGACATTTTGAGAAAATTGAAGGTCTTGAAAAAATTGATAAAACGATTCTTATTGATCAATCACCAATTGGTAGAACTCCCCGAAGCAATCCTGCCACATATACCGGATTATTTACCTACATCCGTGATTTGTTTGCGATGATGCCTGACGCTAAAGCAAAAGGGTACACAACAGGAAGGTTTTCATTTAACGTAAAAGGCGGTCGGTGCGAAGCATGTGAAGGTGAAGGACAAAAGCGTATTGAAATGCAATTTTTATCTGATGTCTTTGTTACCTGCGAAGTTTGTAAAGGAACCCGATATAACCAGGAGACGCTTGAGGTCCTGTATCACGAAAAAAATATAGCAGATGTCCTGCAGATGAGTGTTGACGAAGCAATCGGGTTTTTTCAACATCATTCAGGAATCCAGGAAAAACTCAAAACCATTCAGGATGTCGGTCTTGGATATATGAAATTAGGCCAACCCGCAACTACGCTTTCCGGTGGTGAAGCCCAGCGCGTGAAACTAGCAACAGAACTTTCGCGCCGTGCGACAGGAAAAACAGTCTACGTACTTGATGAACCAACAACAGGGTTACACTTTGCGGATTTGGAAAAATTGTTACATGTGCTTGACCGTCTGACTGCTTATGGAAATACCGTTATCGTTATTGAACATAATTTGGATATAATAAAGAATGCAGACTGGATTATTGACATGGGTCCGGAAGGGGGAGACGAAGGGGGAAAAATAATTGCCGTCGGAACTCCTCTTGAAATAAGTAACAATAGTGCATCTGCGACCGGACAATTTTTACAAACAGTGTTATGAAATTAAACATCATACGGTATATCCAATACATTTCTTGTATTGTTGTTTGTTGTTTCCTTCCTACATCCTTGAAAGCCGCTGATTTTATTGCGGATTATGATACGCAGTATGCGGTTTCTCCAAGCGGGACAACCATTGTTACACAAAACATAACGCTTACCAACAAGCAATCAAATTTATATCCCAAGCAATACGCAATCAGTATTGAAAGCGATAAAATCCATAATGTTATCGCCTATGACAAAAAAGGCGTCATTACGCCTAAAATTACCCAAGGTGGAGGAAAAACACAGATCGTTGTCTTGTTTAATGAACAGGTTGTGGGACTCGACAAACAGCTCAACTTTTCACTTCGCTATGAAAACGGGGACATCGCAGAGCAGCTCGGAAATATATGGGAAATAAAAATTCCCGGAATAACGGAAGATGAAACGCTTGGAGAATATAACGTTTCTTTACAAACACCTTCCTCATTTCCACCAAATGCATATATGACACCACTTCCGGCAGTGGGCGGAAGGTGGATAAAAGCGCAGTTGATTAGCGGTGGTATTTACGCAGGATACGGGGAATTTCAATCCTATATTGTGGAGGCAACGTATAATCTCGAAAATGATACGTTATCATCTAAACTAACAACCATTACGATTCCTGCAGATACTGCATATCAAACCGTCAGTATTATCAGTATGAATCCAAAGCCAAAAGAAATGAAAAAGGATGAGGACGGAAATTGGATAGCGAATTATGAACTTTCTTCCATGCAAAAAGTAGACGTGAATGCAAAACTCAATGTACAAACGTACAATAAAGCAAAAAAAACCATACAAACGGCACTTACGGATAAAACGGTTTATCTTCAGCAGCAGCGGTATTGGGAAATCGGAGATACAAAAATTCAGTCACTAGCCAAACAATATACAACCCCTCGGGAAATATACGATTATGTTATAAGAACGCTATCTTATACAAAAACAACCAACAAAGAATCCATACGAAAAGGTGCAGTTGGCGCACTTGCTGATCCGACAAACAGTGTATGTACGGAATTTACTGATCTGTTTATTGCAATTGCGCGAGCAGCGGGTATTCCGGCACGCGAAGTGATTGGGTATGCATATACGACGGATGCAAAGCTGCGTCCATTGCTTACGGGATCTGATGTTTTACATGCATGGCCAGAATATTACGATACAACAAAGCAGGTCTGGATACCAATTGACCCAACATGGGGGCATACCACAGGTGGAGTAAACTATTTTGATGTGTTCGATTTTAATCATATTGCGTTCGTCGTACATGGAAAATCAAGTGAAACTCCCTATCCAGCAGGTTCCTACAAAGAAGGTTCCATACCGAAAAAAAATGTGTCTGTTACATTTGCGCCAGTTATGAAAACCATCGTAAACAATAGTTTTAGAACTACTTTTTTACTACCAAAAAAAGTTTCAGCCGGCAAAAATCTTGTTGGATCAGTCCAGATAGAAAATTTAGGCAATACAACGTCAGAAAAAGTTGCGATTGTTATTGACGCAAACCCATTTTTGTTTCATACAGAAAAACAAGAAGAGAACATCCCTCCGTTTGGAATGATCACTCTTCCGATTTCTATATCCATTCCAAATTATCTCTCAAACGGAAAAGGCACGGTGAATGTTTCTGTGAATGGAGAAATAAATTCTTTTACCTATACGGTAACTCCCATGTATTGGCTCCTTATGCCAATAAGTATTATTTTTATCTGCCTGATTATTATTCTATGGTTGATATTCAAAAAAAAGTAAGCGAACTTCCCACAACTCCTGGCGTCTATCTCTATAAAGATGCTTCTGACACAATCATTTACGTCGGAAAAGCCGTCAATCTGAGACGACGGGTAAAACAATATTTTGAAAAAGGGCACACCTTATCACCAAAGACGGAACAACTTGTTTCCACTATTGCAGATTTGGACCATAAGGATACAGTAACCGAGTTTGATGCATTGCTTCTTGAATCCAATCTTATTCGAACGTACCAACCAAAGTACAACATGATTGCAAAGGACGATAAAAGCCCAATTTACATCCATGTGTCACTGGAAGACAACTTACCACGCATTCAACTTACAAGAAAACCGAAGTCACCAGAAAAACATACATTTTACGCAGGACCATTCCAATCAACGCGTGTTGCAAAATCCATTCTTCGATCAATACGGCGTTGTATTCCATATTGCACCCAAAAACAACGAACGGGCAAACCTTGTTTCTATACCCATATCAACCTTTGTTCTCCGTGCCCATCAGAAATAGTAAAAATGCCTGAAGGACAACCAAAACAGCTGTTAATTCAACAGTACCGAAAAAATATTTTTAAAATTAAACGTATTTTGGAAGGCAATATTTTACCGGTTGCAAACGATCTTGAACAAGAAATGAACGAAGAAGCAAAAAATAATCATTTCGAACAAGCAGCACAACTTCGAGACCGAATAATTGCGCTCCAGCAGTTATTACTGACACATTTTGATCCTTCATTATATCTTGATGATGCAGTTACCATCGGCGAAACTGTTGAACAGGAGCTTAAAGATCTTCGAAGCATTCTGATAACTGCATACCCAACAATGCAACAGCTACAAAAAATTGAATGCGTTGATATTTCCAATAATGCAGGCACTGATCCCGTGGGATCTCTCGTCGTCATGGAACACGGCATTATAGACAGGTCACAATACCGGAGATTTGCAATTCGGGATATTGTAGGTTCAAATGATACTGCGATGATTAATCAAGTTGTAGAACGGAGGCTAAAACATAAGGAATGGTCATTGCCAGATCTTCTCGTGATTGATGGCGGGAAGGGGCAAGTGAAAGCCGCAGAACAAGCAATAAAACGAAGCGCAGTCTCAATTCCTATTATTGGTCTTGCAAAAAAATATGAATCCATCGTTATGCCTGTTGATGGAATTTGGAAGCTTTTGCATCTTGCAAGTACCCGTCCAGCTATTCAACTTCTCAAGCGAATTCGCGATGAGTCACATCGCTTCGCGATTGGCTATCACCGATTAAAACGAGCCAAAACATGGAACGAATCGTAAATTGATTCCCTGCTATCAATCTGATAGCATATTTACTATGAAATACTTCATCAAGGTCTGGGTATTTTACGTGTTTAGCTTGTGGCTAACCAAAGAACTGTTTCCAGCATTTACGGTTGGCGGTGGATGGGGAACTTTGTTTATCTCGGGACTCATTTTGTCACTCCTCATGCTCATCGTAAAACCCATATTGAAAATTTTATTTATTCCGATTAATATCCTTACATTTGGTTTACTTTCATGGTTTATTAATGTCATCGTTATTTATCTTCTAACCTTACTTGCACCAAATGTTGCAATTCACGCGTGGATATTTCCTGGATTGACCTGGTCAGGCTTTGTCATGCCAGCAACGTCTCTTTCATATCTCATGTGTCTTATTGCAACGTCACTAAGTGTTACGTGTATCACGAATATTCTTGAGGATATTACGGAGTCCTAATAATATGAAAACATCTGAACATCTTCCACGGGTAGTTTGTATTGGTGGTGGTACTGGAACATTCGTCGTTTTAAAGGGGATGAAGCAATATTCCTGTAAGCTAAGTGCTGTTGTCTCTATGAGTGATAGCGGCGGCAGTAATAAACGAATTCGAGATGAATTTGGACTGTTACCGACATCTGATATCAGACAATGTCTTGTAGCTCTTTCTGACGAAAAAAATGGGAAGGGACTCATGCGAACTCTTTTTATGTACCGGTTTGAAAAAGGAGAGGGTATTTCCGGTATGACCTTCGGAAATCTATTTATGGCAGCGCTTGCAGATATTTTAGGAAGCCAGGAAGAGGCAATTCGACAAACTGGAAAGGTGCTTCGGATTCATGGATCAGTTATCCCAGTCTCTTTTACCAAAACAAATCTTACTGCTACCTATGAAGATGGAACAACCGTTACAGGTGAGCATATTATTGATGAACCTGAACATGATGGATCATTAAAAATAACGGATGTTGCACTTGATCCAAAAGCAGAAGCCAATCCTGAAGCAATTGACGCATTACAATCAGCAGATCTTATTGTTCTTGGTCCAGGAGACTTGTATACGAGTGTGCTTCCAAATTTATTAGTAAATGGCATGCTTGAAGCAATACAAAAATCAAAAGCTACCGTCGTCTATATCATGAACCTCATGACGAAAAACGGCCAGACATATAACTACACAGCTGTCGATCACCTCAATGTATTAAAAAAATATCTTGGAAACCGAATAAATACTGTTATTATGAATAATCAAGCTTTATCACCAGACGCATTAGCCGTTTACGCAAAATATCACGAACTTCCCGTAATAGATGACCTTGATAAGGTAAGGAATGAATACAACATTATTCGAAATGACATAGTAAGCAATATCGTTATTACGAAGGCTCCATCAGATACGCTTGTGCGAAGCCTTATTCGTCACGATAGCGATAAGCTCGCAAACGTGCTAGTATCGATTTTGGAGTACAAATCATGAGGTCAGTATTACTTATTATTCAGCTTGTTGTTGCCATCACACTTGTCGGACTTATCCTTCTACAAAACAGCAAAGGCGGTCTCACCGCAGGAGTTGGTGGAGAAGCGTATCGAACAAAAAGAGGTGCAGAAAAAGTTATTTTCAGTGCCACTATTGTTGCGGGTGTTATTTTTTTCATTATTTCAATTATAAATCTACTCGTGAAATAACGTATGAGTCTTTTACGACGGGGACGGTTTTTGTTTTGGGCCGTTCGGGAACTTGCAAAAAAATACACGCGGTCACTGGTTATTGGTATCATCCTAGGATTTGGGATTATGTTTGCTTTGTGGAAAATTTTCCCCCTTATTCGTTCTTCAGAGCTCTCCGCTACTCGCCGCATTGGGTATGTTGGTGAATACTCACCAAGCAATCTTCCTCTTGAGATTCAAAAACAAATGAGCTTCGGCCTCACAAATATTGCAAAAAATGGAGCTGCAATAAAGGGATTGGCAACAGCATGGGAATCAACAGATAGCGGAAAGCTGTATACATTTCATTTAGATCCGCTTGTCACCTGGCATACAGGAAAACCAGTCGTAGCCTCAGATATTAACTACAATATTAACAATGTGACATTTCAGGCACTTGATGATCATACATTACAAGTCAAACTACCAAACCCATTCAGTGTTTTTACTGTTCTGGTTTCCAAACCTATTTTTTCAAAAAATCTGACTGGTTTTGGACAATATAAAGTATCAACACTTAGATTAAAAGGGGGAACCATTACCTTTCTTCGGTTAGTAGCAGCAGGTACTACTCCTTTACCGACCCTGGAATACCGTTTCTATCGTTCAGAAGACCAAGCAATGTTGGCATATAAGCTGGGAGAAATTGACGAACTTGCTGATATCAGTAGCATTGATCCAACACTTGAAAAATGGAGGAATACCCGCATTCAAAAAACCTATAACAAAAATAGAATTATTACCCTGTATTTTAATATGAAAGATCCTCTCATGAAAGATAAGCAAATTCGGCAAATGCTTGCCTATTCCATTCCAGACCTTGGGTTTACCCACGCGTATTCTCCAATTGCGCCCACCTCATGGGCATACACCGATGAAGTAAAACATTATGATCCTGACATGAAACAGGCAAAAGCATTATTTACTGCCGCCAAAATGGGTACATCGTCAGCAGAAATAACCATTACGACATTTTCCCAATACCTGGGAGTTGCACAGGAAATGGTAAAAAGCTGGCAAAGTCTGGGTTTGAAAGTAAATATACGGACTGCAAATACCATTAATGAACCATATCAAATTCTTCTTTCAGCTCAGGACATTCCAACGGACCCTGACCAGTATGTTTATTGGCATTCGACACAGGGAGCTACAAATATATCAGGTATTGCGAATGCAAAAATTGATAAACTTCTTGAAGATGGTCGAATAGAACAAAATACCGATACGCGAACAAAACTGTACGTGGATTTTCAAAAACGATTGGTTGAAGAGCTTCCAGTTGTATTTCTCTATTATCCGACAGTCTATTCAATGATGCGGTCTTCAGGTCAATAAAATTTTTATAACGTTATTATATTATTAAGCACCTTGCCAAAGGCTAAGGAAATAAAATTAACAACTACTGATTCAGGTTTTTGATAAGGTAAAGCAAACAATTCAACAACAAGCGCCTGCTCTATCCCATCTTTTTGATAATAAATGACTGCTATACCAGTTTCTGTATATGTTTTCGATAACATAACATTTTTATGTTTTGGCGAATTGAGCCACCCTTGAATAACACCATTCACACTTTGATAGTCTTTAGCAAGATTCTCCCCAGCTTTCGTATAGTGATATCCAGTTCGCTGTATGAATGTCCATCCAGTATCATTTGTTTTTGGATTTATATGCGCCCAATATTCATTATTTTTCATGTCTTCAGCTTTCAATCTTGCGGCTACAATAAGCTTCTCATTCATCATAAGTGAAGGTAATCCATTTTGCTCTCTAACAGTATTGACTGAATAAAGAAGTGCATCTGAAGTAATATCGGACGGGGCAGCCCAAATAGGAGTTGCACAACAAAATGCCATAACCAACACAATCACCAATAACTGCACAGCTTTGAACATAGCTGTAGCGTACTATGGGTTTAATTAAGGATCTTGATAAGATATCTGACATAAATTTGTCAAAATAGTATTTTTCTGGTATACTTCAAAACTATATGTCTGGTTTAGCCCAATCTGTCGTTACAAATCAATATGAGCAAGCGGCGCAATCCTGGAAGGCAATGCTTGATATCGGGGATAATCTTTCAATTCTATTTTTTCCATATTCAGACCGCGTCCGAAGAATCGAGCAATTCATTTCAGAAAATAAAAAATCACAAAAGGATGAATATCATCGAATATTTTTACAGATAGATCCACTTCTGCTTAATATTGAAGAAAAAAGTGATTTAATGGATAACATAATCAAGAAGCTAGAAAATAAAAAAATAATCCATAAAAAAGATTCTTTTGAAGCAGTAATAAAACAACTTGCTGTTAAAAAAATACAAATCGTACTTATAGTACTAACCGCCGACAGTCTTTTACTACAAAGCACTAAATTTTTTCTTGCCGCTCTTCATGAAATACTATATGAAAATAATCCGTTTATTGTCAGCGTGTGCTGTTTTGAAGTCGACATAACACACCCGCAATATGCTGCAATATTTCGTCAATACCCACAGTTATTACATAGTATTTTTTACTATCCTTTATACGATAAAAAAGACACGGAGCATTTTATTAAATATGTTGCAAAAAAATGGAACGTTGCAATGACGCATCCACAAATTGATCACCTGATAGCAACCTGTGGCGGTAAATGGTGGTTTATTAAAGACGCGGTACGGCAACTTCGATTACAAAAAAGTTGGAATGAAGATACTGATGGAATGGTATACCGAAAAAACATGGTTATTCAATCTCTATTGTCGTCTGAACGAAGCGTTCTTTTAAAACTATTGACTGGAAGAAAAATATTTAACGAAGAGGAACAACATAGCATAAATCACCTAATAAAATTACGACTTATTAGTGATGACAATCACCTTCTTGTACCAATTTTAAGAAAACCTCTTCTTGCAAGTGTGCGATCTGACCATGCATTAACATATGAAAACAATATGGTCTATCTCAATCAAGTACCAATCGGAAGTTTTTTTTCAAGAAAAGAAATCAGGGCCTTAAAAATACTGGTTTCTCAACCAGGAACAATAATCTCCCGAGAAACGTTAGCGCAAGCAATTTGGCCAGCAAATACAAATGCAAATTATTCTGATTGGGCAATTGATCAAATAATTGCGCGCGTGCGAAAACGATTACCAGAATTTGAAATTCCACCTGCCTCCATTAAGTCCATCCGCGGAAAAGGATATATGTATATTCAACTGTAAAACTATGGTAAATCCTGAGATATTCCGAAATCCTGAACCCGACCTTATCTATCAAAGATCGTTGTTTGATGACACAGAAAGTTTTCTGGTGCGTTCTGAAAATCCCATCTATACGAAATCGCTTCTGTATTCCATAGACGAGGAAATAAAACTTCTTGCACGTTACCCTGATAAAACAAATGCAGGCTTTATGCTGGTGGGGAGTCTTGCAAGATATCTATCGGGTCATGGCGATATTGATACCAACTGGAAAATACGAAAAAAAGCCGACAATATGAAATATTTTATAAATAATCCCACACATATGCTTGATTTTGCGCGAATATCGGGACCCGATCAAGATATGGATACCACATTCGTATTTAATGACGCGGGCTCTCTTGAGAGTTTATACGCATATATCAAAGCAAATGTAGGCGATGCAGTAGAAAATATAACATATGAGACGTCGACAAATGGCGTACCTATCCAAACCACGTACCTCGACTTCATTGATAAACACAATACAAAAATACACTTAGAATACGGTCCAATCTGCACAAATCCTAATGTTATACACATGACCATGGGATTTTTTAATGACAAAGAGAGAGTGTTCCATATAGACATCGCTGAATATCCCAAGGACGGCATCCAAGCAGAAAACCAAAATCGACTTGGAGGAAATACCATACTCGCGCAGGATGTCCGTCTTCCAATTTATGTGAATGGCAATGACGAAACCATGTATACACTTGATTTGAATAAAAGGAATAGCCTTTTTTTCAAAGAACGTATAAATATTGATGAAAAACCAATAGATGCAGTAATGGAACTTGCAATCCGCGCGTTACGAATACATTTAATTCACTCAGACCAATTATTTTATGATTCGTCGTTCACATCATTAACTCCACTGTTTTTTACAAAGGGTAATGGTAACCTATTTGATCTTCGAAAAGGTATTCAAGGTTTTATACGAGCTGGGGAAAAACTAAGAAAAGAAAAGAATGAATTATTAAAAACAGAACTTCTTATTTGTATGGCCTATGATCCGTATGAAACCGCAAAATTTTTGCATGACACGGGATTATATCTTCTTTTTCCTGGCCTTCGTACCTTTACTCATGCAGATTGGAAACGTTTATATACATCCAACGCATTTACATTTTTACGGGATGGTACTCCAATAATAAATAAAGATGTAAGGTCAATTGAAAATGTACAGTATTCGCATGAATATTTTCAACGCGTAAGGTGGAATAGAAATGTTAATGGCATAAAAATGTTCATTCGCGCGTTCGGTGAGGTCATGAAAACAAAAATAACTGATCTTGATATAAATAACTATGACCAAATGTACACCCTCTTGTTTACAACGGAATCAACTGCACCTAGATTCCATAGACAATTTACAAATCTTCCAAATGCACTAATAGATGCACTAAAAACATACCCAAGCGGTGTAACAGAACGTGAAATACAAGAATACGTACAAAGTATAATAAAACAAAAAATAACGCGCGAAGAATTTCAAGTAGCGTTATTTACATTAAAACAAAAAGGATATATTGACCGTCATAATCGATGGGTTAATAGCAATACAAAAGTCGTATTTTATACCCCTCGCTTAAACAAAAATGGACATCTCGATACTACAACAATATCACTCAGACATCTTGAAATAAAAAGAGCTATTGCAAATATTCAGGTACCTAACGGCAATGAAACAAAAATGCAAATCTTAGAAGAAATTCTTCAACTCCTCCCTTGCACATCTGTTGAATCCTTTCGTGCACTTCGAGAAAATGAACGAAATTTACTAGTAAATCTTATGGAAGAAGAACTAAAAAAACGAAATGATATAACATTCGCAAATGAAGATTTAAAGATATTTATAAGTGAAGTACAGCGAGCGTGTATAAATTTCAGCCGCAAAAGAGGTCTGTAACATATGCTGCCGGGCTAGGGATCGGACCTAGGAACTTCTGCTCCAAAGGCAGACGTGTTACCACTACACCACCCGGCAACATTTTGGAGCGGCGGAAGGGATTTGAACCCTCGACCTCTTCCTTGGCAAGGAAGCATTCTACCACTGAACTACCGCCGCACTGTTTATTTTCGTTAACAGTGCCGAGACTAGGAATTGCACCCAGATAACTTGTTTTTCAGACAAGCGCCTTGACTACCTCGGCCATCTCGGCAAAGAAAACAGTCTTTATTATAGAATGTCTGTCTGTATCTGCCAATATCTGAAAAAAGATTTCACCTTCCACCGACCAGAAAGACAAAAAGTTTTGAGGTAAACCTCCGGAGTAAAAATCCAAGTCCAATGGTAATACACAGGGTAACGACAATTGACCCGCAATATAGTATAAATAAAGCGTTTTCGCTTCGTCCAACAAAATCTACACCGATGCGTTTAACAAGTTCAAGAAGCGGCTCGTGACTGACAAAGATAAAAAAGGTAAACGGAGTTAACAGGGAAATGGTTGATAGACACCTTAACTTAGCTATCATGTCATAACCAAACCATAGTGCGCAAATGCCTACAGCAATCGTCATATTATCGAGCTGCCGCAGTGTCAACCACAATGATGGAAATATACCAAATGCAACACAGGTTTTTGAAACGATTAATATAATCCAACAAAGAAACGCAAATATGCCCATTTGTTTAGCATTTTCAGATGGCAAGTAAACACGTGAAATCGCGACATATGCGCCAAGCAGGTAAAAAAATCCGCCCCTGTATAAAAAAGAAAATACCGGTGGGAGAGGTATGGAAAATATCCACAAAATAAATAAAGGAACAACAAGACCAACTGAAGTAAACTTCAATACAATATAAAAAAGAGGGGCAAGTAGAGTATACAGTATAAGGTCAGCCAAAAACCACAAAGGAAACGTAACACCGTGGTGAAGAATCGATTGCACATAATAAGAAAATGGCTGGCCAATAACACGGCCGGTATACAAAGAAGAAAAATAGTTAGTTAATTCCGGAAAAGATTGTAGAATGAAAATAAATCCTAAACCAAGCGCGCTCCAAACCACATATGGAACGAAAAGGGAATGTGTGCGAGAACGAATTTTGAAAAAATATCGTGAGAGCGTAAAATTTCTAAAAAACAAATACCCGGAAAGCAAAAAAAACAATGCAACGGCAATGCGCGAAACGCCGTAACCTACAACATATTGAAAAATAGTATTCCAGGTAGCTTTTCCGAAAAATGAAGAATTGGGATCGATATAGCCGGTAAAATTAATCGCATGTTGAAGCAAAACAAAAAATATTGCGATAAATGAAACAATTTTAATTTTTTGACTCAGATAGTCTGTCATAAAAAACAGTGGACGATAAGGGACTCGAACCCCTAACCCCTTCGATGTAAACGAAGTGCTCTACCATTGAGCTAATCGTCCGTTAGGTTCAATTATACAGGAGTAGTTACACGGTAGGCAATGCACCACCACATTAATACGGTTTATATTTTCCAGAGGAATTTTTACACCGGTTATTTTTTTCGTCACATTTATCTTGACACGTTGCGTCGTTTGGAAAAACAAATGGACATAAACTACGATCGGGATCATCAAAAACCTCACAGTATCCAATTTGACCACCACCCGGAGCACAAACGTACCGTAAATACGCAGGACTTGGCTCAGGAGTTGGCGTTAAAACTGGAGTAGCTATTGGTACAGTTGGAAGTGTAGGCTCCGCAATTGGTGTAACAGTAGGCGTTAATGTTGGTGGAACTGCTTCTGTCGGAATAGGTGTAATACGCGGTCCCGACCATATACATGAAGTAATTGAGATATTGGAGCTTGCAACACCAAAATTATACGCACATTCTGGTCCGCACCCCTGAGAACACCCAACAAGGGGAATGGACAAATCATTATTTCTCTCTAACTTTGTATAAATTTTGTACCATTGGTATCCTGTTAATGAATCAGTCAAATATACATAAGGTTCATGGGTCATTGGATCACAAGGAAAGGAATCCAGAAGTACTCGATCATTTAACATAAATGGTTCATTGCATGATGGAATGGTAGAGGGATACGCAGAAGCAGCATCGTAATAGTATTCCATAACCAATTCCAAATTTTTTAAATCCTTTTTACGCTGTAAATCGTGAGCCTGAGAAAAATACGAAGTTGCACCAAAATATGCACCGGGCGCAACAACGCCGATAATCGTAATAATAACCAATAGTTCAATAAGGGAAAATGCTAAATTATGTTTCTTCTTGAAGTGTTGTATTATTTTTTTCGTATATATTTACTATACAACAAAACTATTTTGTGCGGACGAGAGGACTTGAACCTCCATGCCTTGCGGCACAGCCTCCTCAAGACTGCGCGTATACCAATTCCGCCACGTCCGCATGAGAAATGTATTGTCTATTGTACTAGATAACTTTCATTGCGTAAATATTAGGTTCGTGTGATAATATCGGCATGAAATCCAAC
Source organism: Candidatus Gottesmanbacteria bacterium (assembly GCA_903821745.1). Lineage (GTDB taxonomy): Bacteria > Patescibacteriota > Microgenomatia > UBA10105 > UBA927 > CAIJMI01. The sequence continues at coordinate 105,736 of CAIJMI010000005.1, forward strand.
CTCAATACAATTACTAAAGGCGTTTCATACCTATTAACCGGCCTTGGTATCGATTGGAAACACGATAAAAATTTTATCGAAACACCAAAACGAGTTGCCCGAGCGATGGTGGAATTAAACGACGGCTTATATAATCCTTATGAACGGTTTACTTCATTTCCCAGTACGTATAACGGCATTATTTTCTTTAAAAGCATTAAGGCAACCGCACTGTGTCCCCACCATCTTATGCCAATTGAATACGATATTTCATTTGCGTACATTCCAAATGGAACGGTTTTGGGATTGTCAAAAATTCCACGTATTATCAAAAATTTATGTCAACGGCCGGTCTTGCAGGAAGATTTGACAAATGACATCGTCAAAAAATTTGCTGATAAGCTCCAACCGAAAGGAATTGCAATTGAAGTTCGGGGCATTCATGGGTGTATGAAATTTCGAGGAATTCAAGAAGCTGAAATTGTAAAAACCGCGCAGCTTTATGGATTGTTTTTAACGGCTCCGCAAACGAGAGAGGAATTTTATAATCTCATCACAAAATAACATGGCGAAAAAAATACCTGTACCGATATGGACTATTTTGGTCATTGTCTGTATTGCGTCTCTTGGAATTATTCGATATATTTCACCAAAATACCACTATATAGACACTATTTCTCAAGCTGAACAAGCAGTGGAAAATATGTCTCCAGCACAAATCATCGGACAACTGTTCATCTGGGGCATACCTGACACCGTGCTTTCCTCGGCTTCCGCTAATTTGATAAGAACAACTCAACCCGCAGGTGTTATTCTAACCGGAAATTTTACAAATGAGGAATTACATCGAATGACATGGGATATTAAGCAAATTCAGTCCAGCGTACCAATGTTTATCGCAATAGATGAAGAGGGCGGAGTAGTACGACATATCAAAAATGATGAATTGCCGGGTGGACAAAAATTAGGCCAGTTAAATAAAGAAGATTTTTGCATGACTTTCACATCACGGAGTGCACTCTTACAAAAAAATGATATCAATACCAATTTTAATATCATCGGCGATGTTGGTTGGAACATACAAAGTTACATGTGGCAACGAACATACGCCAATACACCAATTGCTGTCGCAGATTATGTTGAACAGGCTATCGCTTGTTCAAACTCCATAGTAACTGTTATTAAACATTTTCCTGGCCATGCAGATACAGCAGTGAATTCACATTTTAAAATCCCAATTGTCGACAAAAATGAATTGACTTGGCGACAGGAAGACGGTCTTCCATTTTTTCGTTCTATAGAAAATAACGTCGGCATGATTATGGTAGGTCACATTGAATACCCAAAAATTGCAAGTGGACCAGCCTCACTTTCCAAAAAATTTCACCAAATAATTTCTGATTCCCAATTTCAGGGACTCACAATAACGGATGATTTGGGTATGCTTGAACAAAGTGGCTACTCACCAAACCTGTATATAAAACAGGCGTTGAACGCAGGGAATAACCTGTTGCTTATAACAACATCAAGTATTCCACCCGAAACTGTGTATTTAAATCTACTTAGCGAAGCAACACAATCATCGATGCTGATGGAAACTATTCAAAAAAATGTACAAAAAACACTTGAATTTAAAAGAGAAAACCTACATCCCTAATTGCTTTTTAGCTAAGTACTTCATATGATAGAAAAGGATCATTTATACTGCCTATGAACCAAAACGATAAGAAAAAAACCGTGAAATACGAAGGATCTGCGGATGCTTCAAAACTTCCACCCAAGTCGGAAGAAAAAACAATTGAAAAACCCCCTGAAAAACAGGAAAAAATTGAGCTGTCAATTGATAAGGAAGCTATTAAAAAATTTAAATTAATAGCCGTTGCGTATTCCCACGTTGAAAGAGAATGGTTTCCTAATGAGGAATCCTACCTTGCAGAGGTGGAAGTTGAGCAGCGAGCTGCTGACGTCATAAAAGAAATTGAAAAACTGGGACTTAGAGCAAAAGGATATCCTGGTGATCAGTATTTTTTAACAAATCTGCTTGTTGATCGACCTGATCTTGTACTAAATCTCGTTGACACACTAAAAGGAAAGGATGCGCTACAAACATCAATACCTGCGGCTCTTGAGCTGGCAAACATTCCGTATACCGGAGCCGAGATGCAAGGACTCGTCATTGGAAATGACCGGCATTTGATTAAACAACTCTTAACGGCATACCAAATCCCAACGCCGTCATTTCAATATATTCGGTACGCGGGAACAGCAATCCAGGAATCTATTGGGTTGCCGCTCATTGTAAAACTGAACGAAAGTGGAGGCAGTGTTGGCATTAACAATGACGCGGTGAAAGAGACGATTGAAAAAGCACAAAAACGAGTAGACGAATTGATTGGTATATATAAAGTCGGCGTCATTGTCGAGCGATTTATTGACGGACCGGAACTTACGGTTGTTGTATTTGATGACCGAACAAAAAAACACGTATTTATGGGCGAAAAAGTTTTCCGTATCAAACCTGACGGAAAACATTATTTTACAAGTATTGAAAGTTACGATGATAGCAAGGCCTACCGGTATAAAAAAGTGAATGATGAACTTGCAGCGAAAGTTGCCAAGCTTGCTATTCGAGCATTTAACGGCCTTCGATATAAAGATTACGCAAAGTTTGATATACGCGTTGATGAAGCAACAAGCACGCCGTATTTTACAGATTGTAATCCAAACACTGCATTTGGACCGGACAAAGGGTTACCACTAACTGAAGTCTTAAAACTTGGGGGTGTAACATTTCAGGATATGCTTGCAAGTCTACTTTCCAAATACGCAAAAACTATTTTTCAATAATTACAAGTGCCTCCGAGAGGATTTGAACCTCTAAGGGTTGCCCCATATGCTCCTGAAGCATACGCGTCTACCAATTGCGCCACGGAGGCTCCGCGACTACCAAAAATTATAACACACAAACATTTTATCCCTATAGTACAATACAGATGTATGAAGAACGAATGGAAAAAACTCCCTGAAGCATTCTTAGATCGATTGGAACAAATCGTACCGAAAGATGCAGTAAAAAGGATACTGCATGCGTATACGGTGCAACGAAAAACGACCATTCGGGTTAATACCTTAAAAACAACAACCGAAGAACTCTTAACTATATTTAAAGAGCACCATATTATTTATAAACCATCTGACATCTCGCCAATTGCATTTATTATTCAAAATGAAAAGCGGGATCTTCTTGATCTTGATGCGTATACTAAAGGTCTGTTCTATATTCAAAGCCTCTCAAGTCAACTCCCAGCACTTGCTCTTGATCCAAAGCCAAACGAGAAAATTCTTGATATCGCAGCAGCGCCAGGGAGCAAAACTACACAAATTGCAGCCATCATGAATAATACCGGTGAAATTGTTGCAAACGACAACAGTAGAATCAGAGGATATAAATTAGAAGCAAATCTTAAAACTCAAGGCGTAACAAATACTAAAATAGGTATATCGGCAGGACAAACACTCTGGCAAATATATCCGGAATATTTTGACCGCGCACTTGTTGATGCTCCTTGCAGTATGGAAGGAACTTTTACTACAACAAACCCAAAAACGTATGAGCATTGGTCTGTCAAAGAGAACAAAGAATTAGTACAGAGACAAAAATGGTTACTCCGATCAGCAATCAGTGCAACAAAACCAGGAGGGATTATTGTCTACTCAACGTGCACACTTGAACCATCAGAAAATGAACAGGTTATTGAATGGATATTGAAAAAAGAGAAAGGGCATATTGAACTAGCAAAACCAATGTCTCATATCTATCCGTCTGAAACCATGGAAGGATTTTTTGTTGCAACCCTTAAAAAAACTTCGTCAACCATCCCTTCGGTACTGCTCTAGTAAACAAAAGTCGTTTACAGTAAAATAAGGAGGTAATAGCCGCGGTGGTGAAACTGGTATACACGCAGGACTTAAAATTCTGTGGGTGTTAAAACCCGTGTGGGTTCGATTCCCGCCCGCGGCACAAAAAAATAATCAGCACAGTGTACTGCCATGATAAAAACATTTCCTTATCTTGAAGTAACCGGCAACAATCATGATCTGGGTCTTGCCATTGGAGAAATGTTTCGAGGAAAAATTCAGGAAGTCATATCAGACCGGAAACATTATATTCGTAAATATCAGGAACGATTATCCCAAACGGAAAGTTTTGTAAAAGAAACCAAAAAAGCGTTTCCTAATCTTATCCGCGAAATTGAAGGAATGGCCGAAGGGGCCGACGTTCCGTTCCTCGATTTATTTTTTCACAATACCCCCGAAGTATACGACAGGACAAGCGAATGGGACCGGGAACAGGCACAACTAGAAGACCACTGCACCATTGCTGTCAGCTTCACAGAACGAGGTCCACTCATCGGACATAATGAAGACTGGGACATTGAAAGTTTGGATGAGCTCTATGTTCTGAAAGCTACAGTCAACGGAACAACCTATCTCGGCCTCAATTATGCAACCTTTATGGTTGGTTGTTCAGCAACACTAACCAGTAACGGTCTCGTACAATGTATTAATGAACTACATCAGGAAACACATATCGGTGTTGGGAAATATTTTATATCACGGGCAGTTCTTGATTGCAAAACGCTTGAGGAAGCAGCGGCCTGCATCCAACACACTCATCGGTCATCAGGGTATAATCACGTCCTTGTACAAGATAAAGAGATAATGGATATTGAAACCGCTGGGATGGATATTGATATTGAAAAACAAACATCCAGACCGTACGCGCATACCAATCATTTTATATCCGATCGAATGAAAGTATTTGAAAAAGACGAAGCGACACATCACAAAAATTCGTATGATCGTTTGACGCGGGCCAATGAGCTCGTTCGAAACGATATGACTGTTGCGGATATGATGGCACTGTTATCTGATACAAAAAATTCGATGTATCCTATTTGTCGGGAAGACGCAACAATCGGAGCCGTTATTTTGGAACCGTTACAAAAAAGAATTCATATTTGTTACGGGCCTCCTAATAGAGGCACTTTTGTTCCATATACGCTATAATAACGAAATCGGGATGTGGCGCAATTGGCTAGCGCGCATCGTTTGGGACGATGAGGTTGAGAGTTCAAGTCTCTCCATCCCGACTGCATAAATTGTATGTTTTCTTCTTACCTACAACAAAAAAAAGAGCTCATTCTCCAAGCTCTTTCAGCCTATATAGCAAGCCAAAAAAATCAAGATGTCGGAATCAATGAGTGGAAACTTGACGCGCTTGATCGCATTGAGGCGTTCATGCAAAACGGAAAAATGATCCGTGGGACACTCGTTTATCTCGGAGCTACAATTGCCGAAGCGAAAGATACAGAGGATCTTGCCAATCTTGCCCTTGCTATGGAATTTTTCCAAACAGGACTGTTAATGCACGACGACATAATAGACAATGCCACCGCACGAAGAGGTAAACCTACGCTTCATACGACATACACGGAGCTCATGAATAAAAAACAATCCAGATACCCCAAAAATACTGGAACATCCTTGGCCATTTTAACAGGGGATATCGCTTTCTTTCTTGGCATGCAACTTTTAACAAAGCTACAAAATCAATCATTGGCAACATTTTGTACAAAAGAATTACAAACTGTCAGTTATGCCCAAATGCTTGATGTGGCATTAGGAGCCAGCAACAGACCGGCAAAATCAATAAACGACATATTGAAAATGTACCAGAATAAAACAGGCAGATATTCAATATTACTTCCTCTAACAATCGGAGCAATGATGGGAAAAGCAAACGCTCAAACACTCAAACACATAGCTAAAAGTAGCGAAGCATTAGGAATTGCTTTTCAGCTTGTTGACGACTCGCTTGATATATTCGGAAACGAGCAAATAACAGGAAAAACGATAGGCACAGACATACAGGAAGGGAAACAAACACCCTATATCCATTTTCTACGCGCTCTGGGAGACGAAACGATTACCCAACACATTCAAGAATTGTTTAATAAAGGCACTATTACCCCTGAAGATATGGTGTGGGTAAAACAAAAAATTAAAAAAACTGGGATAGATAAAAAAATTGTTGCGATGATTTCTGAATACAAAACACAAGCAATTGAAGCAATCACACGCATTCCAATGAAAAACGAAACACAAAAACTTACGCTGTCATTTGTCGAGTACCTTACAAACCGTATACAATAAAGATATGAATCCAAAAATTATCATTCTGGTTGGTCTGTTTCTTCTCAGTATCTTTTCTTTTTGGTTTTATACCCGCCATCCATTAAGTGGTACGGTAACAATTAAAAATACGATCTTTATCGTTGACGTAGCCGTCACAAATATCGAAAAAGAAAAAGGGTTGGGGTATCGCAAAAATCTTGAACCAAAACATGGAATGCTGTTTGTCTACGATCATCAAGAAATCTTTCCTTTTTGGATGAAAGGAATGAATTTTCCCCTTGATTTTATCTGGCTTCAAGGTAACATTATTGTCGATATCACAAAAAATGTACAACCACCAAATGGACTGGATATGCATGTTGTTAAACCGACCGTGAAAGTCGACAAAATACTAGAACTGAACGCGGGCGAAGTAGATGCCTATAACATTAAAATAGGGGATACAGTTTTATATAATAAATAGATGTGTTGAGCGTAACACAAAGTCTTTGGTATAATAGCAAAAGTTCGCGGCATTAGTTCACTGGTAGAACGCAACTTTTCCAAAGTTGATGTAAGGGGTCCGATTCCCCTATGCCGCTCCAAATCACATCGCTCTCAATCCCCATTCGTAGTATAATTCCCATATAGCTCCCGTAGTTCAACGGATAGAACAAGCCCCTTCTAAGGGTTAAATGGAGGTTCGATTCCCCCCGGGAGCGCTCTTTCTTTATGATTCAACTTCTTATTACTATCTGTCTACTCATATTTCTTCAAACCAACGTTCAGGCTATTTATGATCCGCTATCCGTTGCAAATAATAAATACGGCATACACATAACCGATCAAAATGACATTTCGGCAACACACGATCTCGTGAACTCAACCAATGGAGATTGGGGATACGTCACCGTTGTCATTACTGACAATGACTTAAATAGAAATAAATGGCAGGAAGTATTTAATACCATGCGTCGAAAACATCTTATTCCCTTAGTGCGTATCGCAACACATGTTGAAGGAGATGCCTGGGTTATTCCCCAGGAAGTCAATATTGATAAATGGGTGGATTTTTTAAACAGCTTAAATTGGCCAATAGAAAATCGGTACGTTATTTTATTTAACGAACCAAATCACGCAAACGAATGGGGAAATACATTAGACCCAGCAAGATACGGTGACCTTTTGATCAAATTTTCTCAGGCCTTAAAGAATGTTTCAAACGATTTCTTTATTCTTCCTGCTGGTCTTGATGCATCAGCCGCAAACGATGGAGCAACAATGGACGAAAAAACATATCTTACACAACTTTTTTCAAACTACCCGGATCTTTTCAACTATATCGATGGTTGGACATCCCACGCATACCCTAATCCCGCATTTTCAGGTTCTCCCAATGCTCTTGGTAAGGGAACGCTTGCGACATTTGCGTGGGAACGCGAATTGATCCGCTCATTTGGTATCACAAAAAAGTTACCCATATTTATCACAGAAACGGGATGGGAACACAGTGAGGGAAAATATTTGAACAACCGTTTATTATCATCTAACATTATCGCAAGTTACCTCCAGACAGCGGCCTCAGGCATTTGGACCGATAGGGATATTGTTGCAATCACTCCGTTTCTTCTAAATTATCAAGACAATCCTTTTGATCATTTTTCCTGGAGAAAATTAAATTCAGCCGACTACTATCCTGAATATTATTCCTACCAGTCCTTACCAAAAACAGCTGGTACACCAAAACAGCGTGAAGTATATCAATTCACCCCATCACTATTTCCAGACTCCCTTGTTGTACATTCAACATATACACTGGAAACAACCTTACAAAACCTAGGCCAAAGCATTATTGAACCAAACAACGGGTATATCTTAACAATTCGTGATGAGACAAACCTCTTTGATGTCTTTACAGAACCGCTTCCAGTTCTCGAACCAAACGAAAAAGGCAGAGTCCGAGCCTTTATAAAAACACCAAAAGCAGAAGGAGACTACATAGTAACAACAATGATTACCCATGGAAGCATTCGCGTTCCCATTGAAACGAAAACAATACACATCATCCCTCCACCTTCAGCTGATCTATCCGTACAACTGGGATGGAGAAAAAACAGTGATAATCAGATCGCAACCGTTCTTCTATATGACACAAAAGACACGCTCCTTCATAAATTTACGGACATTCGGATTCAAAACAATCACCTGAGTATTACCGGTTTTTATCAAGTGAAGCCTGGTGAAAAATACCGCGTTGTTGTCCTTGTTCCATACTATTTACCACGCCAAGCAATCATCACGATGCAAACAGAAGCCAACGTTTGGTCGGTAAAGCGTCTCTATCCGTTTGACTTTAACCGTGACGGCAAGTTGACTGTTCAAGACATCATTGCATTACTTCTGATGTCACCAAATATAGTCATACAATTATTTTTACATTCCTGAATGCTTCACGAACAAGCAAAAGTACGATATACTCAAAGGTGGAAAACCAATGGTGACTGTAGCTCAGCCCGGTTAGAGCGCCTCCCTGTGGAGGAGGATGTCGAGGGTCCGAATCCCTTCAGTCACCCCATGAACGATAAAGACTTTTTGAAATTAGCAGTTGAACAAGCAAAAAAATCCGTTGAAATGGGAGGATTTCCTGCTGGTGCAGTCATTGTCAAAAATGGACAAGTAATAGCAGAAGGAATCAGTCTTGGATACACGCTTCATGATCCCACAGAACATGCAGAAACGTCCGCGATCAAGAAAGCCTGCAAAACGATTGGCTCTTCCAATTTAGAAGGCGCCACTCTCTATGAATCCTTGGAATGTTGCACCATGTGTTTTTCGGTGAGCAATTGGGCAGGAATTTCAAGAATCGTCTATGCCTGTAGAAAAACACCGGATATGGTGAACAAACAATACTATGAAGGCATGACCAAAAACGAAGATATAAACGCTACGAACAACAATAAAATAGACCTTGTATTCATTCCTGAATTTGAACAAGAATGTTTAGATATGGTAAAAGACTGGGAACAAAAACAAACAAAAGCCTCCTAAACGCTAGCGGTTTTACCAAATAATGATATCGGAGATTCTCTTGTGTATAATAGAGACAAGTTTTAATTTTTATGCAATTATCAAATACCGTTGAGAATTTACTTGCAGTTTTTGAAACTGATCGCATCCAATCCAAAGGAGAAAGTGGAATCTCCGTTTCCCGCACCGTATCTGCCCTTGCTACCCTTTATGAAAAAGCTCGAAATGCTGTGGAATTTCGAGCGGAGCACTTAGTTAGACGAGCTGCAATTGAACGTATCCTCAAACGCCGAATAATGCTTGGCGAAAACGCTGAGACTATTGCCGAAAATTTAGGCATCGAGCTCATGTGGGCAAAATACATTGATAGCTCACTTATTACAGAACAAAAGGGGAAAGAGCTCACTGCCATCATCAGACGCTATCTCTTTATTCGGCAAAACGTGTTTGGAACATCTGGAAAAAGAAAAGACCTCACATGGGGAATGATGCTTGGACTTGCTTCATCAGAAATTGATGAAACAATCGTATCACCACAAAAACGTGCAGCATTAGTTAATTTTGTGTATCAAGCATTTAAAGACAGAATTAAAATTCCACGACTTGATGGGAAACAACACGATATCCAAACGTATATTGCGGTGGAACGCGCATTTGCTCAAGCAGATAACGCGCTCATTTCATATCATCTTCTCCATATCATGTATCCAGCATGGTTCACTGTTCAAGATGACACGATCGCACAACATATAGATCAATTTCTTGATCAGATGCAATACATCCAGGATAATTTATTTTTACGGGTCAATGCACCAATCGTCCGACATCTGCGTTCCCAGCTTCCACCATACCGCCTAATCCGCGATTTGTTCCTTGAACAAAAAGAATCAGAACTACGAGAAATCATCAACGATTCTGAAAAACTCGACACAGCTCTGACCACGCTTGCAAATAAACGGTATCACGAAATCGGAGCAAAAGTACGACGAGCAGTTCTTAGAAGCATCATTTATATATTTTTGACTAAAATGATACTTGCACTGGCTCTTGAGGCACCATATGACATGTTTGTCGCCAAAAAGGTTGCATACATACCGCTTCTGATTAATCTCTTATTTCCACCAATACTGCTTTATTTTGTTGCAGGATTTATTAAAATTCCTGGGCTTGATAATACAAAGTTACTTGTTGCTAAAGCAAAAGACATATTACATTATTTTGACACCGCAAAAGTTTCAGGTGGTATTTATACAGGAGCAGTAAAAAACAACCGACCAATCCTTTCAGCAATATTTACCATGTTCTATATTGCTGCATTTGCAGTAGTATTCGGCCTTATTACACTGGGACTAACACGCTTACACTTTACACTCGTTAGTCAAATTATCTTTGTATTTTTTGTTGCCTTGGTTTCCATATTTGCATATCGAATTAGACAGTCAGCAAAGGAATATGAAGTTATTGAACATCAGGGCATTCTTGAACCACTCATCGATTTCTTCTTTTTACCAATTCTTCGTGCTGGAGACATGCTATCCAAAGAAATTGCAAAAATTAACTTCTTTATTTTCCTTTTCGATTTTGTCCTCGAAGCGCCACTCAAAGTTATCTTTGGGGTTGTTGAGGAATGGATCCGTTTTATACGGATGAAAAAAGAAGAAATCTTGTAATAATCGTTCATGAAACAATTGTCTTCTGAAGAACTACTTACAAAAATCGAAAAAGCGCACCTCGTGGGTCGTGGCGGAAGCGGCTATTCAACGGCGACAAAATGGAAAGAGATGTTTGCAAAACATCATGACAGCATCTATATGGCGGTCAATGGATCTGAAGGAGAGCCTGGGACACTCAAGGACGGATACATTTTAAAAAATTGTCTACCTGACCTTTTATACGGTATTTCCCAAGCTTACGTTATTTTCCCGCAGACAAAATCCATATATCTCTATCTTCGAAAAGATTATTTTGAAACGTATAAAGACGCGATAGAAAATGAGCTCAAAAATTCAGTTCCAACACTTCCCCTTCTTATGTTTAAAGAACCAGGCGGATATCTTTGCGGTGAAAACACGGTTCTTGTAAATGCAATTGAACAAAAACGGTTAGAGCCACGAAGAAAACCACCATATATTTCGGAAAAAGGATTATTTGATAAACCAACAATCGTTAACAATCTGGAAACTTTTTATCAAATAGGGAAAATTGCAAAAGACGAATATCGCGATACGAGGTTGTATTCAATTACTGGGGCCATTACAAATCCCGGAGTGTATGAAGAAGCCAATACCATTACCGTTTTTGAGCTTCTTGCTAAAACAAATAATGTACTCGGCGACACCATGTTTGTGCAGCTTGGCGGGGGAGCAAGCGGAATATATCTTACCAAAGAAGAACTGGCACAAACACCAGCCAACCGAGGCACCGGAGCACTCATTATATATGACAGTACCACATGCTCATTTCTTTCCCTTCTGACGGAAAAGCTTCAATTTTTAATTGGAGAAAATTGTGGAAAATGTACACCTTGCAGAGAAGGGTTGTACCGTATGCACGAAATGGTAACAAAGGGACAATGGAATGAAACGCTTGCCAAGGACATTGCCGAAACGCTTGCCAAAACGAGTTTTTGCGGTCTTGGCGTGGGCGCTGGAAATGCGTTCGTCAGTTTATTTACAAAAAAGGATCAACTATGGAAAAAATAACAATTACTGTTGATGGAAATGGCATGCAGGTTACTGAAGGACAGCAATTACTTGCTGCTTTACAAGAACAGGGAATTAAGATTCCTGCTCTTTGTTATCATCCAGATTTCGAACCGGAAGAAAATTGCAGATTATGCCTGGTTGAAGTAAACGGTAAAATTGTCACTTCCTGTAGCACGCGAATCAAACAAGGAATGGTTGTTCAAACAAATACCGAAGAACTGCTCAAACTTCGAAAGACTAATGCAGAACTTTTGATTGCCAATTATGAAGGTTCCGATACCAGCTTTCGAAAAACCCTGTTACAGGAAATAACCTGTGAAGCAGGGGTCTGTCACACATCATCCTTGGTCCCACGAAAAAGTAAACGGGGAGAACTGCATTTTAGGGATATTCTGTTTTATGATCTCAAAAAATGCGTTGATTGCAGAAACTGCGTAAAAGCCTGTCAGACACAAAGCGTCTGTGCAGTATGTGTCAAAAATTATGGATATAGAGAGGAAATATCAAAACGGAATGACCGCTATTGCGTTTTTTGTGGCCAGTGTTTAGCGCATTGTCCAGCAGGAGCCATTTCGACAAATCCCATAATGGCAACAGAGGTCGGTACACTACTAACAAAAAAGGACAACAAACCAGTAATGGTTGCACAAATAGCGCCTGCTGTTCGGGCAGCAATTGGTGAAGAATTCGGACTTCCGCATGGAACAATCGCAACAGAACAATTAACGGAATCGTTAAAAAAAATCGGATTTGATTACGTATTTGATGTATCCGTTGGTGCAGATCTTACGACGGTAGAAGAGGCAAAAGAATTAGTACATCGTATCCAAACCAAAGGAAAACTGCCGATGTTTACATCTTGCTGTCCCGGATGGGTGAGGTATTTGGGAGTCTATTTTCCAAAGCTGTTACCAAATCTGACAACGGTGCATTCCCCACAAATTATGATGGCAGGCATTATTAAATGGTATTGGGCTAAAAAAATGCAGATTCCCAAAGAACGCGTTCACGTTGTATCGATCATGCCGTGTTTGGCAAAAAAATGGGAATCCCGGAGACCGGAATATCAAATTGATGGCATCAATCGTATCGATAACGTCTTAACAACCGTTGAAATTGCACGAATGATTAAAGAAAAGGGAATTGATATTGCCAAGCTCAAAGGTGTACCCATGGATGACCCATTAGGGGATCCGACGGGTGCTGGTGTTATCTTTGGCGCTTCAGGCGGCGTAATGGTTGCGGCGCTTCGGTCAGGCTTTTATTTGCTTACTGGAAAAAATCCTGAAATTTTAGAATTTGAAAAAATTACAACGCTTGATGGATATAAAACCATGGAAGTATCAGCACCAGGACTTAAACTTCGCGTTGCAGCAATTGATGGTCTTGGCAACGTCGGCAAAATCATAACAAAATTGAATGACTTTGATTATATAGAAGTCATGGCCTGCCGCGGAGGTTGCATTGGTGGAGGTGGACAACCGGTTCCTGTCAATGACAATATCAGAAAAAAACGTGCGGCAGCGCTATTTTCGATTGACAAAAACGCACCACTTCGTTTTGCGCATGACAATCCAGCCATCAAAATATTATATAAAGAATTTTTGACAGATGAACAAACAATCCATACAATCTGTCATTATGGTCCACACCCTTCAGGAAGCTGAAAACTATTGTAACTCGTTTATCGCCCCAATGGGCAAACACCGAGAACGAACATTGGACCGAATGAAAACGCTAATGGATTTGCTCGGCAATCCTCAAAAAACCGTAACCGTGATTCATGTCGGTGGGTCAACAGGGAAAAGTTCTACAGCATATATCATAGCTGTTCTTCTTGAAACAACAGGTCTTCGAGTTGGTCTTCATATAAAACCCCATCTCCAAAAAATTACCGAGCGGTGCTGTATTAATCGCATACCAATACCCGATGACCAATTTATTGCTTACGTCAACGCTATTCAACCATATATCAATACAATGATCGAAAAACCAACATACTTTGAGATCCTTGTTGCCATAACACTTTGGTATTTTGCCAAAAATCACGTTGATGTTGCAGTCATGGAGGTTGGACGTGGCGGACGAGTCGATGCAACAAATATCTGTTCTTCAAAACTATACGTTTTAACGAATGTTACGCTTATGCATACCGATATTCTTGGAAAAACGCTTGAAGATATCACGAAAGAAAAAATGGGAATAGTCAAACACAAGAACATGAAGGTAATCACAGGTGTTAGCCAGCCAAAATTACGATCATATCTTCAAAAGCTTGGACGAACACTGCATATTCCGATAACAATGGTTAATATAACTAAACACCTTACGCCATTAGAACAAAACCAGCGCCTTGCCATTGCCGCAGTGAAACTATTTACGTCAATTACGGAATCACAAATTCAACAGTGTCTGTCAACGATACAAATTCCGGGACGAATGGAAATATGGGTAGTGAACGGACAAACGTTCATCATGGATAATGGTAAAACCAATAAATTTCTTACATTACTTCCATATCGATTTCCTAAAAAAAACATGCATGTTGTACTTCCTGCACAACTACTACTCAATACCAAAGCACTTATAAAGCAAACGGCTCCGTTTACTTCAGAATTTATTTTTGTTTCTTTTCCTGAAAGGCGTCCAGGAAAAATGGATAGGGCTCTAATGGAAAAAAGTATTCAAAAAAAACACAGAACATTTATTGATATAGAAAAATTTATTAGAACCTATATGAATAAACCCAACGAGGATGTTTTTTTAATCACCGGGAGCTTGAAGCTCATCGGCGCCATCCGCACTATCTTAAAACCTTCAATTGAACTAAAATGATCATGTGATCAGCATCCAAGACCAAAAACAAATGCTTCGAAAACAAATACTTCTTGCCCGGAGAGCGTTTATTGGTCCTCCAAAACAAAAAGCAGATCGACTAATTTTTCAAAATATCACACACCATCAGCTTTATCAAAACGCAAAAACGATTTGCACCTATGTGTCCTTGGCAGACGAAGCTGACACACATGCGCTTATTGATAATATTCTTACAAAAGAAGATAAAACACTGGTTGTGCCAAAAATTGAAGGTGAAACCATCACACTCTATCGCATTCATTCCTACGCAGATTTAGAAAAAGGAACACTCGGTATATTGGAACCCAAAAAAGGATGTGCATTGGCAACGATTGAGACAGTAGATCTTTTTATTGTCCCTGGCGTTGCATTCGGCCATGACGGAACACGCATTGGTATGGGAAAAGGATATTATGACCGACTGCTTGCTAAAACCAACGCAACAAAAATTGGTATCGCATACCCGTTTCAAATTTTCGATTCCATTCCAACAACGGACAGGGATGAACGCGTTGATCTTCTTATATCCTAACGTAGGCAACAGCTACATCTTGCATCAATCTGATTGTGCCGCTATTATGCATTCTATAAGGAGAAATAGCTATGAAGAAATCTTCATTAAAAACAACGGATAAAACAATTTATACATCTATTGAACTTGAAAAAAAGCGCCAAATAGAAGGTATTGAACTTATTCCTTCCGAAAATTACGTATCTCCATCCGTACTTGAAGCAATGGGATCAATTCTCACCAATAAATATTCTGAAGGTTTTGTCGGCCACAGGTATTATGGCGGCAATATGTATATTGACAAAATCGAACAAGAATGTATCGACCGTGCAAAAAAACTGTTTGGCGTTGTACACGTCAATGTGCAGCCATATTCAGGATCCCCAGCAAACTTTGCCATCTACAATGCACTACTTAAACCCGGTGATCCAATCAGCGGCATGAATCTTCTTGACGGCGGACATTTAACCCATGGATGGAAAGTAAGCGTAACCGCAAAATTTTTCAAAAGCTATCCCTACCACGTCAAACACGATGGACGAGTTGATTTTGAGGAACTCAAAAAAATTGCGCAGGAATTCAAACCAAAATTGATTTGGTGTGGAGCAACTGCATACACAAGAGAAATTGAATTTGCTAAATTTGCAGAAATTGCAGATTCAATTGGCGCATATCTTATCGCTGATATTTCTCATATCTCTGGTCTTGTTCTCGGTGGCGTGCATACCAGTCCCGTCAAATACGCACACGTTATTACGACAACAACGCATAAAACACTCAGGGGACCTCGGGGAGCAATGATTATGATCACGCCAAAAGGAATTGAGAAAGATCCGGAACTTCCACAAAAAATTGATAAAGCAATTTTTCCGGGACTTCAAGGGGGTCCACATAATCACACAACAGCAGGCATTGCCGTTGCGCTTGGCGAAGCGTCAAAACCACCATTTAAAAAATATGCGGCACAAATTGTAAAAAATGCAAAAGTATTAGCAAATGAATTTACAAAACGAGGCATTACCTTAGTGTCAGGAGGAACGGACAATCATCTAATGCTTTTGGATCTTTCCAAAGAGGGAAACTTGGGATCACAACTGGAATACGCAATGGATGTAGCGCACATTACCGCAAATAAAAATACGATTCCGGGTGATACCGCTTCCCCATTTTATCCATCAGGGATACGAATTGGAACGCCAGCAATTACAACACGTGGGATGAAGGAACCGCAAATGAAACAGAT
Organism: Candidatus Gottesmanbacteria bacterium; assembly: GCA_903821745.1. GTDB lineage: Bacteria > Patescibacteriota > Microgenomatia > UBA10105 > UBA927 > CAIJMI01. Next base: position 122,234 of record CAIJMI010000005.1, read on the forward strand.
AGCAACATGGATCGTGGCAATTATCGATCACATCAAAGCATATCCATTACCGGAAGACAAAACAAAACGGGCTGAGTTTATGGCAGACTTTAAAAAGAAAATGGATAAGGATGTGTTTTTATTAAACATCGCAAAGGAAGTGAAACAGTTTACTGTCAAATTCCCAGTTCCCGGTATCTCAAAATAATATAATTTTCAAAAAGGAGAACTATGGACTCAGATATTATCATTGCACAAAAAACCAAAGCACAACCAATAACAACAATTGCCAAAAAGTTGGGACTAAAACCAACGGACCTTGAACTCTACGGTGACTATAAAACAAAAATTAAATACGAAACAATTGAACGGGCAGCAAAAAAGGGCAAAAAAGGAAAACTGATTTTGGTCACAGCAATTAACCCAACCCCCGCAGGAGAAGGAAAAACTACAACAACCATCGGTCTTGGACAAGCATTAAACCGCTTAGGTCACAAAGCCATTATCTGTCTTCGTGAACCATCACTTGGACCGGTGTTTGGTGTGAAAGGTGGAGCAACTGGTGGAGGGTTTAGTCAGGTTATTCCGATGGAAGATATTAATTTACATTTTACCGGTGATCTCCATGCTATTGGCTGTGCAAATAATCTTATTGCAGCAATCATCGATAATCATTTGATGCAGGGAAATGTGCTTGATATTGATCCACAAAAGATCTTTTGGCGAAGAGCCATGGATATGAATGACCGGTCCATCCGAAACATTGTTATTGGACTGGGAGGAAAAACAAATGGTGTCGTACGGGAAGACCATTTTGATATTACAGTTGCTTCAGAAATCATGGCTGTCTTATGCCTTTCAAAGGATTTACAAGATTTAAAAGCACGCGTTGAACGCATTATCATTGCGGCAACGTATGACAAAAAACCAGTAACCATCAAAGACCTTGGTATTGCGGGATCAGTCACAGCGCTTCTCAAAGATGCATTAAAACCAAATCTTGTACAGACTTTGGAACATACACCGGCATTTATTCATGGCGGTCCATTTGCCAATATTGCACATGGCTGCAATTCCATAATGGCAACAAAACTGGCACTTTCTCTTGGTGACTACGTCGTAACTGAGGCCGGATTTGGTGCAGATTTGGGAGCAGAAAAATTCTTTGATCTGAAATGCAGGGTTGCAGACTTACATCCTGTTGCCGTGGTGATCGTTGCATCAGTCAGAGCACTGAAGCACCACGGAAACGAACAGCTAGAATTGGGGCTGGAAAATCTCGGGAAACATTTGGAAAACATGAAAAAATTTGGACTTCAGGCAGTTGTGGCTATCAACAAATTTACCAGCGACACCAAAGAAGAACACCAACTGATTATCAAGTACTGCAAAAAATATGGTGCAGTGGTTTCGCTTTGTGAGGTATGGGGCAAGGGTGGAAAAGGGGGAGAAGACCTCGCAAAAAAAGTTATTGCAAGTACAAAAGTAAATAAGGGATTTCACCAACTTTATTCGCTTGATACAACACTGGAAGAAAAAATTATAACCATTGCAAAAGAAATTTATGGCGCTGATGGCGTAAAGTTTTCGGATGTTGCAAAAGGTCAAATGAAGCAATTTGCAGAATGGGGCATAACAAATCTCCCGGTCTGCATGGCAAAAACCCAGTACTCATTTTCTGACAATCCAAAACTGTTAAACCGGCCTTCAGGATTTACCTTATCCGTTAATTCCGTACGCCTTTCAAATGGCGCAGGATTTTTTGTTGCCATCACCGGCGACATTATGACGATGCCGGGCTTGCCAAAAAAACCAGCTGCTGAAATAATTGATATAGACAGCACAGGAAAAATAACTGGATTGTCTTAAACACAAAGGTATGGCCACGATCATCAACGGCAAAGTCGTAAGTCAAAAAATAAAGGATGCACTAAAAACACGCGTTGCCGAGGTAACTCCAAAACCGGGTCTTGCTGTAGTTCTGGTTGGAAATAACCCGGGTTCCCAGGTCTATGTCGGCAATAAAGAAAAGGCCTGTCAAGAAATTAGTTTTTATTCACAAAAAGTAGTGTTACCGGAAACAGTCAGTGAAGAAGCGTTGCTTTCAACGGTCAGAAGGTTAAATGGTGATCCAAGCATACATGGCATCCTTGTCCAGTTTCCACTTCCAGAACGCCTAAAACACATGGAAGAAATAATTATCCGGGAAATTAATCCGGAAAAAGACGTTGACGGATTTCATCCGATCAATGTTGGAAAACTGGTGACCTGCAAAGGAACGGTGTGTGGAGATTTATTTCTTCCCTGTACTCCGGCAGGCATTGTCAGGTTACTTGATGAATATCATATTCCCATTGCCGGTCAACATGCAGTTATCTTAGGAAGAAGCAATCTGGTTGGAAAACCAGTGGGTATGCTCCTTCTTGCTCGTGATGCAACCGTGACATTCTGTCATTCAAAAACAAAAAATATCAAAGAGATAACCAAGCAGGCCGATATTTTGATAGCAGCAATAGGCAAGGAAAATTTTGTTGATGCATCATTTATTAAAAAGGATGTTGTCATTATTGATGTCGGCATCAACCGAACAGCGCATGGTCTTATAGGAGATGTTGATTTTCAATCCGTTGAACCCCTTGCATCAGCAATTACACCAGTACCGGGAGGCGTTGGACCCATGACCATTGCAATGCTCATGGAAAATCTATGGAAAGCGTACAATTATCAGACGCGACGAGAAGATACAAAGGTATAAACCCCAAGTGCAACTACAAACCCACAAAGAGCGGTAATTAGCTGAACGTTGCCCATCACAGTTAAAAACAGTTTGGGCAAAATTTCCAGGTGAACAAATAAAACAGCGCTTCCAAATAACACACCCACCTTAACAAGTGCTGCCAAAACACCGGCGGGCATGACACCAATTTTGGTACGTAATTTATCAAAAACAACGGTCAGTAACCAATTCCCGACCCAGATAAGGGGAACCATTGCAAGAAGAAATGGTGTCAATCCACCAAAGACCATTCCCCGCATAAGGGTTGCAAGACTTGGAAAAATAATAATCGGTAAACGCGTCGACGCAGGCAAAAAGAATACCGCAAGATACAATAATGCATTAACAAATATGCCCGTTGGAATCTGTGCCTGACTTAAGAGAAAGGGGACAATAAAACTGAGTGCCGCAAAAATAAGCGTAAGCAGTTTTTCAATTGATAACGTGACTAGTCGTTCTTTAAACATAAATTATATATTCCTTTGTGAGCGCAGGGGGATTTGAACCCTCAACCGACTCCTTAAGAGGGAGTTGCTCTACCATTGAGCTATGCGCCCGACTACAGCGCGCTTGGAGGGATTTGAACCCCCGACCCTCTGTTCCGAAGACAGATGCTCTATCCACTGAGCTACAAGCGCAAGTTATCCGTATTATAACAAATTAGAGATAAAAGGAACTCATTGATTGTAATTCGGTAATTCCACGGAAATAGTCACGCCAATTCCTTGACACCTACTGGCTGCTATGACACCATGGGTATATGGGGAAAAAGGCCTTAAAAGTGTTCGTATGGTTCCAAGTAACAACGATTCTACTTCTCGTCAATCTCATTCTGCTTTCCACCATGAAAACACCCCAAATTGCCGCACACGAAACGTTTCAATCAACGGATGTTGCTCTTGCACCTTCTTCGACTGGAAAAGTGCTTGGCATATCCATTGAAGGAGCTGACGCGAGAGAACTTCTCATTAAATCCTTTATTACAAAATTTCAACCGAACTCTCCTATGATGCCATTTACAACCGCATTCGTTACAGCAGCCGATACATATCAAATTGATTACCGACTTATACCAGCAATTGCTATGTGCGAGTCCAACCTTGGAACACATATTCCGGCGCATGATTCCTTTAATGCATGGGGTATTGCCGTCTATACAGGACAACAGTCAGGCAAGATGTTTAACGATTGGAACCATGCAATTGATTGGGTAGGTAAGTATATCAGAGAGAAATATTACAATCGAAGTATTACCAATCTCACTGAAATCGGAGCCATCTGGGCTCCTCCTTCGGTCATGAAAGACAACTCCTGGGCAAAATGCGTCCAAGGTTTTATGGACCAAATTCGGTAAAGATAAGCCTATAAATAAGACCGTTGAAACCACTTTTAGCCCATCAGAATACCCACCAATTTAGCCTCAAAATAGCCAAATAGTAGCCCATAGGACTTGACAAGAAAGGAACTATAGGGTATACTGCCCCCTAGATCCTAAAGTAGATGTATTTATATGTCCGCTTTAGGATTTTTAGTAGCTTCGCATTAATACCTTCTATCTGCCGCTTATCCATCTTCATGAACATCAAGATACTTCTTGATATTCGTGGGGATAGAGGAGCAAAAGATCTATGAAACAAATTTGGAACACTGTTATCGTTATTGCTTTGACCGTTGCCGCTTTGACAAGCCGTACACCTGTTATGGCTGCAGAAAAAGAAGCCGGCGCAACAGCCACGCTTTCTGCGACCTCATTTCGTGAATTAAATTCACTGGATGACCGGGTCACAAAGCTTGAATCATACCTAGAAGCAAAAAATTCACCGCTTGCCGGCACCGCAGCGCATCTTGTTGGTGAAGCTGATCGGTTAGGCCTTGATTGGAGACTTGTACCAGCTATTGCTGGAACAGAATCCTATTTTGGTCAACATATCCCACAAAATTCATATAATGCGTGGGGATGGGCAATATTTACCGGAATGCAGGATGGAAAACACTTTGATGGATGGGAGGATGGAGTAACCATCGTTTCTGAAGGCTTAAAAAAGAACTATGTGAACCGTGGCTTGGAAACGCCGGAAACCATGGGACCAGTCTATGCAGCCGACCCATCTTGGGCTTGGAAGGTAAACCACTTTATTGAGGATATTGAAAACTTTAAACCGAATAAAACAGACCAATTAGCTGTTCTATTATAAAACAACAAACTGCGGGGAAACCCGCAGTTTTTGTATCTTCAGGTTCCTGATATAATACAAACCAATGCTCTCGTGGCGGAATTGGTATACGCGCAGGTTTTAGGAACCTGTTCCGTAAGGATTAGAGGTTCAAGTCCTCTCGAGAGCACAAAACTATCCTAACAAAGTCATTATTGTAGATATATGATTAATGAAAATTTCATATATTTAAGTTTTCTTATTTCATTTGCTGGTGGCATAACTTATCTCGTGGATACGATAAAGGGAAAAGCAAAACCCAACAGAATTTCTTGGTTTTTTTGGTTTTTAGCTCCATTCATTGCGGTTGCAGCAGAAATCCAAAAAGGGGTGGGACTACAAACTTTAATGACATTTTCTGTCGGGTTTAACCCCCTTTTAGTATTCCTGGCGTCATTTATTAATAAAAATGCTTACTGGAAACTGAGCAAAACTGATTACATCTATGGGGCATTAGCTTTACTCGGTATTATTCTTTGGAAAGTAACAGGAGAAGGAAATATCGCAATTCTTTTTGCAATACTTGCCGATGGGCTTGCGTCGATTCCAACAGTAATTAAATCGTTCAAAAATCCCGAAACTGAGAGTCCAACAATTTTTTTACTCTCCTTGATAAACGCTTCCATAACACTATTAACTATTAAAATATGGACATTCGCACAGTGGGGATTCCCTGTGTATATTTTTCTTATCGATGCCATTATTTTTTCCTTAATAAAATTTAATCTAGGTAAAAAATATCAAAAATCTCTAACCAAACAGTAAGTTGACCTAGCCAAGAATTCCTTGTAGCATGAATATATGAGGGTGAAACTCGCGCTTATTGTTTTATTACTTCCATTTTGTTTAGTTCTTCCCAAAGAGCCAGTTTTTGCATCTTCCCAAACTGCATATAAGGATTACCTTTTTCAATTTGATGATTACCGAACGAAACTCAACAATTTCAAAGTCTCAAAAACAGAATATCTCAAATACAAAACGCTTCTTTCTGAAACAACAGCACTTGATACGGTCAAATCCATGCTTGCCCAGCGGGATCAATTGCTTCGTTCTTACTTGTTATTTTTAAATGAAAAACTCAATGAAAACACCGGCCTGTCACCCTCAGAAAAAAATCTCTATCAAACGCTCATTCAAAACGAAGTGAAATTCTTGGAAACCCATGCACAACTTATTCCATCAATAGGATCGCTCACCGACGCAACCAATGTTTCCAAACAACTGGAATCGCATTACCTTGTTCTGGAAGTATCCATTCGGCAAACCATTATTGCACTTGGTATCGGCGATCTTATGAAACTCAATGCCCAATTTACAACATCATTTACCAGTCTTCGTGATTTAACAAAAACAAACGCAGGAAGCATGACACCAGAAAAGCAAAGCACGATTGACCGATGGGTATTACAAATAACCAATAAGCAAAACCTGTTCCAACAGAAGGTAGAACAGATTAACACTGCAAATGCACAAATTAAGGGAAACTCTGAACAGGAAATGAACATGCTCTTTGTTGGTGTCCAAAAAAATCTTGGCGAAGCAAAACAATATCTTATTGAAGGCTCGTCGTATATGCAAGAACTTGTAAACTTGCTACGATACCAACATTAATATGGAAAACACACAACCATCAATAGAACCAATAACACCACAAATACAACAAACCCAGAACAGTCAACCGGTCGTAGAAAGTCCAAGAAAAAAATCAGCGCTTGTTCCTATTCTTCTGGGTCTTGCTGTGTTGATACTAGGTGGCATTTTCGGACTACTCGTACAACAAAAGGGAACCATTCAGCCTTCTTCGCAAACACAGGTCATATCTCCAACGCCAACAATTACAGTCAACACCAACAAACCGTTATCTGCAATTGCAACTACCAGTGCATTCATGCAAACAGAAACTACAATTACATCATTATCATCAGCAGCTGCAATATTGAACGTTTCAGATACCACATTAAATCCACCAACGCTTGACCTTTCACTCGGTCTCGACACGAAATAAAACCTTCTTTTCAAGATGCGATTTCTATGGTAAACTGCACCACATGAATACACAAATCAAACGTCTTGAAGACAAAACCATTGAACTTACGCTTTCCATACCATGGGAAGATATCCAAAAAGTATACAGCGAGGTCGTTGATGATTTTGTGAAAGAAACAGAACTTCCTGGCTTTCGAAAAGGAAAAGCACCTCGGGAGGCAGTTGAAAAAAATCTTGATAAAAACAAAGTCTACGAAGAAGTCATGCAACGCATGATCCCCAAAGTGTACTCAGAGGCAATCGAAACGGAAAAAATTCATCCAATTGTCATGCCAAAAATTACCCTGACGGAAGCCAAGGAAGGCAATCCATGGACCATTCTTGCGATCACCTGTGAACGGCCAACCATTGATCTTGGGGATTACAAAAAAGCAGTCCAGGATATAAAAGCCGCAAAGCAGAAAAAAATTTGGGTTCCAGGACAAGAACCAACTAAAGAAAAAGGAGAAAAAGAAAAGAAGGTATCTCTTGATGAACTCTTAGCTGCAATTCATGGTGTTATCAAAACAACATTACCTGCAATTTTACTAGATCAAGAAGTAAACCATCTGTTATCAGATTTGGTTGACCAAACAAAAAAACTCGGTCTCTCTGTTGAACAGTACTTAACATCAACCAATAGAACAGCAGAGGGGATCAAACACGAATACGAACACCAAGCAGAACGAACGCTTACATTAGAGTTTGCACTTGAGGAAATAGCTGATAAAGAAGGTGTGCTTGTATCTGATGATGAAATTGATACCGTAATTAAAACAGCAAAGTCAGAAGAAGAAAAACAGTCACTTGAAAAACAACGATACTATTTAGCAACGATATTACGACGCCAAAAGACCATCGACACGCTTGCAAATCTCTAACCGTTAAAAAATAGTCTCATCTAGACACACTCCATAATTGGTGTATACTATGGGCGTACTATGAACCAGATAGGATTGGCCACAACCATGAAGAAACCTAACCCAGCCCTAGTGGGGGACAACGTATTGGAAACCGTGCGCAGCATCGGAGCAACCATTGGAACAACAACCACAGACGAGATAACACAGAAAATTCCAGACAACTTTCTTCAGGATATGTTTGGAGTCAATCAGGCACAGTCGGAATTAAAACCTAATGAATCAATTAACGTCCAACAAGATGAGGCGTCAAAAAGGGTAACACCTCGTGATCTTATTCATGTACTCACAACAAACGATAAAACAATAACGCAACACGAAATACAGGTCCTGCGTCAACAACTTGAAGGCTATGCTAAACAAACCAATGATCCTCAGATAAAAAAAGTGGTTCTTGAACAACCAACGGTAAATCCTGGAGTGTATCATAAAAATTTATTTGAGCAATTGGTAGAAACAGCAAAGAAACTAGCAACAAATCCAGATGACGGATTAACGTGGTTTAAAGAAGCCGGAACAAAGAAAAAACGTCAAGGTTTTTGGGGTGCATACAAAAAACACGGCACAACATTTGGTCTTTCCAGTGAACGCACAACTGCAACCCAATCAGGCTAATTGAAAAAACCGATTGTCTTCGTAGAGGTATTTCTCATATAATACAAATATTGGCGCGTGTAGCTCAGTTGGTAGAGCGTTGCATTCACATTGCAAAGGTCCATGGTCCGAATCCATGCACGCGCACTATTTTTTGGTTACTCGAAAGTTTTCTGACAAATTATCTGACAAAAACTTGACAGAATACCAAACATCATTGTATAACTAGGCAAGTAATGCTGCCCATTGGCATTATTCGATGAAAAAAAGACAAAAGGTTTTATTGCAAAAAACCATTTCACTGTTTACAGGATTTCTGTTGGTGTTTCAATCCTTGACATCAGGTTTTTTTATATCTTCAAAGGTTTCTGCACAGGACGCAACAGTTACTGAAGCGCCAACACCAATACCTGTGACAACGCCTGAACCTCAACCAACTGATGAAATAACAACACCAACACTTGTACCAACAGAAATTACTACACCAACACCAACTGAAGAACTAACACCAACCATAATTCCGACAGATACTGCAACACCTACACCAACAGAGTACACAACACCAACTATTGAACCAACAACAGAACCAACCGTTGATACCCCGACGGAAGAACCAAAAAATAATTCACCGCCTACCAATAAGAAATCAGGAGAAATTCTCACTGGTGTATCAACTACGATCGCATCAACACAACCTCCAGCAACTCCAACTGTAACAGCTATACCATCTGAAACTGGTGAAATCCAAGCGACCATCCTTAAAAATGTTCAATCACAAACTCTTGATATCGATGGTGTCAATCCAGATGGCAGTGCAAAACTAACCACAGATAAAGCAGACTATGCACCAACAGATACTGCCATTATTTCAGGAAAGGATTTTTCACCAAACACTACATATGAATTAACCATTAGTTCATCTGATAATCCAGCAACATCAACAACCGTGTCTGTTTCAACAAATGAAAATGGGGAATTTATTTACGCCTACCAACTTGATGGAAACTACAGACCAAATTATACGGTGGCGATATCTAATAACAGACAAATAATTACAGCAACAACGTTTACTGATGGATTTAAAATCGATATATGTCACTCGACCGGGTCTACCTCAAACCCATACACAAACCCAGAAGTAAGTATTAATTCCTTAGATGATTGTATAAATGTTGGAGGACATGGATCGGATATAAATGATATCATTCCGCCATTTACTTTTTCCTACAGAGGTTCCACCTGCTCATATCCTGGACAAAATATTACTTCCTATAATCAGGCATTTTTGGATAATGGTTGTTCCTCACCTGCTGACCTAAAAGTAACAAAAACAAATGACCTCAATGGAGGTAATGCCATCTTAGATCAAAACTTTACCTGGAGTATCAAGATCCAAAATATAGGAAGTGGTGATGCGAAATTTAACGAAAACGAAACGATTTTCAAGGATAATTTACCGAACAGCAACGTAATCTATGGGACTCCTACAATAGCCACACATAATAATATTGATAACGACGAACATATCATCTGTTCAAGAACCGGATATGACATTACCTGTAAGGTTGAAAACAATCATGATGTGACAATCCATGCAAACGGATATTTTATCATTACAGTAACCGCAAAATTTAGCATCGAAAACACATACATAAATCCAAGAACTGATGGGCTATGTCGAGTAGATCCAAACAGTACCATTCCAGATCCAGACAGAACAAATAATGATTGTACGAACAGTGTTACTGTAGGTAATCAATCGCCAACAACAGGCACGCTTACCGTTATCAAACATGTCGACAATACCGGCGGAGGGACAAAACAGGCTACGGATTTCCAATTAACCGTTTCAGGTACAAGCAATCCGAATCCAAGTACGTTTTCTGGAATGGAAAGTCCAGGACAGGCAGTGACGTTACAAGCCGGTTCTTACAATGTAACAGAAGGTAGTCACACGGGATATACCGTTTCCTATGTTGGATGTTCCGGTACATTTAGTCCAACAGCACCAACAACATGCACAGTTACCAATACCTATATTCCGGTCTGTGGGGACGGTACCCCATACGGACGAGAACAATGCGATGATGGGAATACTACAAATGGTGACGGATGCAGTGCAACATGTACAATCGAATCAGGAACAATTAACGGCTATAAATACGATGATGCAGACGGAAACACCTCAACCGTCGGAGATCAAACTGCTGTTTCCGGTTGGGGCGTGACATTATATCAATGTGTCGACAGCTGGACCCCTGCAACATGTACAACAATAGTCAGTTCAACCACGACAGACACAAACGGACACTATGCCTTTACCAATTTGTACGACCATATGTATCGCGTTGTTGAAGAATCAAGAACAAATTGGCAAACCCTTTCACCAACAAACGGAATTATGGACGTAAATTTGGGAGCTGGTGCGACAGCAACGGTGAATTTCATTAACACGCGTCTTGGATCCATCTCCGGGTATAAATATGAAGACCAAAACGGAACAATCGATACAGAAAACACCGATACAAATCCTGTAAGTAATTGGAGTATAAGCCTTTGGAGGCTTATCGGAAACACATGGACACATCAATCTGATACGACAACAGGAACATCGGGACAGTACTCGTTTACCGGTCTTCTCCCCGGTAATTACCAAGTCCGTGAAGCAGCACAGACAAACTGGACTAATCTACTTCCAACAACAATCGACGTGGCTATCACATCAGGAATGAACAGCACGGATAAAAATTTCCTGAATACCTATGTAGAAGAAACAGATAAACGTGTCACACTCTGTCACGCAACGGAGGGGAATCATGAATTTAATCAAATCACCGTTTCTACATCAGGAGCATATCATGGACATATCGCACATGAAGACGTGAATGATATTATCCCGCCATTTGTGTATAACGACACAACCTACTCACAAAATTGGGAGGGAAATACACTCAACCAAGACACATGGGAAAATGGTTGTGTTGTCCCAACAGGTACAATCCATGGATTTAAATGGAATGATCTCGATGGAAATCATGAAATGAACGGAGATGAATCCGTACTGAGTGGATGGACGATTAATCTTTATAAATACAACGGAGAAACATACGATTTTGTAGCCTCCATGCAAACTGCGGATTCCACGAGTCCTCATTTTGGCTGGTATTGGTTTGAACATTTGATGAACGGTCAATATAAAGTCTGTGAGCAAGCACAGACCGGGTGGACACAAACGTTCCCACAAAACCAAACAGGAAATTGCTATGTAATTAATTTACCCGACGGTAATTCTTATGGATTTCCGGAAGGACTGAATTACGTTTCCGGTCCTGAATATAATTTTGGCAACCAGTATGCATCACCGGAACTGCAACTTTCAAAAACAAATAATGCTACGGGGGATCAAACACCTGGATCAATTGTTACCTATACGTTAAAAGTAAAAGCGCTTAATAATAACGCATACAACGTAAAAGTAATTGATCTTGTTCCACAAGGATTTGTATTTACCGGAGATTGGACCGCAACCATAAATGGAAATCCAATGACCATCGGTGCACCAACATATCATTCACCAGGAACATGGTCACTCGGAAACTTACAAAAAGATGATGAAATCATACTTACCATGACAACAAAAATAGCTGACAGTCAAAAACCGGGATTATATAAAGATCTTGCACTTGCCTATGGATGTCAAACGAACACTGACATTTTTTGCTCTGATGTCACAGCAACAGCCGTCGGAGAAGGACAACTCAATACAACATTTGTTGGAACACAGGTAAATATTGTTAAAGAACAACAGGACGATAAGACACTCACCGTAACCCATGAAGAAACAGGGAGTGTCCTTGGCGCCACAACAGAACTTCCGTCAACCGGCGCAGATGCAAAATGGGTAGTTATCGCAATGTCACTGATTATCACGGGACTTGGCGCGATTGTTATAAGTTCAAAAATGAGGAGATATCATGCGTAAACTATTTGCAACAATCATATCAATCATCGTTATTTCTATCGCAATACAACAGCCAGTATTTGCTGCAGAATTATTATCAATTCGTCTGGAACAGCCGAAAACACCAACAAATCAACAATTATTTGATATTACTTTTGTGACACTCGACCTCATGGGACGAGATGTCACCGTCATGTGTTACAAACAGGGGCCAGGCGATGCATCATTTATTCAATTCGGTGCATCCCAAACATTTACAAATGGGGGGAATACCGGCATTTGTACTATTGACTCAAGTATTGTCAATACAAAGGGAAATTATACATTCAAAGTTGTTGCAACAGCAGGCAGTGATTCCAAAGAAGACACAGCAGGTATTTCATATACCAATGATGGTCCAGGTGACCCAACAGGATATTCCAAAGATCGAGTAAATCTCTGTGATTACAAAATTAAATTTCATAGCGCAGATGATAACGGGAGAACAATTAAAATTGAGGTGTACCGCTCAGAAAATAAAACATTCACCGCGGATACTGGATCGCGAGTTGATACGATCTTCTTAGGGTCAAACATCGACGGGCAATCCATCACTACACCTCCAAGCTGTGACAAAAATTACTATTTTGCAATCCGAGCTTTTGACAGTGCAGGTAATGGATCAAGTCTTGTCGGTGACAGTGAAACCACGGTAACAACTACCACGACAACAACGGGCGCCACACCAAAACAGGGTGCAATAGTACTCACAACATCTAGCGAAGGATCTGTACTTGGCAAAGAATCAACAGCATCGGAAGAGGGAAAAGTACTTGGACTTGAAACACCAACAACAAAACCAACAGCGACGCTTAAAGAATTCCTGAAAAACAATGGTATACTAATATTCGGTATTCTGTTATTCGTCATCGGCATTATTGGTTTGTATGTCTCCAAAAAGAAAAAAAGTAACTAAACGACTCTCGAAATCACCCAGAATTATACTTATCAGCGGTATATGTCTTATTGGATTAGGGCTATTACTTCTTTTCATAACATTCATGCCGATAGCCGTAAATGAAATACACTACCATCTACAATCACAAAATCCAGTGACTGTCTCAGACACTCAACAATTGGGAAATGGCAAAACCATAGTTATCAAGCCAATCAATGATGTATTTGGCATCGTCATTCCAAAAATACGGGCAAATGCCGCAATTATTCCAAATGTGGATCCATATGATAGTTCTGCTTATCAACGAGCGCTCACCAAAGGAGTGGCACATGCAAAAGGTTCGGTATTTCCAGGGCAAGTAGGGAACGTGTTTATTTTTTCTCATTCCTCAGTTAATTTTTTTGAAGCCCTACGATACAACTCAATCTTCTATCTCCTTGATAAACTGGAAGTGGATGATCTTATTTATGTATATTTTAATAAAGAACAGTTTATCTACCGCGTTACTGAAAAAAAACTTATTACTCCAGATCAGGTCTATTATTTAGCCGAAAAAACAAATGACAGACTAATCACGCTTATGACCTGTTGGCCACCTGGCACAACATTCAAACGCCTTATTATCCGTGGTATACTGACAACTCAACCATAAAACTATTATGCTTCCCTGGATTTTTCTTGTCATGCAGTTGTTATTCGCTTTACTATTTTTTTATCTTGCACTCGCGTTTCTCACCGGTGCACCGTTTGTCCCTTCAACAAACACAGTATCGGTAACTATGGTCAATATGGCCCAACTGAAAAAGGGCAATCGTATTTACGATTTAGGATCAGGTGATGGCAGATTATTGTTTCTTGCGGCCGCGCGTGGCGCAAAAACAATTGGATTGGAAATAAACCCGTATTTAGTGCTGTATTCGAACCTCAAAGCCATGTTTTCTCCATTTAGAAAAACCGTACGCACTTATTGGAAAAATTTTTGGGCTACGGATTTTACCAATGCTGATGTTGTTTTTGTGTATCTTCTTCCATGGAAAATGGAAAAACTGGAAAAGAAACTCTTAAAGGAAATGAAACCCGGCAGTAAAATCGTATCCAATAGTTTTATTTTTCTTCATTTGCCCTGCACCAAAAAAGATCCAATCAATCATGTGTATCTGTTTACTATACCCAAAAAGCGAATATAATAAGGAGGCATATGAAATTTGACGGACAACAATCAGACGAAAAAGTATTATACGTCATTACTCCACATAACAGCAAACTGATTCTTTCCATTTTTTTCACCACTATTTCCATTCTGGCTGTCGGCGCATTCTTGTTTGGCGTCACAACATTTTTTCCTGAATTTATTAATCTCCTTCGAACCATCATTGTTCTCATGCTATTGTTGGGAACAATCATTGCAGGCTGGTGGATCTGGCAAGCACAAGTTCATGACCGAACCTACATCACTGACCGGCGGATCATTCGTTTTGACGTAGTGTCACCGTTTTTTACGAACAAACGGGCGTTGTTTTGGAATGAAGTCTTAAAAGCAAAAGCATACGCACCGAATATGATCATACGAATTTTAAAAATTGGCGTACTCCAAATAGAACCCGTTGCAGCAGAACATGAAAGCATTATTATTCCTGATGTCTATTATCACGAAGACTTGGCAAATTATCTAGATAAAATTTTATTTACGTTTAAAAATAAACCAGCAGATATGACAACAATCAAACCCTTCATTGCAAAACCAAAAGGCAAGAGGGATTGAAAAGTATTGGGCAATGGGGTACGATACATATATTCTCGTTTGCATGAGATATAACTAACCTCAAAGAGAATCGCTGCATCCCGCGTAAAGATGTTGTAATGAAGTCACAAGAAGTTGGATGGAACCTTCCGAAGCACTCGGAATCCAACAGAAGGTGACTTTTTTGTATATAAAGGAGTATCTATGTCACAAGTACTAGAAGAAAAATTAGAAAAACTATCCAAAGAAGAACAACAACTGTGGGCACTGCGCCATACGGCAGAACATATTCTTCATACTGCCATGCAAAATCTCTACCCACCCTTAAAAAAAGCAATGGGACCTGCAACGGAAGACGGATTTTACAATGATTTTGACTTAGACGAAAAGATCTCAGAAGCAGATTTTCCAAAAATTGAAAAAGAAATGCAGCGGCTTATTGATGCAGACTATCCAATGGAGCAATCATTAATTAGTCCTTCCGAAGCCAAAGAATTATTTAAAAATAATCCATACAAACTCGAATGGATTGATGAAATTGAAAAACGGGGAGAAAAAGTGTCAGTGTTCACAATGGGAAAAGAAGACACGGATCTTTGCAGCGGCCCACATGCATCATCAACGGGCGCTGTTAAAGCGTTTAAGCTCCTCTCAATTGCCGGTGCGTATTGGCATGGGGATGAAAAAAATAAAATGCTAACGAGAATCTACGGCACTGCATTTAGCTCCAAAAAAGAACTGGATGAGTATCTTGCTCGCATCGAAGAAGCCAAAAAACGCGATCACAGAAAAATTGGAAAAGATTTGGGACTGTTTGTATTTGCCGATCTTATCGGTAAAGGACTTCCGATGCTTACGGCAAAAGGGGCAACCATCAGACGGGAACTGGAGCGGTTTATTGTTGATGAAGAACTCAAACGCGGATACAGCCACGTCATCACGCCGCCGCTTGCAAAGGTAGATTTATATAAAACGAGCGGCCACTATCCATATTATAAAAATACCATGTATCCTCCAATGAAAGTAGATGAAGAGGAACTGATTCTGCGTCCGATGACCTGTCCGCATCATTTTATGCTTTACAAATCGGAACAGCATAGCTATCGCGAACTTCCAATTCGTCTGGCAGAATTATCCCCTCAATTTCGTTATGAAAAAAGTGGGGAACTGACCGGCCTTATGCGCGTCCGCATGTTTTGTCTTGCAGATGCCCATATTATTAGTCAGCCTGAGAATGCAAAAGATGAAATTAAAAAAGTATTGGACCTGATCGATTTTGTGAACGCAACCCTTGGAATGAAAAAAGGAGTTGATTACTGCTATCGTCTCTCGCTTGGCGACAGAAACGATACAAAAAAATATTACAAGGATGATGCCGCATGGGATCATGCAGAACAAGTACTCAGGGAGGTACTTGTTGAAACAAAGGCACCATTTTTTGAGGCACCAAATGAAGCAGCGTTTTACGGACCGAAAATTGATATACAGGTCAAAAATGTTGCGGGTCACGAGGAAACCGCATTTACGGTGCAATATGACTTTGTCATGCCGAAACGGTTTGAACTAACGTATATTGACTCCGACGGGAAAGAAAAAGAACCAATCGTTATTCATAGGTCAAGTCTTGGTGCATTTGAACGGACCATGGCATTTTTGCTAGAACATTTTGCCGGTGCACTCCCAACCTGGTTGAGCCCAGTCCAAGTACAGGTGTTACCAATTGCCGACCGTCACGCAGAATATGCAACAAAGGTCGTAGAATCCCTTAAAAAGAACAATATACGTGCGGTCCTTGATGATAGATCAGAAACTCTTGGATCACGAATACGGGATGCCCAACAACAAAAAGTGTCCTATATGCTCATCATTGGAGACAATGAGGTCAAAAATAATACGGTTACCGAACGGGGAAGAAGTGGAAAAAACTTTGGAGAATTCCCACTTGATGCATTCATTACGGACATCCGGAAAGAAATTGATGAAAAAATCATCAATTAACTCGTGGTATTCTCTTAGGGGAATGAATTTGGTATAATAGGAGTCAAGCGCCAGGGGAGCGCATTTATCAAAAACGCGTGAACACAGCATTCAAACACTACCGCATTAATTACCAAATCATTAGTCCAACCTTACGGCTATTGGATGAGGAAGGAAAACAGATCGGTATTCTTTCTAAAATTGAAGCACTCCAAAAAGCAAAAGAGCTTGACATGGATGTCGTGGAAATAGCTTCAAACGCCGTGCCGCCGGTAGCCAAACTGATTGATTTTAAGAAGTTTAAATATCAAGAACAAAAAAAGGAACGGGACAACAAAAAAAACCAGAAGAATGTCGGGGTCAAGGAAGTCAGACTTCGACCATTTATCGGTCAACATGACTTCGATACGCGATTGAAGCAGGCAACAGACTGGCTTGCTGATGGCAATCAAATCAAAATTAACGTAGTGTTTAAAGGCCGGGAAATTACGAGAAAAGAATTTGGGTTTGACGTCATGAAACGATTTCTTGGCAGTCTTGAGTCCATCAAAGTTGTCAGAGAACCGCATCTGGAAGGAAAAGTACTTTCCGCAATGGTCGTCCCCGCAAAAAAAGCCGCATAATATTTGTCTTGCGTCATGCGCAAAATTGCCGTATAATACACTCTATGCCAAAAGTAAAAACGAGAAAAATCGCAACAAAACGCTTTAAAGTCAGCAAAGGCGGAAAGGTCATGCACCGAGTTCAAGGCGCACGGCATTTGCGTTCAACTAAAAGTGCCTCCCGAAAACGGAGACAGGATAAAATTAAATCATTGACGAATCACAAATATATTCAGAACATGAAGCGCTTTTTAGAAACATAAATACCATGAGAGTTAAACGAGGAGTTACCAGTCACGCGAAGCACAAAAAAATATTCGAAGCCAACAAAGGCTATCGGATGACAAAACGCAGGCTTATTCGGGTCGCTAAAGAAGCATATCTTCATGCTGGAGAATACGCATTTGCTGGCCGAAAAAACAAAAAGAGAGATTTCCGTGCAACATGGATCAGCCGTATCTCACATGCTGTCGTCATCAAAGGAACATCCTACAGCAAATTTATGAACGCAATCAAAAAAGCAAATATTGTCATTGATCGAAAAATCATGGCATATCTTATCGTCAACAAACCAGAAAGTTTTGATGCCATCTTTAAAACCGCAACCGGGACAAAATAATACTGAAAAAATAAACAGTATTATAAAATCCCGCGAATAGGCGGGATTTTTTTTGGCAAAATATGTACAATAGATACATACGCGTATGAAAAAAATTGTGACAAAAGAAGAACCAATTGCAAAGGATCAGTTGATCCGGCTTCTGTTAACACTCCAGGAGGATGCTGTTGGCGCAATTACGGAAAGCACGGAATCCGTTGATACCCTTCGTCTCACATGGCTTGGAAAAAATAGTGAATTTTTGAAACTTGCCTCATCCATGCGGTCCGTTACTCCTGAAGATAAACAACAAATAGGAGCAGTCTTAAACGGTGTCAAAAAAAGCATAGAATCAGCGCTTGCTAGCAAACAACAGCTGACCAACCAACAGGCGGAAAGTACCGCTGACTGGTTTGATACAACGGAGCCCGGGGAACAACCGCCACAAGGACATCTTCATATCGTCACGCAGGCAATTGCCGAAATTACTGATATTTTTAATCGCCTTGGGTTTACCAGAGTGAGACACCCAGAAATTGATTGGGACTGGTATCCATTTGAAGCGTTAAATATGCCCCATAGCCATCCGGCAAGCGATGAATGGGAAACCTTTTATATCCGCTATCCTGGGAGTCCTGGAAAAGAATATAAAAAACAAAAAATAGTACTCACACCCCATACGTCAAATGGCCAGGTACGGGAAATGGAAAAAGGTGTCCTTCCCATCCGTATGATTAACATTGCCAAATGTTACCGAAGACAAATTGATATTTCTCATACCCCGATGTTTCATCAATTTGAAGGACTCTACGTTGATAAAAATGTTTCGATCGGCCATTTAAAAGGCGTCCTTGATTATTTTGCCAAACATTTTTTTGGACCTGACAGAACTACACGCATTCGTCCGTATCATTTTCAATTTACCGAACCGTCATTTGAAATTGATATCTCCTGCGGCATTTGTCACGGCAAAGGATGCAAACTCTGCAAAGAAGGCTGGTTGGAACTGGGGGGAGCGGGCATGACCCATCCCCAGGTATTAAAAAATGGCGGCGTTGATACGACAGTCTATAACGGATTTGCATTCGGTTGGGGAGTAGAGCGGACGTATATGATGAAATCCAATTCCAATCTTGATGATATACGACTTATTTACGGAAATGATATACGTTTTTTAAAACAATTTTAATATGAATATACTTGTTCCTGATCAGTGGCTCCGTGACTTTCTCAAAACGGATGCCACACCAAAACAACTCAAAGAATATCTCTCACTCTGCGGCCCTTCTATTGAACGCATCAATACGGTAAATGGAGAGATTGTCTATGACGTAGAAATTACCAGTAATCGACCTGATGCAATGTCTATTGTTGGCGTTGCCCGCGAGGCAAGTGGTATCTTGCCACGATTTGGTATTGCAGCAACGCTTCTTGATGATCCATATACCGAGAAAATACACACAGAAAAAAAAGACTATAAAAAAATTCCACTCACCATTACAACAACCGAAGCATTAAATCCGCGTTGGACCAGCGTCATTTTTGACGATATTAAAATCGGTCCGTCACCTTCTTGGCTTGTCAAACGCCTCGAACTTGTCGGGGTTCGGACAATCAACAATGTTATTGATATCACCAATTACCTCATGCATGCCTATGGACAACCCGCACATGTGTTTGACTTAGACACCATTCATCAAGGAATTATGAAGCTTCGACCGGCCAAAAAAGGAGAGCAGGTCACAACATTAGATGGAAAAACACATACGCTACCAGGCGGGGACATCGTTATTGAAGACGGCTCAGGGAACCTCATTGATCTTTGCGGCATTATGGGAGGCAAATCGTCATCTATAACGGATAAAACAACCCGAGTGTTATTGTTCGTTCAAACCTATGATCCTGCACAAATTCGAAAAACATCCATGAATCTTGCACACCGCACAGAAGCAGCAGGACTGTTTGAAAAAGGACTCGACCCGGAACTTGTCATGCCCGTGTTTCAAAAGGGAATTGATCTGATCAAAAAACTAGCCGGTGGAAACATTGTAAGTGAGGTTACGGATATATATTCAAAACCATACAAAGCAAAATCTGTTGTTGCGAAACGGGCAAAAATTGATAGTTATATCGGCGTACACCTTGAGACAAAAGAGATTCAGAACATACTGTCGAATCTTGGCTGTAAAACAAAAATAACAGAGAATGAAGTTATCGTGACACCGCCAAGCTTCCGTCGGGATATCGAACTGGATGTTGATATCATTGAAGAACTTGCGCGCATTTACGGCTATCACAAAATTCCCACAAAACTGCCGGATACAGAACCGCCAACAATATATGAAGAACCAATTCTAGGGATTGAACAAAAAATAAAACAGAAATTAGGTGATTGGGGATATACCGAAACCTATACGTATTCCATGATTTCCAAAGAACTGCTTGATCTCGTGCATTATGATGAGCAAGAAACCTATATGATTACCAATCCCATTTCAAATGATTGGGTATATATGCGGCCAACGTTATTGCCAAGCATGCTCATGGCAATCAAACAGAATACCTCCTTTGAACAGGACTTAAAATTATTTGAACTATCCATGACCTACGCCTACCGAAAAAACAATATTCCGCTTGAGGAGTCAACCCTTATTGTTGCAGTATCCGGCAGTCGGTATGGAAAAATCAAAGGCATCGCAGAAAGCCTATTCACCCTTTTTGGTATTCCACTGCCTGAAATGACAGAACCTGCAAATTCCTCCTATCAAAAAAGTCGCTCACTCCGATTAGGAATTTATGGACAACTTGGAGAAATTGACCTTGCGGTATTACAACAACTTGGGATACCAAAACCAGTAACAATGCTTGAATTATCCATCGATCGACTTCTGGAACATAAGAAGTCGGTAACGCATTACACCCCAATTCCAAAGTATCCTGCAAGCTTTGAAGATCTCGCATTTGTGGTTCCGGAAAAAACACACGTTGCGCCAATGATGAAAAAAATTCAGACGATAGATCCAATGATTAAAGACGTATCACTATTTGACAGTTACAAAAATATCCGTACGTTTCATGTGACCTATCAAAGTAGTACCCAAAATTTAACAAAAGAAGAGATAAATAGAATTAGAGAAAAAATTATCAGCCAGATGAAAAAAGAATTTGGCGCCACACTCAAAAATTAATCCCCTGGGGTTGGCGCAACTGTGGGAACGGGAGTAGGTTCCGCCCATGCAGTATTCACACCAATATGAATATTCGATTCCGTTGTACCACCTTTTGAGTCTGTTGCTTTTGCCCGTATCTCACGGTTTGCTCCATTGGTAACAGGAACAGTGTCGGAAAAACTATCACCGCTGGACTCTTTTTTCTTATCTCCGTCAACATAAATTTCAATTTTTGAAATGCCGTTCGGTGACGTTGCTTTCACCGTAACCTTCACATCATTGGTGTTCACTTGGGAATGGTTTCCCGGTTCTTTAATGGATAATGCAAACGTATCACCGCCGCTATACGTTTCTGTTGGCGGATGAAACTTCGCATCACTTTGTGTTGCAATCCATGCGTTAATCCCGTCCTGCCAGCGATTTTTTCCGTCGCCTGAAACGGGATCTATCTCTTTAAAAATAACAAACTGTTTTGTTTGGTATTCGCCGCGGACAATTTCAACAGCGCTTGCCAGTTTATTGGAATCGTGGTTTGAAATTTTCACGTTTTGATAAATAACAGATGGCGTTGTCGGTTCGGTGCCTTTCACGAAATATTCTTTTCGTGTCGTTCCGCCTGATACCGGTGTACCACCACCATACGCATCAATATCCATTTGCATCACATTATCCGGTTTCATAAACGGTTCATCCGCTGTTTTTGCAAGTGCTTCCCGCATAATACGGTTCCAAATTGGAGCAGCACCGGTAATACCAGAGGCAAGTGCCTGGTTCATCGGGGAGTTATCATTATTCCCAACCCACACGCCAACAGCAAAGGATGGCGTATAGCCAATCGTCCAGTTATCTCGTTTGTCATCCGTCGTTCCGGTTTTCACAGCAACGGACCGACCAGCAATATTTAAATACGAATTTGTCCCGAAGGTATCTTTTCTGGCATCATTGTCTGATAACATACTCGACATAATAAATGTGACATCCTGACCCAAAACACGTTTTGGCTGCACCGAATGATATTGATACAATACTTTTCCTTTTGTATCTTCCACTTTCAAAATAGAAACAGGTTCCGCGCGTAATCCACCGGTCGCAAAGACACCATACGCACTTGTTATATCAATAAGTTTTACCTCGCCGCCTCCCAACGTTAGGGATAATCCAATACGTTTGATGTTATCGCTATTTGGTTCAAGAGAGGTGATACCCATATCAAACGCTGTTTGCAACACATCTTTCACCCCAACCAGTGCTGATACTTTTACGGCAATAGTGTTTATGGAATTGCCGAGTGCAAACCGAAGCTGCATGGGACCTCGAAATTTTCCGTCATAGTTTTTTGGATTATATTCCGGCTTCGTAATGTCACCCGACGGGTACTTCGTATCCACATCCAGAAGCAGCGTAGAAGCTGTGTACCCCTTTTTAAGGGCTGTCACATAGGAGATAGGCTTAATAGATGATCCCGGCTGACGCAAGCCCTGCGTGACCACGTTAAACTTGAGTCCTGACGCATCGGTAGCTTCATAATCTTTTGATCCAACCATGGCTAAAATTTCACCGGTTTTGGGGTTAATCACAATTGCCGCACCGTTTGAAACTTTCAAATTCTTCACTTTGTCGACTTCTTCTTTGACAATTTTCTGTGCAGCTTTCTGTAGTTTTAAATCCAAGGTGGTCGTCACCCGAAGTCCTCCGGCATCAACCATTTTCTGTCCGAATTTTGTCACGAGCTGATCTTTAATATAGGCAACAAAATGCGGGGCATTGAGTCCGGCACTGCCCGATGCAAACTTGACCGTTTCAATTTCTTTTTTTAAATCAGTTTCTTGCTGCGCCGTAATATAGTTGTCTTCCTTCATGCGGGCCAAAACATGTTGTGTCCGTGGGATATACGCTTTTGGGTTATCACCAAACGGCGAATATGCAGACGGGGATTGCGGAAGTCCTGCCAGAATGACGCATTCAGGAACTGTCATGTCCTTTGCATGTTTATCAAAATAATAAGAAGCAGCTGCTTCAACACCTGCCGCTGTTCCGCCATAGGGAATTTCATTTAAGTACATTTGCAAAATTTCATCTTTGCTATATTTCCGTTCAATCTGAATTGCAAGAATTGCTTCTTTCATCTTCCGAGGAAGCGTCTGTTCCTGAGAAAGAAGCGCATTTTTAACCAGTTGTTGTGTAATCGTAGATCCACCTTGAAGGTTATGAAACACAAAAATACTAAACATTGCCCGAAGTAAACCGGACGTCGAAAGACCTTTATGTTTGTAAAAATCTTTGTCTTCAACAGCAATCGTTGCATCTTTTAACGATTTTGGAATATCGGCAAATGTAACAGGAATTCTGTTTTCATTTTGAAAGATGTCATACACAGTGTCACCATTTCGGTCAAGAACCACAGTTGATAGACCCTCAGTTCTGGACACTTTATCAGGTCGGGGAAGATCTTTTGCATACCAGGCAAATAAAATACCAACACCAAGGACACAAGCTATAACAAAGATAAAAGCAGCCGTGGCAAGCGTACTAAACGTTTTCAAACGACCACGCTCCGTCCCGAAGCGTTTTTTTAATTGCCGTTCCCAAAAAATCTGCTGCATAGAGACTATTGTACGAAGAACTGACACGTTTGACAAATATCCTTCACAGAAAGCATATTTAATGATAAA
Organism: Candidatus Gottesmanbacteria bacterium; assembly: GCA_903821745.1. Lineage (GTDB taxonomy): Bacteria > Patescibacteriota > Microgenomatia > UBA10105 > UBA927 > CAIJMI01. The sequence goes on from CAIJMI010000005.1 coordinate 146,399, forward strand.
GTATCACTATGGATGCAATTGAAGGAATTATTACTCGCGGCGTTGAGAATATCATTCCGAACAAAGAAACCCTCAAAAAAATTCTTGCTTCGGGACGAAAACTCAATGTCTATTTAGGCATTGATCCCACGGCAACCAACATTCATGTCGGGCATGCTGTGCCGCTTCGAAAATTGCAGGCGCTCACAGATCTTGGTCATCACGTCACATTTTTGATCGGCGATTTTACTGCCCTTATTGGAGATACGTCAGACAAAGACGGGGAACGGCCGGTGTTAACGAGCGAACAAATTGAACAAAATTTTCAAACCTACAAAAAACAGGCAAGTAAAATTTTGGATTTTTCAAAAGTTACCGTTGTCCATAATAGTGAATGGCTCAAAAAACTCACGTTTACCGACATCGTCAAACTCACACAGCATTTCTCAGCTGGAGAATTCGTGGGCAGGGAACTGATTAAAAAACGATTACAAGAAGGCAAAAAAGTGGGATTGCATGAACTCCTGTATCCGGTTATGCAAGGGTATGACAGCTACGTGATGGATACTGATATTCAACTGGGCGGTACGGATCAAACATTTAATATGCAGGCTGGTCGCACACTCCAAAAAGATTTACGGCAAAAAGAATCCTGTATTATTGCCAACGGATTTCTCGAGGGAACGGATGGACGCAAAATGAGCAAATCCTGGAATAATGCAATTTGGCTGACCGATGAACCATCCGATATGTTTGGGAAAGTCATGTCGCTCAAAGATGAACTCATTGCACAGTATTTCTTGCTTGCAACAAATACGCCAATGGAAAAGATTGAAGAAATCAAAAAACGACTGAAGTCAGGTGAAAATCCAATGGTTATCAAAAAGGAACTGGCGTTCATCATGGTTTCAGAGTTGCATTCCAAAAAAGATGCAGAGGCAGCACGAAACTCTTTTGAATCAAAATTTCAAAAGAAAGCACCGATTGCCTCCGATATTCCGGAATTTAAAACCAAAGAGACGAAATGGAAACTTGCAGATCTTTTGATGGCAACAGCAATGGTCGCCAGTAAATCCGAAGCCAGACGACTTATCGAACAGGATGCCATTGAAATAAACGGAATCGGAATCAAATTCCAAACTGCTGACGTGACGGTCAAATCCCATGATATAATCAAAGTCGGTAAAAAAAAGTTTGTGAAAATACATATTATATGAACTTTTTCAGAAAACATCAGACAGTGTGGAAAGTGATTGTTGTTATTGCATCTTTAGCACTGATTGCAACATCATTTATTCCGCTTCTGTCCATAAAATAACAATAACTCATGACCCTTGCTGCAACCTCTCCCGTACAATATGTACCAAGGATCGGTCCGTCGTTTGCTAAAAAATTAGAGCATCTCGGTATTTTGACCGTTCGCGACCTCTTATATCACACCCCCTTTCGGTATAACGACTTTTCACATACAACAAGCATTGCAAGACTGCATCCTGGCATGATGGTAAGTGTTAACGGAGAAGTCAAACAAATAAAAAATATTTTTACAAAAACGGGCAGGAAGATTCAGGAAGCCGTGGTTACGGATGACACGGGAAGTATTACCGTCATTTGGTTTAATCAGTTATTCCTTCCTAAAATAATCCATGCAGGAGATCAAATTGCACTGTCTGGATCTGTTGGGTTTTTTGGAAACAAACTCGCAATAGAATCTCCGGAATATGAACTCATTGTAGCCGACAAAATCCATCTTCACACCGGCCGTGTTGTGCCCATCTATTCGGAAACTGCGGGCATTTCGTCCAAATGGTTACGGTCACGCATTTATTTTTTACTAACGGAATACCCAAATCTCATACACGAATATCTTCCAGACAATATTCGAAACATCTACAAACTGCCAAAACTCGAGGATGCGATACAAACAGTCCATTTCCCAAAAACCGTGCAAGAAGGAGAAGCATCGGAAAAACGCCTTACGTTTGATGAACTTGTACTCATGCAATGTACATCATTTGAACAAAAGCGCATCTGGGAAGAAACAAAACGGGCGTCCGCATTTACGATACCCGAGTCAATACAAAATACATTTATCCAGGCACTTCCCTTTGCACTCACAAATGATCAACACCGAGCCATACAGGATGTGACAAATGACCTAAAAAAAACTATACCAATGAATAGACTTCTGGAGGGCGATGTGGGAAGCGGAAAAACGGTTGTTGCGGGAGCCGCCATGTTTACTACTGCAAAAAACGGTTACCAATCTATTCTCATGGCTCCAACGCAAATTCTTGCAGAACAACATTATCAAACCATTTCCTCGCTCCTTACGCCGCTGGGACTAACGGTGGAGTTAATTCTTGGAGGGACAAAACAGGATCTTACCAAACAAAACAAAACCGATATTATGATCGGTACGCACGCATTACTGCAAAATACCGTTCTTTTTTCTCATGTAGGACTTATCGTCATCGACGAACAACAACGCTTTGGTGTCTATCAACGTGCACTTTTGCGTTCAAAAGCGCCATCTGACCTCACACCGCATCTTCTCACCATGACGGCAACCCCAATTCCACGAACGCTTGCGTTGACCATGTATGGTAATCTCTCGCTTTCCATACTCAAAGAAATGCCAATCGGAAGGTTACCGATAAAAACGTGGGTGGTTCCAAAAGAAAAGCGTGACGCTGCGTACGAATGGATCCGAAAAGAAATAACGGCTCAAAATGCACAAGCGTTTATCGTCTGTCCATTTATTGAAGAATCGGAGTCCATGACCAGCGTAAAAGCTGCAACAAAAGAATTTGAACATCTAAAAAAACAGGTGTATCAAGATCTCACGCTCGAGCTTCTTCATGGCAGAATGAAACAGGCAGAGAAAACAAAACTACTGAACGATTTTCGCTCCGGAAAAACGAATATTCTCGTTTCAACGCCCGTTGTAGAAGTTGGTATTGATATTCCAAATGCAACAGTGATGATGATTGAAGGGGCAGAACGGTTTGGGTTGTCACAACTTCATCAACTCCGTGGCCGTGTCGGTAGAGGGGATAAACAATCGTATTGTTTATTATTTACTGAATCCATGGAATCAACAACCATTGATCGGCTTAAAATTCTTGAAACAGTCCATAACGGTCCGGAGCTTGCGGAACACGATATGAGAATCCGCGGGCAGGGAGATTTGTTCGGAAACAGGCAACATGGCATTCCGGAAATGGTGTTTTCTGCACTCGGAGATGACCGGATAATACAAAATTCCAAGGAGGTTGCTCAAAAACTCATAACCAGCGATCCGACGTTTATTTCATTTCCCCACTTGAGAGAACGTCTAAATGAGAGTAAAATACAAGATATTGCACAGGATTAAGACGTGTGCACTATTTTTTAATCGTATATGACACCACTACCAAAACGAAGACATTCAACCAGACGCGGTGGAAAACGCCATGCAGCAATTAAGCTGAGTTCCGTTGCACTTTCCATTTGTGCAAACTGCCATAAATCACGACGGCCACATACCATTTGCCCAAACTGTGGATTCTACGACGGCAAGGAAATACAGAAAAAAAAGATCAAAAAAGCAAAGAAAAAATAACGTCCTCATGAAGACAGCGCAGGACCCCAGGCATCAACATCGCATTAACACCATGCAAAACTTGTTTGCATACAGTTTTGGGGGTAACGTCGACGCCAAAGAAATCCAAAGCGTACTCCCGCATCTTTCCGTCCTTGATCAAATGATTGCAAAAGCCGCTCCGGAATGGCCAATTGCAAAAATTGCAAAAATTGATCTTGCTATTCTTCGACTTGCTGTGTTTGAAATGACGGAGGAAAAAGAAACCCCAATGAAAGTAGTCATTGATGAAGCAATCGAAATTGCAAAAGCATACGGCAATCCAAATAGTGCGAAGTTTATAAATGGCGTCTTAGGTACGATTGTCCAAACTCTATGACATTTGAAGCATTACAAAAAAAAATCAACGTCACATTTTCCAATCAGGAATTATTGAAAAATGCCTTTTTTCACAGATCCTACCTGAATGAAGCCAAGCATATTCAACATTCCAACGAACGCCTGGAGTTTTTAGGTGATTCTATTCTTTCGTTCATCACTAGCAAATTTCTATATGAAACCTATCCGGATTATCCGGAAGGAACACTCACAAACATCCGGTCAAGCCTGGTCAAAACGAAAACGCTGGGGGAAACCGCCCAAGAATTGGGATTTGGTGAATTACTGTTTTTAAGCCATGGAGAAGAAGAATCAGGAGGGAGACACAACGTTTCTCTGCTTGCCGATTCATTTGAAGCATTCTTAGGAGCGCTGTGTCTTGACCAAGGAATTAACATAGCCAAGACATTCCTCGAAACGTACCTTTTTCCCAAAACTGCGTCCATTGTTGAAGCTAAATCGTACATAGATTACAAAAGTTTACTCCAGGAAATTATTCAGGGAGAAACCAAGATTTCCCCCACATACACCGTTTCAAATACCGAAGGACCAGACCATAATCGCGTGTTTTACATTGACGCATTTATCGGAACAAAAAAACTCGGAACAGGAAAAGGGAAGTCCAAACAAGAGGGAGAACAGGCTGCTGCGCAAAATGCGCTTGAGAAGATAGGCAAAATATGATATTCTTAGCATCTTATGGTGAAAATTAAACTAACACAAACAGGATCACGCAACAGAAAAACATACCGCATTGTCGTCATGGAAGAAGGCAAACGACGGGATGGCCGGCATATTGAGATTTTGGGTGTATATAACCCACTCGTAAAACCAGCACAAGTTACTATCAAAGAAGACCGATTAAAATACTGGCTTTCCGTAGGTGCTCAAGAGACAGACGGTGTTAAAAATATCCTTGCGAAAAAATCATGAAAGATACACTCATTTTTCTTGTGTCCAACATCGTTGATCATCCTGAAGATATTGTTGTTGAAGTAAAAAAAGAAGAGACCCGAGATGTTTTGATTCTCCATGTTCATCCCGACGATATGGGAAAAGTGATCGGAAAACAAGGACGAATTATCCGTGCGCTTCGGGATTTACTCAAATTGATGGCAGCAAAACAAAATGCATACGTCGATATTGAACTTTTTGAAGAACCAATCGAAGGAACTCCTGTTCCTGAACCCGTTGATACGGTGTAATTTCCATGAATATCACGATTCTAACCCTTTTCCCGGACATGTTCCGAGGTCCATTTGATACATCCATTATTAAACGAGCAATTGTAAAAGGTGCTGTGACCATTACGTACGTTGATATTCGGGATTTTGCAACAGACAAACATAAAAGCGTCGATGAACATCCCTATGGTGGAGGAGCGGGTATGATTTTGCGCGTCGATATCGTCGCCCGCGCAATTGATTATGCAAAAAACCTCCATCCAAAAGAAAAAACGTACAGTATTCTTATGGATCCGCAAGGAAAACAATTTGTTCAGCCAATGGCAAAACACCTTGCCGCAACGGTCGAGCATCTCATTTTACTTTGTGGTCATTATGAAGGAGTTGATGAACGTATCAGAACACTTGTTGATGAGGAACTCTCAATCGGTGATTATGTATTAACCTGCGGAGAACTTCCGGCAATGGTCGTTGTAGATGCCGTTGTTAGACTACTTCCAGGAGTGTTAAAAAAAGAAGGAGTAACGGCAAACGAATCCTTTGAAGAACATCTTCTCGAATATCCACAATATACGAAACCTGACATGTTTAACGGTAATGCAGTTCCCGAAGTGCTTCGTTCTGGAGACCACAAAAGAATTAAAACGTGGCAAACACAGCAAGCGATTATCAAAACAAAAATGCGGCGACCAGACTTAATAAAAACTTAAGGAGAGAATGGATCAATAGTAACTGGCTCAGTTTGAATGATTGCACTTCCAGAACTGACCGGTGTCTCAGGAGTTAAGAGCGGAAAAGACGCTACCTTATCAAGAATTTCTATCTCCTCAGCACTGAGTGTTGTTAATGAATCAGTGACTTTACTTAATAGTTTTGGATCAGGAACATAATAGGCATCCATTGCAAGTGTCGACTTCGTCACCCCCGTTTTATTATCAAACGTTAAATCAAAACTCCGTACACGAAAAAATCTTCGAATCTTCACTGCGCTGTCAACAACATTACGTACCCGATCAATTGATCCTTCGATAATAATAGAAAAAGGAACAATATTCACTCCAATTTTTTTTTCGTCCGCGCTCAACGATCTGGCTGATTCTGTTGCAACCGAGCCAACATGCCCGAGAGATACACCGGTAACAGTCACCCCTTCCCGTGCTGTTAATGCATCAACGGTCGAAAACAATGAGCCTAATGACTTATCAGCAGGAACTGCTGAAATAGCAGCCTTTGCATAAGAGGTAAGTACAGTTACATCAAGTTCATCCAAAATTCGTTTTTTTGTTTCAAGAGTTTTGACGGTACTTCGAAGTGTTTGCGTTTCCTTAAACAGTTTTATCGTCATTTTTATGCCAGGAGATACGCCGACAAAAAAAGCGATCAGGCAAAAAACAAGAATTGTTCCAGATACAACAAAACTTTGATACATCCGTAAAAATCTTCGTATAGTTCTCATACTATCTACAAAACGGTTATATACATAAATCCCATGGTTACCGTCCCGTCTTTATTTAAAATAATCGAGGTAATCGTTGAATTTTTAATCTTGTTCTCATTCGTTAACCGTAACACGGTTTTAACAATCGTAATTGCTTCTTCCAGTGTTTTTGTTTCAATTGCGATATGCACTGAATTTCCATCACCCAATGAAAAAGAGGTCAAACGGGGCGGCGCTGCGATAAGAAGTGTTGTATCAATATACGGCGCAATGGATACTTGAAACAACATAATTTTTTTAAGCGATGTTACACGAGAACGAAGTGCAAGAAGCATGGCTTCTTTCGTCATATTTTCAGAAACGGAAGCAAACAATGTTTTTCTTTGAGTATCAAGAGATTGCTGTTGCAAACGAAGAACAAAAAAAACACTGAGTGTGGCAACACCAACACCCATAAGGATAAAAAGAAGAATATATCGGGCTGTACGAAGATATCGCTCTGCCATCGATAAAACAGGAGAGTAGGAAACCTGACTTTGAAATAAATTAATCGGATTTTTTTCCATACATATCACGAACGCATCGCAAGTCCAACAGCAACTGCAAATAACGGTCCTTCGGTCGATAACACATTAAAGCGTGCATCTTTAACAACACCAACCCAAGGATTGGCAAGTTGCGTTTCAATAGTAACGCTTTCCGTCATATACGAAACGATTCCTGGTAATTTTGCACTGCCTCCAGATAAAACAATAGCCTCAAGACGTTCGTTTGCATATTTTTCTCCAAAAAATGCAATAGCACGTTTTACTTCATTCATAATCGTTGCCATAATCGGTTCCATAGCCGTAACTAACTTTCCTTCTAAAAGTCCTTTTTGTAATCCATATGTTTTTTTGTATTCTTCGGCCTGAACTACCGTAAAATCTAAGGATTGTGATAGTGAACGTGACAACGCTTCACCACCTGCACTAATGGAACGCACAAAAGCGATAACGCCGTTATGAAGGATAGTCATATCCGTTGTTTGCGCTCCTATGGAAACCAGCATAACATTGTTCACCATAGCCATAGACTTACTAATAGCACGAGACCCCGCAATAATTTCAGTTTCAGCAAAAACTGGAACCAGATCTGCAAGTTCTAACATAGTCATGTACCGCTCAATTAATACTTTTGGCGCTGCAATAAGAAGAACTTCCATTTTTCCGGTTGTTGTAGCCTTTGCGTCCCGAAGAATTGTAAAATCCATATTTACCTGGTCCAACGGAAGTGGAATATATTGTTCCGCTTCCCACTGAATTGCAGAAGTCAGTTCACGATTAGAAAGTTGCGGCACTTCAATAACTCGGGTAAACACCTGAGATTCAGGAAGTGCAATATTTACTTTATCGGATTTTGCTCCCGTCTCTTTCACGAGTTGTTTAATCACAAATGCAACAGCCTCTGCATCAGCACTGACCGTTGAAGACAGTGTTTTACTGGGAGTTGGCATACTGCCTGCTGCAAGAAGCGTTCGGACCTCTTTTTCATGTCCGATCTCAATCAGCTTAATACTATGAGTCCCGATATCAATTCCTAAAATACTTTCCATAGGCAGGGTATAAAAACTAATGTATAAACGAATTTTGACTATAGACACTATAATCAAATATCGAAGCCGGCCAAGGATATTGTCGTTTTACAACAATTTTCCTCGTAACTCCACCGTCTGTTCTTCCGGTAGACGTAATTTCAACACCCTGTTTTGGTAGCGTTATATCCGTTCCAACCGGTGCAACCGTAAATGTTGTATTGCCATAAAAAGGGCGAAGCCGAACTAAAAGGGGAATACCACCAGGAAGGGTAATATTTTGTCTATACACATTCATCACTGTTCCACAGCTACCATTAATTTCTGTTATAGAAGAAAAATTGTTTTGTGGGCGAGAAGCAATATCAGGATCATATGCACCGCGACTTACCATATAAACTCCGGCTAATTTATAGTACACAATCACTTCTATCGCTGGAGTCGGAAAACCACTAAGTGCTGGTGTCCAACAAATATTTAAGGACGTCCCTTTATAATAATCTGATTCATCAATTGCATTTAAACTCGTATGCCCAACTAACCAAACAGATTCCACTTTTCCTACATTCGTTGTGGGAAGCGTGTATGTTCCTGTGGTGCCGCCAATAATCGTTGACGTTGATGAATAACTTACTCCGGGAGCATAATTTTGCACATTAGTAACGGTCCCTGTTTTCAACGCCGCTTCAAGTCCTGCCTCAGCAGCACTAAACGCACGAGCAGATTCTTCTAAATTCCGACTCATAGAAACATCTGTAACACTCCGACCAATAAGAGAAAGTGCAATGGTTATTGCAATGGATAACACCAAGACAGTAATAAGCAATACCTGTCCATGGACTCTATATGTTCTCATATATCTAGTATACGGTTAAGCTTGGAAAAGACGCAAGTTCTTTTCATCAATTATTCCGCGTTGTACCGGTCGACTGAAATGTCTCTGTCGCACCTTCAAATACTCCTGTTGTTGCATTTTGCTGTCGCAAACGAAAGAAGATGGAAACAGACGTTACTTTATCACCAATTGATGTACAGACAAATTGAAGCGCTGCATCCTCGGTATCAGCAATACCGCATCCTGCATCTCCAGCGTTAGCAACTAACGTCACATTTCCGCTTGAAATAAATGAAGTTGTTGAAAGTGTTGCGCTTTCTGAAGCAATACGAAATACACTTCGTGTTGTATATTGGGTATCCGCTGCACATCGAAAGGTAGTTTCAATACCATCAATATTAACAATCGTTAATTCTGATAGGATTGTACCGGTACAGGGTGAGGAAACACCTCGAGCATTTTGAATCATTCGTCGTACGGTTTCCATCGTTGCTGTTCCAGTTTGTTTCATTTCTTTTAACTGTTCCGTCTTTGTATTCAACCGAACCGTTGTAAACAAAACCTGAGCTATAATAACTGAAACAAGAGAAAGGACACCTGCTGATACCAAGAGCTCAAGAAGCGTAAACCCGTGTTTCTGTTGACAGATGGTCATATTATTTCCAATTCGTTAATGTGGTTTGTAGTATCACTTCTTTTTGTATTCCAGATTCAATCCAGGAAACAGTTGATATCACTACAACCGATTGCGTTCCCACGTCATAGGAATACGTTAAAAGTCTGGTATACCGATTATCTATTTGCGCGCAAGAATTAGGCAAAATAACACCTGCTGCATCGGCGCAAAATGTTCCAGAACGCGCAAACACTGCCCAACCTGCATCTCGCTCTTTTCTCGCAAGTTCCAAGCCTTCCTGTGCATACTGTGTGGCGTATGTTCGCAATCTACTTGTTTCTGCATATCGAAGCGATGCCGTTGTTCCAACAATAAGTCCAGTCACTAACAAAACAACAACACCAAGTGTTACTACTGATTCAACAAGCGATTGTCCATGATACACCATCTGTCTCGTCATAAGGTATTATAGTCACTAATGACTCCTGATTGCGTCACGCTAACGGAATATGTTCCACCTTTACCGGAAAGCACAATAATCTGATCTCCCGTTAAATCAGTAACTCCCGTCACCGTAAAAAAACGAATAATGGGGTATGTTCCGCCAAATGTTATACCTGCCGGTAAATACTGATACGAAATTTCATTACTGGTATCAATGGCAGTCCCATTTTGTGAACATACCGGCTTCGTGGTATAGCAAGGACCCTTTCCATTACAATTCGCTAAAAAATCAATATCATAACCTTCCAATGTCGAATCATTAACACATAAGGCTGTCTTTTGACCGGACGTTGCTTTTGTTCGTGCAAGACGTAAATCCGTCCGAAGCGTCAATCCTGCTTGTTTTACCTTTTGCTTATCCGTATACAAATTGTAATTTAAAATAGTGAGGACAGAAATAATAAGAATAACACCAATCACAACGATAAGTTCAATGAGCGTAAATCCTGTATGTTTCATGGATTTCTTCGACCGTAGTTATACCCACCTAAATCTGTTACCCCGCAGGTTGTATCGGTTGTGGTAGATGGTTCCATAGAAGCAGCGACACAATAGCCATAATATTGACCATTATTTATATCTGTTGCAACATACAAATAGGGAAGTCCTTTCGGATCTGTTGGAATCGCTGGCATATAGGTATCAATAACTCCCGATAAATTTGTTGCTGTATCAATACTTCCAGGATTCACATTTGGATAATAACCAAAATCCGCGCGGTATAATTCGAGTGCCGATCGCATTTGTTCGATGTCACTTCGCCGTTTCGTGTTTCTCGCGTTTTTGTTAATACTGGTATACGACACAACACCAATTGCCGTAAGTATAGCAATAATTGCAATAGCAATTAATATTTCCATGAGCGTAAATCCTTTTTTCACAGTATGTCCTTTCTTATTGCCGTTGATGAATACAATAAAAATTCCCATCCGTTACTGTTCCGTCACAATTTGATGCACTATTTCCACTTTCCACTTCAAGAGTCGCGCAAACACAATAGGAGGTTGTATCAGGACAAGACATGGAATACCCTTCCTTCGTTTTTGGGTCAAACGGATAGTTGTCCGGCAAATACATTGTATCAATAACACATCCATCCCCCGATGGGTAGCTTTGTGTATCAGCAAAGGACTGCTCAATTCCTTGTTGGACAGCTTTCAAATCTGAGACTCTTCTGCTATCCCGCGCTTTTTTTTGCATAGTCGTATATGAAGCTGTTGCTATAGCCGTTAAAATTGCGATAAGTGCAATAACAATAAGAAGTTCGATGAGTGAGAATCCGTTTTTACGCGTTACCATAATGTATTCCATATACGGAGTATTGGTTCGCTCCATAATAGGGCCGTACCCATTCCAAAAATAAGGAATGGTCCGAACGGAATATGACTTTTCAGCTTCCGCATCCGCCCTAAAATTAGTATGACACCCACTATTGCACCCGTCAAGAAAGCAGTGTAAAACGCAATAATTAAATTCGGATAACCACAAACTAAACCAATGAGGAACGCAAGAAGAATGTCTCCATCTCCCATAGCTTTTCCTCTTGAAAAAAACCAGAGTAAGTAAAAAAAACTCGCTCCAATGCAAGCAGGCAATAATGCAAATGAAACAAGATGGAGAAGGGGAACAGTAAGAAATAACCGTAAGACAATACCGACCCCCGCAACATACAACATTTCAATAGGAATAAATTCTGTTTTTAAATCCACAACAAAAATAACGAGAAATGAGCAAAATAAAATCAGCGAAGAAAGAAAGAACAATGGGGAAGTATGGGCAGCATAAAGCAGCATAAACCCAACACCCGTAACTAGTTCAATAAGCGGATATTGAAGAGAAATAGGTTTACGGCAACATCGACTCTTTCCTCCTTGAATAACCCAGGAAACAAAAGGGATAAGTTCGTACCATACAAGTGTGCGCTTACAATAATCACAATGGGAACGGCCATGGACAACATCCTGACCAACGGGTAAACGATCAATAAGAACGTTTAAAAACGATCCAATTGCACAACCAAAAATAAAAATAATAATACTCAATTCATTCATATCATCATTATACGTATTTACAAAAACAATTACTGTTGATCATTTTGTATATCCTTAGGGAATTTTTTCTCATAAAATGCCGCAAAGGGATCCACATCTGTATCGCTTCCACAAACCTGCTTCCATTTATAATATTGCCGAAGTATCGCACGATCATATCCCCATTTTTTAACAAATAATGAAAGAAGGATCTTCGCATCTCCACAACGATTATGTTGATACAAAATAACAATAGGATACAAATACGATTCCGGAACCACATTCAACTCTAACGCTAATGCCTTCTGCAACTCATTTTCTATATCTGAAAGTGATAAATCTGCCAATGCCATTTCCCGAACAACTATAGAGCGGTGTTGCCCGTACACTCGTAGGACATCCGATATCATTGGTATTTGTTTATGAAACGGAATGAGCACTGTTGGCGGAACAAATTGTTCCCAGAGTGGTAACGTATCCTGAACGATTTTCTTATGATCCAACGAAACAGTTGAGTCAGGAGAATAGAGAAATAATAACCCATGCGCAGTCCATTGACCCGGTAACAAATTCGATTCGGTATCGCAAACCAGAGGATGAGTTGCGATATTTGCAGTCACAAATGATTCTATCAATAACCGGTAATCCGAATTTTTTGGTTCAGGAACAATCAAATCAGGATATTGCAAACGAAGAAACGATCGGTAATGGATATTTCCAAACCACCGGAAAAAAACGAACCGAATATCCGGCCTCTTTTTCTGAATAAAGTAAGTATAGTACATCGCATACGTCGATGTGTCTTCAAACAAAAATAAAATTCCATTTTGTGGCGTACTTTTTGCGATGTCGGTTGCAAGCTGTTCCATGGATGTATCGGTACGTAACAAAGAAAACGCTTGATAATTATGTTTCCACTGAGAAAATCCGAGAAGGACAAAAAGAAGAAATACCACCAGCATATAAATACGTTTTTTCGTCTTCAACACCATCGCAATACCATATGCAACACACACGGCAAGTAATTGATACGGAACGATAAAAAACCGTTCAGTCGTTCCAATTTGATAATTCAACAGTTGCGTAAATCCTGCTATAAAGAAAAATAGTATCCAGCTACAGAGCGATACGGTTATAAAATCATACAGATGTGCTGCACGTTTCCGTAATACAAAAAGGCCAAGCAATATAAAAACGACGCCAACTAAAGAAAAATCGCGAACAATAAATTGAAAAAACGTATAGACATTCAATATTCTATTGAGAAACATTGGGGGACCGCCTGCTGTCGCCTGAAATGTCCCATATGATGCGCGCGTTACAAGTCGAATAAATCCTTCTCGTGTTGCTGCATGCTCGATATCAAATAATGTTCCACGAAATGAAACAATGGGAGCATATATATAGGGAAGAAATCCTAATAAACCAAACAGAAATATTTTCCACCATGCATGAACAAGATGGGGAAGAACATCACGTCGTCTCCAAAAAATAAACATGATTGCTGGAAGGATAGTAAAAAGAATAGCGTGATGATGCGTCAATGCAATCCCTGTCCAAAAAGCTAAAAAGAGAAGTTGTGTTTGTTTCCCTTCTTCAAACCATGCAACCAGTTGATCTAACAATACGATGCTCATAAAACTATAGAGTCCGAACACCTCCTGCGATATAGCGTTGAGCCAAACGGGACTGGTAAATCCAAATAAAACTGCTGCCACCGTGGAAGCAAAAAATGATGTTGTACATCGATAACATAGTCGCCACAAAAAATATAACGCCAGAGCGCTGGGGAGAGAAGAAAGAAAACAAGCGCGCCATGCAACAGTTCCCCATGAAAGTGCATGAATGAACAATCCGGATAAAAAGGTATAAAGTGGATAGCCAGGAGGGTGAGGGATACCCCACACATACGAGGCAAGTGTTACATCTCCTGCATCACCCCCATAAATACTATGCATCTGCATAGATATATATATCCATGCAAAACAGAAAGCTATAATGCTTGGAATACCATAAACCGCGAAAGTTACCAATCGCGGTTTAGGTTGAATCATTTGTTTCACAACGATTATTGAACACACCAGAAACAATTAATACCTGTTGCATCTTTACTCTTACAAGCGGTTGCTCCTGACGTTACGGTATTTTCTACTCCTGACTGATCATATTTTGTTGCTGGATCAACCTGGAATGATTTTGAACCTGGCTGATAACACACACGTACTTCCACTGACGACGTTGGAGATGAAGGCAGATAAGTAACAAACACTTTGTCAAGTTGCCCACTGTAAATCTCTTTAAAATTCGATTTCATTTCTCCTGCTGCCATCATGTTTGATAATGCAGTATTAATTGTTGCTGCACTAAGATTGGTGGAACTGAACGTGGTTGTCTGATCTGTCCATGGCATTTTATTTGTTGTTGCGTAATACCGCAACACTGCCGTTTGAACTTGATTGACCAAATCTCGTGTTCCTGTATCTGTGCCCTTTTTCAATTGTTCAAATGGATCAAGTGCACCAATAAGACCGATAGCGAGAGCTCCTAATAAGGCGATAACGATAAGAAGCTCGACGAGCGTAAAACCTTTTTGTCTTTTCATATTGTTATCACCTCCTTACAATAAAATCTCTTCTCTTATTACTGTATAAGAACGTCTCTTCAATTGTCAACACAAATACCTATTTAAATTGCGATGTCAAATTATAAATTGGCGTTATGACCGATATGACAATAAAACCAATACCAACTCCCAAAACGACCATAATAATTGGTTCAATTGCCGTGGTGAGTCCTTTCACCATTCCTTCTGTTTCCATTTGAAAATATTTAGAAATTTTCAATAGAGTGTCATCCAATTTTCCTGTTTCTTCTCCAACCTTCACCATTTGGGACACAATAGGTGGAAATTCTTTATGCGCAGCAAACATATCACCAAGTGGAAACCCTTTCTCAACCTTTTTTGCAATATCTTCAATAGCGTTTTGAAACAAAATATTATTCAGTGACCCTTTTAAAATACGTAGTGCATCAAGAATATGAATACCGGACCCAATTAACATCGAAAGTGTTCTCGTAAACTCAACAAGAATCAGCTTTTGCTGTAAAACACCAAAAATAGGAAGTTTTAATACGAGTGAATCCAACAAATATTGTCCGGATTCTGTCTTTTTCCACCGAGCAAACCCTAATGAAACACCACCGAGAAGAATAATCATGATCCACCATTTATATAAAATAAAGTTTGATAATCCGATTAACAATTTTGTAGACCAGGGAAGCTCAATACCAAAATCTTTGTATAAATCCGTAAGTCTTGGCATAACAACGATCATCATAATGATAACAACCGCTATCATACCAACAACGATAATGGCAGGATAAATCAATGCACCAACAACTTTATTCCGAAATTCCCGTTGTCCCTCAAGTGAATCGGCAAGCTGTACTAACACTTTATCCAGTTGTCCTGACGCCTCTCCAGCACGGACAAGCGAGATATAAATATTAGAAAAATATTGCGGATATTTGGATAAAGCATCGCCTAAATTTCCACCACCAACGATATTTCGTTCAATTTCCCCCAATACTTGTGCAAGTTGGGGATTTGGCGATTGGGTCTTTAAAATACCAAGTGAATCTGGAATAGAAAGACCCGATGTAACCATGGTCGATAACTGACGAGTAAAATTCACGATGTCAGAAAAACTCACTTTTTGCATTTTGGTAAATGCGGAAGATAAGGCTTTTTCCTGTGTTTGGGATAGAGAAACAACAAACAACTGTTTTTCTTTTAAGAGTTTAATCGCTTGATCCTGACTACTTGCTTCAACCAACCCCGTTGCTTCTTTTCCATCCGGGGAGAATGCTTTGTATTTAAAAAATGCCATATGAAATTATCCTCGCTTCAGCAATCTACCAATGTCTTCTGGCCGAAGAGCATAGGCTGTTGCGACATCCACACTAATGTTCCCATCGTTTACTGCCTTGGCAAGCGCCGCTTCCAAAGTCATCATACTAAATTCAGCAGATGTTTGTATCACGTTATCCAACTGATGTGTTTTCCCCTCACGGATGACTGACCGAACAGCAGGTGTTGCAGTCATAACTTCACATACTGCAATTAACCCACCTTTAATTGCTGGAACCAATCGTTGGGAAATAACACCTTCAAGAACATTAGATAACTGTAACCGTATCTGCTGTTGTTGATGCTCAGGGAATACATCGATAATACGATCAACGGTTTGGGCGGCTGAATTCGTATGAAGCGTTGCCAAGACCAAATGTCCAGTTTCAGCAATGGTAATTGCAGCTGCAATAGTTTCATAATCACGCATTTCACCAATAAGCACAACATCCGGATCTTCACGGAGAACACTTCGAAGTGCAATGGACCAGGAATGGGTATCACCGTGCATCTCGCGCTGCGAAACGATCGACATTGCCGATGGATATATATATTCAACAGGATCTTCTATCGTTACAATATGTGATGCTTTCGTTTGATTAATGCGATCAATCATTGCAGCAAGAGTTGTTGATTTTCCTTGTCCTGTTGGACCGGTAACCAAAATCAGACCCTGACGAAGTTTCACAAAATCATGGAGCACTTCAGGAAGTCCTAACTCTTCAATGGAACGAATTTTTTCCGGAATATACCGAAATGCTCCTGCTGGAGTCCCACGCTGATTATATAAATTGACACGAAATCGCCCGGTTGGTGCAACATACGAAAAATCAACTTCTTTATTGGTCAAAAATAATTCTTTTTGTTCCTCCGAACAAATAGACAAAAGAAGCTCATGTACATCTGATTCCGAAAGTACGGCCTGTCCACTGATCATCTGTAATTTTCCCGATACACGAAGCATAGGGGGATATCCAACGATCAGATGAATATCCGATGCTACAATACGCGATGCTTCTGCACATAATTCCTGCATGTTCATAATTGCTTCTCCTAATCCTGCGCAACGCGCAACACTTCTTCAATTGATGTTAGGCCTTCCAATGCTTTCATATAGCCATCTTGTTTCATGGTTATCATTCCTTCAGAAATTGCTTGTGTTTCAATATCTTTCATGGTCGCACGAGACAAAGTCAACCGACTAATGGCATCTGTGACGGCAAATACTTCAAATATACCAAGTCTTCCATGATACCCTGTGCCTGCACAGGTAGAACAGGACACATCACTAACCGTTCCTTTTCCGCGATACAATTTTATTGGTTTATCTTTTTGAAGCAGGGGTCCCAACACTGCACGGACATCATCTTGTATCGGCTGTTCTGGAATATATTCTTCTTTACAGGTTTCGCAAATTTTTCGTGCAATACGTTGACCAACAACTGCGTTAAGTGCCGATGCGATAAGGAATGGCTCAGCCCCAAGATCTATAAGCCGTGGAATTGCACCTGAGGCGTTATTTGTGTGCAGCGTTGAAAACACCAAATGACCGGTAAGTGCAGCCTGTACAGCCAGTTCCGTTGTTTCCTGATCCCTAATTTCTCCAACAAGAATAATATTTGGATCCTGACGCAAAAATGATCGTAAACCCGTTGCAAACGTTAATCCTGCTGGTGCGTTCACTTGGACTTGATTCACCCCTGCAATCTGATACTCAACCGGATCTTCCAGCGTCATTATATTAACCCGAGCATTATTGAGTTTATTCAGCACAGAATACAATGTCGTCGTTTTTCCGGAACCAGTTGGTCCGGTCACAAGAATAATGCCGTGTGGCCGGGTAATGGATGTTTCCAAATTTTTTAATGCAAGACCGCGAAGCCCAAGTTCCGGCAAGGAGGGAACCCCGCCAGATTTTTTCAAAAGCCGCATAACGATTTTTTCTCCAAACACTGTGGGAAGAGAGGATACACGAAGATCAACCTCTTCATCTCCCATTTTAAAATTAAACCGTCCATCCTGTGGAATACGCCGTTCATCAATTTTCATATCGCCTAAAATTTTAATACGCGATATGACGGCTTCATGGAGTCGTCTTGGAAGCAAGAGTCGTTCTTGCAAAATCCCATCCACCCGATACCGAACACGCGTTTCCGCATCCTGTGGTTCAATATGAACATCTGATGCACGAAGCCGGATTGCCTGCTCAAGAATAGCAGAAACGATTTGTGCAATAGGAGCTTCCCGAATCACTTCATTTAAATGTCCCGCTTCATAAGTCTTTATATCAGACGGTGCTGTTTCTTTGAGCGCTGCAGTAACATCTTCTCCCAAATGCTGTGTGTACAAATTATTAATTGCCGTAAGTATCTTTTCTTTTACTGCCATATACGCAGTAATCGTTTTGTTTGTTTTCTTCTCCAAAAAATCAATAATCTGCGCATCGAGTGGATCTGCCATTGCAACTAAGAGCGTATTCGTCTTAGTATCAAATTCAAACGGCACAAGAATATATTTTCTTGCAACCGCCTCTGGAACATAGGTGATCAATTCCGGAGAAAAAGCGAGGGAGGAAACGTCAGCAAAGGGAATATTGAGGACTGCTGCCCGCGCACGAAGGATATCTTCTTCTTTTACTAATCGTTTTTGAAGCAGCAATGATTCGACGGATTCACCAACATTTAAGGATTGAAGCAGTATTTCATCTGCCTGTTCCTTCGAAAGGTTTTTATTTTGAACCAGCTTATTTAATAATTCTTGGGCAGCGGCAGGCATATATAAATCTCAAAAATACACAAATACAACAAAAATATTGTCCTTTAGTTATTATTGAATGTTTTATGATATATTGCAAGAGAAACGTAGACCTCTATGCATACATTTTTAATTATTGGCGGTTCTTTAGAAGATCGCAAAAACAAAATTACGAGTCTTTTGAATCGAGATGACATCAGGGCCATTGATATAAAAACCCTTGAGTTATCCGAAAATACCGCATCCCTTGGTATTAAAGCAGTCAAAGAGTGGCAAAAACAACTGCTCCTTATGCCGCGCATGTCGCCCTTCACTGCCGGGCTCATCATGTCTGCTGATCTTTTGACGACAGAAGCACAAAATGCACTCCTGAAAACGCTTGAAGAGCCACCAAAACATACGCGTATATATATGGAAGCGCCGTCAGATGTAGTATTTCTTCCAACCATTCTTTCCCGATCAGAGATTATGCAACTTCCCACGCACGCGCTCATTATTGAAACGGCAGCACAAATTCTGGAACAACTCAAACAACTGACCGACCCGAAAACATCGACAGGACAGGTTGTCCATATGATTGATTCAGACATAAAAAATAAAGAAGAAGCAGCGACGTGGCTTTCCAATGCGATCACTGTACTCCATAATGCACGACAAAATTTTTCCAAAACCACTTATATTTCCCTCATGAACCATCTCCTGTTGGGACTCAAACAACTGCATGCCAACGTTTCATATAAACTGGTTCTTGATCAGGTATTTTTATCCGAAAAACACTAGACAAACCCAGTTCCTTTGTATACAATGAATATAGTTTGAGCTTCGTAAGTGAGGCTCCTTTTTTCTTAAAAAACACACATGGCAAAAAACGCAAAAACCGATAGTTACAACAGCGATCAAATCGTTGTCCTTGAAGGACTCGAACCAGTCAGAAAACGACCGGCTATGTATATCGGGACCACTTCACTTGCTGGAGTCCATCATTGTTTAAATGAAATTATTGATAACTGTATTGACGAAGCACTTGCAGGATTTGCCAAACATGTGTGGGTGACGATTAATAAAGACGGCAGTGCAACTGTCAAAGACGATGGACGCGGTATTCCTGTTGACCCAATTCCAAAATATCACACCTCTGCTCTTGAGGTTGTCATGACGAAACTGCACGCTGGAGGGAAATTTGAAGGCAAAGCATACAAGGTTTCCGGAGGACTTCATGGAGTTGGCGCATCCGTTGTCAACGCACTTTCTACTCTCATGACCGTCCAAGTTCGCCGTGATGGAAAACTGTATGAACAATCGTACAAAAAAGGAGTTCCTGTTGCACCAGTGAAGGTTGTTGGCAAAGCCACCGACACCGGAACAACGACCACCTATCACATCGATCCAGAAATTTTTAAAGAGGGGACTGACCTGAATTTTGAAACTGTTAAAAAACAGGTCCGTGACCGAGCATATCTCGTTGCCAAACTAGCATTTTACTTAAAAGATGACCGGACAGGCGAAGAAGAAAACTTTTATTTTGAAGGCGGTATCGTTTCGCTCGTCAAAGCATTAAACAGAAACAAAGAAGTCCTGCACCCACCTGTTTTTATTACCAAAACCGCAGAATCCACAGGATCGATTGTTGAGGTAGCACTACAATATAATGACAGCTTTTCAGAAACGGTCGAATCCTATGTTAACGTCATTCCAACACCAGAAGGTGGAACCCATTTAACAGGGTTTCGGATGGCCTTAACTCGTGCAATCAATGACTACGCGAAAAAAATTGGCGTGACCAAAGACAGCGATGACAATATCGTTGGTGATGACACACGGGAAGGGTTAACTGCGGTTGTTTACATGAAAATGTCCTCACAAGACCTCCAATTTGAAGGACAGACCAAAGGAAAACTCGGCAATGCAGATGTCCAACCGTTTGTACAGGCTGCTGTCAAAGAAGGATTGGATACGTATTTTGAAGAAAACCCAAGTGATGCAAAAGCAATTCTTGAAAAAGTATTTTTAGCCGCAAAAGCCAGACTTGCTGCAAAAGCTGCAAAAGACGCCATCATTCGAAAAGGTGCACTAGAAGGAGCATCCTTACCAGGAAAACTTGCAGACTGTCAAAGTCGAGATGCGACCCAGTCAGAACTGTTTATTGTTGAGGGAGACTCCGCAGGAGGCAGCGCAAAACAAGGTCGTGACCGAAAATTCCAGGCAATTTTGCCACTTCGAGGAAAAGTATTAAATACGGAACGCGCAAGACTCGACAAAATTATCGAATTTGAGGAACTCAAAGCACTGGTTATTGCCTGCGGCATGGGCATAGCCGATACCTTAAATCCAGAAAAGCTTCGGTATCATCGCGTTATCATCATGACCGATGCTGACGTTGATGGAGAACATATCATGACGCTGCTTCTCACGTTCTTCTATCGACATCTACCATATCTTGCAGAACACGGGCATTTATATGTTGCACAACCACCACTTTTCAAAATTACATTCGGCAAACAAATGTTTTATGCCTATTCCGATGAAGAACGAGACAAAATCTTAAAGGATCACGCAACAGAGATAAAAGGACAAGCGAATATTCAACGGTATAAGGGTCTTGGAGAAATGAACCCAGAACAACTCTGGGAAACCACCATGAATCCGGCAAATCGTATCATGCGGCAGGTAACAATTGCTGATGCAGCTGCAGCCGATCAAGTATTTACGATGCTCATGGGAGATGAAGTACCACCACGAAAACGATTTATTCAAACCCATGCAAAATCAGCAACATTGGATATATAAGGAAAATATTTATATAATAGGAAGGTTCAAACAGGAGATATTCGTATAAAAATTTTATAAGGAGAATTATGGATATACAGTTAATTGCTCTTTTCACTGCCCCAGCAACAGCACTTATTGCTCTTATTTATGGAGCGATGCTCGTCAAACGAACACTCAAGGAAGAAGAGGGGTCAGATAAGTTAAGGCAAATTGGAAAAGCCGTTTCTGACGGAGCAATGGCATATCTTGCCAAACAATTTAAAGTAGTCATTCCATTCATGGTTATCCTTGGAATCGTCATTGCCCTCACACTCGGCACTGGTATGGCAGCAACGTTTCTTCTTGGCGCCACATTTTCAGCCATCATTGGCTACGTTGGTATGTGGGTGGCCGTCAAAGCAAACGTTCGAACTGCAAATGCTGCCATTAAAGGATTAAACCCAGCACTTCGGGTGGCATTCGGCGCAGGAACCGTCAACGGCATGCTTGTTGTGGGCCTTGGACTATTAGGTGTTTCCATTGTCTACATGTGGTCATACTTTTCATTCATTGGACAGGGTGCTGATGCGGTCGCAAAATCTGCAACGAACGTCCTTGTCGGATATGGATTTGGAGCAGCATTATTAGCCCTGTTCATGAGAGTCGGTGGAGGAATTTTTACAAAAGCTGCTGACGTCGGAGCAGATCTTGTCGGAAAAGTAGAAAAGGGAATTCCTGAAGATGATCCACGAAATCCAGCAACTATTGCTGACAACGTCGGAGATAACGTCGGAGACTGTGCTGGTATGGCAGCAGACGTCTTTGAATCCTACGCGTTAACCATCGTTGCTGCTATGATTTTAGGTGGTAATTTATTCGGACTTAAAGGGGTGGTATTCCCACTTCTTGCCAGATCCGGAGCAATTTTAACCTCCATTTTAGGATCATTCTTCGTGAAAGCGAAAAATGACAAAGAGTATCCAATCAAACCGTTAATCCGAGGATTCATGGTTTCTGCAGTTGCAGCCATCATTATTTTTATGGGACTTGCAACATTCCTGCTTAATGAACCACGAGCTGGATATGCAGCCATTATGGGTATCGTAGCAATGGTCGCACTGCTCTTAATCACAAAATTCTATACCGGACCGGGAGAAAAACCAATTGTTGGTATTGCCCAAGCATCCAGAACTGGTGCAGGAACCAACATTATCGCGGGTCTGGGATACGGAATGGAATCAACATTCGTTTCCGTTTTGGTTGTCGCAGCCGCCATTTATGCGGGCTATGCAATCTTTGGATTCTACGGTATTTCCCTAGTCGGCATGGGAATGCTGGCAACAACCGGTATTATTATGGCACTTGATACCTTCGGACCAATTTCTGACAATGCCCAAGGCATGGTCGAAATGGCAGGACTCAAAGGAAAAGCACCAGAAGTAACTGGAAATTTGGATGCCGTTGGAAATACGACAAAGGCACTGACAAAAGGATTTGCAGTGGGATCAGCAGCGGTGGCTGCATGTTCCCTGTTTGCAACATATTTTGAAGCAACAGGGCTCACAACAATCGATATTGCCAATCCAAGAGTCTTTGTAGGAGTTCTGCTTGGAGGAGCACTGCCATTCTTGTTTAGCTCGAGACTCATCAATTCTGTTGGTCGAGCAGCATTTGAGGTGGTCGAAGAGGTAAGACGACAATTTAAAGAAATCAAAGGAATCATGGAAGGAAAAGCCCTTCCTGATTATTCCCGCGCCGTTGCCATCGTCACAACTGCTGCGCAACGAGAGTTGGTTATCCCAGCACTGATGGTTGTCTCCATGCCAATTGCCGCAGGGCTTCTTGGAGCACAAGCGCTCGGAGGATTTTTAGGCGGGGTCGTCGTCGTCGGACTTATGCTTGCATTTTTTATGTGCAACACCGGTGGAGCATGGGACAATGCCAAAAAATATGTTGAGGATGGAAATTTTGGTGGCAAAGGCAGCGACACGCATAAAGCTGCAGTTGTCGGAGACACAGTCGGCGATCCGTTAAAAGATACCGCTGGTCCAGCCTTAAATCCAATGATGAAAATCGTACAAGTCGTGGCGCTGCTTGTCGCCCCATTTGTCATCCAATTCATTGGGAAATAACGAAACTCGTACAAATTAGTAACGGTTACGTCGGTAGGTATCATGAATATCGGAAAAATTATTCAATCAGAAATCGTGACAGAAATGCAAAAGTCATATCTTGACTATGCTATGTCGGTCATCGTATCCCGCGCCCTTCCTGATGTTCGTGATGGCATGAAACCAGTGCACCGACGCATTTTGTATGCAATGCACACAACCGGTCTTGCGCATAACGCAAAATATAAAAAAAGTGCATCGGTGGTCGGAGAAGTGCTGGGAAAATACCATCCACATGGTGATTCTTCCGTGTATGAGGCATTAGTCAGACTTGCACAAGAATTTTCCATGCGGTATCCACTCGTTGATGGGCAAGGAAACTTTGGTTCCATTGATGGAGATCCACCAGCAGCCATGCGGTATACCGAGTGTCGGCTTGCTGCAATATCAGGAGAAATGATGCTTGATATTGAAAAAGATACCGTGGATTTCTTGCCGAATTTTGATGGATCAACCAAAGAACCAGCATATTTACCAGCAAAATTACCCAATCTTTTGCTCATGGGATCAGAAGGTATCGCGGTTGGAATGGCAACAAAAATTCCACCGCATAACTTAGGAGAAATCGTGGATGCCCTAGTCCACATGATTGATAAAATTACGATCGTGAAAGGAAAAGATAAAAGCCATGATACGCCGGAATATTCCTTCAATAGCACTCTTGATGATCTCATGGAATTTGTGCAGGGCCCGGATTTTCCAACAGCTGGAGCCATTTATGATATTAATGAAATTAAATCTGCGTATGGAACCGGAAAAGGCAAAATTGTCATGCGCGGTAAGGCAGAGATTGAAGAAATTGGGCAGGGAAAATCCGCAATTTCAATAACGGAGCTTCCATATCAGGTCAACAAAGCAAATCTCGTCATGAAGATTGCCGACCTCGTGAAAGATAAAAAATTGGACGGCATTTCTGACCTTCGGGATGAATCAGACCGACACGGTATTCGCGTCGTTATTGAACTCAAACGGGATGCACATCCAAAACAGGTATTAAACAATTTATACAAATACACTGATCTCCAAACCACATTCCCGGTAAACATGGTAGCCCTCGTTGATAACACACCACAAACCTGTACATTAAAACTGATTCTTGAAGAATACTTAAAACACCGCCAATTTGTTATCCGCCGAAGAAGCGAATTTGAACTCGCGGAAGCAAAAAAACGGGAACACATTTTGGAAGGATTAAAAATTGCCGTTGATCATATTGATGAAGTCATCGCCATCATTAAAAAAAGCAAAGATGCGGATGAGGCAAAAACAAAGTTAATGACACGGTTCAAGCTCTCTGAAATTCAAGCAACCGCAATTTTGGATATGCAGCTGCGGAAACTTGCAGCCCTTGAACGAGAAAAAATTGAAGATGAACTTGCCATGATTCGGGAAACCATTGCATACCTCAATGATCTTCTGGAACACCCAGAAAAAATATTTAAAGTCATCAAAGATGAACTGTTAAAACTCAAAGAAAAATACGGGGATAACCGACGGACAAAAGTATACAAAAGCAAAGTCGGAGAATTTAGTGAAGAACAGCTCATTCCAAATGAAGACACCATCATAACCATGAGCACCTCAGGATATATTAAACGGGTTCCGCCAACATCATTCAAAACCCAAGAACGAGGAGGCAAAGGGGTCATCGGTATGACCACAAAAGAAGAAGATGCCATTGATATGGTGGTTTCTGCAAAAACACACGATAACTTGTTGTTCTTTACGGAAAAAGGGAAAGTCTATCAGGTACGTGCCTGGGACCTCCCAGAGGCCTCCAGACAGTCCAAAGGTCAGGCAGTTGTCAATGTGATCAACGTTGAATCCGGAGAAAAAGTAACATCCATGTTGACCTACACCTTAGATTCCAAACAACAGAAAGAACAAGGCGTCAAATTCATCATCATGGCAACCAAAAAGGGTGTCATCAAAAAAAGCAAACTCACCGAATATGAAAACATCCGAAGAAACGGACTGGTCGCAATAAAACTTGATAGTGGAGACGAACTAGAATGGGTCAAACTCACAGGCGGCGATGATGAGATTCTATTGGTTACCCATGAAGGAAAATCCATTCGGTTTAATGAAGAAGAAGTTCGAGGAACCGGTCGAGACACCATGGGAGTTCGAGGAATACTATTAAAAGGCAATGATTATCTCGTCAGTATGGATGTCATCACAAAAGAAAACAAATCCCATGATTTCTTAACCATCATGGAAAAAGGCATTGGTAAAAAAACCGCTATTACCGGTTTTCCAAAACAACGCCGTGGTGGACAGGGAGTGAAAGTTGCAGAAGTAAAGGATAAAACAGGAAAAGTGGTTGTCTCACAAATTGTTCCATCAGAAACAGAATCCATTATTATTACATCCATGAAAGGCCAGGTGGTTAAGCTTCCCATTGATTCCATGCCACGGTTAGGTAGAGCAACATCAGGTGTGATTCTTATGCGGTTTACTGATAAAACGGATACTGTCGCCGCTGCCACATGTCTGACAAAGTAAGAGATCTTATTTGAATACAGATTATGCATACCAAGGAACAACTCCTCGGATCGTTAAGCATTTTCACTGCAACAGTTATATATGGATTTTTTAGTATTCTTGCACGCGTCGTTGGCTATTCCATTCCAATCTTTTACCAAAACTGGACAAGGGAGGCTGTTGCAACTCTGCTTCTTATTCTCATGGTTGTTGCAACAAAAACAGCATGGAAACCTTTATCTCCATCCGCAACAAAATGGATATTACTTCGTACCGTTGTTGGAAGTGCCACATTCTTAACCTATTTTTACTGCATCAATCACATGCCAATCGGCACTACCTATTTCTTGTTTTATGGAGGAACGGGCGTCTTTGGTTACCTTCTTGGGATGATGCTATTCAATGAAAAACTCACCCCGGTAAAATGGATATCGATCATGCTTGCGCTCAGCGGGCTGTTGTTGATTTTTTCACTCAATTTTACCAACACCCCATTGTATCTTATCCTTATGGCGCTCGCGGCTGGAGCAGGAAGTGCATTCTGGTATTCTATTGTTAAAAAAGTAACCACATATCCCGTTATACAATTAACACTATTGGACAATCTTATTCCAATACCCGTATATATTATTATTTCGCTGTCTATTGGTGAACAATGGATAATACCAACGTTTACTCCTGTATGGATCGCAAGTTTCATCTATGGCGCGTTATTTGTTATCACCGGATCTCTTGTGGTCTATGGATTTCACCGAGTCGAAGCACAAATTGGAACCATTATTATGCTTGCGGAAGTTCCCATCGCTATCTTCTTAGCATTTCTGTTTTATAAAGAAACCATATCACTAACTGCTGTGATCGGTGGCATACTCATTCTCTCGGCCATTCTTATTCCTGAAATTTTAATGTTACGAGCAAATCACAAAAAAAGAAAAAACAACACATGACCCCGGAAATATCAAAACATCTTATTCCAATAAGATTAATGGAATTTGTGAACCTTGAACCCTCAAATGGAGTCAATCGATTTAAATTAGAGGGAGCAGACAATGGTCATGCACATGTAGATGCAATAACTGGATTATTCGAACACACAACCCCGCTTGGAACCATGCTTTCACTCAACCAATATATTTGTACCCCTGAAAAAGAAAGTAATTTAAATTATTTATCTCGGATTATGCATATGACAGTTCCTGCCAAATATACTGAATATAAGGAAAACGAAGCGCAACGACTGTGGTATGGAGAACGATGTACAAAAAATGGATTACCTATTGTTGCAGTGCTTTTTGGAACAGAGTTGGATTCAATAACAAAACAACCTACTGACATTCCGTTTGTGCAACTATGTGTGATACGAGGCATGACACCTCACGTTGCATTAAAAAGTATACAAAATGTCGCTAAAATGTATTTAGCAGATAATAATTAAAGCATCTAACTATTTCTCAAATATTTTTGCTATACTAGATCTATATGAAAAACACCATTACTGGACTCTTACTATTTTTTGTATCACTTTTTGTCTATACCAAATTTGCAGGTCCCATACCCTTTAGTATTACTAATGTAACAAGTAATAAGTCAGAAGCGTTTACTGTAACAGGGGAGGGGAAAGTTTCCGTCAAACCAGATATTGCCACCATCAATGTTGGCGTCCAAGCAAACGGAACAACAGTGCAAAATGTGCAAGATAATTTAAACAAAAATATCAATGCAATAACTGCTGCAGTAAAAAAGACTGGAATCGACGAAAAAGACATCCAAACATCAAATTATAACCTCTCCCCGACTTATGATTTTACAAACAGTGTACAACGAATTACTGGATATCAAGCATCCAGTAATTTAACAATCAAAGTGAGAAAAATTGATACCGCAAATAATGTTGTTGATGCGGCAACCGCAGCTGGGGCAAACACAGTTGGCGGAATCAGTTTTGACGTTGATGACAAAACAAAAGCAATGGATGATGCAAGGAAATTAGCCGTTGCTGATGCAAAAGCAAAAGCTGAACAAGCGGCACAAACAACAGGATTTACTCTAGGTAAAATTATCAACTACCAAGAGTCTACCAACAATATCCGACCCATGCCGATGTACGCAAAAACAGACGTCGCAACCGGAATGGGAGCAGGCGTCGCTACGGAGCTCTCAACAGGGACAACGGATATCACGTTAACCGTAACCTTAAGTTACGAAGTGAAGTAAAACGCCAAAAAAGCAGGATTTAGCCTCATTTTTTGCCTCTTGTCGTGGACGGTCTAGCGCGATAGAATGATCCATACCCCCAAGTTAAGGAAAAAAGGAACGTGTATGGGAAGAAGTAAAGCACAACCGATTCAACAACCCGACGACACAACGTGTGGTCCAAGCGCGCTTAAAATTGCGCTGTCTATTTTCGGTGTTAAGAAATCCCTAAAAAGTCTTATTGAACTTTGCAAGACAAACAGTAATGGAACATCTACCAAAAATCTCATTCATGCGGCAAACAGTCTAGGATTTTCCTTGTTGGCTGTTGAATATTCAACGCTTTCACACCTGCAAAGTGCACTAAAATACACACCAAACAACCTTCGAGCCACCATGGTGAGCTATCTTTATGACCTCGACGAAAAAGATCAGCCACATCCAGATAGTGGCCATTGGGCAACCGTAGCATCATATCTGCCAAGCAAAAATAGAATCGTTCTTTTGGATAGTGCAACTTCAAAACGAAAATCCTACAATTGGCAGGATTTTCGGGAACGCTGGTTTGATTTTGACCTCAAGAGGAAAAAGCTCTCAAAAACAGGGAAGAAATTTAAACTCATCCGTCATTGGCAGCCGCAACTCATGCTTGTCCTAGCTAAAGATGTAAAACATTTACCAAAATTTGAAACATCAACATCCAAATTATTTGAGGCCATTTCGTAACTTGCCGGCTCTTCTCATACACGACTGAACAATCTTCCACACAAAATCGGCAAATGTCATACCGACCGCCATATAGGAAACGGTCATACCGTAAAGTGGATGGTCGGATAATCCTGGATTTGCGTTTGCCTCAAGAATCAAAAGTTGGTCTTTGTCATTGAATCGAGCATCAATCCGGGTAAAATCATCAAACTGAAATGCAGTAAACGCTACTTTACATATTTTTTCAAAATCATTGAGCTGTTCTTTCGTGAGTTTAGCAAGTGCCATCCCGGACGTATGAAAATCCGGATGATCTTCATTCCACCGACTCTCATAAGAAAGCATCGCCTGTGTTCCTTGCACTTTATACGTTACTTCTGCCGGAGGCAGCATAATAAGCCCTGTTATATCTTCATAGAGTGTAATTTGAAATTCGCGTCCGGAAAGAAACTCTTCTGCAATAATGGGTTGTGTATATGTTATAAGCTGTTCCCGAACCTTTACTATAAGTTCTTCCGCATTGTTTACTATAGACCCTGATCCCAGTCCCACACTGCAATGTTCCTTTGCAAGCTTCACAATGCACGGGTACGAAAAATCGTTCCGTACCAATTCATTTCCAATTTCAAACAATTGCCACTTCGGCGTTGGCAACTGATGGGCACCCATGGTTTGTTTCATGAGTACTTTATCTGCCCCCCTGGCAAATGCATCACGGGATGCGCCGGTAAACGGAATGCCAGTTTGAACAAGAACATCCATCGCTTCAATACTTAACGGTAGATCAAGTCCGGTCCAATCAATAATATTGACGATACAATCAGCCTGAATTCCCATAATGGTTTTTTCGATGGAATCTTCAGCAACCGCAACTAAGAATGCGTCCGCACCTTTTTCCTTCAGCGCTTCTTCCACTTCATGGGCGGACTCAACAGTATCATCATCCGTTGCAATAAATTTACTTTCTGTTGCGCGTTTTGTTGGAAGACTGAATAAGACTGCAATTTTCATAGTGTTTAATGTCTGTGAAACCGCTCATGAATTGACCGAAGTTGTGGATTAGTAATGTGGGTATATATTTGCGTTGTTGAGATATTTTTGTGTCCTAACATCTCCTGAATAGCACGAAGATCAGCTCCTGCAGACAACAGATCCGTCGCAAAACTGTGCCGCAGTCCATGTGGTGTAATCTTAATCGGCAGCCGTGCTTTCTTGACATATTTTTCAACCAACCGTTCAACGCTTCGGGCAGAAAGCCTGATACTTTCACCATGTGGATCATGCTCGTCCGGCTTCTTTCCAGAATACCTTATAAATAAAGGATCCAAATCATCATCACGCGTTTCCAAATACCGTTTTGTCCAATCAACCGATGAGTCAGATAAAAAGACAACCCGGGCCCGTCGGCCCTTTCCAATAACGCCAAATTCCTTTCGTTCCAGATTAATCTGATCTCGATTAAGCTTCGTAAGTTCTGAAACACGGAGCCCTGTTGAAAACAACATTTCAAGAATTGCTTTGTCCCGAAGTCCTTCATTGGTAGAAATTTCCGGCATATTCAACAGTTGTTCCACCTGATCCCGTTCCAAGAATTTGATGCTTCTGCTTTCTGCCTTTGGGAGGTCAATTTTATCTGCAGACACTGTGCCAACATCTCGTTTTGCGCAATATTTGAGGAATGATCGGACAGCGATCAGATGGTAATTCTGCGTCACGCGTTTGAGACTCATATTATGCTCATCCACGTATCTCGACAAAAACAACCGATATTGTCGGATTGACTCGGATGTAACTGCAGAAACCGGAATTGTTTTTCGTTTGTCCGATTGTTCTTTTACTGCTTCCTCCGATTTTTTATCTATCAAAAGGGGAGTCCCAACAAGATAATCCAAAAACCGGTTCAAATAATGACCATAGTTACGGATTGTCAGCGGTGAAACATTCCGCTCAATTTCTAAATATTCTAAAAATTCATTAATAAGTTGTGTAAGCGGCATAGTAATATACGACGTCTTTACAATTATTGTTGTACGACGTCTGACAAAAAGCAATATATCAAATCACGGTACGTATATATTCATTATGATTTCTATACTATTTTGTATTTCCATTGAGTACTAGTTTTAGCTCTTTCGCATCGTTACAGACGACCATGGTATGCTGACAACAATAGGCACGTTTTTACGTTGTACCCATCACCATTGAAGAAGATAAACACCCGCTAAAGGAAGCTATTTTTGAGCCTCTGTAGTGACCTAGAAATTGAATATCCTTGGTGCAATAAGTGTTAGGTCATCAACTTTTGATTTAGCGCGTCCAAACCGCACATTTCACGCAATATATATAGAGATTTCACAAAATACGGGCAGGGAAGTCAAATACCAAAAATAGCCTCAACGGCCAACCAAGGGAAATACCGTATATGTTTACCTAAACAATGGGTAATTGTTGTTTTGAAATAGAAATAAAAATAAGAAAACATTGATGACAAACAATGGGGATAAAATACCACTTCTCCCAAGTTCTGAAGCTACCGGACGTCGTAAAAGTATTATTGTGCGTCATTAGCCATTATGCTTCCCACCATGGGTTATCCATCAAAAACGCCAGGTATCGTTAACCAACTAACATAGACCTTGGGTCTATGGAGATATCCTGTGGTTCTTCCTAAACCTCCGGATACCTCTCAACGAACCCATAAGAACTTTCTTTAAGAAACCCTAGGTGTAATATCCAGAGAAGAACAAGACCTCTCTCTTTTGTAAGATGCTCACTTCCTAACACGGTCATACGTCTTATTCGTCCTCGAGATAAGCGTCAACAAACGGTAGAAAAACGTGCACTCCTTAGACACTGACATAAGAACCTCGTTCGGGTTTTTTATAGTTTACAGTTAGCGCGTATTAATGCGCTAAACTGTTAATTTCGAGGCTAAATGTTTTTATATTTAACAACACGGATAACAAGAGAAATAGAGCGTCAGAATGCGCTGTCTTTAAGCTTTCGAGGCCACTTTCACCCCCTAGGGAGATACACGCCTAAAACAAAGAATTGAACGTCGGAATATGTTTTATTTAGCGCGTAATAACGCTCCAAATACACATTTTCGAAGCTAAATACAACAAATATCGCATGTCTTACAAAGAGAGAGTTGGAGCGTTAATACGTGCTAAACGTAGTAATTCAAGGCTACCGTAATACGAATTGAGTACAATTATTAGCAGTCAGCAATCAAGAGCTGATAGTATAGGCCTATTTAGAGCGTATTAATGCGCTAAACTGTTAATATCGAGGCTAAAAACAGAATACTCTGACGCTATCGAGAGTAGAGGTTTAGAGCGTACTGATGCTCTATATAAGCAATTCTGAAGCTGCACGCTACGCGAGATTGAAGCTACTTGAAGCTATATAAGAGCAGCGTGAAAAGTATCTTATAGTATCGTGAAATTAATTATCCACATCAACTATAGGATACATGCCTTTCGAAGCTAACAACTATATCAAACTATATCATGCCCCTCTTCCCTATCTCCCGCCATTTAGATACCACGCCATCTGGTTGTAAACAATGCTGCAATAAAAACAAAAATGCAAACAAGGAAAAATCCGATCACTGTTTTTTTATACAACTTATTTGCTAAGTATTCCTGTCCCATCCCGACCGTGCTGTAAAAGACTGAGGACATTAACAAGGCAATCATGGCAGTGGGCACCGGCCAGAACGATAACACCCAAGCAAGCTCTCCCAACACAACAGATAAGGCAATGCTCATTGCAATAATTCGCCTACTCACCTGCCCCGTTAATTCCATAAGCCAGAGTGACGGAAAAATATGCAAGAAACTTAATCCGGAAATAATAATGGTCGTTCCAACAGGATATGCACGAAATGATATGACCGTCAGGGTCAGGAGATAAAACGTAAAAATCGTCAAAAGAAAACCAACGGATCTGGCAGCCCGAAGTAAGGCAATAGTCCTATTTGCTGCAACATTATAAATATTTTCTGTCAGTAAAAATGCATAGAGACCGATTGCATATAATGCAGCAATTGGAATACGGGTTAACCACCGTGGGGGTAAAAGAAAATAAAACAAGGCAACTGCTGCGCTATATAAAGTTGGTGGAATAAGGAGTGTCATCCACTCTATTCCTCCTAAATCTTCTCGAAGAGCAAATGCCGCACCAAGGTACGTCATAGCTGCAAGAAGGACAACCATTGGATAACGAACAACATCAACTGGTGCAAGTTGGGTAAGCATGAGGCCAAGCGTTAAAACAAAGGTAACTAAAACAAACTGCTGCCGCTTCGTAAGTTGTATGTGGCGTTCCCATCGTTTCCATCGCTTTTCGATCCAAACTAAAAATTTATGGATTGCTGTTTTCATATATTATGCAAGGTTTGAGTACACTTCCTGTACATCATCAAGATCTTCTAATCGTTCGAGAACTTCACTCACTATATCATGTTTTTCACTGGTCAGTTCAACCGTGGTCATAGGAATCATGACAAGTCTTGCAGCATCACTTGCGATCCCTTTTTCATCAAACACTTTTTTTATTTTAAAAAGATCTGTTGGCTTTGTATATACTTCAATCATGTCCGCAGTTTCCAAAACATCCAGTGCTCCTACATCAACCGCGACCCCAAACACCGAATCAAAGCTCGCACTTCCAACAGGAATAGTAATAACCCCTTTCCGTTCAAACAAATAAGAAACTGCACCAGGTGTTGCCATCGATCCCCCTGCATGGTCAAGAATTTGTTTAATAAAGGAAACTGTTCGATTTCCATTATCTGTTGCACCTTCGATAAATATAGCAACACCAAAGGGAGCATACCCCTCATAGGTAACGGTCATAATGGCATTTCCACCCTCCCCTTTTGCCTTATCTATAATCCGTTCAATATTTTCCTTCGGCATGTTCACCGCACGCGCTTTTTCAATTGCCAGACGAAGATGAAAATTATCATCGGGATTCGTAATTCCTCCCCCTTCCTTAACCGCAACGAGGATAGCTCGGGATGCTTGGGTAAAATGAGCGGCTTTTACAACGTCAGTTGTTGCCTTTTGATGTTTCACTTTTGACCACTTAGAATGTCCGGACATAGCGTGTTCATATTCTATCTTCTCTATTGACAATTCTCAAGAAAAACGTAAACTGAATCATTATGATTGACGCCTCAATACTCGAAGACGCCATACAAGCCGCGCTCAAACAGGATTGGAAAGAAGCCATTCGTTTAAATACGAATATCCTCAAAATAGATAAAAAAAACGTTGATGCATATAATCGCCTCGGATTTGCATACCTCAAAAGCGGACAGATTAAAAAATCCAAAGAAACGTTTGAAAAAGTGATTTCCCTTGATGCCTACAACCAAATCGCATTAAAAAATTTGCATAAACTGGTCTCCACAAAACGCGATGCGCTCGTTACAACCAATACGTGTGACATCTCACCGCTTCTGTTTTTGGAAGAACCTGGAAAAACAAAAGTTGTTGACTGCATTAATGCAGCACCAATGAATACCCTGACCTGTTTAACCTGCGGACAGGAAGTATTTTTAAAACCCAAAAAACATACTATTGAAGTTCGAGATCAGCATAATAAATATCTTGGCGCCCTTCCCGATGATGTAGCGTTTAAACTTCTTAAACTGCTTACTGCTGGCAATACGTACTCGGTATTTGTGCGTGGGGTATCAAAAAATTGTATCTCCGTGTTTATCCGGGAACTCACCCGAGGAAAAAAACTGATTAATCAACCGTCATTCATCGGAACCACTAACTACATGCCGTACCAGCATGAAGCAGCAAATGTTCCAACAAAACCTGCAGTGGATGAGGAAACAGAAGAAGAGAACCAAGAGTAAATGCGTTATTTTTCAGGCAAAAACCGTCGTTCTATACCCTTCCCTAACCGAACAACCAAATCAGCCCGTTCCCGTGTTTGCCGTTCAACAAGTGAACAACCAAACTGAGAACGAAAAAAATTAGCAGTCAGAGATGCTATCTGTGGTTTCATTCCGGACACTTCGCAAAGCCCTTCATACGGATTATCATCATTACCAACGGAAACCACAAAGCCGCCACTAAGTTCAATTTCGCGGGCAATCCGTTGCGCTATCCCTGGCGTTCCTGTAGTGTTGTAGAGAGCTATGCGCATGCCCTCCTGACGAAGTGGTGTATCTTCTAAATTATTCCCTACAATAGCATCATACTTTTCGCTGTCAAACCGCCATACGGATGTTTGGTCTGGAAGTTCAAATGCTCCTGCAATCTGCCCCTGACGAAAATCAAAAACCGTCGTCTTGTCAAAACCCATGATTTGAAATTTTTTCCAAACATATGGAACATCTCCAAGAGGAATATTCGTTTTTCCAGTCAACACCATGTGGAGACAATTTGAAAATGAAAATATTCCTTTTAATTGAAAAACAATCTCGTCTGACGATCCGGTCCAATTACTAAACGTATTTGCACTATGCCATTGGATTGGTGTTGCAAGCGCATCTTCAAGTGACGACCGAAATAGAATCCCTTTTCGAGCATCCATGCTATCAAGTTTCCATAACGCATCAAGCCCATACCATCCATATCCTTTGATGGCATTAATCTGCATGGTTTCTGGAAGGATGAAAACGGCAAAGCGTTGACGTTCAGATTCCCATGAGACAACGATTGTTGGGTTACCAGGAAGCACCAAACCAAGGCGCCCCCGCGGGGGTTTGGAAGAAAAAAGGAAAAAACAACTACCCAAAAGAAACAGGGCAGTAATACAAAAAATCAAAACGCGAGATCCCCCACGTTTTTTCCTCCAATCTTGCCGATTCACCATTCTTTTTTTCCTTTTTTGATAATTTCAACTTGTGGTAATTGCCATGGACTGTTTCCCATCTGGCGCATTGCTTTCTTTTCAAGCTCTGATTTTTTTATCTTTTTCTTTTCATGTGTACGAAAATCACTGGAACCCATAGATGTCTCCTCCTATGTTAAAAAATTACTACAATATATCTATTATACGGTCATCCATTGCGATTTCAATTGCTGATACTTCCCCTTCGCAATTGCACCTCGAATGGAAAAAACGAGGTTGTTAATAAAGGCAATATTATGAATCGTTGCCAGACGATATGCCAAAAGTTCCCGTACATGAAATAAATGATACAAATAGCCTTTGGAATAATGCGTGCAGGTATAACACTGACAGTTAGAATCAATTGGATTTGTGTCCTCTGCGTACTCTTTTTTTGTAATATCGAAAACAAAATTCGCTTTGACATTTTTAATAAAAAGATGTCCCATACGAGCAAGCCTCGTTGCCTGTACACAATCAAACGTATCTACCCCTGCGTCAACAAGTGTAAAAATATCATCAATCTCTCCAACCCCAAGCAAATGTCGCGGTTTGTTATCAGGCAGTAAAGGCATCACCCATGAAAGCACACTGGCCATATCTTTTTTACTTTCCCCAACTGCTACTCCTCCTATTGCAAATCCATCAAAGGGAAGACGAGTAATAAATTTGGTTGATGCAATTCGTAAATCTTCAAACACACTTCCCTGAATAGATCCATACAAGGCCTGATACAAGTCATATTTTTTGGCAAGTGCAGTATGTGCATCTAAACTTCGTTTTGCCCATGCATGCGTTCTATCCATGGACTTCTCCGCCTGTTTTTTCGTTACAGGATACGGAGTGCAATCGTCAAATGCAATATGAATATCCGATCCGAGGTCCCACTGATACTGCATGGAATTTTCTGCAGTAAATACATGTTCTTTTCCATCCCAATGAGAATTGAATGTCACACCATCATCAGTAATGCGAACTAAACTCGCTTCTCCCTGTCCATCTTCATTCTTGCGGGCAAACCGCTTTGCACCAAGGGAAAATACCTGAAATCCGCCGCTGTCAGTAATAAGTGGCCGATCCCAATGCATAAATGCATGTAATCCTCCAAATCTCTTAATAACAGCAATCCCTGGACGCATAACCATGTGATAGGTATTGACAAAAAAAAGATGCACATCGAGATCCTGCAGGTCTTCCGGAGTAAGAGATTTAACCGTTGCCTGGGTGCCCACAGGCACAAATGCGGGTGTTTGAATATCCCCGTGTGGCGTGTGAATAACCCCAGTTCGAGCTTGGCTTTTTTGATCTTTTGCGGTTACTTTAAAGCTAAAATCGTGCATGAGCTGTATTGTACCATGCTTTTATCCCAACCCGTGCTCAATCTTAAGACGAGAAATCTTCCCTTCAATATCCTCTGCAGTAACACCAAATTGTGTAAGCAATTTGTGGCTTATGGAAAGAGCCGCTTCAAATTCTGGCTGCACAATGGTTTGCACGCCAAGCGTCCGTAACCGAAGCTGATCTGCTTCATGGTGTGTCCGACAAATAATTTTGATTGATTTATTTAACGTTTGTGCATTGGCAATCACCATTTCCTGCGTATGCCGATCTGGAATTGCAATAACAACGGCCTTTGCAAAATCCACTTGTGCAAAATCCAGAACATCCATATCTGCAGGATCTCCGTAAATCACCTGAATATTTTTCTCCCGCAGGATTTTGACGGTTGTGTGATCATAATCAACAACGATAAACGGAATACCGGCCATGGCAAGAGCGCGTCCGACATATTTACCCACTCTTCCGTATCCGCAAATGACCACATGATCCTTCAGCGGTATTTCTTTTTCAAACAATTCTTTTTCACTCTGTTTTTCCGGTAGAAAATTAGGATACAAAAACGGTACTTTTTTTCGAAGGAAGTAAAAGATATTTTGGGCTTTTGCAAACAAAGGCGAACTGACCATAATTGTCACGAATACCAGAGCCACGATGATTGCATACTGCTGTTCACTCAGTGCCCCCTGAGTTAGTCCAACACGGGCGATGATAAACCCAAACTCACTCATTTGGGTCAGTCCTAATGCGACAATGAATGCTGTCTTTTTGTGATATCCTAAAAACCGAGACAACAAATATACAATGATGGCTTTTACCATAAAAATAAGGACGGTCATGAGAAGGATGGTTGGCAAAACCGGAAGTAAAATTGCAGCAGGAAGTGCCATTCCAAGTGATACAAAAAAGACAACAGCAAACAAATCACGGAGCGGCCGAACCTCCGCAAAAATCGCGTGGTTTTGACTCGTCTCTGCAACCAATATTCCTGCAATAAACGCACCCAAGGCTGCAGAAAGTCCTGCCATGTAGGCAACCGTGCCGGACAAAAACACCAGTCCAATAACCGTCACTAAAAATATTTCCCTGCTTCCAAGGGCCGCAATTTTGTTTAATATCCACGGCACGCCGGTTTTACCAAGGAATATAATCGCTCCAATGGCAATGGCTGCTTTTATAAGATTGACTCCCAATAAACTAACAGTCATCACAATCGAAGCAGATCCTGACATGTAGATTGATCCAATCGTTGGAATCATCATCATAATAGGAATCACTGCCAAATCCTGGACAATGAGCCACCCCGTCAATACTTCACCCGGAATCGTTTCCATCTCTCCCCGTTCGGATAAAAGCCGGACAACTACCGCGGTTGATGAGAGTGATGCAGCAATTGCAATAAACAGGGCTGGAAGAAAAGAAAATCCGAGTGACAAAAATATTGGTAAAAATACACAAAAAGACAAAAGCATTTGGAGTGTAGCAGCCCAGGAAACCGTTCCTAATATTTTTTTCAACCGTTGAAACGAAAACTCAACACCAAGGGTAAAAAGAAGGAGTGTCACACCGCTTTCCGCAATATGGCCAATGAGTGTTGGGTCAATAGCTGACGAGAACAGATTTCCGACCAACACACCAACCGCAATATATCCCAGGATAAGTGGCAACCGCAACGATTTTGCAATGAGCCCACCGGCAAGACTCGCAAATAAAATAAGAAACAGAGTGGTAAATAATGGCAGTGATGATGAAATCATGAAAATAATTACCCGACAAACGGAATAATACTATTCATATCATCTGGTATTGGAGCATCTATTGCAAGTTCTTTTCCTGTTTGTGGATGTTGAAGTACCATCTTCCATGCATGAAGCATGACGCGTGGTGCCCATTCCCGATCATCCCGGCTGGTTTTTCTCCCTGCATACAAATAATCACCAAGCAGTGGATGATTAATATATTTCATATGAACCCGAATCTGATGCGTTCTTCCCGTTTCTGGATATAGCGAAACGAGTGTTAATTTTTCACCTTCTTTTTCAATGGTTTTAACCACTGCATATTTCGTGACAGAGTCTTTGCCTCCTGGCCCAATACCGAACCGTTCCTTGTTCCAAGGAAGTCGACCAACAGGCGCCCGTACTTCTCCTTCTTTTGGCACGAGTTCCCCATGGACAATTGCAAGATAGGTTTTTTTAATGATATGTTCTTTAAACTGCCGTTGAAGTTCAATAAAACTAATAATGGTTTTTGCGATAAGAAGAATCCCGGATGTTTCCTTATCAATCCGGTGCACTACCCCTGACCGATCAACAAATGCAGATTGTTCTGGTGTTTCCCCCTGCTGGTGAACAAATATTGGATACTGTTGTTCCATCCAGTCCTGAATGGTTTCCCCTTTTACAGATTCTGCACGGTTAACCACAACACCAACGGGTTTATTTATCGCAAGAAACGATTCGTCTTCAAAAAGAATGGAAATATCCATACAATTTACTTCTTCTTTTTTGCTTCGCAGGAAAGACAAAGCGTTGCCATGGGAAGGACACTCAACCGTTCCGTATCAATCATCTGTCCGCAATCACTGCAAAAACCATACGTTCCTGCATCAATACGGGCAAGTGCGTCATTTGTGGTTTCTAATTTTTCTTTCAATTCATCAACCATTGCTGAAACACGATCATGATTGGATTCTTCACTTGCGTCAGTATCTGATGCGGCGTTGTCGTTCGCTCGATCCATATCAGTAAACGGATCCTGTTTTTGCAATTCCGCAATACGCGTCATGAGCGTTTGTTTTTCTGCTACAATATGTGTTTTAATTTCCTTGAGTATTTCGTTTGGAAAACTTTGCATATATACCTCCTATACTTTTTTTTGCTTGTACCAAAATCCCGCTTCCTACTGTTACAATTCGCTCCTTCCCGCCTCCGCGAACGTAAAAAGCGCCGAGTGATTGTCCGAAAATTCCGACCAAGACCCATTGATTGGCGCTTAGGTGTCCCCAGTATACCGTATGTTCCCCAAAGAACTCAACTGCAAATGCGGAGAGGGAAAACAAAATAAAAAACCACATCGCAATACTGCCATCCTGCCAGGCATGTTTTTTTGCAGCGCGCTTCACCAGAACAAGAATACCAATAATACCAATCATGGCAAGTAAACTATACAGTTGTATCGGATGCCGCCTCCCAAGAAACCCACCATAGAAAACTGCCCATTTGACCGCAGCAACTTTTCCAACAATTGACCCATCAAGAAATCCTCCGATAAGTCCAACAACATACGCCCACATAAACGAAAGAGAAAATGCATCAAGTATATGGGCAACACGAATTTTGTGCTTCATAGCAAAAAAGACGAGCATCACCACCGCACCAAGGAGAGCTCCATAAAGGGATAATCCCGGTTGTACCCACAGCGCGACTACTCGAAGCCAGTTTGCAAAAAATAAGGACACATGACTGATCACAAACCCAAAACGAGCAACGACAAGTGCCACAAGCGTTGTTGCAAACATCGCATCAAAGGTCTGTTCATCATGTATAGCCAGAGATCGAAGATGTCGCCAAAAGGTAAATGACCAGATAATCCAAGCAAAAATCAAAAAAATACTAAAACTATACAAGTGAAATGAACCGATTGAAAAAAGTATTGGCATCATACATAAAAAGTATACCCCACATGGTGCAGTTGCTTCCAGTAGGCAGTTTGCCATACAATAAGAGAACATATGATGGCTACCGCTCACACCTTGGTTGCAGGCGCAATCGCTGCAAAAGTCGGAAATCCCAGCCTCGCCCTGCCACTCGCCCTCACCTCGCATTTTATCCTTGATAGCATTCCACACTGGGATTTTGGAACCAGTTGGCGAAAACGAACGAAATTTGCAACGGGCGCATTTGCAATAGTCGATACCGTCATCGGCATTTCCCTTACCTGGTTTATGTTTGCACCCAAAGTTACCCCACTACTTCTTGCGAGCTGTTTGATGCTTTCCGTTATACCAGATTGGATGGAAGCGCCTTGGTATATCTTTTTTGCAGATCCGAAACACAAAGGACCCAAAAAAAACGCGGGTCTGTTTGAAAAAGTATTTTACGGAGTCTACAAATGTACAAATAAAGCACATACAAAAGCACCATTTCCTTGGGGACTTATCTCACAAATTGCAACCGTTACATTTTTTTTGCTTGTGCTTCAATAAAGGATAAGATTGTCCGAACACCAAATCCTGTGCCACCATACCGTGTCAATGCTGTTTCTTTTTCCGCAAATGCTGGTCCTGCAATATCAATATGTGCCCATGGCATATGTTCATTCACGAATTCTTTCAAAAATAATGCACCCGTTATTGCACCCCCATAATGTACTTTTGAAACATTTGCAATATCTGCAATCGGGCTTTTTAAATCTTTCTCATATGCTGTTGCAATCGGCATTCTCCATAACTTTTCCCCTGCAATTAGACCGGCCGCAAGGATTCCCTGAGCCAGGGCAGTATCATCAGAAAATACACCAGCAATATCCTCGCCAAGCGCAACCACACACGCTCCGGTGAGCGTTGCAAGGTCGATAATACAGTCGGATATAATATATTTTTCCGCATACGATAGTGCATCAGCCAAGATAAGTCTACCTTCTGCATCGGTATTTAACACTTCAATGGTTTTTCCATTCATTGCCCGGACAACATCTCCTGGCTTCATTGCGTGTCCGCTGGGCATATTTTCACACGCAGCAATCAATCCGACAACGTTAATTTTTGGTTTAAGCGATGCGAGTGCCTCAAAAACACCGAGAATTGCGGCGGCTCCCGCCATATCACACTTCATCGTTTCCATACTTGAAGAAGGTTTGATGGACAATCCACCCGAATCATACGTAATGCCTTTTCCTACCAAACAAATCGTTTTCTTTCCCCCGCCGTGATAGGAAAGTTTGATAAACTTTGGTTCTTCGTTGGATCCTCTGGAAACACCAAGCAACGAACCCATACCGAATTTCGTTATTTCTTTTTTACCAAATACCCTACACATGATTGTTTTTTGTTTTGCAAGAGATTTTGCAGCACGTGCAAGTGCAGACGGTGTCATCACAGAAGACGGTTCATTGACGAGATCACGCGCAAATATCGTTCCTGAAGCACGATTTGATCCGTCAATAATCCCCTTCATGGTTTCGGTCACCTGAGATGCTGATACGACAACCGTCACAATTGCAATATCTTTTTCTTTTTCCTGAATTTTTTTACTTTTATACGGCAAAAATGCATAGGAACCGAATCCGACTGCTTCCGTCAATAAGCGTGCCGTCAAAAATGAAGTAAAACGCTCTAAAATTTCCTTAGGAAGAGAAAGTACAACAGATGCCGCATGGCTTTGTTTTGCACGTACTATTGAAGCAGCAACAGCGGATTGAAAATCAAATGCCGTCATCTCCTGGAGCCTGCCACATCCGACAATAATCACCCGCGTATACGGAAGCATACCATGTGACTGCACGACAAATATTGCACCAACTGTCGGTTCAAAGTCTTCTGACTTCAATAACTTCTTCACTTCCCCTTTCAGTCGTTCATCAACATATGCACTATCCGAAAAATAAACGGGAGATGAATTTGTATCAGATCCAACAAACACGACAAGCGTGTCAGCAGCAACTGAAAACAAGGATTTCGCGGTGGTATAGAATTTCATAATTATCTCGTACGGAGC
Source organism: Candidatus Gottesmanbacteria bacterium (assembly GCA_903821745.1). Taxonomy (GTDB): domain Bacteria; phylum Patescibacteriota; class Microgenomatia; order UBA10105; family UBA927; genus CAIJMI01. Next base: position 189,403 of record CAIJMI010000005.1, read on the forward strand.
GTATTATAGCACCAGGAAGAAAAATGTTAGACTTTTTGTGCTGAGAGAGGGACTCGAACCCTCACGGAGTATTATCTCCACAAGTTTTTGAGACTTGCGCGTATACCATTCCGCCACCTCAGCAGCACGTTAAATTATACAACGAAGTAACGATTTAGCGAAGAACAGTTGTCCTTACTATGGACTCTCCCCTTGTTTATGTTCAACGCCGAAGAATCGGATTCGGTCACCACGAAACACCAAATCAATTTCACCAAGTGGCCCGTTTCTGTGTTTTGCAACACGAAGTTTGGTAGGAATTTGATCACCCCATTGCGTCATATCCGCTTCTTCGCGGTACAAAAACATAACAACGTCCGCGTCCTGTTCAATGGATCCTGACTCCCGAAGGTCGGATAATTCTGGAACTCGGGTTCCACGGGATTCAACGGCACGCGACAGTTGTGAGCAAGCAAGAACCGGAACGTTGAGTTCACGGGCTAAATTTTTAAAACTTTGTGAAATCATGGAGACCTCCTGCACCCGGCTATCAAGACGCCTTCCAGGATCAGCAAGTTGCAAGTAGTCGATGATAATCAGTTTTACCCCAAATTCCATTTGTAGTCGTCTTGCTTTCGTCCGCATTTCCAAAATATTTAATCCCGGTGTGTCATCAATATAAATAGGAGCTTCTGCCAGTTGTCCCATAGCATCAGACAGTTTCGTAAAATCATCATCAGATAACTTCCCGGTTTTTAGCTTCCATGCATCGATATCTGCTTGCGCAACAAGCAGACGATCTACTAACTCTTCTTTGCTCATTTCAAGAGAAAAAATGCCAACCGGAACTTTTTCATGAACCGAGACATATTGGGCAATGTTTAAAATCATTGCGGTCTTTCCAGTACCCGGACGGGCTGCAAGAATAATTAAGTTGGCATCCTGCATACCGGCAAGTTTCATATCCAAATCATGAAACCCGGTAGCAACTCCGCGAAGTCCTCCAGCCCGTTTATGGAGTTCATCCAAACGGTCAAAAGAAGATGCAAGTGCGTCTTTAATCGGAATAAAATCCCGCTTCATCGCATGCTGGGAAATAGAAAAGATATGCTGCTCTGCACTATCAAGAATGGACTGCACTTCCCCGGATTCCTTAAATGCCAGTTCATTTATTTCTGCAGCAGCTGAAATTAACAACCGTTTCGTGTTGTATTCTTTAATAATCCGACCGTACTGTTCAGCGTTTGCTGCCGTTGGAACAACGTTCACGAGTTCATTAATAACCGATGCTCCCCCAACGCTCGTGAGATTCCCCTGTTTTTTGAGCTCATTGACAACAGTGACTACATCAATAGGATCATGCCGTTCATACAGGGCCATCATGGACGCAAATATGAGTCCGAAGTGTTCGTTATAAAAATGTTCCGGACGAAGAAACTCCACCACATCAATCATGGCATCCTTATCAAGAAGAATGGCACCTAAGACCGACTGCTCGGCGCTGTCGTCATGCGGAGGAACTTTTGGATTTTGCATATCACTCAAGAACAACAATCTGCATCTCTTCTGGAATTTTGCCTTTGGAGATAGCTAGTTTCGGTTGGGCAACGACCGTTTCTTTTTCCATTTCTTTTAAGAACGCTGAAACCGGTGATAATTCTTTTATGGTAATACCCGGACGATCATAATGCATAGGAATGACAATTTTTGGTTCTATCTCAGCAATTATTTTTTTTGCCTGCGCTGCATCAATCGTATATGTTCCGCCCACCGGAATAAACAAAATGTCCACGCCATCAAGAAGATCAATTTCGGCTGTTGTTAACAGTCGTCCCAAATCGCCAAGATGCACAATGTTTAAATCTTCCATTTCAATCCGAAAAACAGTACTTTTCTCTGGAGCGTCTCCACCGTGTTCTGTATTAAATCCAATCACACCAACACCTTTAATGTCATATTCTCCTGCGCCCTGGACAACAAATGGATCGCCTTCAAGCTGTGATACATCATTGTGATCTTTGTGCGTATGTGAGACCGTTACAATGTCACATGCGGTATGTTTTGGAAATTTTAAACCGGTGAAATTTGAATCAAACGGATCCATAACCAACGTCACGGATTTTCCTTTTAATTTGAATGACGAATGACCTAAAGATATGATGTCCATATGCTTGCATTTTATACCACGTCTCGTGTATGCTTAGCAACACCTCAAAAAAATTATGAACAAGGACGCGCTATTTGCAACATTAATCGGACTTGGTATCGGACTCTTGCTCACCGGTATTATTCTTGTCGGTCCATCAGTAGCAAAATCATTACCCACGATTAAATTACCAACGATTTCCAAAATTAGTCTTCTCTCTTTTTCATTCCCCAAAAAAGCAACACCCACACCCACCGTTGATACCACAAAACAATCAAGACACAAACTTACTATCGATAGTCCGCTTCCTGATGCCATTGAAACAACAGAGAGTCTCCTTATTTCAGGCGCTACATCAACCAGCGCAACCGTTGTCATTCAAGGACAACTTGATGATAGTGTCATCGTAACAACCGCTGATGGAAAATATGCGGGAAAGATTACGCTTGTTGAAGGGAAAAACGACATAACTGTCACCAGTTATAGCACCGCCAAAGAACAAAAGGTACAAACAGTCACCGTCTACTTTACACCGGAACAATGGTAAGAACTATGAAAACAACATTCTCTATTTTTATTACGATACTTTTTCTTGCAAGCGTATGTTCACCGGTTGTTGCACAAACTGCAACATTGTCTGCAACTCCAACGACTGCAACAGATAAAGCACAACAGCTCGAAAGTCTCAAAGACCGTCTCGCAACAAAAGTTGCAGAGCTTCGACAATCACAACGTATGGCAGTATTTGGGACTATTAAATCCGTCAGCATTTCAACATTTACCGTTGAAACCAAAACCAAAGATTTAAAAATTGAACTGACCGATGATATTAAAGTCTTTCAAATGCTCAAAGGAAAACGAACAGCTCTCAAAACAGACAATCTGGAAAAGGGTGATATCGTAACGGTCTTTGGAGAATACGACAACACGTTAGAACTTTTAAAAACAAGCGTCGTCTTTATTCAAGGAGTAGCACCACTTCAGGTTTCAGGAACAATTACAGAAACAAACAAAACTGACTACACCATTACCATCACAGCGCCAGACAGTAAAACATACATCATTGATTTTGAAACAACTACCAAAACATCCTTGTGGAATGGAAGTGCCCTTGTCAAAGGCGGATTTTCCACGTTTACAGTTGGTGACATCATTCATGTAACAGGATCCGCAGTTGCTAAAAAAGAAAACCGAATCAGTGCCAGCCGAATTGTCGATATCACACCACAAGTAAAAGGTGCGTCAACATCGGCAACTCCAACAAAAGCAGCAACACCAACTACAATCCTCAAAACAACCCCTACGCCGTAACATTTTTTTCTTTCGCTTCAAAAATCAGGAATTGAACTAAGAGGTATAAACCTTGTATGATGAATAAGGAGTACATTTTATGATGAAAGCACAAACACTCAAAGGATTTCGAGATTTCTTGCCGGAGGAAGCTTCAAAACGCCAACGCGTGATGGAAATATTTCGGTTGGTCTTCACACGCTTTGGATTTGAACCCCTTGAAACACCGGCACTTGAATACGCAGAAACCCTCACCGGAAAATACGGATCAGAAGCAGATAAATTGTTGTATTTATTTAAAGATAACGGTGACCGCGAAGTGGGACTTCGCTATGACCAGACCGTTCCCCTTTCTCGGGTGATGGCCGAGTACCAGGATATTCCGCTTCCATTTAAGCGGTATCAAATGCAACCAGTGTGGCGTGCAGAAAATACACAAAAAGGGAGATTCCGGGAATTTATGCAGTGCGACATCGATATCGTTGGCGCTGCAAACGAAACAGCAGATGTAGAGATTATCACCGCTACAATCGAGGCACTTCGTGCACTCAAATTGCCTGATCCGATGATTACCATCAATGACCGAACTTTGTTTGATTATTACAAAGTTTCAAAACAAGAAATTATTGCAATTGATAAACTCGATAAGATCGGCAAAGATGCAGTCATTGAACTGTTGGAAAAAGGTGGACGAAAAGATGCAAAAAATCTGTTTTCAACATTTGAAAAATCTGCAAAAACGGCAAAGCTCAAAAACATATTTACCATGCTTTCCAGTCAAGGGTACAAGGAAGGCGTTGATTACCGGTTCTCCCCGTTTCTTGCCAGGGGCCTTGATTACTACACGTCAACCATTTTTGAAGCAAATATTCCAAGTTATCCAGCAGGATCCATTGCAGGTGGCGGCAGATATGATGACCTCATTGGGCTTTTTAGTGGAAAACCCCTACCAGCTGTCGGTATTGCATTTGGATTTGACCGCGTCATAGAAATTCTTGAAGAAAAAAAGCTTCTGGAAACAAAAGAAACGGGTGCAACCGTACTTGTTACTGTCTTTGATGAAAGCTCACGTATCGCATCCGGAGAAATTGCTTCTAAATTGCGATCTGGCGGCGTCAATACCGACCTCTACCTTGAACCAGCAAAACTCGAAAAGCAACTGAAATATGCAGACAAGAAAAAAATCCCATACGCAATTGTACAAGGACCGGATGAAAAAACAAATGAAGTAGTTCAACTTAAAAACATGAAGACAAGGGAAAACAAACTGATGACTATAGAAGATGTCATCAAAACGCTTGGGATATGACTTCTGTCCAAAAAGGGGTGTTAAGTCTCATCATCGCAAACATCATCTGGGGATTTGCCTCTCCTATTTTTAAGTGGAGTCTGACCAACATTCCCCCATTCACTCTCGCGTTCCTCAGATTTTTTATCGCGGCTATTCTTCTTGCTATTATTCTGAGAAAAAAATTAACCATGCCGATTACCAATTCCCACGACTTCTGGCTTTTGATGATCAATGCACTCACCGGAATTACTGCAAATATCACATTCTTTTTCCTTGGGCTGCGACTTACTCTTGCCATGAATGTTCCAGTCATTGCATCTTCACAACCTATTATGGTTTTTTTATTTGCGTATCTGTTCTTAAAAGAAAAACTCAAATTCAAAAAAGCATTAGGTATGATTATCGGAACTATCGGTATTCTCATTATCGTCCTTGAACCGATTTACTATCGTGGGATTGATGGAAATGCCATTGGTAATTTTCTCATTATTCTGGCAACCATCAGCGGCGCAATTGGCATATTGACAGGTCGTCAGGTATTTCAAAAGTATGATCCGTTTATCCTGACGTTTTGGACATTTATCATTGGTGCGATATCCTTTTTACCCCCTGCAATAGTCGAGTACATCAGACAACCAACCCTCTACCAACAACTGGATATTCGCGGCATTACCGGTATCGTATTTGGCTCGATATTTTCAAGTATGATTGCCTATTCGCTCCTTTCCTACGGACTTTCCAAGGTTCAAGCAAGTGAAGCATCACTGTTTACCTATATAGACCCGATTGCAGGCACAATTCTTGCCTATTTCATGCTGAAGGAACCCATTACCATTCCTTTTATCATCGGGGGTGCATTTATCTTTCTGGGTATTTATATCGCTGAACGCAGGATTAATTACCATCCGTTTGCAAAATTACGCCGAGATTTAGCCTCCAAAACTCCCTAATTCCAATTTTGCTTTCGTTTGTGTATAATAGACTTCTTATGCAAGCCGGAATTCATCCAACATGGTTTGAAGACGCAAAAGTGACGTGTGCCTGTGGCAACACGTTTACTGTTGGCGCATCAAAAGCAGAAATCCGTGTCGATATCTGTTCCAAATGCCACCCGTTCTTCACGGGAGAAATGAAGTTTGTTGACACCATGGGTCGCGTTGAAAAATTCCAACAGAAACAAAAAGAAGCAGCTGCAAAAGTGTCTATGCTTATGGAAAAGAAAAAGAAAAAGAAAGAACACGAAGAACAACTCCGCAATCCAAAATCACTCCGTGAGATGCTCATGGGAGCAAAGTAAAAAAATTCGAGTACAGACTATGAACCCCAATATTGTTACGCTTGAATTCCGCGCAGGCCCTGGAGGCGAAGAGGCAAAAATCTGGTCCATGGATCTCATGCGTATGTACACGCGGTATGCCAATATGTTAGGCTGGAAAGTCGAAGAAATTGCAGACAATGCAATCCGCATAAAAGGTGAAGGAGCATTTACAAAACTCCAGTATGAAGCAGGCACCCACAGGGTTCAGCGAATACCTACCACAGAGCGTCAAGGACGAATCCACACATCAACCGCAACCGTCGCAGCACTTCCTGAAATTCCAGAAGCAGATATTGAAATCCATCCGGAAGATATTACCTGGGAATTTTACCGGGCAGGAGGCAAAGGCGGACAAAATGTCAATAAAGTTAGCTCTGCAGTCAGACTTCGCCATATGCCAACAGGACTCGTCGTCACCTGTCAATCAGAACGGGATCAGTTTCAAAATCGACAGGTTGCATTATCCCTTCTCCGGGCAAAACTTTGGGAAAAACGGGAAATGGAACAATCAGCAGCACTATCAGAACAGCGGTCAATCATTGGTCGAGGGATGCGGGCGGAAAAAATAAGAACGTACAATTTTCCTCAAGACCGCGTGACAGATCACCGAATCAACAAATCATTCCATAACATTGATGGAATCATGGATGGAAAACTACAGAAAATAACGGAATCAATGACCGAATTACTTAAGTAATAATTCAATTGCCTTCAGAAGTTGTGCATCATGTGTCGCCTCTGGAGAATCCAGTTTCACTTCAACATCCGGTGTAATGCCTTTTTTGTGAATCCAATCACCATTTGGCAACAACCATTTTCCTGTGGTGATATGCACGCTCGCTCCTCCGGACAAATCCTGTGGTGTTTGCACGGAACCTTTTCCAAACGACGTGACTCCAACAATAGTTGCCCGTTTATGATCTTTAAGCGCTCCAGCAACGATTTCAGCCGCAGATGCACTTCCCTTGTTAATTAAGACCACAAGTGGAATATCCGTTAGTTTTCCTTTTCGGTCAATAGACAGTGCTTCTTTTGATCCATCACTGTTTGTTTGGGTGACAACGATGCCGCTTTTCAAAAATTCACTGGCAATAAATACAGCCCCATCCAGATATCCACCTGGATTATTTCGTAAATCAAATACCAATCCTTTTGCACCCTGTGCTGCTGTTTTTGCAATGATATCGTCAACCGCCGTTAACCATTCTTCATTGGTTCGATCGCCAAACCGGGAAAGGTAGATATAACCAACAGCGTTCTTGTTTGAAAATAACGCTGGTGTTACAACACCTGATATTTCAGTAATGTCTGCCGGCGTCTTCACCCAATATTCGACCGATGGAACAACTATGGCATCGCGAATAATCGTGACGTCTTCAGGTGTTTTTGACTTATCATGCAAAATCGTCAATGTCACTTTCGTTCCTTTTGTTCCACGAATTTTGGTAACAGCCTGATTTAAGGTCCACCCAACTGTTTCATCACCATTTACTTTCATGATCCAATCCATTGATTTTAATCCCACCTTTTCAGCAGGCGATCCCTTCAGAGGTGCTTGGATAATAATTTTATTATCAATAAGCCCGAGTTGTGCACCAATTCCTTGGAAGGATCCACCAATATCTTCCTTAAATTCCGTATTCTCTTTCGGAGTCAAAAAGGTGGTGTAAGGATCATCCAAAGAATTCACCATGCCAGAAATTGCCCCATAGACCATTTTCTGTGCATCTATGCTCGGTGCATCGATATAATAGGTACGAAGCCGTTGCCACACATCCCAAAACAGAGAAAAATCGACTTTTACGTTGGAGGGTACGTCCTGATTAATAACAGCTGTTGCAGAAAGTGTTGGAGCCTTGGAAAAGACGCGGTTCTCTCCCAAACGATATCCAATGCCACCAATTAACACAGAAACAGCGATAGCAAGGATAATGGTACGGATTTTTGAAAACGGCAGAGTCTTCATTAATTTTTAAGTGTATACCTTTATGCGCGGACAATAAATGGCAACATTGCCATAAATCGTGCTCTCTTCAATTCTCGACCAATGGACCGTTGGTGGGTACTGCAGATACCAGTACGTGCTTTTCCAAGAATTTTTCCCCGTTCACTCGTATATTTTAACAGTGCATTGACTTCTTTGTAGTCTGGTTCTGTTTTGTTTGCACAGAATGGACAATTCTTTGCTACTGGTCGAAGTTTTGGTGCGCGTCGTGCAAATGCCATAAATATCCTTTACTTAAAATGGTATATCGTCGGGATTAACTTGTTCGTTAACCTGTTCGGTAACCGGTGTTGTTTCTACGGGTGTTTCTACTTGTTTTTCAACGACTGGTGTTTCATCAACTGGTTCTGCCCCATGGGTTTCTTCTCCGTTTACTGGTCGTTTTGAATCCAAAATAATCATGTCCTCAATCACAACTTCCGTGGTGTTTCGTTGTGATCCATCTTGTCCCTGCCATTGATTCGTTCGAAGTCGTCCTTCAACATAAATCTTGCGCCCCTTTACCAAAAGTTGGCTGCAAAGTTCTGCAAGCTTGTTCCAGGCAACAACGCGGTGAAATTCTGTTTCTTCTTTCTTTTCTCCTGCTTCCGTTGTCCATTGGCGATTGGTTGCAAGACCGATCGTACAAACTGCAGCACCAGTTGGGGTATACCGAAGTTCTGGGTCGCGGGTTAAATTACCTATAAGCTGTACTTTATTTAAAGATCGAGATGACATATTACCCCTCCTTTTCAAGCAACATAAACCGAATTATGTCTGTTCCAAGCTTTGATTCCGTTTCAAGATCACCGGTTTTAAGAGCTGACCCAGCAAGTGTTGCAAGGATATAAATACCTTCTTTGTGTTTTTTAATGGGGTATGCCAATTCTTTTTTCCCAAGTACTGTCACTTCTTTCAGTGTTGCGCCTTTTACCAGCTTCAAAAGAAGCTCATCACGTTTTTTTGTGTCTTCCACAGGAAAATCGCTTTTGACAATGACCATCAATTCATAGGTTCGTTTCATACGAGGGATAATATCACAAAAGAAGGACTTGAGGCAATAAGAAAAAGCTTACGCTCCTATCTTAAACTCAACCACATCCCCATCCTGCATCACGTACTCTCTTCCCTCTTGCCGTACATGTCCATGCTCCCGAGCGCCTTTCCATCCAGAAGATGCAATAAAGTCAGAAAAGGTGACACAATCGGCTTTAATAAATTTCTTTTCAAAATCCGTATGGATGACTCCTGCTGCCTGCGGTGCTTTGGTTCCCCGAACAATCGTCCAGGCTCTGGCTTCAATCACACCGGTTGTTAAAAACGAAATCAACCCCAGCATGTCATACGTTTTTTGAATCAAACGGTCAAGTCCAGACGTGGAAAGCCCAAGAGACGCAAGATAATCTTTTTGTTCTGCAGCAGAAAGACTGGCAAGTTCACTCTCGGTTTTTGCACAGATGACAATGGCATTCCCCAATTGTTTGATGACATCTTCTTCCGCAGTTATCTGCGCTTCAGAGACATTCAGCACGTAGAGTACCGGTTTCATGGATAACAAATGCAAGTCATTGATCAATGCCCGCTCATCTTCATCCGTAATGACATCTCGTGCGTTCTTTCCCTGATTCAAGGCTTCCTTCAAACGAACAACGAGATCCCATTTCTTTTGCGTATCATGATCAATTTTTCCTCGTGGTTCCTGTTGTTTCTCCAGAGTCTGCATGTCAGAAAAAATCAGTTCTGTTTCAATAATATCGCGGTCCCGAAGCGGATTAATTTCTCCCGCAACGTTAACGACCGTTGAGTCTTCAAAATACCGGACGACGTGACAGATAATATCGGTTTCTCGAATGTGGGATAAGAATTTGTTTCCCAAGCCCTCTCCCTGTGATGCACCTTTCACCAAACCTGCAATATCGACAAACTCCACAATTGCTGGAACCAAGGGAGGCAATTTTTCCATTTTCTCTTCTGCTTTGGTAACTTCAGCAAGGGCAGCAAGCCGTACGTCCGGAACTGGAACGACACCGACGTTTGGCTCAATCGTACAAAACGGATACGGCGCGGCGTCAGCAACCTGTTTTTTTAAGAGTGCATTAAACAACGTACTCTTTCCTGCGTTTGGGAGACCAACGATGCCAATTCGTAAATTCATACTCAGATTCTATCATGGACGTACCCAAATAACACATCCTCAACTTGGTTTCTGTTCTGTTTAGTAAGTACATCTATGCGACAACGGGATAATACTATTCGGTTATCGATAGATATAGATTCATCAATGAGGGACAAAATGATATATGGATCATCATCCCCTGCAATACGGTTGACAGAAATTGCACCACAACCGAGACATCGATGAATAATCATAAGTTCTCCACTTATCTTTCCGGTAAACGTATTCTCCTTACAATTCTTCATGGTAAGACCGATTGGTTTCATGCGAGACCCGCAGGTAGATAACCTGTCACCAGGAGTATGCAGGTCAAGATGTCGGGAATACAAACAATAGGGACAATGATTACGATTCTTCGTTCCGATAGTAATATTGGAAATGATGGCACAACACGTCAGACACTTGAAGTGTGTCTGACCAGAACAAAATCTTGCTTTGTGCGTTTAAACGAATACATCCAATTGATAGCATACCAAATTTTATAAGAAAATGGAACGTTTTTAAGATAAATCTATATATTTACTTGCTGATTGTCTACCCATCGGTACTAACGGATATTATTCATAAATATAGTACATCACTTCATGTAGAAAGTCTGACGTTTGATAACGGCGCGATGCATTTTAAAGGCCAATCGCCACTGAAGGAATACGTCATTACGGAATAAACAATTATTCCTTTTCATCAAAATTGACAAGATATAATGAAATGAATTGTTCAATAGCATCAACAGTTGAATCTCTCAGCACTGCGTCCGATTCTGCCACCCAGATAGTGAACTTATAAAACTGAAAATTGTTCACCCGCAACCATTTTTTGTGTTGCATGAGAAAATATAACATCGTGGTCATGGCAATACGCTTATTCCCATTTTTAAACGGATGATTCTTGATCATGAGATAGAAAAGGATAGATGCTTTTTCAATAAATCGCGGATATAATGCCTTCCCGCCGAATGATTGAAACGGTGTTGCAAGACAACTTTCTAAAATATTGGGAAAGCGGGTGTTAAATGGAGGTATTGGCTCATCCCAATGCAAAATTCTCCTTGCAAGTTCATAGGCAACATATGCAACTTCATTGACGGTCAATATGTGTCCCATATTATCCTTTTCCCAACAGTTTCAACGTCTCACCATATTCCTCAACAACCTTCTTCACACCCTTATTCACTGTGCATTTTTGCTCTGAAGATAACGCAGCTGAAAATATATGTGGAAGTTCCTGTTTATCAATAAGGTACATTCGACCGTATTTTGTAGCTGGTAATTGCCCTTTTTGAATACGTTTAAATACAGCTATCCGACTAATGCCTAAAAGATGTGCAACTTCTGAAACAGTACAATATGCTGATGGAATTCCTTTATTAACCATATACAGTAGGTTAACATATGTTAACCATAAATGTCAAGTTAACATTACCCCAGTACTTTTATTCCTACTTCATTGAGCTTGAAGACGATAAACCCGACAAAACACACAAACTTGTACACGCCGCGAAGTGCAATATGAAACCCGCGTTTTGCTGTCCGTTTGTGAAGCATCCGGTCTTCTGCACGTACCCGTGTTGCTTGAGCAATGGTGGAAAGAACACGTTTTCGTAACAGAACTGTTTCCTTTCTCACCATGGTTCTGTTTCCAATACTTCCTTGTATATATAACGGTTCCCCAAACACCACGGTGTGCCACCCATATCGATACCAAGTGACAATTTGCAATGAATTTTTTATTACGGTTCTTCGTTTCCAAATCCTTCGCTGATCAAGGTGAATCCCAACTGGGATAACTGGAGCACCTGTTTCCAGCGCTAATCTGATTGCTCCCGTATGAAATTTTCGTACACGGGACGCGCTGAAGCTTATATCTCCCTCAGCAAACAACAAAATGGATCGCCCGGAACACAGGGTCTTTTTTGCCTGCGCGTACACCTGTTTACCATCTGATGTAACTTCAATGTGACCAGCCCGCTTCACAAGTCTCCCAAGAACTGGAATATGAAACACATGTTCGGTAATTAATATTGCAACCCGCTCTCCGATAATGCCTAACAGATAAAATGGATCTAAGGTGTTCGGATGGTTCACCACATAAATCTTTGGCCCCTTGGGAAGCATGGCGGTTTTTCGCACAACCGTAATCAAAAGAACCCGTGCATACAGCCACGATAAAAAATTGCCAACAGCGCAAAGAATGCTTTTTCGCATGATACATAAGTATACCAAGTTTTTCCCTATTCAGCCTATTTTCAGCTATGAGTATATAATGTAACGTACATGAAACTTCTCGTTGTTGAAGATGAACATCGAATAGCCCAAGAGCTATTAAAAAAGGCCTGGAACAGGAACGCTACATTGTTGACGTCGCCTATGACGGAACCGAAGGATTTGATCTTGCATCCAGCGAATCCTACGATGCCATTATTCTTGATCTTATGCTTCCGGGTATGGACGGTATTACTATTTGCAAAACCCTTCGGAAAGAAGCAAACCATACACCAATACTCATGTTGACAGCCAAAGGACAATTACAGGACAAAATTGAGGGGTTTGAAAGCGGCGCCGATGATTACCTTACCAAACCATTTGCATTTGAAGAACTGCTTGCACGCGTCAGAGCATTAACAAAACGACCTCGGCAACTCACAGAAAATATCCTGACGCTGCACGATTTATCCCTGCATCCGGAAACCTATGAAGTTACACGCAATAAAAAATCCATTAGTCTCTCAGGAAAAGAATTTTCACTCCTGGAATATATGATGCGCCATCCAAATACCGTCTTGACCAAAGATCAAATTATCAGTCATGTCTGGGAATATTCTTCAGATATACTCCCAAATACCGTGGAAGTATATATGAAGAATCTCCGGGCAAAAATAGATATCCCGTTTCCTAAGGAAAAACCCCTTATACAAACCGTCCGAGGATTTGGATATAAAATAGGATAATCATATGTTTCGAAACGCGCGCATCAAACTCACTGCATGGTATCTGTTAATTATTATGGCAATTAGTGTTGCCTTTTCAGGCGTCATTTATCGTATGCTCACCTTTGAGATGGATCGATTTGCAAACATGCAGCGATCCCGAATTGAACGACAATTGCAAAATCGTACGACGGTCATTCAACCGCAACACATTGATGAACCGCCATTTGTAATCATTGATCAGGATCTCGTCCATGAAACCAAACGGAGATTACTGCTCCAATTGTACGAGTAACATTTTCAGCTTGGATTCAGAAAACAATTGTATGATCAAAAGATATAAATAGGAGGAAACAAATATGAAAAATTCTAACGTCGTTATGGGCATCATTGCAATCGTCTTTGCAGCAGGTGGATTTTTTGCAGGACTCAAATACCAACAAGGTAAAACTCCAACCTTTACCCGTGGACAATTCGGTATGACAGCCGGACAAAATACTGGACGACAAAATGGAACACGCGCAGGTGGAGGGATGATTTCAGGAACAATACTCTCTGTTGATGCAACATCCATGACCGTCAAACTTGCAGATAACAGCTCAAAGATTATCTTATTGGGACAAACAACCACATATGCAAAATCAACAGACGGAGCAATTTCTGATTTGAAGGTTGGTGACCGCGTGAACACATTCGGAGCAACAAATACAGATGGCAGCGTCACCGCACAAACTGTTCAGATTAACCCCCCACAGGGAGCTCGTATGGGAGCAGGAATAGGTGCACCACAAGCACCCGCGAAGTAATGGTTACCAAGCAGTAAAATTTTTCTGCTCAAGATACTGGAGTAACTGTTCCCCGGACCTCCCGCCGGTACGAAGCCGAACTAAATCATATTGATTACTTGGACCATTTTCTATGCCAGGTTTCGTTGCAACAGCGGTGGTAAATCCAGCTGCTTTCACTGCTGCCATCGCCGCTTCATCATAGGATCCGTTGGGATACGCAAATGAAACAACGGATTGCCCAGTAATCGCTTCAAGCATTTGTTTGCTTTCCCGTACTTCTTTTTCAACAGTAGCAGCATCCATATTTTTCAGACTCACGTGATGGACAGTGTGAGCACCAACATCCACTAGCCCACTTGCTGCAATTTCTTGGAGCTGCTTCTCCGTCATATAGTTTCGAAAATCGACAACCCCAGCAATAACATATACTGTTGCCTTTACGTTGTGTTTTTTGAGTATTGGAAAAGCGTCGGTATAAAAATCACGGTATCCATCATCAAACGTAAGCACAATTGGTTTTTCAGGAATCGTTGTTACGTTACCGTCAAATAGTTCCCCTATATCCTTGGCAGTTAAAAACGTATATCCTCCTGCAACAAGTGTCTCTATTTGTTTTTCAAAGGTATATGGGGTGATATCGAGTGACTGTCGAATGGTATCTCCTTTATCCTGCACATACTCGACATAGTGGTACATAAAGATAGGAAGACGCCTTGGCCATGCAATAGGAGCAGTCGTTGGTGTGGGTGTCGCTGATGGTATAGCGTGAGTAAATTCAATGCCAATGCCATTGCTATATACATTTTTAAATAGAAACGGCAGATACAAAATGAAGACAGCCGCAGTAATGATAACACTAACAACGTAATACCAGTGGAAAGCTCCCTTTCCTTTTCTCATAAAAAAATTGTACCATGCTATAATAAAATAATCTCGCAGGGAAAAATATATGAAAATTCCATCAGTGCTGCATAATAAACAATTCATTAAACTTTGGATTTCTCAAATGTGCACGGTTACGGGACTCAACATTGTCAACTTCGTGTTACTGCTTCGCTTATTTGACCGTACTGGATCAACACTCGCTGCATCATTTCTTTGGATTTCCTACAGCCTTCCTATTCTCTTGGTTGGCCCTATTGCTGCAACGGTGGTTGATATCGTCAATAAGAAACGGTTATTAACCATTACCACCCTGTTGCAGGCATTAACTATTCTTCTTTTTCTTTTTACTGGTGACCGATATTTTCTTCTCTATGCCATCATGTTCATTTATTCCTTATTTTCCCAATTTTATCTTCCCAGCGAATCCGCAACGTTACCGAACCTGGTACGAAAGGAAGACCTGCCAGAAGCCAATGGCATGTTTCTTTTGACCAAACAGGCGGGCATGCTTATTGGCTATGGATCCGCAGGATTTTTAACACTCCTTTTGGGATTTCAATCAACGATCATCCTTTGTTCCTCGCTTCTTGCCCTTGCGTGTATAAGCGTTATTTCTTTACCGACAATGAAAGCCATCCGAAAAATAAATGTTGAGCAGGATCTCGCACAATTCTTTTCCAAAGTCGGTGAAGGATATTTATTTATTAAAAATAACAAATCTATTCTCTACCCCGTACTTTTGGTAGCAGGCAGTGAAATGATAATGCTTATTGTTGCCATCAATATGCCAGCACTTGCTCGAGATATTCTCCATATTCGTATTGAAAATGCTGCAACTTATATCATTATCCCCGCGCTCACCGGTGCATTGGCAGGAGTGATGTTATTTCCAAAACTTTTAAAACAGGGACTCAGGAAAAAAACCATCATTAAAACAGCGCTCCTTATTTTAGCCTTCTGTTTCTTGGCAATCGGACTCCTTTTAAACTTTTTACCGATTCCAACACGGTTATGGATGTTACCAATTCTCTGCCTCGTAGCAGGATTTTGTTTTATTGGAGTAGAAATACCAGCGCAAACGTTTATGCAAGAATCAACACCACCAGAAATGATGGGCAGGCTTTGGGGAAATTTATGGTTTATGTCTACAATTGCAACCATTGCGCCGATGTTTCTTTCAGCATCCATCACCGAATTTCTTGGTGTTGATACTTTTTTCGTTATTTTGGGTATTGTTATTTTCATCGCCTGGTTTTATGCTGAACGACAGATTAAAGATCATAGTATGGAACCCATCAAGGAGGAATAAAAATGAAAAGTCGCCATCCCGAATATCAGTATCTCGATCTTATGCAGGACATCATGAAACATGGAACGTGGAAGATGTCACATTCGACCGGTGTAAAGCTCAAAAGTGTCTTCGGACGAATTTGTCGATATGACCTCTCAAAAGGATTTCCACTCCTGACCACGAAAAAAATGTTCACCCGCGGCATTACTCATGAACTCATTTGGTTTCTCTCAGGATCCAGTAACATTAAATATCTTGTCGACAACAACGTCCATATCTGGGATGAATGGGCATTTAAAAAATATGAATGGGCGGTAAAAGAAGGCAATGCGACACCCATGACGTTTGAGGCGTTCATGGAAAAAGCAAAAGCAGATCCAAAATTTTTGGAAACCTGGGGCGAGCTAGGTCCGGTCTATGGTGTGCAGTGGCGGAAATGGCCGAAGGGTGATGGATCAACGATTGATCAACTTGGCTGGGCAATTGAAAAAATAAAGAAATATCCGCAAAAAAAACACTACGTTATTTCTGCATGGAATGCAGGATGTATCTATGAGATGAGTGGATCACATAATGCATCCATGGTCATTGCGCCATGTCATACGATGTTCCATATCAACATTACAGGAAACAAGCTCTCGCTCCTTCTTTATCAACGGAGTGCAGATTTATTTTTGGGTGTTCCATTTAACATCGCATCATACGCGATGTTGACGATGATGATTGCACAAGTAACCGGATATGAACCGGGAGAATTTGTTCATGTGTTCGGAGACGTCCATATATATGAAAATCATATGAAACAGTGCCGGGAACAGCTAAAACGTAAACCATATAAATTCCCGACATTAAAACTCAATCCGAATGTAAAAACAATCGATGGATTTAAATTTGAGGATATCACCATCGAAAACTACAAACATCACGACCCAATTAAAGGTGATATCACGGTCGTCGGAGGTTTTTAAACAACCCATGGGAAAAGAGATGGTCTCAATCATTGCTGCAATTGGAGAAAATCGGGAGCTTGGGAAAAACAACAAGCTCTTATGGGATATTCCTGAAGACATGGAACACTTCCGCAGTAAAACCCGTGGACATGCGGTCATTATGGGCAGAAAAACGTATGAATCCATCGGCCACGCACTTCCCAATCGCCCAAACATTGTTATTACCCGGGATGAAACATTTACCACTCCTGATGGCTGTTTTATTGTACATTCTCTGGATGAAGCAATTGAATTAGGACGACAGAAAGAACAGGAGGAACTCTTTATTATCGGCGGCGCAAATATCTATGAACAGGCAATGGAGAAAACCGATAAACTATATCTGACCATCGTTCATCAAACTTTTCCTGATGCAGATACTTTTTTCCCCGACTACTCTCGTTTTTCAAACGTCATATCATCAAAGGAGAGTAACGATCAAAACTTTTCCTATACCTTTCTTGAACTTGTCCCAGAAACGGCAGGCTAAGGTATGGAGCTCCCCCTTTCTTACATTGAAATTTCAAAACAAAATATTCTCCATAATTTTTCCGTCATTAGAGCATTCATTCATCCTGATACAAAAATAGCATGTGTCATTAAAGCAAACGCCTATGGACATGGACAAAATGAAGTAGCCAAAATACTGGAACCCGTTGCCGACTATTTCCAGGTTGACGATCTTGCTGAACTGCGACTTCTACGAACAGTTTCCAACAAACCAACTTTGGTCTTCGGATATGTTGCCAAACAAGAACTTGAAGAAGCGCTTACACTGCATGGCATACTCACGATATACGATACGGAACGGTTACAACAGATTGATACTATTTCTAAAAAAGTAGGTACGCACGCGAAAGTACATATAAAAATTGATAGCTTTCTTGGAAGACAGGGACTCTTGATTGAAGATATTGAGCCATTTTTAAGAGTCCTAAAACCTTACAGATATATTGACGTTGACGGTATCTATGCACATTTTGCAAATATTGAAGATACATCTGATTTTTCCCATGCACAAAAGCAGATTGACGGATTGGACAAAGCACTCGATATATGCAAAACATGCGGATATACAAACATCAAACATCACATCTCAGCAACATCCGGTATTCTCGTATACGAAAAAGATACCGGAAAAAACCATATCGTGCGCTTGGGTATCGGTCTCTATGGTATGTGGCCATCTGAAAAGATACAAAAAAAATATCAAAGATCCACGTTTACGTTCAAACCAGCTCTCCGTTGGGTAACGCATATTGCCCAAGTAAAAATACTACCCAAAAATTATTCCATTGGATACGGTTTAACCTATATCACAAAAGCAATAACAAAAATTGCCATCGTTCCGCAAGGATATAGTGATGGCTATGACCGCGGGCTTTCAAACAATGGGGTTGTCCTCATTAACGGCATCCGATGCAACATTCTTGGAAGAATTACGATGAATATGTTTATGGTGGATGTTACCAATATAAAAAATGTGAAAGCAGAAGACGAGGTAGTTCTCCTTGGATCCCAACAACAAGCATGCATGAGTGCTGAGGAAATTGCCAACCAAATTAATACCATTAACTATGAAGTGACAACCCGTATCTCACCCCTTCTTCCTCGTATTACTGTGCCGCATTTCCCAAACAGCTAACTACTCCAACCTCGAAAAAAGCCCAAAAGCGTACCATCCTCTCCATACTCCATACAAGCACAAATAAATACATCGCCTTGCCGCATTGTAAGGAACGGATAAAACAGATATACTTTTTTGTAATCGATACAAATCA
Organism: Candidatus Gottesmanbacteria bacterium; assembly: GCA_903821745.1. GTDB lineage: Bacteria > Patescibacteriota > Microgenomatia > UBA10105 > UBA927 > CAIJMI01. The sequence goes on from CAIJMI010000005.1 coordinate 208,247, forward strand.
TATTTTTTGTTATTTCCTTAAAGGAGCAACACTATGAATATTACAAACATCCATGCGAGAGAAATTCTTGATTCCAAAGGACACCCAACCGTTGAAGTAGATCTCACCCTTGAAAACGGAATGACAGCTACTGCTTCAGTCCCATCCGGCGCGTCAACAGGATCTACAGAGGCCGTTGAACTTCGTGATAATGACAACGCACGCTATTTTGGAAAAGGAGTCCTCAAAGCAGTTGCAAATGTAAATACCACAGTAAAATCCATTGTCGTCGGGCAGGATGTAACAAACCAGCGAAATCTCGATACTCTCATGATTGCAGCAGATGGAACGGAAAACAAAGGAAAACTAGGCGGTAATGCAATTGTTGCTGTTTCCATGGCAGCAGCGCGTGCAGCAGCAATGGCACAAAACATGCCGTTATACAAATACTTGGGATCACTCATTGGCAATACAACCTTTGTTCTCCCCCAACCGCTCCTTCTCATTTTGGAAGGCGGAAAACATGGCAATTGGTCAACCGATTGTCAGGAATATTTTGTCATTCCTAAAAAGGAACGCTTTCCAACATTTAAAGAAGCACTTCGGGCAGGAGCAGAAATTTTTCATACCCTCGAACAACTGCTTCATGATAAACACTATGCAACGGGTGTTGGGTATGAAGGCGCATTTTGCCCTATGGAAATGAAATCAAATGAAGAAGCATTTCAACTAATGACAGAGGCAACAGAAAAAGCGGGATATAAAATGCAGGATGACATTGTTCTAGGACTCGATGCTGCATCATCAGAATTTTACAAGGATGGAACGTACACATTAAAAAGCGAACACAATGGAAAACTCACCTCAAGACAATGGACAGAGAAAGTTATTGAATGGACAAAAAAATATCCGATCTGGTCCTTGGAGGACATGCATAGTGAATCCGATTGGGATGAGTGGGCATACTTTACGGCCACGATTGGAAAAGACCATCAGATTGTCGGCGATGATCTCTTGACGACAAACGTCAAACACATCCAAACGGCAATTGATAAAAAAGCAGTTAACAGCGTGCTCATCAAGGTCAATCAAATCGGCACGGTATCGGAAACCCTTGATGCCATTGCCCTTTCCCATAAGGCAGGATTTACCACCGTTGTGTCACACCGCGGCGGAGAAACCAATGATGACTTCATTGCAGATCTCGTCGTCGGTACATCAAAACAAAGTAAATTCGGTGGACCGGACCGTGGTGAACGCTTGGCAAAATATAACCGACTCCTCCGCATTGAGGAAGAACTACAATAAGATTATGACAACAAACAAAGTACTCCTCATTATCATGGATGGTTGGGGATATCGGGAAGCACCTGCGGGCAATGCCATTGCAATGGCCAAGAAACCGGAGTTTGATCGGTTATGGCAAACGTATCCTCATGCCATTATTCCTGCTTCTGGACTTGCTGTAGGACTTCCAGACGGACAAATGGGAACCTCTGAGGTCAACCACATGGTAATTGGATCCGGACGGATTATTTATCAGGATCTCGTCAAGATAAACAAGGCAATTTCAGACGGTACATTTTTCAAAAATGAGGTATTAATTGCAACCATGGAACATGCTAAAAAACATGAGAGCACTCTCCATCTTCAGGGTCTCTTGGGACCTGGTGGTGTGCACGCATATTCCACGCATTTTTATGCGTTATTAACACTCGCCAAACAAATAGGAGTACAAAATGTGTGCATTCATGTTTTCACTGATGGTAGAGATACAGCGCCAACAAGCGCTAAACAATACATTGCGGAATTAGAACAAAAAATACAAGAAATTGGTGTCGGAAGAATTGGAAGTATCATCGGCAGGTACTACGCCATGGACCGGGATACGAATTGGGACAGAATTGAAAAGGCATGGAACATGCTGATCAAAGGAGAAGGCCGTCCATACAAAACAGCCAAAGAAGCAATAGAAGACGCGTATAAACGTGGAGAAACGGACGAGTTTGTGAACGCTTCCGTAATTGGAGTACCTGCGCTCGTTAAAGAAAATGACAGTGTTATATTCGTCAATTTCAGAAGTGACCGAGCCGTAGAATTGACCAAAAAGACGCTTGATGCACACATTCCTGGCCTCAATTTCGTCGCAATGACCCAATATCGGGCAGAGTTTTCTTGTCCGGTTGCCTTCCCGCCGGAAATCGTCAAAAACACCCTTGGCGAAGTCCTTGGAAACAACAACATCAAGGAACTCCGCATTACAGAGACAGAAAAATTCAATCACCTCACCTACTTCTTTAATTGTAAAAAGTTAGATGCCTTCGAAGGTGAAGACAGAATTCTCCTCGACTCCTACTCTGACATCAAGACACATGACGAACGACCACAAATGCGTACCCCCGATATTGCCCAAGAAATCCTCGAAGATATCGCGGGAAACAAACACCAGTTCATTGCCACCAATTTATGCAACGCCGACATGGTGGGACACACCGGAAACATCGAGGCAACCATCAAAGGAATTGAAATAATAGATCAGGCGCTTAGCACTCTAATAACGAGAGCGCTAGAGCGTGATTATTCTGTGATTATCACGGCTGATCATGGAAACGCTGACGAAATGATCAATGAAAAAACAGAAGAGAGGGTCACAAGTCATAGCATGAATCCTGTTCCCCTCATTTTGGTAAGCAACATCTATAGAACCATCACAAAAAAAGACCTATCCCTCGCTGATATAGCGCCAACAATTCTTGAAATCTTTGGCATTCCAAAACCCATAGAAATGACAGGAACGTCGTTTATTTCTTAAGAAGTTCGTTCCACTGCTATCCGCGCGTCAAGTACTTTCCCGCCGTGTCCCTGAGGAAGCAGGACAAACGGATTAATATCAAGTTCTGTTATTTCTGGGTGATCAATAACAAGTCGTGACAAACGTTGTATACACGCCACAAGTGCATCTATATCCATCGCTGGTTGTCCACGGACCCCCTGCAGAATCTTGTATACATTCAGTCGTTTTACCATAACCTCTACGTCATCATGACCAAGCGGAACAACTCCGAATGCAACATCCTTAAATGCCTCAACCAATATTCCACCTAAGCCCACCATCACCATGGTGCCAAATCCTGGTTGTTTGTTCACTCCTAAAATCATTTCGATACCGCCCACGGGCGCCATTTCAACCAAAAGTACACCTTCCAATTTTGCATGTGGTGCATGCTGTGAAACTCGCTCCATAATCGCATCATACGTGCTTTCCACATTTTCTACTGTTACATTCAAGGCAATACCGCCAACATCACTTTTATGCGTAATATCCGGTGACACAATCTTCATTGCAACTGGAATACCCATATGTTGCAAAAGTGGTACAAGATCCTGACGTCTTGCAACAGTTGCAGAAAGAAGTGTTGGAAAACCATACGCTTTAAGAATTTCGTGTGCGTGCTTTTCAGGAACCAATTCTTTTTTTTCTTGACCATATTTCATCAAAAGTTCAGTAGCTGCCTTTTGGTCAATATCCGCAAATGTCCGTGTGCTTTCATCAATGTCCTGAACTTTTGCAATCGAAAACTTTGTTAATGTCGCAAGAGCACGAGACGCATCCTCCGGATAGTTGAATACTGCAACATTTTCTTTCCGAAGCAGTGCCATTCCTGGTGCAACAAGTGGTCCTCCAACAAAAGACACCCCAATCGGTTTATCAATGCTTTTTTTCAGTGCAATAATCTTTTGGGCCGTCTCCACAATTTCTGTTCCCGCTTGCGGCGTTAACAAAATCAGTAAACTATCGACATGTTCGTCTTTTGCAATGACATTAAACGCTACTTCATACCGATCGCTTTTCGCATCGCCCAATACATCAATGGGATTCATGCAGTTTGCACACATGGGAAGATGTTCTTTTAATGTTGCAACAGTCGTTTCTGAAAGGCTCGCCATCGTGAGGCCTGACACAACTGCCATATCAGTCATGAGTACTCCCGGTCCTCCTGCATTGGTTATCACTGCCACATGATTCCCTTGTGGTGTCGAATTATGTGCAAACATAAGGGCATTGGAAAATAACTCCTGAATGGTTTCCACACGAATTGCCCCTGACTGCAATGCTACGGCATCGTAATAGGCATCATTTCCGCCCAGTGCGCCGGTATGAGAAACAGACGCAGTTGCACCCGCTTGTGTTCTTCCAGCTTTCAAAAAAATAATCGGTTTTGCATACGGTCCATGTGTCACCTGACGAGCAACTTTTACAAACCCGGCAGCATCATGAATATCTTCAACATACATGAGAATCACTTTTGTTTTTTCATCTGTTGCAAAATAGGACAACAGGGCAATTTCATCAATAACTGCCTTATTGCCAACGCTGACAAATTTGGAAAATCCGATATCAAGATCCCGTGCAAAATCAATAACAGCAGTACCGAGTGCCCCACTTTGCGAGATAAATGCAATGGAACCAACTTTTGGCGTAATGGGAGCAAAAGATGCATTCAGTCCAATTTCCGGATTAATAATACCAAGGCAGTTCGGACCAATGATCGTCATTCCGTATTGTTCACACAACGCCTGTAAATCCTCTTCCCGTTGTTTACCTTCTGCGCCTGCCTCTTTAAATCCTGCAGAAATAATTATCAGTCCTTTCACTCCACACTTCCCCGCTTCTTCAACAACTGGCAGAACAATACCTGCATTCACCGCAATAATGGCAAGATCAACGGGTTTTCCAATAGCTGACAGTGACGCAACTGATTGAATTCCTTCAATCAGTTGAGAGGTCGGATTAATCGGATAAATGGTTCCGATAAATCCACTTCCTACTAAATTTTTCATTAAATTATTTCCCACACTCCCTGGTTTTGCAGAAGCACCAACGAGCGCTACGGTTTTGGGAGCAAATACTAATGAAAGTGTTTGTGTGTCCATAAGAGCTATATTGTCATAATGCTGACAGTATTCGTCATGCCGGATTTTCTCCAGGTTGATCCGTGAATAAAAATAATCTTATCTCCAGCTGCAATCAGCTGTTTTGTTTTTAATTCTTTGATAACATCGTGCGTCGTGGTAATCATACCATCAGATGGAAATCGCATAAAGATTGGCTTGACGCCATACGATAATGTTAACATTTCAATTGTTTTTTCATTGTCCGATACTGCGAAAATTGGAACGCCGGGGTGGCAACTGGAAACACACCGTGCGGTGTATCCTGTTTCAGTCAATACGATAATGGCTTTCACTGCGTCTTTTTTTGTATCAGTAACGATTGGCAATATCGCATGCACAATAGTATCGGTTGTTCGTTCTTCTGTTGGATTAACCCATGAGGGTACCGTATGTTTTTCATTCCACGCTAAAATCCGTGCCATAGTTGCAACAGATTTTTCAGGAAATTGACCTGATGCAGATTCCTGGGACAACATGGTTGCATCTGTAAAATCATAGACAGCATTTGCAACATCCGTTGCCTCTGCTCGTGTTGGTCGTGGATTATCACACATCGATTGCAGCATTTGTGTTGCAACAATGACTGGCTTTCGTTGTCGTCGGCATTCCAAAATCATGTGTTTTTGTTCATAGGCAAGGCGCTCAATTGGCGTTTCTATACCAAGATCACCGCGCGCTATCATAATGCCATCGGCTGCGGTAATAATATCCACCAGATGATCAAGCGCCGGTTGACTTTCAATCTTTGCAATAATCATCGCATCAACATGTCGTTTTTTCATTTCTTCCCGCAAAATTTCCACGTCTTCTTTTGTTCGGGTAAACGAAAGCGCGACAAAATCCACGTTATGTTTTACTGCCATATCCAGCTTTGCCAAATCATCAGAAATAAGCGATGGAAGTGCAATATGCTTCCCTGGTAAATTCACACCTTTTCGATGTTTGATAACAGCATCCTCTTTCATTTCAATAATAAATCCATCCGTATTCACTTCAACAACAGTAGCCTCGATAAATCCATCATCAATGAGAAATGCATCGCCGACGTGTAACACCTGAAATACCGGCGCGTTGGGAACAACAATCGATTGTATACCCGGCATATATGCAGGAGTAACCGGGTATCGGTCACCTTTTTTTACATGGATTTCTTTTTGTTCTGGGGTTTCCAAACGAATTTCTGGCCCCTGTAAATCAATTAAAATACCAACAGGAATATGCAATTCATCAGCAATCGTTTGCACTAAAGTAATGCGCTCTTCGTGCCATGCAATCGTGTTGTGTTTCATATTAAAACGAAATACATTTACGCCTGCATGCAACAGGGCGGTAATAAGAGAACGAGTATCTGATGTTGGACCAATAGTTGCAACAATTTTTGTAAATTTTTTCATCGCTTCTTTCATTCTACACCAATTGCAGGTTCCATTGACACCCCGACACTATCCGTGAAAGAATAGACGTATGAAGGAGAAAAAAGACAACACGATTCTTTATATCACCTCAACAATTGCCTTCATCCTCATGGGAATCATTCTTACTGGCATTATCAATAAAACAAAAAATACCGACGTAAGAACACGTGCCAGTAGCACAAACGGTATTGCCGCAACGGGGGTTGTATCAAGCGTGGATTCTATCAAAAACACGATTAGTGTTGATCAACTCTTTTTTGTAAGTAGTCCAAATAAAGGAATGGGAAGTTGGACTGTAACGCCACCAATAACATTTAACCTTGATTCAATCACCTCAGGTAACAACATTAGTATTACCATTGATCCAACAACACTCGCAATTACTACGCACACGCTCACTGCAAAAGAAATAAAAAAGAAGTAAATTATTGCAGTTTCACAACGGTTTCATTTGCGGTATCCTGAACACTATAGCCACGATCGGTAATCTGTTTTCGAAGTGCATCTGCTTCCTGAAACTTTTTTTCCTTCCGAAGTTCTGTTATTTTTGTTGCAAGTTCCAATATTTCCTTTGGAATTGCTTCTTGTTTAAAATCAGCTAACCCGAGACCGAACACACGGTCAAAATCCAAAAGCAATGCTCGTTTTTCCCCTTGGGAAATATCGGATTTTGTCATTTCCCACACAATCCCTAAGGCCTGCGGCACATTAATATCATCAGAAATTGCACATAAAAATCGCTGCTTAAACGTAAACGCCTCTTTACTCAGCTCGTGTTCTGAAAATGCTTCTTTCCATGTTCCAATATACTCTCGCAGTGTTGTAAGTGCACTTTTTGCTCCATCCAGAGCTTCCCACGTAAAATTTTGTTTTGACCGATAATGGGACTGTAAAAAGAAATACCGCAAAACTAAAGGATCATATCCATGGTCGATAATTTCGGAAAGAGAAAATCCTGTTCCTTCTGATTTTGCCATTTTTTTGTCATTGACGAGCAAATGTTCATTATGAAGCCAATAGTGAACGAATGGTACACCATTTGCCGCTTCACTTTGTGCAATCTCATTCGTATGGTGAACTGGAATATGTTCTACTCCTCCCATGTGAATATCTATCGTATTTCCAAGAAGTGCTTTCGTCATGGCAGAGCACTCAAGATGCCATCCTGGAAATCCTTCCCCGTTTTTCACAAGAAGTGACTGGAAAGGAGACGGCCAATATTGCAGTGCATTTGTATGTACTCCCGCAGTAAAAAACCACAATACAAAATCAGCTGCATGCTTTTTTCGTGGATCTGATACCTCTGCTTTCCCCGCTCCTTCCATAAGCTTATCCATTTGCTGGTGCGAAAGTTTTGTATATGTCTCAAATGTTGTTACATCAAAATATACCGCAAGGTCAGTGGTATATGCATATCCTTTTTCAAGAAGTGTCGAAACAAGTGCAATCATATCCACAATATATGCTGTTGCCAAAGGTTTTACGGTTGGTTCAAGGAGATGAAGTGCTTGAGTATCAATTTCAAATTGATGAATATACAACGTTGCAATTTCATCTGGTGTTTTTCCTTCTCGTTTTGCCCCCTTTTCCATTTTGTCTTCCCCAGTATCACTATCTGATGTCAGGTGTCCGACATCAGTATAATTTCTTACATGTTTCACCGTGAGTCCCATATACTCCATTGTTCGCCGTACCAAATCGCCCATTGTCATACCACGAAGATTACCGATATGCTGTGTCCAATACACAGTTGGGCCGCAGTGATAAAACAAAACCTGCCCGGGAGAAATCGGCTGGAATTCTTCTTTCTTTCGAGTTAAGGTGTTAAACAAAGTCAGCATATTTTCTTTTGATTATATCAGTCCTGCCGAACATTTTTACTCCTCTCCATCGAACTTTTCCCTTTGATCCCATACAAATCTCCACGACGTTTTTTGGAAGACATATGCGGAACTGCAGCAAACGCTTCGTTTTTCGCTTGTTCTTTTTGTATCATTTTTTTCTCTTGTTCCTCTTTTTGTTGTTCCTCAAATATAGAAGGCGCTGGCTTTTCACTATGCCCTGCAAGTTGTTCAAGAGCTGCACGTGCAATAGCTTTTTTTACTTTCACATCTTTTGTTTCTTCGATAGCACCAAGTGCGCCATCTGGCTTGTTTGACAGTACTGCTCCTCCACCCTCCCATGTACTACCGTCTCCTCCTTGATGTTGTCTTTTACTGGAAGAGGATCCTGTTAAACTTTCTAAAATTTTTCCACCGATATCAACAGGAGCCTTTGTCACTTCATGAGCAACATCTTTCCCAATGTCTTCAAACGAACCAATCATTGGTGGTTTATATCCTCCTGGTTTCATAGTGTTATATCCCAAGCTGTGCCCGTGCATCCTCACTCATGAGTTCAATAGACCACGGCGGCTCAAACGTAAGCTCAACGGTTACTTTTTTGACACCCTTAATTTTTTTAATCTGCTCTTCGATATCTCCCTGAATAGTTCCAAACAGAGGACAACCAACAGAAGTTAATGTCATTATGACTTCTACATTACCTTTTTCGTCAATATGAAGGTCATAAATAAGCCCAAGGTCCCATAAACTAATATGCAGTTCGGGATCCATAATTTCTTTCAAAACTTTTTCTATTTTTGACCTGATATCTGTCATACCAATCGTATTATCCTTGATTTGAGAAACGGGTGCAAGAAAATTAAAAGTCGCGTCTACCCTCAAAAGCGCGTTTCAGTGTCACTTCATCCGCATATTCAATATCACCACCAATTGGAATACCATGCGCAAGACGCGTAATTTTTATAGACATATTTCCAAGCTGTTTTTGGATATACATTGCCGTTGCTTCCCCTTCCATCGTCGGATTCATCGCAAAAATGAGTTCCGTAACTGGTTCACTTTGATTTTTGATACGCTGGAACAAATCTGCAATATAAATTTCATCTGGACCAATATTATTGAGCGGATCAATACTTCCGTGAAGTACATGATATACCCCATGAAATGCACCCGTCCGTTCAACAGACAACACATCTGTTGGTTGTTCAACAAGACAGATCATCGTGTGATCACGCCTGGGATCTGAACAAATCTGGCACGGATCTCCCTCCGTCACATTTTTACACACACTGCACAAAACCGTATTTGCCTTCAGTGCAACAAGGGAATCTGCAAACCGTTTAATTTCATCTGCCGGCACATGCAGAAGATAAAAGGCAAGCCGCTGTGCGGTTTTCGGTCCAATACCAGGAAGTCGTTCAAACGATTCAACCACCCGTGTTACTGATGTAGGAAGAATATTCATAAAAACGTACGTTATCGAATAATAGTTAAAACTGCAGTAGCGATCGTTGATGCTACAGAAACAATTGTCGTTCCTTTCGGAAGACGATCCTCTGAATCGATGATGGTATCCGTTAATATCAAATGATCAATTGCTGCTTTTTCCAAATTAGTTTTTGCATCTCCTGCAAGCACTGCGTGAGTTGCACATACGATCACCGAAGTGGCACCTGCCTGTCGAAGTGCATCCGCACTATGTATGATCGTACCACCGGTTGAAATCATGTCATCATTGATGATGACAGTTCTTCCCTTCACATCACCGATAATCTGAAAATTTTCACTCACATCATGACGATCAATGAATCGTTTCTTTTCCATAACAACCAAATCTGCGTCCAGTTGGTATGCAAAATTTCTTGCGCGCCTGACACCACCAACATCAGGTGATACAACAACCGGATCTGTAACATGCAACTTTTTTATTGCATTCACTAACACGGGCATAGCACTAATATGAGTCACCGGAATTTGAAAAAATCCAACGATAGCATCATTATGTAAATCAACAACGATCACTTCTTTAAATTTGGAAATTTCAATAAATTTTGCAATGACACGAGATGAAATAGGTTCACCAACCCGATGTTGTTTATCTTGTCTCGAATACCCAAGATATGGGATAACAGCAACCATGGTTTTTGGCGCACTTCTTCGTAATGCATCACCCATCAAAGACATTTCCATGATATATTCATCCATCGGCGTAGAAAGTGACTGCAGCACAAAAACAGTTTTATCTCGAACATCTTCCTGAATCCATGGTCTCACTTCCCCATCAGCAAATCGTGATAAATCAACCTTGCCCAGTGTTATATGGAGTTCTTCTGCAACTTTTTTGGCAAGCGTTTGGTTACTAGACCCAGAAAACAATAAATAGTCTTTCATATATATTTGTTATACCCGTTTCAGCCCAAAGTAATCAAGGACTGAATTATCCATCAAAGTATCAACTAAGAAATCAGGATGTTCTGCATTCAGGACAACCGGATCATGATGGCGACCGGTCATGACGGCAATGGTATGGGCACCAATTGCTTTTCCGCACCGGATATCATGGACAGTATCTCCAATAACGGAAACATCTTTCGGGGAAAATTGCTCATGAAAAAATGCATCTGCTTTCACAAACACCTTTTTTGCAAGTTCAATCCGGTCATCTGCTTCTTCCCCATACAATCCAAACTGAAATATATGATTATATCCTGCTTTATCCAGTTTCCATTCAGCAATGCTTTGGACATTACCAGATAAAATACCATATGCGATTCCACTCTTGTTCATCACTAAATCAAGAAAGTGTCGCGCGGTTGGAATTGCGTGATAAAGGGCGGTATCCGTTACTATTGTATCCATATATTCAGCCATTGCTTGAGCAAGCACGGGCAATTTTTTTTCAAATGCTTCTTTCGTAATACTGCTATTTTTTACACAATCCCACAAAATGCTTTTATCAATATACCCATTGTATGTAGAAAAATCGATGTTGACGGAAAGACCAAAAACTTTTCGTACTGCGAAAGAAAATTTAGACTCTCCGTTTGCAATCATCTCAAAAACAGAGGCTCCTGTCTGACTAATCAATGTCCCGTCAATGTCAAATAAAATAAGTTTCATGTTAAACAAATACCGGTTCCGGAAGTTTCACTTGCGCATCCTGATTGGATAGAAGAAAAAGAAACACCCGACGTTTAATATCTATCCATGCTTCACCTGGGTGCTTTGCCGCCTCTTCCTCCATTACTTTATATTGCTCTGTCGTTATGATTTGAGAAAAAACTGGTCTTTTGTCTTCGTCAACTAAAATACCAACTTTGTATCGTAGTTGTCCTGCGTCTGCATTCTGTTTTAATCCAAATATATGAAGTTCATCAGCTGTTGCCATTGCAACTGCTGCCATGGATGGCGTTCCGTGATAGGAAACATCTGCTCGAAATGGCTGTGCACCAAACAAACGATCAATATACGGTGACTGTCCAACGGTTTGTTCGTGACCACCCATAGTTACCCTTTCTTTTTAAGCAGATTATATACCATTCAATAATTTATGTGCCTTCTTGCCAACTCCCAAGATATGCTTCCTGTTCTTTGGTGAGCGTATCAAATTGCACGCCCATCCCTTTGAGTTTCAGTCTCGCGATTTCCTGATCCATTTCCTTTGAAATAGTATACACCTTCACCTCAAGCTTCCCCTTATTTTTTATGAAAAATTCCGCGGCGAGGGCCTGATTGGCAAAACTCATATCCATAACTTCTGCGGGATGTCCTTCAGCAGCGGATAAATTAATCAGTCTTCCTTCGGCAAGCAAAAACCGTTTCGTCCCATCAGCAAGGGTATACTCTTCGACGTATGTCCGAATTATCCGATGTGCTTTTGCTTTTTTCTGAAGCGCTTCGACTGCAACCTCAACATTGAAATGTCCGGAATTTGCAATCACTGCGCCGTCTTTCATCGCCAGTATATGATCAAAAGACACAACATTTTTATCTCCCGTCACCGTCACAAACATGTCCCCGATTTTCGCAGCCTTTGCCATAGGCATGACCGTATATCCGTCCATCACCGCTTCGAGTGCCTTTATAGCATCAACTTCCGTCACCACGACGTGCGCGCCCATACCGTGTGCCCTGCTTGCCAGTCCTCGTCCGCACCATCCGTATCCTGCAACCACAAATGTTTTTCCGGCAAGTAGCATATTGGTTGCCCGCATGATCCCGTCGAGCGTCGATTGTCCTGTCCCGTACCTGTTATCAAACATATGTTTGGTATCACTGTCATTAACGGCAAATACAGGAATTTTAAGCGCCGCATCCTTCATCATAGCCTTCAGTCTGATGACACCTGTCGTCGTTTCTTCGCTTGATCCGATAATTTCAGAAAGCTGATTTTTTCGTTTTGTATGAAGAAGTGATACGAGATCTGCTCCGTCATCCATCGTGATATTCGGATGCGTGTCCAAAACCGCATTCAAATGGGAATAATAGGTCTTCGTATCTTCGCCTTTGATGGCAAATGTCGGAATCTGATAATCTTTGACAAGTGATGCGGCGACGTCATCTTGTGTTGAAAGCGGATTGCTTGCACACAAATAGACTTTTGCTCCTCCAGCTTTGAGTGTCAACATCAAATTTGCAGTTTCCGCCGTCACATGCAAACACGCAGCAATGACCAAACCCTTCAGCGGCTTTTCTTTGATAAACCGTTTTTCAATAAGTTTTAAAACTGGCATCGCATTCCCAGCCCATTCAATACGAAGTTTTCCTGCCGCCGCGAGTGCAATATTTTTTACGTCACCTGATGGATTCATAGCTCTTTCTCCTTTATAAAACAATCGATTTTTTATACTTCTTTTTATACCGCAGGCAAAAGTCTTTCTGGGTATAGACATGCGTTTGCGTCCCGTAGGTTTCAACCGTATAGACCGCCGCAATCGATCCCATTTGTCCGCATGTTTTTAAATCATACCCCCGTAAAAATCCAGCAAGAAATCCAGCGCGATATGCATCACCTGCTCCTGTCGGATCAACAATACCCTTCGCTTTTGCAGGTTGAATAGCAATAACTGTCTCTTTCGTTTCGATGAGTGATCCTTTTCCGCCACGTGTCGTGATAACGATCGGACAACATGCAAGTAATGCTTTATGCGAAAGTTCTAAACGTTTTTCCATCAATGAAATCTCGTAATCATTGCCAATACACATAGCCGCATGAGAAACCCCCTGTAATAATTCCGCTTTTGAAAAATTCCCAATCTGAAACGAAGGATCGTACATATATGGGATTTGTCGCTTGATACATTCTGCAACATACTGCACCATTGCCTTTGGTTCATTGGCAGAAATCACCACAAAATTAAACGGATCATGAATGGTTGCAAGATGAAGCGTGGTATTTCTCACTAATGCACCTTTGTAATACGCACCGATTTGGTTATCTGCTTGATCCGTTACTACAAAATATGTCCCACTCACATTTTTTGGATCAATACGGATATAGGCTGTTGAAATTGGTTGTTTTTTCCAAAACACCTGATATTCTCCAAAATCATTTCCAACGTATGACTGAACCAATGGCTCAATACCAAGAAGATTCAGTGAATACGCCATATTCCCTGCAGTTCCGCCAAATTGCTTATGCAGTTTATCAGCAAGAAGTGACAATGATATCGTATGGATTTTATCCGGCATAATCCGGTCAGCAATCTTTCCTGGGAAACCCATAATGAAGTCGTATCCAAGACTGCCGGTAACAACAATAGCCATGATTTGATTACATTCCTTTAGACATCTGTGCAAGTTGTCCTGCTGCTGCTTGTTGGGATTGTTTAATGACATTGCCAATGGCCCGCTTCACGGATTCATTTGGCACACCGCCAATCGTGACGGATTGCACTTCCTGATTTCCGTTCATGGTAATTTCCACTTCTCCTTCTTTTGCAGTAAATAGCATGCCGGACAATGCCTTTTGAATGGCCATGGCACTTTTTCTCATTTCATTCATATCCCCGAGTTGTTTAAACGGATTAAACATATATATTTCCTTTCCTTAAACTTTTTCTAATATAACTTCTACGCGAACATGGACACCAAAAAGTTTCTTCAAGACTGCTCCCAACATATCACGCACCATTGGTTCTGACAAGCGTTCTTGGTGAAACTGGTATTGGGTAGTAATAGTCACAATACCATTTTCAATTTTTTTTGGATGCGTTGACCGCAACACGCCGGCAACAGAATGATTAAATGGTTTACACCCTTCTATCACATCTTTCCAACATTCTTCTAATTTTTCAATCGTAAATGACTCATCAACCGATCCCATAGGTTCGGAATGTGTGAGTGAAACAACGGGTTGATTCACTTCTTGGACAACAGCGGCAACAACAGGGGTTGACGAAACGGATTGCTGCACGTGCGGAATGAAAACCGACCCTTTACAATATTCCATGACGGCAAGTTCAATCGGAATTTCGGCAACCGGTGACGATTTCATGAGTCCGTATGCTTCAATAAGCTGTTTCATAATAAGCTGTATACTCACACGATCCCATCCTGCAACCGTTTGTCCTTTGCCGAGGGTTACAAGAATCGTTTGACAGTCACGGAGCATATCGCTCAAAAACCCCTTTATATCTTTTGTCTCAGATACAAGATGTTCAACCACTGCAAGTGCTGCTTTTTCATCCTTTTGAGACAATGCTTTTAAAAAACGTTCCCGTTCTCCGCTGTCACCTGACGACAAAAGGCCGGTTATATAATCGATCGTTATCTTTTTCTTTGAAAAACTAACCTGCTCTAAAATCTTCACTGCATCCCGGAAAGCACCATCGGATTCCGTAGCAATGAAGGCAAGTGCATCATCATCAATATCCATTTTTTCTTTTGTAACAATTTTCTTTAAAGCCCCAATTAATTCTTCCTGCGTTGCTCGCCGAAATTGAATCCCGATACAACGCGATTTTATGGTTGCCGGAATCTTTTGCGGATCAGTCGTTGCCAGAATAAACACGACGTGCTTAGGCGGCTCTTCCAACGTTTTAAGGAGAGCATTAAATGCTTCTGTTGTTAACATGTGGACTTCATCAATGATGTAAATTTTGTATGCACCGTGGGTTGGCGCAAGCGCTATTCTATCCCGCAGTTCCCGAATTTCATCAATCCCGCGGTTTGAGGCTGCATCAATTTCCAACACATCCATATTTGTTCCATTAGCAATGGACGTACAGGATTCACACACACCACATGGTCCACTTTTTTTTGTGGATTTTGTACAAAGATAAATTTTAGCTAGAATGCGTGCAGTTGTGGTTTTTCCCGCACCTTTTGGTCCGGTTAAAAGATACGCGTGCGGAAGCTCTGATGGTTCTTTTTTGAGAAGTGAAGTGATGTGTTCCCGAACATGAATATTATCTATCTCATCAATAATTTGCGGTCGATAGGTTCGGTAAAACGACATAGGCTTTATAATAGCATACTTACTCGGGATGATGAATGCCGAGTAAATGATTTAGTCCATGAAGAATAAGAAACTCAATGACGTCATCCACTAGTTTATTTTCTTCCCCCGCCTCCCGTACTGCCTGTGGGTATGAAACAACAATGTCACCAAGATGCAAAATATCATCGGGCGGACCGATAAACGGAACATCACTGTATGTTCCCATTTCCTGGAGGGGAAATGACAACACATCGGTTGGATAATCTTTCTGACGATAGGTGCTGTTTAATTGAAGCATCTTCCGATCACCGACAATGGAAATGGAAACATCCGCATCGCTTTCAATTTTTCCGACCAAAAAATCTTGAACTGCTTTCGTAATACGTTTTCTTGCAATGGGGTATCGGGATTCTGTCTGAATGGTAACAGTAACCATATTATTTCGAAATCAAGGTCTTGAGCATCAAAGAAACGCGTCCACCATCTGCTTTTCCTGCAACTGCCTGCATGGCATTCCGCATCAGTAAACCAAAATTGGTTTCCCCAGATGCAACAACTGGCGCAAGCAAGGTTTTTAATGCTTCATCGCTCATTTCTGCAGGTACATAGGCTGACAGAACATCAAGTTCTCCCTGTTCTTTGGAAACAAGCTCTGATCGACCAGCTGTCGTAAATGCTTCTACAGATTCTTTATGGGTCTTGACTTGTTTTTTAATTGTATCCATCACGTCACCATCGGTAAGCGCTGTATCACTTGCAGCACCGTATTTGGCAATTGCAGCATTTCGGATGGCAGACAATAAAAACCGCAGGGTATCCACCTTCACGGCATCATGCGATTTCATAGCTGTCACAAGATCAGCTTTTAAAGTATCAAGTAACATATGTAAAACTCCTTCCTTAAATTCTTCCTGGATGTCGAAGTCTTCGTGCTAATTCTCTACTTTTTTCTTTTTTGATTTCAGCTGGCTTCTGGTAAAATTCCCGTTTTTTAAGATCCTGAAGTACGCCTTCCATCAAGACTTTACGGGTAAATTTCCGAATTAATGAATCTGAATTATCTCCTGGTTGTGCTTTCACAAATACCATATAAACAAAACACCCCCTTACCGAATTTGTTTTTTAATTTTTTCTTGTATCTCTCCGAGCGGGTCTTTTCCTTCCCGTTCAACTACTGATTGTATCACACCGCCCGCGTCATCCGAAAACCGCGGCAAGACATGCATATGCAGATGGTGCACGCCATTTACCTCTTTATGGTTCATTCCAATCGTAAACACCTCTGTTTTGTACACGACCGTTAACGCTGCAATGACCTTTTGCACTGTCGCCATGAGAGTGCCAAGCTCAAGTGGAGAATAGTCACTAATCGCCCATCCGTGTTTTTTCAAAATCACGACAACGTGTCCAGGGGTGGAAGGAAAAATATCCAAGAATGCTTTCGTTTCCTCATCCTCATACACGGTGTATGACGGCGTCGTCTGTTCAACAATTTTACAAAATAAACAGTTATCCATACAGTATTTTAACCTCGGCAATTAAATCAGAAAGAGTTAGTGTTGACGGCTTCATATCGGGATTTTTTGCGCTACCATTTAAGAGCATGTGGCGGCTTGGGTGCAAAAACCAAGTTGCTGTTGGATCCTTCTTTAACAAAGATTCATAAAGCGCAGTTAAATCAATTTCATCTTTTGGAATCGTCTTTACCTGAGCATTCCCGTTTTTTGGGTCTTTCCGGACAACCAGAACATACCCCATCTTTTGTCCATAATGCACCACTTCCCGATTAATCGTCTCTATCCCAAATGCTTTCCCAAATTGCGTTTCAAAAACAATAGCATTGTCTTTAATATCTTTTTCTGCCCACACTTTGTTTTGAAACATTTTGTACGCTCCGTCCAAACAATCCATCACCGCATCCATCATTCCAATTGGGTTATCGACCATGTTAAGCTGTAATCCATCAATAATGACCGGAAGCGACAAATCCCAAAAATCAGCTGTAGGATTTGGAAAAAATACCTCACGAAAATGGTCAACGTCATTGACCACCCGAAGCAGCCGTTCTAATGCTTCATCTTTTTTCCCGAGTGATTGATACACCAACAGTGCTGCACACGTGTCATCATTTGCCTGGTGATGGTCAAATTTCCCGTATCCCGTATCAACATGAATAATTTCCGGATCATTATCAGGCTGCATTCCGTTTAACGTCTTTCCAGCGGGGACAAACGCAATAGCTGCTTCCTTTAACTCTGGTACGAACGTCTTCAAAAGCCAAACAGACGTAATGGCATCAAGATCAGGCGCAAAATGCGTAATAATCGTTTTCATACCCCGTAGTATACCGCAATGGATGGCCGAATTGAAAGCTCTTTCAGAAAGAAAAACACCGTGGAAGAATAATTTCTTTAATATTCGAATACAGCGCTAAGGCGTCTACATCTTCCTTCCCAACCCATTTCATATCCGCATATTCCCGTTCCGGAAATACTTGTTTAAACTCCGGAACCTCAATAACGTAAACAAAATCCATATGAATATGTTCCAGTTTTTCACCACGAGCAGGAATTGGTTCTTCAAAAAGATAATCTGGAACCGGAAGTGAATTGACCCGTTCGTCCAGTTTCTGTGTCTTTGGCAAATACGGCGTAACATCAAATCCTGCTTCTTCATAAACTTCACGAATTAAACACTCAAACGGATTTTCATTTTCTTCCTGGTGTCCCCCTGGCGGAAGCCACATCTGTAGTTTTTGATGGAGTCCTAAAAGAACTTTTCGGGGTGTAGTATTCGTCACCAATACTGCCGTTGAGGTATAATGTTTGACCATATCAATAACTCTGCCCAAATATCCAACGGTGTGTTGCCGGTTTTCCACAGTGTATACATACTCCTTTTTCTTCTTTGGTATCCATTGGCAGGCACCGAGTTGTTGCTTTAGTCTCATTCTTTATTTCTTTCTCACATCCTGCATCCTCACACCAAAATGCTTTCAACAATCCCTTTGTTGTTTCCATAATTTTTTTAAACTCTTCGTAGGAGGAAACATCATGTGTGTGCTCTTTCAAAAATGCTTTTTGCTTTTCGAGTAACCGAAGCTGCATTGCTTTCAGTTCATCGTCAATTTGCATAATGGCTTCTTTCCATGGCATCGTTTTCTTTTCCCCAGTGTCACGGAATACAAGCGTAACCGTTTCATCATCTGTTTCCTTCACGCCAATTTCAATCCGAATTGGCACACCCTTCATTTCCCATTTGTTAAACTTTTTCCCCGGACTGTCATCCGTATCATCCAGTTTCACACGCACCTGTTGGGAAACGAGTGCCTGATACATCCGATCAACATATGCTGACTGATCTTTTTTTGCCGGTATTTTTGAGGAAAGAATCGGAACAACAACGACCTGAATCGGTGCAACTTTTGGAGGCAAAATGAGCCCTGCATCATCGCCATGTGTTAAAAAGAGCCCGCCGAGTGCACGCGTCGATAATCCCCAAGAGGTCTGCCATGCGTAGTCGAGTTTCTTTTCTTTGTCCTGAAATTGAATGCCAAACACTTTGGAAAAATTCTGCCCAAGATCATGACTTGTTGCTGCCTGCAATGCTTTTCCATCCGGCATTAAACTTTCAACCGTATAGGTGGTTGCAGCACCCGCAAATTGTTCAGTTTTACTCTTTTTTCCAAGAAGTACGGGCATGGCAAAATAGTCGACAAAAATCTGCCGATACCATTCATGTGCTTTGAGGGCAAACGAAATTGCTTCTTCGTGACTCGCATGTGCAGTATGTCCTTCCTGCCACAAAAATTCTGTGGTCCGCAGAAACAAATACGTCCGTTTTTCCCACCGCACAATATTGCACCATTGATTCAGAAGCAGAGGCAAATCCCGCCAGCTTTTCACCCATTTGGCAAACATGGAATACATGATGGTTTCTGATGTTGGGCGAACAACAAGCGGTTCTGCAAGTTTTTCCCCCCCAGCATGGGTAACAACCGCAAGTTCCGGAGAAAACCCTTCCACATGTTCTTTTTCCTTTTTAAGAAAAGATTCAGGAATAAACATCGGAAAGTAGGCATTCTCCACACCTGCCGATTTAATCATCCCATCAAAAATATGCTGGACGGTTTCCCAAATGGCATACCCGTACGGCCGGATCACCATCGTTCCCCGTACTGGACCATAATCTGCAAGCTCTGCTTTCAGTACAATATCGTTATACCAATCGGAAATATGATCGGATTTTTTCTTGACGTCTTTTTTATCAAATGCCATATACGTAAAAGTATACTCGAAAGGCTACCCTCTCACAATCCGAAGGATATCATTGACCGTCACAAGAAGAATAAGTGCCATCAGAATAATCATGCCAACCTGATGAATCACACGTTCAACAGCAGGCCGTGCTTTCTTCCCAAACTTATCCGCAATCACAAATGCAAGTCGTCCTCCATCAAGAGCTGGAAATGGCAGAATATTTAACAAAGCAAGATTAAGAGACAAAATCGCCATGAATTCGAGAACCGCATCAAATCCGTATTTTACTGCCTGACCCGTTACCTGAGCTATACCAATCGGTCCAGAAATTTCTCCTGATGCCAGTTTTTGTCCTGTGATGAGTTTTGAAATAACAGAGCCCAACGATGTAAGCATCATCCACATCCGTTCAACATTAATCTTCACTGCCATAAATGGCGCTTTGGATAACGGATATTTGTGTTTTTCTAAATTCGAAACCGCAACTCCGAGTGGTCCTTCACCTTGTGGTGGACTTACCCGTGGCACGAGATGCACAGTCATTGGTTTTCCATCCCGAACGATCGCAAGCGTAATCGATGTTCCTGATTGTCCCTTTACAATATCAATCAGTTCCTGTGGTTCCTGGAGTTTTTTGATCTGCAATCCCGTTTTATCCGTGTATTGAATGGATGAAATAACATCCTTCTCTTTCAGTCCTGCAAGCGCTGCCGGACTATTAGCAGATACGGTCTCTACATGAACAATTTTCGTGGGTTCCGTTATTCCGCGCGTCAAGAGAACCGTTGTTAAAACAACCGCAAGCAAAAAATTCATACAAACACCGGCCGATAAAATGAGCGCGCGTTGTCCACGTGACTTTGCCCAAAAATATTTACTCCGTTCTGTTTCTGATTTTATTTTTCCTTTTTCCCGATCCACATCTTCTTCATCTTCTCCTGCAAGTTTTACAAATCCACCAATGGGAAGCCAGTTAAAAGAATACATCGTTCCTTTAATTTTTTTGCCAAATATTCGTGGAGGAAGTCCAAATCCAAATTCCTCAACATGCACGCCAAACAGTCTCGCCACCGTATAGTGACCAAGTTCGTGGATCATAACAAGAACGCTGAGGATAGCGATAAATACAATGGCAGTAACAAACATAAAAAGTAATTAGATCTGCGTCAATTCCGTTTCTTTTTTCTCGCCGATATTATCAATTTCAGAAATCATTTCATCCGTGAGTTCCTGAATTTTCTTCTCACCGACTTTTTGTTGGTCTTCTGAAATCGTTGCAGCTTCTGTTTCCTTTTTTAAATCCTTCATTGCCTCCTGACGGATTTGTCGAATCATAATCCGACCACCTTCCAATTTTGTCCGGGCAAGTTTTATATATTCTTCCCGTTGTTCCTGGCTCATGGGAGGGATGGTAATCCGAATCATCTCTCCTTCTGATACCGGATTGAGTCCCGTATCAGCCGATTGAATGCTCTTGACGATATCCTGCAAAACGGACGGGTCATACGGCGTAATGAGAATCGTTTTTGCATCCGGCACGCCAATAGTTGCCATTTCCTGAAGTTTTAATTTCTGTGATCCGTCATACGCGGTAATGATCAAGTTCTCCACCAATGCTCCTGTTGCACGGCCAGATCGAATCGATGAAAGATCATTGCGGGTAATTTCTATTGCTTTACGCATTTTCCCCTGCGCGAGGGATAGGATGATTTCTATCATAGTGACTCTATACTACGAGAAACCATAACACACAGTCAAGAGAAACAAATTACACGAGTTCTTTTTTATCAAGCTGCATGCGGGTAAATTGAATAACCGTAATGTTTTCGCCCAATTTGGTAATTGTTTGTTTCACCAAATCCTGCATCGTGGTTTTTCCATCACGAATATACGAACTTGCTAAAAGTTCTGAAACGTCTTTTGGCTCCATAGCTGCAATTTGAAGTGCAAGTTCATGAGCAAGTTTTTTGAACTCTTCGTTCTTTGCCACAAAGTCCGTCTCGCAGCGCACTTCAACAAGCACCCCTACTTTTCCATTTGCATGCACATAGGATTCAATCATACCAATAGCGGTTTCCCGATCGCCTTTTTTTGCCGCTTTTTCAATGCCCCATTCCTTCAAAAGCTCAATTGCTTTTTTGTAATCCCCATTGGATTCATCCAAGGCACGCTTACAATCAGCAACACCTGCCTGTGTTTCTTCACGAAGTTTCTTTAATGCATCAAGAGAAAAATTCATATATAACTCCTTAGTACTATATTATTTTGTTTCTGGTTTCTTGGCTACTCGCACTTTTTTTGTTACTTTTGGCATTTCTTCAGCAACCGTAAGTGTTGCGGTAATTTCTTCTGCTTTCATTGCTGCTTTTTCTTCTTTCACTGCTACTTTTTTCTCTTCCTTTTTCTTTTGGGCTTCCATCTTTTCCTGTACATCAGCAGCCTGTTTCATTGCTGTTGCTTTTCCTTCTGCATATGCATCAGCAATGGTTTTAGTGAGAAATGAAATAGAACCAACTGCATCATCATTTGCTGGAATCACATGGGTTATTCCTGTTGGATCAGAATTCGTATCCACAATTGCCACAATTGGGATTTCCGTACGAAGTCCTTCCCGTACAGCTGCGATTTCTTTTTTGACATCAATAACGAATAAAGCCTGTGGAGGAACATTCAAGGATAAGACACCACCATAAAATGTTTTGAGTCTTCGGACATATCGGCCAAGTTTCATCTGTTCATGCTTTGGAAATTTTTTCCATTTACCGGTTGCTTCTTCTTCATCCAAACGGATAATTTTTTGAATATTCCGATGAATTCCATCCCAGTTGGTCAAAAATCCGCCAATCCAGCGCTCTGTAATAAATGGTGCTCCGACGCGTGTTGCTTCTTCTTTCACGATTGCCTTTGCCTGCCTCTTTGTTCCGACAAACAAAATTTCGCTTCCTGCGGCAACAAGATCGCGGACAAACGTTGCAGCAGCTTCAAGTCCCTCTTTGGTTTTTGCAAGATCAATAATATGGATACCGTCTTTTTCAATATAAATAAACTGTTGTGCTTTTGGGTGCCACCGTTCTGATTTGTGGCCAAAATGACAACCAGCTTCCAAAAGATCCTGCAATGTAATTTCTTTCATAAAAAACCTTTCAAAAAAACAAAAAAGCACCGATACGCTGGTGCTTTATAATACAAAAACCAAGGCGTATCTTCTTATTCCTCCGTCCGCTTCCCCTGGAAACCCAGAGAGAAGATACAAATGCGAACGTGTGTAATAGAAGGAAGTATACCAAAAGGACGGTTATTTCGCAACTTTTGGACGAGGAAGAGAAGCTAGTGAGCCGTGGATAGCTTCCTGAAAAGGAACGTACGTTGAAGGGAAAAACGCTAAAGGAATAAATACATCTTGTTGGTGAAACATGGTTTTCACAAACTCCTTTGTACCGGAAAGTTTTTTCGCATCCTTCATCGCCATATTTGCCGCAACAATTGCCCGCTTCAAACCCTCATCCGTCACTTCGGGCCCTATAAACACTCCGCCAATAGAAACGGTTGGAATAACCGTCCCGTCAGATTCGTAGTTGCCTCCGGGGAATTTTTCAACAAGGCGGTTTCCAATCTCATCGAGCTCTTCCTTCGAATGAATTTGCTTTAAGAAAACAACAAATTCATCACCACCAAGACGAAATATTTCACTTTTGTTTTCATCAAAATTAACGGTTAATAGCCGACTCGTCCGTTGTAAAAAATCATCTCCATATTCCTCTGATAATGTTTTATTAATTTGGCCAAAACCATTTCCGTCGACAAAAAGAAATCCGATGTTTCGAACATTGTCATCAAGAAGCTGTGTCATCCGTTCATTCAACAAACGCCGAGTTTTTACTCCCGTTAACGGATCAACTGCTACTCGTTCCTCAAGAATCCGCACATAATCGTCACTGTGATAATCAGGACGAAATTGATCTTCATTTGGATCATTAGTAATTGCGTTCGTTAACGCAATATATTCTTCCTCGATATCCTTTGGCATTTCAGGGATTGGTTCAGACATACAACTATTTAATAATAGCAGGAACAGTCCATTGTTTCTTGGTCTTCCTTTTTTCTTTATCCCACCCTTCCAAAATATGAACCGCAAGGGATGCAACTTTCCCGGCCCGTTTCTGATATTCGTCCGTGATATTAAATTCGTTCGTAACGCGGTTGGCAATAACGGTACACACTGCCCCTGCCCGTTTTCCAAAAAGACTGGCAAGGGTAAAGAGACAGGAAGCTTCCATTTCGAAATTCTCTACTCTGGCAAGTTGCATATCCTTCACGATATGTGCTTTGTGACTGGGAAAATAATCTTGAAACCCTGGACGTCCCTGACCACAATAAAAGGTATCGGTTGATGCAGTAATGCCGACATGATAGGGAATCTTTAACGCTTCTGCTGCAGCAATCAATGCTTGTACAACTTCAAAATGCGCAATGGCTGGATATTCGGAAATCACATAGTCGCGACTTGCTCCATCAAGCCGAACTGCGCCGGTTGAAATAATGACATCACCTAAATGATGTTTCTTTTGCAACCCTCCAGTTGTGCCAACGCGGATAAACGTATCGACATTGATACGAGATAATTCCTCAATGGCAATTGCCAAAGATGGCGCACCAATCCCGGTTGATGTACAGGAAATCGGTGTTTCTTGAAACTTTCCCGTCATCGTATGGTATTCCCGATGATGCGCTACTTCTTTGGCACCATCCCAATCCGATGCAATTTTTGAAACTCTCCCTGGGTCACCAGGAAGAAGGACAGAAGATGCAACATCATGCGGTCCACAATCGATATGATATTGCTTACCACCAATAACAGGAGCTTTTGCTGAAACTTTTTTTACCATATTATTCTCCTTCGGCAAGTGTTGCCGGTTGCGGCCCATCATCTTTGCAAAGTCGTGTCGTTTCTCTTTCAAGGTTTGGGTCAAACACAGTTTCAGTTTGATATTCAGCGCCACTTTCTCCCATAACTATACCGATCTTTGCGCTTGGATCCCCTTCATTCATATATCCTCCTTTATAGACATTATTTATATATCCGATGACAATGTTCGCAAACCGCAATATATTTATCCCCAGCTCCTACATCAATAACTCCCTTTGTGCCACCAACTCGTTCGCTGTGCCGTGCAAGACCGCCACATTTTTGACAAACTGCCATAAGCTCCAAATATTCATCCGCAAGTCCAACAAGATCCGGCGTTGCGCCAAACGGCTGCCGTTTATAATCATATAAAAGACCAGCGGCTATAACATGAATGCCTTTTTTCTTCAGTGTACTAATGACTGCCTTAATTTTTTCCTTGTCAAAAAACTGCACCTCATCGACAATCACTTTGTCTGCTTCCGTTGCCAAAATCTTTTCAATCATGACGTCCTTGGATTCCCCATTTATAACTAATGCTTTAGACCGCTTATGGTCATGACTGTGAATTTCTTTTTTCCCACCATAGCGGTCATCAATTTTTGGTTTGACGGTGAGAACAGAATGCCCCATACGGGTGAAGACTTCAACCAAGGTAACCAGTTTCCCGGTTTTCCCGGAAAACATAGGTCCAGCAATGACCGTTAATTTCCCTGTTCTTCTGCTTCCTTTAGATGATATGTTTTTCCTTGAGTGCACCGATGATTTTTTCATGGATTACCTCTTTGGGCAGCAGAGTACCTTGTTCATTCACACAATCTATTTTTATCCAGTTTTTCCGTTCTTTTGCAAGCCGAAGATACATGCGTTCTGATTCTGCGCGATGTTTCAAATCTGCCTCAGCGATATCAAGTTTTCCTTTTGTATAATTTCGCTGTTCTTTTTTGAGTGTCAGGTCATATCCAATTTTCCATGGAACATAGAGATAGATAACGATATCCTCCCGTGGAATTTTATGTACTTTGTATTCCATTTCATCGAGCCAGGAAATAAACTCGGTTCGTTTTGCTTCAGGCAACTTTGCAGCCTGATGTGCCATGGATGACGTTGCATAACGGTTTGACAATAACACCCCACCTTGAGATAACCACGCATCCATCTCTTCCTTTGCTGATGCGCGGTCAAGCGCATACGAAAGCGCCGCAAGATAGGGAGAAACGACATCTAGTGCACCAAATTCACCACTTAAAAAACGTCCGACAACACGTCCGTGGAATGAACTGTAATAACGAGGAAAATCCATATACTTCACTTTTTTCCCTTGTTTTTCCAGTGCTGCTTTTAACAGCTCGGATTGCGTTGCTTTTCCGGATCCATCACCACCGTCAATGACGATCAATTTTCCTTTTCTCTTTTTAAGTGTGCTGACTTCTGCAAAAAAATGTTTCAAGATAATCAAAATATTGTCATCTTCATAATGCTCAAGATACAAATGATCTGATGGATTTCCGGCAATCATGGGAGACAACAAATTCTCCGCATCTTTATAAAACAACGCAAGCACAGGTTTGTTATGAATTAAGGCATACACGATCTCTCCTCCAACACCACTGGATGGACTCGTTACCTCAGCAACCACACAATCCGCTGCTTCGATCCGGTCTTTTTCTCGGGTAAATATTTCCTTCGCACTCAATTTTTCATCTTTTTTTCGAAGCAGTGGTGTAATTATTTGATCACCGGAAACGCTGGAGTGACCGAGCATTTTAATTGCGGAAAGAATTTCCTTATTTCGTGTTCCATGTCCATCATGCGTTGTAGCTGCAGTAAAATATACCTTCATAGTGTTTATACTACCACATGTAATTGTTTTTTTACTTGGTCAATCATATGTTCCTGGGCTTTTGCGCTCGTTACAATATTTAATCCGTCTGTTGCAATGACAAGGACAGGAATTTCTTTTTGTTCTGTAAGCCATTTGTGATTGAGCATATCCAAAAGTTCGAGGTAACTTTGCGGAATTTTTTGCTCATATCCCCGACCACGTGAAGAGATGCGTTTCGTAATATGGGGCATAGACGTTTCAAGATACACAATACAATCTGGTTTTGGAAAGAGTGGCTCAAAGGAAAAATATATTTTTTGATAGAGCTTCCATTCTGCATCATCAATATTACCAAGAACGTGTTGCGCTTTTGCATATGAAAAAACATCCTGTTGAATGGGCGTATCCTGAATAATGGATTTTTTTTCAAGCAATGCACAGGTATCCATCATCTGGGTTATTTTTTCCATCAAGAAAAATGTTTGGGAATGAAACGCCCACCGTTTCATATCACTATAAAACCGAGAGAGAAATGCATTCTCACCAAAATTCTCTTCAAGAAGTTGAAACTGTAAGTGCCGAGCAAGAAGTCTAGCAGCGGTCGTCTTTCCGCTTCCCATGGTGCCCATGACTGAAATATACCAATGGTTTTTTGTGTTCACAATATCAATCGTTGTATCACGTCACGGGCAAAAATGACAAGATATCAGAATACTGTTTTAGTACACAATATGTTCAAACACCCACTACTTCGAATATCCATCCCACCGTTTGAACATGCAATATATAACACAACGAGTGCTAAAACGGTGAACGCTATACCAAGAGCAATGATAAACGGCTTTTCATAATTGTGAGTACCAAGAGCAGATTTTTTCATACATACTTTTCCTTACACTCTATCTACTATTCACGATTTGTTCATCCCTGTCAAATCGTTTGACAAAAGTTCATATACCCAATACGATTACATACATTATGTGTGGAATTTTTGGCTACATTGGAAAACGAGAAGATGCAGCAACCATTGTATTTGAAGGAATAAAAACACTAGAATATCGAGGATATGACAGTTGGGGTGTAGGATGTGTTCCACTAACCAAAAGTGACACACTCATCCTCAAAAAACGCGTCGGAAAAATTGGGAATGAAGACGTAAAAGATTTACCCAAAAGCACACTTGCGTTTGGTCATACGCGCTGGGCAACACATGGGGGCGTAACCGAAAAAAATACTCATCCCCATCTTGATTGCACCGGAACCATTGCCATTATCCACAACGGAATCATAGAAAATTACGATACACTCAAAAAACAAGTATCTGGGACCCATACCTTTGTTTCCGAAACGGACAGTGAGGTTGCAACACACATGATCGAAGTTGCTTCTTCCGCACATCCCTTTATCGAAGCAGTCCGCTCAACTTTTTTACAATTTGAAGGATCTAATGCCATTATTGCCATTTCTCAAAAAGAACACATGATGGTTGCAGCCCGCAATGGATCCCCCCTCGTTGTAGGATTTGGAGATCATGAACAATTTATCGCCAGTGATGCATCAGGATTACTTCCATATACGAAACGTATTTACTTTTTGGAAGACAATGAGATGGCAGTTCTCACGGACGATGCGATCATTATTCTTGACGCGGTAACAGGAAAAGAAAAACACATCACCCCAACAATACTTACGTGGAGTGTCACTGCAGCAAACAAAAATGGGTTTTCAACATTCATGGAAAAAGAAATTCATGAACAACCCATAGTGCTTGAACAATGTCTGCATCGTTCAGATATTCAGAGCATCGCGGAGGCCATTAAAAACGCACGGGGTGCCTATCTTATCGGCTGCGGTACAGCATACTATGCGTGTCTTGCAGGAACATACCTTTTTTCAACAATCGCTCAACGGCACATTAATGCATGTGTTGCCAGCGAATTTACCTACCAGGAAGAATTTATAAACAATGCATCACTCGTACTTGCACTTTCACAATCTGGAGAAACCATGGATCTTATCGATGCAGTGAAGCGGGCAAAAAAACACGATGCAAGCATTGCATCAATTGTTAATGTCCAGGGGTCAACACTGTGGCGTCTCTCCAATCTTCCCATCCCGTGTATGGCAGGACCAGAGATTGGGGTTGCATCAACAAAAGACATGACCACCAAAATCGCCATCCTTCTGATGACCGCTTATGATATCGCGGGCCATACAAAGGAAGGAAAACAAGTCATGAAACAAGTTCTTGCATCAGTAAAAAATATTTTTGAAAAGGATTCGTTGAACACGATTCATGCTGTGGCCAATCATTTCAAAACAAGTACGAATTTATTTGTTGTTGGCCGTGGAACATCCTACCCTGCTGCCTTAGAAACAGCGCTTAAAATTAAAGAGATCAGTTATATCCATGCAGAAGGACTTGCAGCAGGAGAACTGAAACATGGCGCCATCGCCCTCATTGAAAAAGGCACGCCGTGCATTGTCTTTTTACCACATGATGAAACGTATAGTGCAAACCTCGCCGCAGCAATGGAAATGAAAGCACGGGGTGGATATATTATCGGCATCTCTCCTCAACAACAGGAAGCATTTGATGCATTCATTGAAGTAAAAGATGCGGGAACCGGAACGATCATTCCAAACATTATTGTCGGACAACTACTTGCCTATGACGTAACTATTGCAAAAAATCTCGATCCCGACAAACCAAGAAATTTAGCCAAAAGTGTTACGGTGAAATAAGCACTTCTTTTATCGAACTCGGGAAGGAATTTTCAATGGTTGAATAAGCTTTCTTTCTAGTCCTGATTCTATTGTTACAGAAGAAGCAGGATGAATTTGAATTTTGTTGTCAAATATTGGTCCTCTTGTTCGATATTGTCCATCAAAAACAGAACCATTTTCATCGCTTGTTAACCGAAGCGTTTGTTCTTGTGATGGATCCACAGACAAAATGGTATTATATCCATCCATTGTATTTGGGGTTATTGTAGTTTCGACCATTCTCTGTTCCACCTTAACATCACCATAAAATGATTTTGAAATAAACGCTTCCCCATTTGGACCAATCAGCTCTGCAAGAGGTGCCATATATTGATTAATATAGCACTAGGATCCGCTAAACGCAAATTTACCGTATATGAATTGATGAAGTTCCTATATATTGAACGCCAGAAATAGCCAGAGTCTTCCTATCATGGAGCCAAACCCGTTTTCCATGTTCGTCAACAATATATCCCCCAAGTTCCGTCCCAACAACCGTTGTTGAAGCTTCTTCAACAACACCATCAATATGACGAACTGATATACCTACAGTCCTATGCGCTAAAACAGTATGGGAACAAAACAATTCAGACTCTTTTTTTGTAGGATCAGTAACGAATAATAAATCCGTTGGTGCTACAGGACATGCTTCAATTGGTGCCATAGTACCGTCAAACATAGCATATCAACAAAAATTGTCAATAAAACGGAAACTATTATTCGAGGTCTTTGGCAATTTGACTTGCAACAGGGGCATTCTGATTTTTGTATTTTGCATCACCTCGCGTCAAATATGGTTGTTCAGAAGAGTGTGTTAACTCCTCAAACGTAAAAGAACAAATCCGCATGCCGGTATACAGGGCAACGGGCATGCGCCCTAAATTTCCCAATTCAAGTACCGCAACCCCATGCCAGCCGGGATCAAAGACGGACGCTGTTGAATGAACGACAATACCAAGTCGTCCTAAACTCGATCTCCCTTCAAGACGAGCAAGTAAGTTATCTGGAATAGTAATGGTTTCCATCGTGGTTGCGAGCACAAAATCGCCTGGCTGAAGAATAAACGGTTCGCCATCTTTTACCGTTATTTCTGTCATGAGATCATCAGTGACATTGGGATTATTCGTATCAATGAGGGCAATTTTACTATGATTAAAGACGCGAAATTTTGCACCCAGTCGGAGATCGATAGAACAGGACCCAAGTTGTGTTGCAACATCCGGAACAGGATCAATAACGATCCGTTTTTCTACTAATGCTTTTTTAATATCACCGTCAGATAAAATCATAAGTGGGTGTGCATGGAATCGGACCATGTGCCTCTTTCTTATCAGGAAAGCGTTCTACCGATGAACTACACACCCGGTAAGGTTTTAGTAACTTCAGTCTTCCATTGTACTATAGCTACCCACTATGCATCAATCAGGGTCAATAAACGTGAGGCGCGTGCCGGAATCGAACCGGCGCATAGAAGTTTTGCAGACTCCCGCGTTACCTCTTCGCCAACGCGCCATAATCAAGCTTCCCTATTGTATCATCTCGCTATGGAAGTTTTCTATGCGGTACTATAGAATAACTACAATATCACTCTCATTATGACAACAACACTCGTTATTTGTTGTAAAAACGAAGCCCCATCACTTGCTGCTGTCATCAATAAGGCAAAGCCGTACGTACATGAAATAATTGTCATCGATGGTCATTCAACCGATGGATCACGCACTATTGCCAAAAATGCAGGAGTAAAAGTATTTGAAGATAATGGAAAAGGCAAAGGAGCAGCAATACAACTGGGTATACAGAAAGCATCAGGAGACATCATCATATTTATGGATGCAGATGGCTCACATAAAGCGTCTGATATCCCAAAACTTACTAAACCAATACATAAAAACAAAGCAGACCTTGTTATTGCATCGCGTGGAATTGGTGGCAGTAACGAACTACACGGGGATTTTGAAAAAACATTGCGTCTTATCGGGAGTGCCATCATTACTCAAATAATTAACTGGCGGTACCATGCTCATATTACTGATTCCCAAAATGGATTTCGAGCAATTCGTCGCTCTGTTGCAAAATCACTGAATCTCCAAGCAAATAGTTTCGCTATCGAACAAGAAATGCTAATGCAAATTTTAAAACGTAATGCAAAAGTTAGTGAAACAGGAAGTCATGAATTTGCACGTAAGTATGGAAATTCAAAAATTAATCTTCCAAGAATGTGGTATAAATACTTAATTAATTTAATACAAAATCTATAAATTAACTTGTACATTACAATGCACTTTCGTTCGTTTCAATAAAATGCATTATCTTTATTAACAATATTAACTACGATATTATAAAGAGAAAAAGCAATTCTAGCTTGGGATTCTTGATACAAATGCATTATGTCCATAAACATTGTTTCCTCTACGTTGGCAACGGCTGAAGATAGATCAACAAAGTAAACATTCTTATTACCCATAGCGTCAACGACTCGTTTCTTCATATCACGAAACCACTCCTGTTCTGTTGACATCACTAATGGTTTTTCTTCATCGGTTAAATACAATTTGTCATACAAAATTGGCTGCAATATCGCAATATACTCACTTCCAAACGCATGACTTATTTTGTGGGCTTTTTGTAAATTATCACTGTATACGGAAATAATAGTATTTTTCCATGATTCTGAACCGTACATAGCCTCATTACGTATTTGTGTGAGAGGAACAAATTGATTCAGATACCATTCAGGAGCAAATCGTTCCGCAAAAAACTGAACAACCGGTAACTTAGATATAAAAAACTTCCAGATTGACATTCTTTCAGGATAAAGCAATGGACTAACCTCATACATCATATAATCATATGGATAACCTGGTCTTGGATCATAATATAAAGGGTGATACAAATCGTTTACTCCATCATATTGAATAATAAGATCTGGCTGTAAATTAGAGAGATTTGTTACGATAGTCATTAATTCTTGAGAAGACACAGCAGAAATAACCCCAAAATTATACACTCGTACATTATAATATCCTCGTTTATGAAATTCTTCTTCAAGTAAAACTGGTAAAGACGGATCTCCTATGTATACTGTTGATCCACCCAATATACATATTCTGTATTCATCTACGGGTTTCGGTACAACAGGATATGGACC
Organism: Candidatus Gottesmanbacteria bacterium; assembly: GCA_903821745.1. Taxonomy (GTDB): domain Bacteria; phylum Patescibacteriota; class Microgenomatia; order UBA10105; family UBA927; genus CAIJMI01. Next base: position 240,789 of record CAIJMI010000005.1, read on the forward strand.
GCGATATCCTTCTTGATTATGATCTTCCCAATACGGAAGTCCTTTAAACATAATATATGGGTATGGAATCTTATAGGTATCTGTACGAAAACGTTCCTGTACAGGGTTACGAATGCTAAGATACGCACTAAAAATAATGTTGATAATGGAAAAAAATAATATTATAGCGATCACAACTGCACTAATTTTCCCCAAAAGCGCTATCCAATAAGATGTTTTTTTCTCTTTAAATAATCGTTTAGGTACGAAAAACATATTGTATCTACATATATTCTTTTTCTTTAATATTTTATACTATAACATAGAATATATTATGTCATTTACGAGGAGTTCGAGAAAATCACTATTCTCCATTCATACATACGAAAAAGCAATGTTTTGTCTCTGTGTGCTACACATTTTTTTAAGACTACCTCTTCGAACTATGATTCCATTTAATGACGGGAATGTGTACTATGCAACAGTTTTTAACATTATCCAGAATAACCTCAATCCATTTATTTTTACAATATCATATAAACCACCAGTCATTAGCGAGCTCATGGCTATTATTTTCTCGGTATTCCATCCATCTATCGTCATTGGAAACATAGCAATGTATATCATTTCATCCGTAACGTTATGGTATATATATCTTCTCGGGAAACGTGTATTTACTCCAGTTGTTGGTTTTTATGCCGCGTTACTATGTTCCTTATTTCCTCTTTTTACTGCTCAAAGCGTTGTTTTTAACGACGCCGTTATTGTCACAACTGTTGTTCTTGCTACGGTCTATTATTTCTTTTCATCTAATTGGATTGGGTATGGCATTGCCTGTTCGCTTCTTGTCTTAACAAAAGAACCACTTCTCGCTGTCCCTGTATTGCTCTATATATACTCCGTCATATATACATTTCAAAAATCACATACATCATTTCTCACAATACTGATAAAACGAATTCCACTCCTTTTTCCACTTATATTATTTCCGATATGGATGTATATAAATAAACAAACACTCGGTATATATCTGGATCCGATAAACCAAAACAAATCGTATCTACATCGTTTTTACGGAGCGCCCATTCAAGAAATCTTAAAATATCTTTTTGTTAAAAATGGCATGTGGTGGATATGGTTAACATTCGGTGTAACACTACTTAAACACTCAAACAGGATAAAAAAACAATGGATCATCATTATGTGGTTCATAACGATTTTTTTGTTCTACGGAATATTCTTTTCTCTAAGCGCCTTTAATCCAAGATACATGCTCCCATATTTTCCATATGTTTTCATAAGCTTTTGTGCTGTACTGTTCTTCGCATATTCCAAAAAATTTTTTCGACTCTTTATACTCCTAACAGTTATTATGTTCCTCGGAATACATATCAATCTCTTTTTCTTCAACGTATCTGATGGCTGGGGAGAAGGTGATTTACGTATTATTCAAACAACGTCTCTTTATACAAAAACTTTTGAGTATGTCTACGAACATTACCAACATCCTCTCATCGTCACCTATCCTGAAGTGTATACGTGGAGCGATACTGCATTTGGAAAAACTCCAGGCGCATACAAATATGAATGTTACTTTTTTAATCAAATTAATGATGAGAAAGAAGAAATGCAACGCATGTTCACCTATGCAAAAGAAAAAAATGCGTCTCCTATTATCTTTATTCAACCAAGTTACATGGGTGAAGTAAACGAAATAAACGCAATACGAAAATTGCCTATTAAACGAATTAATAATCCGTGGAATAAATATAACTATCACGACTTATACGAAATTGCAGTACAATAAACAAGATATGCAACGATTACTCGCCAGCGTACTACCTGTTCTCCAATCAAATTTCAAAAGACTTCCCCATCCATATAAATTAACCTTTGCAATAACCTATCGGTGTAACTCACGATGTACCATTTGTAATATCTGGAAAAAACCGCATTTCCCTGAAATGACGCTTGATAACATCAAAAAATTTTTCACCGCTAATCCTTACTTTCGCTGGGTAAATTTAACAGGAGGAGAAGTATTTTTACGACCTGATCTTATTGAGATTATCAAGATAATTCTTCATACACAAAAAAATCTATATTTTTTAAACTTTCCAACAAACGGCATCATGACAAAACAGATTGTTAAACAATTACAACAAATTCTTAATCTTAATCCACCCCATTTCATTGTATCTATCTCTCTTGACGGTCCCAAAACAACACATGATACGCTTCGTGGAATAACAGGAAACTGGGAAAAGGCAGTAAAAACTTATAAAGAATTAAAGAAACTACGATCCAGTCATTTTGACACCTATTTCGGAATGACACTCTCTCATTATAATAATGGACTCATCGAACAAACTTATGAGGAACTAAAAAAAGCCATCCCCTCACTTAAGCGGTCTGATATTCACTTCAATATTGCCCATCATTCATCTCATTATTATGGAAATACTGCTCAAGACGGAAACGTCAACATAAAAACAATAGAGCATCTTGATGCGTACAACAAAAAAAAGAGCTTTGTGTTAACAAAAATATCGTTCATAGAATATGTTTACCAACGCCACATAAAACAATATCTCACAACAAAAAAAACACCTCTCCCATGTCTTGCGCTCTCAAGTTCAGTATTTCTTAACCCCTATGGCATGATTTATCCATGCTCCATGTGGAATATGCCTCTTGCCAATATTCAAGATATTAATTATGATCTCCAAGCGCTCTGGAATACAAAAAAAACAAAACAGGCAAGAATCCTCATTGCGCGAAAAAAATGTTCAAATTGCTGGACACCATGTGAAGCATATCAAAGCATCTTGGGCAATATGTTTACATCTGAAGTATGGGAAAAATAACATTTCCCCGCGTACAACGACTTCTTCTTATCAATCCCTACGCAGGGTATGCACAAGGAACAAATGAATCGACTGTATATCCTCCCATCGGACTTTCTTATGTTGCAGCCAGCGCTGAACAATGTGGCGTACACTGTAACATTATTGATGCCGCAGCACTAAAATTACCGATAAAATCGTTGTTTGCCACAATTAAAGCATTTGTACCCGATTGTATTGGTATTACGAGTAACATTGTTACCGCTGAAGCAGCAATTCAAACTGGGAAAGAGATACATGCACGGTTTCCAACAATTCCCCTTATTTTTGGTGGTCCTTATGCAACGGCATATCCTGAATATATCTTAAAACAAACACAAGGCTATCTTGTTATTCGAGGAGAAGCAGAAGAAACTATCAAGGAACTTCTATCCAGACGCGTTTCTCTTTCATCAATACGTGGTATTTCATATAAAAAGGGACGTAGATATATACACACAAATCAACGCCCATTAATTCAGGATATCAACACAATTCCCTTCCCCGCTTACCATTTACTCCCTCCACTATCCGTATATAAATCAAGAAATAGAAAAACACCAATAGGCGTCATCCTCTCAAGTCGTGGATGTCCCTATCAATGTATTTATTGCAATGCAAATATTTTTGGAAAACAATTTCGCCCAAGAAGTGTCGATAATGTATTAAAAGAAATAGATATATTAGTTACTACATATCACATCAAACAACTAGATGTTTTAGACGATAATTTTACATTACTTATTGAGAGAGCTGAAGCAATTTTTGACGGTATTATTAAAAATAAGTTTAACATTCGTATCAATCTTCAAAACGGCGTACGAGCAGATCGACTTAGCCCACGGCTTATTCGAAAAATGAAACAGGCAGGTGTCTACAAAGCCACCATAGGCGTAGAATCAGCCGATCTCCACATACAAAAAACCATAAAAAAAACATTGTCACTTCCAAAGGTTGTATGGGCAATCAAACAATTTCGCAAATACGATATTATTACTGCGTGCACATTTATCTTCGGCCTACCTGGAGAAACAAAGAAAACCATTGAAAAAACAATAGCATTTGCTATACGCGCTAACCCACATATGGCAAATTTTTCTGCTCTTGTTCCTTTACCGCAAACAGCAGTATACGAAATGATTCAAAAAAATGGAACATTTCTCCGGCCTATCGAGCATGGATTACCAACTGGTTTTATCACAAACACATTATATTTTAAACTTGACGCAATAAATCAAGAATTGATTTCATTCGCCATGTCTTCTGCTTTTCGACTTTTTTACTTCAGAATTTCAAAACTTATAGATTTATCCAAAACAATCCGTTCGTGGGGAGAATTTACTTGGAGTCTTTCTATGATTTACGGAGTGATAAAAAATATTAATATTTTTCCATCAACAAAAATATTTTCGCGTTATTTATTACATGAAAGTGAGATATGCTGAATTTCTGAAACTAGTATTTGTGCTATACGGTTGTGGCCTGCTTCAGCGACGTGGCACTCATCGACTAACTCATTAGAATATGAATCTAAAAACAACTGTTCTAAATCAACAAATGGAACCTGTTCTTTCTGAGCGACAACCCGTAATAAGGCATTATATTTCGGAACAGATGCACGCCAATTATCTGACGCTGTTTGAGAAACGTCACCGTGTAAGCGGGTTAGTAATAACACTGACGTTCCCTGAGACCGAGCAATTCGGATAAACTCCTCTATATTATGTACATAGTCTGAGTAAGAAACCCTTGATACGTTACCTTGCGTTTTTCGAAACACAAGACTCACCTTATCAGAATAATAAAATATCACTTGAAACAAACGAGATATTGACAATGGCGTAATAATGCCGGAAAGAAATGAATGGAACTCGTTATCTGGAATTCCCATAGCCGGAGCTGCATCATTCCAACCAAAAGATATAATAATTAGGGATGGATGAAATACAAATACATCTTGTTTAAATTTCTCCAGCCCTTGATACGATGAGTATCCCATCACTCCCATATTTAAAACACGAAACGGTGTGGATTGATCTTTTAAATAGGAAGCGAGTACTTCTGGCCATGGAGTATCAACATATCTGCCAGGAATAATCCCTAACGTATTCGAATCTCCATACGTGAGGATAGTACATCCTGAAACGGTTGCTATATTTTCTTGTATCGATGATCCGCGAATACCCAACTCATTAAATACTCCCCAATTCTTTTTTGGTTTCCAAAATAACACAGGGTCATATTCTAAATCAGAGTCATTTTCAGAAAGTACAAAATCCAAACGCAGTTCTTCTTTTTCAACACGCTCTTTTTTTAGTTCTATCGGTTTGTAGTATGAAAGAATATGAAACGCGGTAAGTATACGAGCAATACATTCAAAACCAACAAAAAGCAAAATGAAAAAACAAACCCCAAGAATAACAGATAGTATTTTTTCTTTATATGTCATACAGTTATTATATACATATAAGACTAATCACATGAACACGCTAACCATATGATATCAAAGAAAAAAAATATAATCTCATTTCTTCACAATATACCTGTACGCCTCTTGATTCTTTCTCTTATACTTGGAATAGCAGCATTTACTCCTTTGTTTGCTTATACCTATCCTAATATAGATACCATAACTGACGTTTTTAATGCAGGAAAAACTATTCCTGACATAGCAATATTTTTTGATTTTACAGGAAGATATAGGGCTTCATGGACGTTATTTGCAACAGTGTTGAACGCAATTTTTTCCTATCACATTCGTTGGTATTTTTTACTGTATGGTGTCGCACTTGGCGTAACATTGTGGACTATGTTCATGCTTGTGTACCAAAAAAATAAGAGAGTACAACATGAACTACTTATTATTCCAGTATTGATGCTCTTAAACAACATCACTGTAGCAACGTATTGGAGATTAGGTGCATGTGAATCAATATTTACATTGATCCTAATATGGAGTGTTCTATGCATACAGCAAAAACGGTATACGTTGTGCATTCTATCTCTCCTGTCATTAATTCCATTAAAAGAAATATCAATTATCGTTCTTCTTATAACTAGTGTTTATATGTTTGTCATAAAAAAATATAGATATGCACTTATTTTATTTATAAGTTCCGCTATGTATGGATTATTCATAAAACATTTCATTGCAGAAAGTCTTACCGAAGCAACAACGCCATATTTTCTCACGTTTACATTTACCAGTACTAGGCTTATTGAAATGTTTCATACGTGGGGATTCAAAATACCGTTTGTTTTTATTTTAAGTGGCATCAACACGTTACTTCTCATCATTCATCAAATTGAATTTAAACGGGTAGCGAATATACCACTTTATCTCCTTATATTAAGCGTCGGATTACTTTCTCCATATCTCTTTCTTGCGTACACAGAAGAATATTATCTTTTTCCCTCCTATACATGTTCCATACTATGTTTTACTTACTTAAGTACAACGACACTACAACGTAAAAAACATATACAGTTAGGAATTCTCGTTGGAAGTTGTATATTATTTTTCTACAGCCAATCACATAAAGCATTCATTCAACAAGCTTCTTTAATGCATCAAGCGTATATTCAACATACCAAATTAATTGAACGTATGTTTCAATATCCATACTATTTCTATCAACGACAATACAATAAAACAGTTACAGAAGATGCATTTACTTCTTGGGTAAATACACAAAACGGTACAAATCAAGATAATACCTCTTTACGAGCAATTGTACATGAATCCCCTACACAATCTGAATATAATGGAGCAATGTGGTACGGACCAGATAACGCGTGGGGTATTGAATACATCACCAATAATTAGCAAATATAGTTTTTTTTATGATTCTTCCTTGTTTTCTTAAAAAATAACACTACTTCATAAATCATACACAAAGAAAATATACCCATCAGTGGATACACCGGGGAAACATATAAAAGTGCATCCAACTCAAAACAAATAGATTCAATATAACTTATTAAGGTTATCAAAAACATCATGCTCATACCCATCCCAATGATAAACAAATCATATTTATTCATATTTTTTGTTACAATTTTATGTCTTATTGTAACGATGAAACACAAAATTCCTATACTAAAAAGAACACATCCAATCATCCTAAATAAACGTTGAAACATTCCAATAACGACGGTGTGAATTCCTGTTGACTGTATAAGACTACCTTCTGTTTCTTGATCACTGTGATACTTGGTTGTTACTATATGTCCCGTTACAGATTTGGTTAAGTCAATGTCAGCGATATCACCAGTGCTTTCGTTTGTCAATGTGCCAATTGTATCTAATGATGGAATCCTAAATACTAATCTTGTCACCGACTGTAAAAACAACACACTATATTCCATATGAAATTGAGGAATTAAATCGAACGGCCATGCAGTGCATTCTAAAGATTTGTTTTTACATGCATATACTAGTTCTTTATGAATTTCTTGAAAGAACGTATTTGCGATTTTGTAGGAAGGATAATATCCAAGCCTAAAAGCTGCATCACGTATATCAAATATTAAATTTGCACCCGATATTTCGTTCGTAGCGATAGTAAAACTGCTTTTGTGTGGAGAAGTTCTATACGTCTCATTTATTAGTTCTTCAACAATTTTAAAATGAGGACTCACGAGCGCCGCCTTATGCAATGTCAATTTTGATATCGTAGCGTGCCTGATGGGAGTCTCTTGCTTTATTCGAATCAAATCACCGTATACTTTTGTGTATGCTGATTGTTTTAATTCATTTATGACAAACGTACCATAGTAAAATTTGTTTACACAACTAACAATACACACAAACAATATACCAACAAAATATCCAAATAACACTGTACGGAAAAACACTGGATGTAAATGTTTACGAAATATATATGTAGAGAGACAATGTCCTATTGGAACAAGATACAAAGGGATAAACCACATAAATTCTTCACGAGTCAAATAGAACATTGCGCTGAATATACCGAATCCTAATGCCCAAAGTGCATGCTTAAAGCTCCGTTGTTTTTCACTGGCCAACAGTCCGAATATACATGCAACCGTTCCGATTGTTAAAGACGAGTAAAAATGATGTCGTGTAACACGTTCTGCGATTTGATAAGAAAAAGGGTTAAAAAGAACAAAAAGAAAAACGATAAATGAACATGCTGTATTATATTTTTTCTTTAACGCAAAAAACAATAAACACGTAGCAAAAATATACAACACTTGTTGACTTTGTAATAAAGGAATGTGACTAAAATTAGAAAAGGCTATAAACATTGGATACATTGGTCCTTTTGCCAACGTCATTTCGCTATACTTCCCTAACCATTCTCCATGTATCAATGCATTCGCCAATTTAATAAACAACATGTCATCAAACCATGAACCACCAACTGCAATTAACATCTGAGTAGAACTCAACCAATAACGAAACAGTATTACACTACCAAACAACAATAGAAATAGTATTTTCTTGTACTTTCTTAAAAAGAAGGAGCAATTATGTTTCATACCCTTCCACATGAAAATTATTCCTAATATTACTAATGTATCGCATCTAGTCAGAAATAACTAATGTGTATCCACAAAAAATCCCGCGTGCAAAGCGGGATAAGAAACGAAAACAGTAAATACTTGATGCACTAGACGGTGACAGGAACTTAGGGTTTTTGAGAGAACTATTCTGCTCGAGAATAGTTTATATATACGCACTCTCTCAAGAGATGCGTGTCAAAATCTAACGACACTCTTCATATAGTGGAATGATTGCTCATTCATGTATGCTTTGTTGTCTTCGATTTTTTAATTAGAAAGGAGGTGATCCATCCCCAGCTTCGGCTAGGGATACCTTGTTACGACTTAGTCCCCATCGCTGAATTCGGCTTAGCTCCCTGCATTAAAGAAGGGCTCTTCGGCCGCCTCCAACTTTGTTGGCTTGACGGGCGGTGTGTACAAGACCCGAGAACGTATTCACCGCGGCCTTCTGATCCGCGATTACTATCGATTCCGACTTCATGAGGTCGGGTTGCAGACCTCAATCTGAACTGAGGCGAAATTTACTGGGGATTTGCTTGCCGTTACCGGCTTGCATCCCATTGTTATTCGCCATTGTAGGGTGTGTGTAACCCAAGTTATAAGCGCCGTGCTGACTTGACGTCGTCCGTTCCTTCCTCCCTGGAAAATACCAGGGCAGTCTCCGATGACACTTGTAACATCGGATACGGGTTGCGCTCGTTCTCCAACTTAATGGAACACCCCACGGCACGAGCTGACGACAGCCATGCAGCAGCTGTGCTACCATCCTTGCGGATAGCCCACTATTTCTAGCGGGTTAAAACGGTAGCATGTCAAAACTTGGTAAGGTTTTTCGCTTTGTCTCGAATTGAACCACACGCTCCACCGATTGTGCGGGTCCCCGTCAATTCCTTTGAGTTTTAATCTTGCGATCGTACTCCCCAGGCGGCCTGCTTAACGCGTTAGCTTACGTCGCTCCAAAAATTCGGAGTAACTAGCAGGCATGCGTTTAGGGCTAGAAATACGCAGGTCTCTAATCTGCTTCTCTCCTCTAGCTTTCGTGTCTCAGTGTCAGGAATGACCCAGAAAGGTGCCTTCGCCTTTGGTGTTCCTCATGATCTCAACGCATTTCACTGCTCCACCATGAGTTCCCCTTTCCTCTATCACCCTCGAGTATATTCATCTCGCACCCAACGCCGAGGTTAAGCCTCGGGCTTTCAAGTGCGATGCAATATACCACCTACACGACTCTTTACGCCCAGTGAATCCGGATAACGCTTGCACCCTACGTATTACCGCGACTGCTGGCACGTAGTTTGTAGGTGCTTATTCTTATAGCCTCGACGGCTATATAAAAGAGGTTTACATCCCGAAAGACTTCATCCCTCACGCGGCGTCGCTCGGTCAGGCTTTCGCCCATTGCCGAATATTCCCAGTTGCTGCCACCCGTAGGTGTATGGCCCGTGTCTCAGTGCCATTGTGGGGGGTCGTGCTCTCACACCCCCTACCCGTCGTAGCCTTGGTAGGCCGTTACCCTACCAACAAGCTGATGGGAACAGGGCCGCTCTAGAACCGTCTTGCGACTTTAATCTTGCGATCACATACCGTATTACCCCGTCTTTCGACGAGCTATCCGATAGTTCAAGGTACGTTCCCTGCTTATACTCACCCGTCCGCCACTAATCAACAATCTGTCTTGCGACATCTCATATCTTCGTCCGACTTGCATGCTTAAGGCACGCCGCCAGCGTTCATCCTGAGCCAGGATCAAACTCTCAAAAAAATTTCCTATCACCGTTTAATTCACCAAGATATTTACTGTACTGACTATACTGCTTGCAAATATGTTAACGAGCAAAAAGAGAGAAAAAAAGCCCCGCCTTGTGCGGGGTTCATACCCAAAAACACGAAGCGAATTGGCTTACTTTCTCATTGCAAATGTCAATTATACGGGAAGGGGTAATCTGCGTCAATCCCCAATGTATTTATGGCTAAATTTACAAACGGAAGCATATACGATACACTAAATACTATGTTTCAAACCATGAAGCAATTACTCATACTTGCTATCCATTCGAAAAAAATTTGGATTATTCCCATTATCCTCTTTCTCATTATTATCGCCCTTCTTATTATCAGCGCGCAAATAAGCCCCCTGCCTGTCTTCCTCTACCCGATTTTATGAACGTCATAAAAAAGTTAAACACATTGTTTATAGCATTCAGTGTTGGAATTATCTACGTTTTTATCATTGGTTTAGCGTGGATCATATATCGGCTGACCCAACATGTTTCTTCAGTTTCAGATAGCTATTGGTTGATACCAGAAAAGAAAAAATTACCTAAACACTTTTTTTCATCACCCTATTAATATGATCATTCTTGGAATATCAGCGTTTTATCACGACAGCGCAGCAGCCCTTATTGTCAATGGAAAAGTTGTGGCCGCACTTGAAGAAGAACGGTTCACGAGAATTAAACATGATAATCAATTCCCTATCAATGCAATAACGCGTCTGCTTCAAATAACAAACTACACCATTGATGACGTAGACGTGATTGCGTATTATGAAAAACCGCTCTTAAAATTTGAGCGGCTGCTTGAAACGTTTGTAACGACCTATCCATATGCCCTCCGACCGTTTCTCAAATCCATTCCTGACTGGTTGGGATCAAAAATTACCGTTGAACATATCATACGAAAAAAATTGCACTTCAAAAAGGAAATTATGTTTGTTCCCCATCATCTTTCCCATGCTGCATCATCCTTTTTTACGTCCCCGTTTACCCATGCGGCAATCCTCACTATAGACGGTGTTGGTGAATATGAAACAACAGGACTTTGGTCTGCAAAAAACAATTCCCTCACTCACCTTGCAGCAATCAATTTCCCCCATTCTATTGGCCTTTTGTATTCGACATTCACAGCATTTCTCGGATTTAAAATCAATGAAGATGAATATAAAGTCATGGGACTGGCTGCGTATGGAAAACCGACGTATGAAGATAAAATACGCCAACTCATCGACATAAAACCCGATGGCAGTTTTTATCTCAATACAGCATATTTCGGATTTGTAACATCATTTTGCATGTGGAATAAAAAATTTGAATCACTGTTTGGTACCCCACGAAAGTCACACGAAGTGGTCAAAAAACGCCACAAAGACCTTGCTGCAAGTCTCCAAAAGATAACAGAAGAAATCCTGTTTGCCATGATCAACCATCTCGCAAACATAACAAAAGAAAAAAATCTTTGTATGAGTGGCGGTGTGGCACTCAATGCACTTGCAAACGGAAAACTCTATAAAAACACGCCATTCAGAAGAATTCATATTTTAGGGAGCGCGAGTGATAGTGGAACAGCAATCGGCGCAGCGCTCTATGTCTACTATAATTTTTTTGGATCGCCGATCAGTCGTCACGAACCACTTGCATCACTTGCGCTTGGGACAAGTCCAAGTGATGAGGAAGTCGAACGTGTGCTTTCACAATATTCAACACTCACCTATCAAAAAATTGCAGATGAACAAACACTCATCAAAAAAGCAGCAACACTGCTCGCACAGCATAAAATAATCGGATGGTTTCAAGGACCAATGGAATTTGGGCCACGTGCACTTGGCAACAGATCCATTGTAGCTGCAACCAATCCTCGAAGGATGAAAACGAAAATGAATATTATCAAACATCGGGAGCAATTTCGGCCGTTTGCGGGATCAGCGCTCCAGGAGACGATTCATGAATATTTCGAAGTGCCACAAAACAAACATGCGTCGCCTTTTATGAATTTTTGCTTCAACGTAAAAAAACGCAAACAAGAAGCGCTTGCGGCAATTGTCCATCAGGATGCATCGTGTCGCATACAGACGGTATCACAGGCAAACGGAAGATATTACCGTCTTATTCAGGCATACGCAAAAAAAACGCATATTGATTGCATCATGAACACGAGTTTTAATCTTCAAGGCGAACCCATTGTTGAAACTCCAAGACAAGCAATTGAAGATTTTCTGAAAACACCGATGGATTATCTCATCATTAATGATAATTTCATTTCGAAGCGCTGAACTATGATCAAACAGGTTTTATACAGTATCATAGGCATGTGTATTGTTTTTGTACTCTCTGAACTTTTTCTTGGAGAAGCTAAAAAATTTTCTCCAAAATTACTTTTTTTTACAAAAAATCCATATCAGCAAAGCCGGTATGTGACCAATATTGACTGGCAAGGATTATGGACATTGTCTAACTGCCCTACTCCACCAGAATTTGAATTATATGGATTTGTTTTAAATTCTAAAGGATTCAGGACTCCTGAAACTCCCTACCAAAAACCATCAGATACGAAACGGTTAGTCCTACTTGGAGATTCTCAAGCTGTTGGACCAATTCCGTATAATCAATTATTTCTTAACCTATTAGAAAAAAACATTAGGGCAGAGTATCCAAAAAAATTTCAAGCTATTAATCTCGCATTGCCTTGCATAGGACCCCCCATTGAAGAGATACTGCTTTCTTTAGAAGGAATTCGATATCAGCCAGACATTATTGTACTTGCATTTTATGTAGGAAACGATTTTTTGGACGCAAATTTAGATATTGAACGGTACGCCAGTGAAAAAAATAAACAACCACATATCCTCCCTTTTATATTCTATCAATCAAAACTCATATCGTTAACGCGAAATTTGTATTACACGTTTCGTTTTGGTCGAAAATCTATGATGACGAAGCAAACTAAATCATCCCCTTCTTATGGCACGATGGGAATCGATGATTATTCGTCTTACAACCCTCATGAACCAACATTTCCATTGGAGGAATTTTTAGCTTTGGAAATGGACAAATCATCCATTCTATTACCACATAGCGACGTATACGCTTCATTACCGCAAATTCAGCAAAATATTAGCCATATGAAAGAATTAACTGAAAAAGCACGGGCACATTTTTTAGTTCTTATTATTCCAGAAGAAATGCAAGTAAATAGAGATCTATTGCATACAATAGCGTTGAAACAAAATATTCCAGTTGATTCGTTTGATGTAGAATTGCCACAACGCGTGCTCAAGCAGTATTTCGACCAAAATCATATCAACTATATTGATCTATTGGAAATGTGGAAATCAGATACCTCAGCAATGCAGTATTTCCAACCGCAAGATACCCATTTAAACACCTTAGGTAACCAATCGGTTGCTCGTATTCTTTTTCCAGAAATAATAAAATTACTAAACGAACAATAAAAAATACGCTGCATATCCATGAAGAAACCAAAAGTCATTCAGAGAAATACTACTATCGTTTCGACTATTCTTTTTATTATGATAATCGTATCACTCACAGTGTTTCGTGTATGGTTGATTAAAAATAGAGAACTAGTTGCCATTACTCCCTCACCTCACGATATGCAGCTGTATATAACAAACGCTGAATCCATTGCGAATGGAAATTGGCTTGGTCCATATAATGAACGAATTATTACGAGAGGACCCGTATTCCCACTGTTTATTGCAATAACATATCTTCTTCATATTCCGCTTACCATAGCACAGACACTCCTCTATTGTGCCGCAGCATTTTTATTTCTCGGTTGTGCGATACCGTTGGTAAAAAAGAAATGGATCCTGATACCGCTCTATACGCTCATTTTATTTAATCCTTTTATGATTGATCATGAAACTTTTTTTGAACTCACGCGATCTGCTTTATATCCAGCTCTCAGTATGGCAGTTGCAATGAGTTGTTTCGGCCTCGTTACTTCGGTACATACAGCGTATAAAAAAAGTGTATTCTATACATGCTCTCTTGGTATATTCTTTTTCCTCTTTTGGTACTATCGGGAAGAAGGGTTTTTCTTACTTCCCCTCATTGGTGTATGTTATGGATATTCTTTGTGGATAACATGGAAACAAAAAAAAGTATCAAAAAAATACGTCATAGCACTCATAATTCCCATTCTCATATTCCTTGGTGGAACACACATAGTAAGTTCCGTCAATAAAAAAACGTATGGGATATACACAGCACGAGAATTTTCTTACCCGAGTTATACAAAAGCGTTTTCAGCATTGCTCCGCATTCAACCAGAAGAGCATAATCCACTCATCAGTCTGCCAAAATCGACAAGACAAATACTGTATGTGGTAAGTCCAACATTTGCAAAGCTCCGATCATTCTTTGAAGGAGAAGGTGGATATGATTGGGCACGCAACAGTGTTGTCTGGACAGGGATACCACCGGAAGAGCATGAACTCGCCGGAGGCGCTTTTCATTTTGCCCTCCGTGACGCAATATGGCGGATCACGAGACCTTCACAAAAAAATGAACAACTGCTTTTCGAGAAACTCACCAAAGAAATCAATGCTGCGTGTAAGGCAAAATATATTTCCTGTGGTCTCTTACCAATTAGCGGATTTACTTTGTTTAATCAGGAAGATCGTGAACATTTTTATAATCAATTTGTGAACACCATACAAACAGGGGTGCTTGCCGATAACCTCGATCTCTCAACAACTCCCAAATATAGTCATGGACCGGAAAATCAAATTGCACTATTTAAAAAAATGACAAGAGGAATTATTCTTACTGATAACCAACGACCTCCATATCAATCATCACTTGTGCCATTCACGAACACATATATCCAATATTGGTATCAACAGTTCATGCCAATAATATTTTTGTTGTCGTATGTGTATTTTCTTATACGACTTTTCAAACAACAAAAACTTACCTTCACCGATTGGTTTCAGGCCTCATTACTCCTTTGTTCACTATTATTTTACGGCGTAGTCGCATTCTTTGGAACAATTAAATCCCCAACCAATACAACCGCCAGCTCTTATACATCAGGGGCGTACGCATTATTGCTTCTCTTTGTGTGTTTAGAAATACTCACACTCCAAACCAAGCCTACTGTGAAACACAGGAAATAAGCACTACAGATCTCTTTATTTGCATGGTTATGATCCTCTATAACATGTGACAGGATTTCAACATTCCGGAAGTTAACAATTGAAAAATAATTTGCGCGATATGTGCATGTCCCAAAATATTCGGATGATAATCATGCGGTGCAAAGGTATCAACATCGCCTATTTCTGCATATGCAATATGCGCGTCAGCTGATAGAAAATGTTGCAATATTCTTTTATACTCTTGGGATTCATCTTGAAGCGTCAAAAATAATAATGGAGATGTCTTCTGTTGTATGAGCGTTCGTATTGCCGTAAGTTCGGGTTGAAGAAAGATTTCTTTCTTATCTGATGATAACCTGTTCAATGAATCCATATAGTCCTTATACGACAATGTTGATGCCGCATATGGGTCATTCATGTCAACCTGATACCGCTTGGAGGCTCCGGTCTTTTGCAGTTCCTTTTTATAAAATTCTTCCCGTTCCCGATATATATCCGTATTCATAAATATATTTTCACCCCGCACAAACCATATCAGATAATCAGGATGATATTTGGCACCTATATCCTCATATCGTTTTGCAATATAGCGCACATCAAATCCGGGCGCACCTAAATTAAGCACCTCAAATTTTTGAATGGTAGAACACGCTATTGTTGTATTTAACCGCGTCTCTAACAGTTCAGAAAAATTCTCATGTTGATTTACCCACATACCAAAAACGAAAGAATCACCGAGTGTCATAATTCGAAATACTCCATCATCCTTTTTCACCGAATAGTCGATAGGATCCGCAAGGCCGTCACTATTGTAATGATATGTTACTTTTTCTGGCAACCACGCAGCAGTTGCCACATCGTCAATATTTGTGGGAAAAAGATAATAATATTGAAATGTAGCATCAGGTGCGAACGTCAATAACAAACGAGGTAATGCATTGTGTTGCGGAAAAAACGGTTTTTTAAAAACATATTTCCAAATAAAAAAAATCGCAATCAACTCCATGGACACAGTTGCAATAAAAATATATTTTTTCATATACCTTTACAGGAAAAATATGCCGATGTTGTTATCTTATTAAATAAAAACTCTGCAAAAATCGTATGTCCTGTAGCTGATGGATGCTGATCTGGGAGCTGAGGAAAATTGTCTGGTATCTCTGGATAGAAATGTACTGATGGATACTTGGAAACAACGGATTCTATCTTCAAACGGATATCTTCAGGAAATGAGGCGAGAGTAAAAATAATTGTTGGACGAGCAATGCGCTTCAAAAGCTCTTGCAAATATTCCATTTCCTGTACAATTAATGCTTCACGCGGATGTGTTTCATAAAATTTATTAAACAATACTGTTTGTTCCGGATAAAAATCACCAAGTGAACGGTATTTTTCTACGAGAACAGGCTCCTGCACTTGCGGTTCCCACTGAGAATTAAATACTCGAAGCGATTCACTCGGCACTAAAAAATCATTATCATTCGTCCACAACAAAACCAAATCAGGAGTGTACTTCATTCCTTTCCGTTGATATCGTATCAGATTATATTGCATATCATATCCGGAAACTCCTAAATTAATAACTTCAAAACGCATTTTGTTGGCACACTGTACGTGGGCATTTAACATATCTTCCAATACTTCTGAATAATTCTGTTCGGTATTGAGATATACACCCTGCGTGAACGAATCACCAAGAGAAATAATACGAAAAACGTCAGGACTTTTCTGTGTTGAATAATCAAACCGCTCATGCAGACCATCTGCATTAAAAGTTTGCGTAATCATTTCGTCCACTCCGAATTTCGCAAAATTTTCATGTATCTGAATATTTGCTTTTGGTTCGTCGTAAAATTGCAGACCACTATCTTGAAGAATCTGGGTATAGTCTTTTTCTACTGGCAATACATGAATTTTTTTTGGAGTATGTACAAAACGTCTGTCGTAATACCGATATCCAAGCACACAAATACATCCGCATTCGATCAGGATAAAAATCCACCAAACGAATATCATTGGTCTAAACATAGTAAAAATAATTATTTCTATTTTGTTAACTGACGAACAATATCGTAGAGTACTATTCCCGTCGTTACCATTACATTGAGGGATGTATTGATTCCAAACATCGGTAGTTCCACAATCGTATCCACATGTTTCAGAACCTCTTTTGAGACACCATAAGATTCATTGCCAATCACAATTGCCACAGGGGTGGAATATGTTATTTTTTCAAACGGAATGCTTCGCGTATCCTGTTCTACGGCAATAATTTGTAATTTTGGATTTTCTTTTTTTACTTGAATAACTAAAGCAGCAGTATCCGGTGCATATTCCCAATTCACCCATTGCCAGGTATTGATAGAGGCTTTTTTGATCCGCGTGTTTGGCGGAGTTTCAGTAGACCCACATAAATACACTTTTTCTGCTGCGACCGCATCGGCAAGACGAAAAATGGATCCGATGTTATAGGTGTCCAACACATTATCCAAGATTATAATGATTGGATTTTTCTTAATCTTTTTTGCAACCTGTTCGTCAACTGGTTGCGTCCTTAGTTCTGCTGCATTTAATTTCATATTGTGTAGTATATAAAACTATGAAACAAATTGCACAGTATCTGATACTTAGTGTATTGTAATAGGAATGGCAAAGATAGTCATGGTTCAACTTCAATGCGCTCCCTACTGCGGCACCGCATATTTACACGCTGCAGCAAAAAAGGCAGGCCACCAATTTATTCTCATCCTCAGCACAGATAGCCAACAGATCTGTCAAAAAATTACGAAAGAGAAACCAGACATCATCGGTTTTTCCTGTTTAAGCAGTTTTATGAACGATACGCTTGATATTTGTCGGAGCATCAAAAAAATAACAAAAACACCAATTATTTTAGGCGGTCCACATCCCACGTTATTTCCTGAGGTTATACACGAAAAATCCATCGATCTTATCTGTCGAGGGGAAGGTGAATTTGCGCTCATGGATCTGCTGAATGCAATCGAACAAAAAAAATCATATGCACATATCAAAAATCTTTGGGTCAAAGAAAAAAAGAACATTATCAAAAATCCGCTTCGTCCACTTGTCTATCCGCTCGATACCATTCCCCTCATCGATTGGTCCTGTTACCAAAATACGCCAGTCCTCTATGGATCCCCAACGGTATTTCTCATTCGGGGTTGTCCATTCTCCTGTAATTATTGTTTCAATGAAAAAACACGGGCACTCTACCATGGATTAGGACCATACCTCAGACACTTCAGTGTTCAGCGGTCCATTCAGGAAATCCAAGCTGCATTACAATATTTCCCACCAAATCCAATTATTTTTGCATCCGATTCCTTCGGGGTTGACCTTCCGTGGATGAATGAAGTATTCAAAGCATATACAAAAATCACTCCACTCCCCTTTGTCATATTATTACGACCTGAACTCACAACAAACGCATGCATTAAAATTTTGGCAAAATATAATTGTTACAGCGTCTCAATCGGTGTCGAATCCGGGTCGCGCCGTGTACGACAAGACATCGTACAAAGAAATTATACAAATGACTATCTCATATCGATGGCAACAACCCTCCATGAGCATGGAATAAAATTTAAGACATTCAATATGCTTGGACTTCCGACAGAAACAGAACAGGAAATGTGGGAAACAATTATGATCAACGTTCGAATGAAAACAGATTATCCAAGGGCTGCAATTTTTACACCATTCCCCGGAACAAAAATTGTCGATATTGCGAAGAAATACGGATATTTAGACCAGGACTATGATTTCACCAACTTACCAGAAACCGTTCTTGACAGGACCATCCTGAAAAGACTGAATCCAAATTATGTACAGAACATGCTGTTCTTTTTTCAAACCGCCGTACAATTTCCTTGGCTCATTCCTATCATAAAAAAACTTGTCCGGTGGAAGTCAAACCTACTGTTTCGCATCTGGTTTTATAGTGTCTATGCGCTGATAAACGGACTTTCGGAAAAACGGTCCCTGCGTACGTATATACCGTATCTGTATGCAAACCGAACATATCGTTAATTCTTACCGTCTCCGTTTGTTATGAAGTTTTTTTGGTTTCGTCCGGTTCATCTTATCATATTGATACCATTGCATGATTCCATACCCAATCATCCATCCTACAGCAGCTCCGGCAAGCACGTCTCCTGGATAATGCGCCCCAAGATAAATTCTGGAAAATCCAACGAAAACCGCAAGGAGATACAGCCATTTTTTAAACCGCGGTTCCTTAGAGGAAAGCACATAGGCAAGTGCAAATGCAAATGTTGTGTGTGTTGAAGGGAATGAATATCCGTTTGGAAATCCGACAACAATAGCAGTATCCAGAATGGTCGATGGACGAAGCCGAGCAACGAAATCCTTGATGGCAAATTCGGAAAGAATCCAGGTAAACACCCCGGCAAGTCCAAGAGGGAGAAAAAATTGTTTGTCTTTCCGTTCTTCCTTCGCAATCAACCAGATACCGATCACAAACCAAATAAATCCGTTGTCCCCGATACCGGAAATTAAACTAAAAAACCCGTCCGATAACCACCCGTGCGGTAAATGATTGATTGCAAAAAAGAGGGTTGTATCGATAGCGCCAATATTCATACCATTACAGTATCAAAAACTACCCTTATCTGCCAGAGGCACCTTTTGGTGTTGCAGACACGGATGCAGGAATGGCAGGTGTGATCGGTGTGGGAGAAATAAAAATAATTTTAATGGATCCTTCGGGGGGAACTGGAGAAACGACTTTCCTTCCGGCAAATATGATGCCCATCACAATGATAATAAGAACGACAAACCCAATGAGAATGGTGATTGCTGCAACAGTTTTCGTCCTATCCTCCATATAGAATTAGTATAGCACTACTTAATATCTTCTTTTTTCCACGCAGCAAAAGTGCAGGTCGGATAATTACTGCATCCGTAAAATGTTTTTCCACGGTGTGTTTTTTTTACAACAATATCCCCGCCACATTTCGGACACTTCATATCAATAGTCTCCAATTTTTGTCTCGTGTATTTACAGGTTGGAAAATTACTGCAGGCAATAAATTTGCCGTATCTCCCCGTTCGAACAACTAATTGACTACCGCATTCTGGGCATTTTTCATCCAGTTCCTCAACTGGTGCTTTCACTTTTTCTGCTGTCTCAATCGTATTTTTAACGGCTTCCGCGAATGGCTCATAAAACGCCCGGATAACCGGCGCCCATTCTTTTTGGCCCGTGGCAATTTCATCCAAACTATCCTCCATTGCGGCGGTGAAGGGCAAACTCATAATGTTGGAAAAATAGGTAATCAGAAAATCCGTTACCTGATCGCCAAGTTCTGTTGGAACAAACTTCTTTTCTACCTTTGCCACATACTGCCGATCAATAATCGTTGAAATAATTGGCGCATAGGTGCTTGGCCGGCCAATATCTTTTTCTTCAAGTGCTTTGATAAGACTCGCCTCAGAATACCGTGGAGGGGCCTGCGTCTCATGTGGCTCAGGAATTGCCTCTTTCAATTTCACTGTTGTTCCAACGGTAACAGCTGGAAGAACCGTTTCATGTGCATCATGGCCCATGATTGCTAAAAATCCATCAAACGTAATGACAGATCCCTGTGCTTGAAATACATACCCATTATCGCTCGTGATCACAATCGTTGTGGAATCAAACAATGCTTCTTTCATTTGTGTTGCAACTGCCCGTTTCCAAATAAGCTCATAGAGCCTAACATGATCATGATTAAATTCCGGATTATTTTTTAACAGTTCATCAGATACGCCAACATCCGTCGGACGGATGGCTTCATGTGCTTCCTGCGCAACCTTTGATTTTGTCTGGTACACACGGACTTCCGCTGGCACGTATTGCGCTCCGTAGACGGAGGTAATAAATGCACGTGCTTCTCCAATAAATTTTTCAGAAAGATTAACGCTATCCGTCCGGTGATAGGTAATCATTCCTTCCTCATACAATTTCTGCGCAAGCTGCATGGTCTTTTTGGCGGAAAAATACAGTTTGCGTCCTGCATCCTGCTGCAAGGTACTCGTCGTATACGCAGGCCCAGGAGTTCGTTTCGATTCCTTTTTATCAACCGCCGATACGGTAAATGGAGATTGCAAATCCCCAATAATGTTTTTTGCATCCGCTTCAGTTGCAATGCTGGTTTTGGTCGTGGTGTATTTTCCGTCAAACAGGGTTAATGCTAATGACTGCTCATACCTAATCCCATCTTTGGAAATGAGTTGTGCGGTAATGGATTCACCGTTGATAAACGTTCCAGCAATCGTAAAATACGGGGTTTTCTCAAATTTCTTTATTTCCCGTTCCCGCTCAACGATAAGCCGGACAGTAACGGATTGCACACGACCGGCGGATAACCAACGTTTGGATAACTTCTGCCATAAAATCGGGGATAATTTATATCCCACTAACCGATCGAGAACCCGTCTTGCTTGTTGCGCAGACACAAGCTTCATGTCTATTTTCCCAGGATGGGCAAGCGCGTGGCTGATTGCTGATTCCGTAATTTCATGAAACGTAATTCTCGTATACGGAGACACTGCTTCTTCCTTTTTCTTTTTGGTACTTTTTTTCGGTTTCGATTCCTCAAGAATTGACGCAACATGCCATGCGATCGCTTCTCCTTCACGGTCAGGATCGCTGGCAAGAATGATATGATCTGCTTTTTTCATTTTAGAAAGCAGTTCACTGACCTGTTTTTTCTTGTCCCGGGGAATGACATAACTGGGAGCAAAATCATGCTCCACATCAACACCCAAACTTGCCTTTGGCAAGTCCCGAATATGACCCATGGTGGCCTCAACGGCATACTTCCCTTTCAAAAACCGAGATAGTGTTCGTGCTTTGGTTGGTGATTCAACAATGATTAAATCCATACTCTGTTCACTTCAGCAAAAAAGAGATACTACCAGTATCCTAACATGTCTGTCAAATATGCTTTCTATCTATTGTTCTCCAAGTTCCCCCTGTTTTGCAAGCCCCAAACTCGACAAGATATCGTCAGACGACGTTGCAACCTGAGCGCCTGACTTGATGAGTTTTGCCGGTCCCTGACTCATTTTGCTGGTAATTGGACCCGGCACGGCAAAGACGTCCCGGCCCTGTTCTGCCGCGTTTCGTGCGGTGATCAAGGTCCCGCTGTCATCTGCCCCTTCAATGACAACCGTTGCCAAAGACAGCCCGCTAATAATTCTGTTTCGTTGAGGAAACAGTCCTTTATTTGGCCGGACACCAATAGGCATTTCAGAAACGATTGCACCATATCCTTCCTCCGTCAATTTTTTGTAGATATGATAATTTGCATAGGGCGCACAGATATCAGCACCGCATCCTAACACGGCAATGGTTTTTCCATGTTTTGCAACGACCGTCTCATGAGCAATAGCATCAATTCCGTATGCCATCCCAGATACAATCGTACAGGATTCGTCAACCAAATCGGAGACAATTTGTTTCGTCACCGTTATGCCGTAGGCAGTCGGATGCCGGGTTCCAACAACAGCAATTGTTTTTGTCATATCAATCGGTATTTCTCCTTTTTTGCCTTTCACATACAAAACAATCGGCGCATCGGATATTTCCTTGAGAAGGTGCGGATAATGGGGATGCGTTTTTGGAAGTGCGACGATGTGAAGTCGTTCTAATGCTTTTTTGTATGCATCAAGGGAAAATGATGCCCGAAACGAACAAAAGGCATCAACAATTGCTTGCGGAAGATGGGTTTCGACAAGTTCTGTTTTTGTTGCTTCCCATGCGTTTTTCGCAGTGCCAAAATACTGGCATAAAAGATTAAAACGTACCGGGCCGATACCGGGAAATACACTAAACCCAACCCAATACCAATCTTCATCGGTCATCATCATACGTGTTTCTTCATATACGCATGTGCCCATGCAATGCCCGCAAGCATTACATGATCCATATTTCCTTCCTCATATTTCCATGATCCAAATCGGCCCCGGGGAAATATATCATGCGCTTCAAGAATTGGAGTAACCCGCGATAAAATCGCGTCACGATTTTTTGTAGGAACGGGATATGCGAGCGGCGCTTCAATATAAAAACGATCAACGATATCCGCGTCTTTTGGGATATACCCGCACGCCATCGCAGTCGTAATAACTTGTCGAATAACTACATCTTTCTTCACTGGTGTTTTACCGTCATACGAGAGTTCAAAAAGCAGTGACCACGCGCCTGATGGTGCATTGTGTGTTCCATAATTGGAATACACACTCACACGGAAAAAAGGAATCTTTGGATCAGGAACATAGATCCAATGGACAGTCTTAAGTAGTTCCGGAACGGTTCCTTTGATACCGATCCCAATAGCGATAACTCCCGTTGATGCAAGCGTTGTTGCTTTCGGCAACCGAATACCTTTCGTCATAATTGTCAGTGATGTCAAAGGAATGGTAGAAAAAAGCACACCATATGAAACAGAAGATCCATCGGAAAATGTAACAATGTGTTTCTTTCCATCAATTGCTACCGCCTGTTTATGATAAGAAATATTTTGCTGCAGTGCTGCTGCCATGGATGAAAAAACCGATCCCATACCGCCAACATTTGGAATAAAAAACTGTGCATTACTTCCCCACGCGGTCCCTTTCTCTTGTTCTTTGGCCGTTGCAACTTTTTTGCTAGTCCACTCCCATCCCATTTTTTCCAACGGATAGTTCCACATTTTTCTGTTGTACGGAAAGAAAAAATATGTTGCCATCCCAAAACCGAATGTCTGCAAAATCCAATCATAAAACGATGTTGGAGATGGTATCTTTTTGCTCGTTGTTACCCCCTCAATACATGCCTTTTGTAGTGCAGGGGGCAATTGGAAAAGCGCATATTGAAAGGGATAGGAAACAAACGTGTTTTGTATTTGAACAAACGCACGGCGCATGTAGGTCGTAAATTTATTTTTTGTAACATAGGAAAACAATGCATCAACCGTTGGATCAGCATTATGAAATACATGACCGCCGATGTCCCAGGTGAATCCGTTTGCATCAATAACGGATGAGGAAAGACCACCGGCATGATCTGTTACCTCATACAAATGAAATGACGTACATCCATGATTTTGAAGATACCACGCTGCAGCTAGACCGCATGGTCCTGCACCTAATAGAACGACATCTTTTTTTTCAGTCATATCGCTTTGGATTTACCGCAAAAACCATGCTTCCAATATTTTCTTTGCAACCGGTGATGCCTGATCACTTCCTTCACCAGCTCCTTCAACAAGGACGGAGATGGCAAGCTCAGGGTCTCCGGAAATAATTGTTTTCCCACTTTCTTTCAGTGAACTGTTGTACTGTTCCGGAATCGGTGCAAACACCGTAAACCATGCATGGGGCTTCCCTGTGGTATCACCAAACTCTGCAGTTCCTGTTTTACAGGCAACCGGAATATACGTCATTGCCGCAGACGCCGTTGCCTGCACGTGAAAATCAAACAGCGGCCAACCGGTTCCACCTGTTGCGCATGCTTCCTGCATGCCTTGAGTTATGAGTGAAATAGTCTCTTTATGGATATCTAAACTTTTACATGTTGGACTTTGATATTTACTATTGGTCACTTTTTTAATCGTTGGCCTACACTGCACCCCATTATTTGCAATCACATCCGTCCAGGCATTCACTTGTAGTGGGGTCGTCATTAAATATCCTTGCCCAATGGCAACGTGATAAGTGTCACCTAAATACCAGTCATTATTCCGGGCTTCCAAATCCTCAGGTGACACAAACCGTTCCTGTTTCCATGCAGGATCCGGCATCAGTCCACTTGCCTCGCCAGACAGTTCAATGCCTAGAGGTTTTCCAATCCCTACCTTTCTTGCCCACTGGGAAAGTTTTGTAATCCCAATCATCTCACCCGCTTTATAGAAAAAAATATCGTTTGACCGTTGCAGTGCTTTCACAACATCCACAAACCCATCGGTTTTTCCGTATTGCAGAAAAAACCAATTCGGAAATTTATACGGTCCGATGGTAATCACTCCGGTATCTTCCACAATCGTATCTTTCTGAATCGATTTTTCCTCAAGTCCCGCAAGAGCCGTCACAATTTTAAACGTGGATCCGGGAGGATACACCCCACCTATGCTGCGGTTAAACATGGGCTGATCCGGATTATTCACCAGTCCATGGTACTGTTCCATGGACATCACGGAGGTGAATAAATTTGGATTGTAGGAAGGACTCGAATACAATCCTACTATCTCTCCGGTACTTGGTTTGGTAATAACGACCGCTCCTTTTTGTCCCACAGGAAAGGCAGTCTCCGCAGTCACGGATAACCCAATATCTAAGGATAACGTAATATATTCTCCCGGAATGGCAGGGTCGGATCCTAACACTCGAAGAATTTTTCCCGATGCGTCCACTTCCACGAGTTGCTTGCCATTTTTTCCCCGTAATCGTTCTTCAAACACTTCTTCAGCCCCAACTCTACCAATCCGGTCTCCCGGGCCATATCCCCGAAGAGCATAATACTCATCCTGAAGTTCATCCTCGGATAATTCATTAATATACCCAACAACATGTGCCGTTGCCTCCGGATACAAATACAACCGCTGATAGTCAACTTCCAAAAATGACCCCAAAGGTAATCCATTTTTCTGCATGGCATCTCCCTCTTCCTGACTGACACGAGTCGTACATTCTTGCGTTGCGTCGGCCGTTCCTTCACACGGACGAATAAGCCGATACTGCGGGATATTTGAAACCAATGGTTTCCCAGTTCTGTCAAGAAGTAGCCCACGTGGCGCGTGCTGAATGAGAACCCGCGTTCTGTTGCCATCGGCAAGCGAACGATATTCATGACCCTTGACGACCGTCAAATGAAACAACCGGAAAAACAACGCAAACAAAGAAAAAAATAAGACAGAAGTAAATAATAAAAATCGTCCGGATCCACTCCACCAGGACGCAGACGGTGTTCGAAATAACCGTCGTTCGGTTGCCTTCCCGCCGGTTACACTGTCTGAAAATGCACTCCCAAACTTCATATATTATATAAGATGCAATAGTATCCCAACGCCAACAATGCACGCGCCAAAGATGATTCCGGTAATGACCTGGAGACGGGTATGCCGTTTCAAAACAACGCGTGACCATGCAAGGACGGGTAAGGCAAACACCAATAGCCAGGTGAATCCTCCAAACCACACAATCAGTGTGCCAACAAAAAGCGTTGCCATGGTCATGTGACCGGAAATTTTAAACCATAAGGTAATGAGAAAAAACAAGAAATACATGATCGTGATCAATACAAAAAAATTTGTAACAATCATACGACCAACACATGCAATACCAATTGCACCACAAAGAAGAAACAATAAAAAGATACATAACGCCTTGACCCGTTCTTTCCGATTAGAAATGTCCCAATTGGATATTTTTTTTGTACGAAGTGCATAGACTAATAATCCAAACGTTGGAAAAAGGACACCAATAAACACAATACCGGAAACGAGAAGGACCTCATAAAAAGTCAATGACGCACGAAGAAGAATCAAAACAAACAATACGGAAAATAACAGGACCGGCTCAAAAATACGCGACATAATTTTGGCAAACACAATATTATCCTTTCCGTTGGGCAACTTTTACCCGAGCAAGTAAGCCTGAATCATCAAGAAGAATACCGCACCCCCGAACAACGGCAGTTTGTGGATCTTCCGTGATCCATACCGGCATTTTGGTTTCCGTTGCGATGAGCTTATCAATGCCCCGAATGAGCGATCCGCCTCCTGCAAGAACGATACCATGTTCCAAAATATCTCCAACAAGTTCCGGCGGTGTTTCTTCCATGGTTTCTGCAACTGCTTCAACAATTTGTTGTATCACCGGGGAAAGTGCTTCCCGTACTTCCGATTCACTCACCCGAATAGACCGGGGCAGTCCGGTTTCAATGTCCCGTCCCCGAACAACTGCCTGCCGGTCGCTTTTTCCGACTGGATATGCACTCCCAACCGCAATTTTAATGGCTTCTGCGGTTTGATCACCAATGAGCATCCCGTATTTAACACGGACAAATGTTTGAATCGCTTCATCCATTTCATCTCCTGCTACACGAACGCTGCGATTAACAACAATTCCTCCTAACGAAAGCACGGCAATTTCCGTTGTTCCGCCACCGATATCACAAATAAAACTGCCACTGGAATCCTGAATAGGAAGTTTTGAACCGATTGCTGCTGCCATAGGTTCCTCAATAAGATAGGCCTCTCGAGCTCCAGCCATGATTGCTGCTTCCTGCACGGCACGGCGTTCAACTTCCGTCACTCCCGATGGAATGCCGATCACTACTTTTGGCCGGGGAATATTTGGCAGGAGTGTTGTTTTGGGATGTTGGTGCACAATGCCGATGTAATATTTGAGCATTGCAGCCGTTGCATCAAAATCCGCGATTACGCCGTCTTTTAGGGGTCGCAAGGCTTCAATCGTTCCAGGCGTTTTCCCCAACATTTTTTTTGCTTCTTTGCCAATGGCCACAATTTGCTTGGAACGTTTTTGCCGAGCAACAACAGAAGGTTCACGAATGAGGATCCCTTTTCCTTTGACGTACACGAGGGTATTGGCAGTACCTAAATCGATACCTAAATCATGAGAAAGTAGTCCGAAAAAAAAGTCAAACATCGCTGTTAGGTAATTCTAACACAAATATATGATTGGCTTAACATACCATCACATCCGCAGGATAGTGTACAACTTCGAAATCTTGCAACCATTCCAAACAAATAGTTTTGTATCGGCCATCCGACAACAAAACAACTCTGTAAAAAAGAGTGTTGCAATCGGTAGCGCCCACGCAATGAGCCAGATATGTTCTGCTCCTCGTTTACCTCCAGCAAACCATAGAAAAAGATGTGCATACCAGTATTCATGCTATAATTACCACAAACCAAAAACACCTATGAAAAATCTTGAACACCGGGTTCCCTTCTTTGCCGATAACGTGGAGAACCAGACAAACAACCCATATCCAGATGATCTAACCATGCAGGAACCTGATGAAATTTTTCTCACGGAGCTCATCCAAAAAACTGAAGAAGAGGCAAATGCAATACAACAGTCAGTCATCGGAAAAATACACGGACACATCAGGAATGTGAACAATGTCACCATCAATAAAACACAATTTAAAAAACCAGTGGAAACACAGTTTGCCCTGATAGAATCGGGGGGAAGACTGAACATTGCTCGCTTTAATAAGGACGTACATGGTCCATGGAATGATATCCCCGATACAAACCTTACGCCCGTAGAATTCATCAGTTGGTATAAAAACCAAGAAGAACCGACACCGGGACTCCTGACGGAATTTATCAATACAAGAAAACAACAATCCGCATCGAAGATGCACTGGGAACCTTCCCATCACCCAAAACCAAAAACGAAATAATCAAAGGGGAGATACCATCATTGATCATGAACATCCCGACTGCCCGAGCTGTATCTATCAGGTTCTTTCCTTGTACCATGTGTCATCCCGAAACTGTTCGCTACCGAAGAACCGACATATTGCCAACCTTCTGGTCGTTCCGTTGGTGCGGGACTTGCTAATCTCCCGCGTGCCACAATAAGTGCATCCAGTGCCAGGCGTAATTCTTCCGACGCCTTCCGTTTATTTCTTTGGATGGGTTCAGCTAAATTTTTACGTATCTTGTCAACAAAATCCAATGCATCCTCTCCATACACCGTCTTCATATGTGCTGCAAGCACTGCTCCAGGAGTTGTCTTTTCTTCCCCGATAATGCGCAAGACTTCTTTTGCTAATGGGACTGCTTTCGCCAATGTCGGACGCCCAGAAAAATCAACCGTTTGAAAAAATGGTTGTGGTGTATCTTGACTTACCATGGGCGTACTGCCGAGAATCCGTTCTCCTTCTATCATATATACATAGTATACCGATTATAGACGCATAAAAAAACACCGGAACATTACTACGTTAAACATGATGGGCACATACCCAACATACATGTAAAAAATAATAACCCTCCGGTGTCTAAACAAAAGACCAGCTGATATCCGAAAAATCATGAACAAATCCAGATCAACAAATATCACTAGTCATAAACAAAGATGCATTGCTCCATCCTTGAAATTTTCAGTGATAGATCCACTTCTCAAACGTGTCCAGAGCTCTCGGGATGCGTTCGATACATGAACCTATACTACGCCCTGCGTTCTACGCTATATTATTTGCAATATGTGTCAAAAAATGCCTTGTTCGGTTTCAACACATGACCGGTTGGCCGTTCGTCCCATCGAACAAGATGATGTTGAAAAAGTTTTTCATCTATTTCTATCAAAAACGCTTCTTGTTCGCTAATACAAGATTCTAGAACACCTTCCGTTGCATTTTTTAACGCTTCTACCAACTCATCAAACGTGCAAATTGTTTTCATATTCTCCTCGACAATGATGATATGTTTTTGTGTTGCAGGGCGACAAAGCCCTCCTAAGAAGAAAGGCTTAGTTACCCAGCAACACTTCATAGACGCAGAGCTTGGCAATGTGCTAAAAACTCAAAAACGGGGAAAATCCCGTTCGAGAATAATATCCTATAACAATTAACCACTTAAATCAAATTCACTCCTTCCTGTATATGATATACTGACACTATGGAAAAAGTACCATTGTTCTGCGACCGAGTCATCCGCATAGCTTTCGCACTCCTCGTGCTTTTGGTCCCTCTGCTCTTAACGCCAGTCAATTATGAACTCTTTGAATATAACAAAATGATGGCAGTCTACGGAATAACTGCAGTTATTATCCTTGCATGGGTGGGTAAAATGATTGTGCAGAAACGCATCTCCATCGCAACCACACCATTTGATATTCATATAGGATTTTTTGTACTTTCACAGCTTATCAGTGCCCTCTTCTCAATAGACCCGCATATCTCCTGGTTTGGGTATTATTCCCGATTTAATGGAGGTATGATTTCTATTTTTTGTTATACACTCCTCTTTTATGCCTTTGTCTCCAATATTTCAAAAGATATGGTAAAAAAATTGACCGTATTGCTTCTGACCACCGGCTCCTTGGTTGCAGTCTATGGAGTTCTTGAACATGTTGGAATAGATAAAACGATCTGGGTGCAGGATGTCCAAAGCCGAGTATTCTCAACCCTTGGCCAACCGAATTGGCTTGCTGCATATCTAGTGGCTTTAATTCCTATTGCGCTTGCAATTGCATTTGTCAAAAAGACCACATGGACGTTTTCACTCATTCCCGCGGGTGTTACGATATTGTTTTTCCTCACGCTGCTCTATACCCGATCCCGATCAGGACTTGTTGCATGGGGCATTGTTGATATTCTTTTTTGGGTGGTTCTGTTTCTCCAAACACCAACAAAACGCACGCTCCGAACCCCCCTGTTCCTTGCCCATATCGCATTTGCCATCTGCATTTTCTTTACGGGGACACATATTGATCAGATAGATAAATGGATAACATTTGACGGATGGAGGGAGCAGCTGACCCATGCAAAACAGGAAGCAACACAAAGTGCGTCCGTCCAAACAGAACCAACAATTCCCGCAGGACCGGTATTGGAAACTGGCGGAACAGAATCAGGAGTTATCCGAACATATGTCTGGCAAGCTGCATTGAATGCATGGCGCGCAACGCCAAAAAATATGGCAATTGGTACAGGAACGGAAACATTTGCATTTGCCTTTTACCAATACAAACCCATCGGACACAACCTGACGAGCGAATGGGATTTCTTGTACAACAAAGCCCATAATGAATATCTGAACTACCTGGCCACAACCGGTCTTTTTGGACTGACAACATATCTGGTACTCCTTGTCGTCATCGCGCTCTGGTTTTTCAAAACCATCATCAAAAATAACAAAGGAACCATTATTCTCTTAGGCATCTTTTTAGGATGGCTTTCGATTCTCATCACCAATTTCTTTGGATTTTCAGTTGTTGTCATGCAATTATTGCTCTTTTTGCTCCCTGCAGCAGCATATCTGTTCTACCGGTATGAAAACCCGATAACCGTCACTCAAAAAAAACACGTCAGCACGCTTCCGTCTATTTCCTTTTTTGAACAATCAATTACCCTCAACTACAAGGGACAATCTATCGGTATAGGCATCACCATCTGCGCAGCAATCGTTCTCCTTAGTCTCCTGGGCCTAACCTGGTATGCAGACAAAACATTTGCCGCCGGGTATCGCAAAGCGCAGGCAGGACTTTATGCACAGGCATATGCCCCACTGACGAAAAGTATATTGCTCAATCCATCAGAACCGTTCTACAAAGATGAATATGCAAACGTACTTTCGTCACTTGCTGTTGCAGCGCTTGATAATCAGGATGCAACCTTGTCTGCAACCTTAGGGGCCTATGCCGTCAATGAAAACGAAGCAGCACTTGCCATTTCACCGCGAAACGTCAATTTCTGGAAATCTAAAACAAAAATATATTATGCCCTTTCTGCTCTTGATGCATCGTTCCTTCCCCAAGCAATCACTGCTTTAGAGCATGCACGAACGCTTTCCCCCATGGATCCAAAAATTGTATATAACCTGGCAATTCTCGAAGGAAAAAATGGCGAAGCAGACAAAGCCATTTTCTATCTTGAATCATCGATAACCCTAAAACCAAATTACCGAGATGCCTACTACGCGCTTTTCGTCTTTTACCAGGAAACAAAGCAAACAGAAAAGGCAACAGCAACCATTCAAAAATATTTAACCACCGTCAACAGTCAGGATGGGGAATTTAAAAAATTGATAGAATAAACACCATGCGACCAATCGTTCATATTCCAAAGTCAGTGCTTTCTACACCCGCCCGTCGAGTGATAACGTTTGACAAAAAATTACAGCAGCTCATCGCCGACATGAAAGAAACCCTGCTTGCTGCCAAGAATCCAAAAGGTGTTGGGCTTGCTGCCCCACAAGTTGGTGCTGCTCTTCAATTGTTTCTTACCAAACCCTCAGCAAAGGATGATATCCGGGTATTCATTAATCCGGAAATTATACATATGGAACAAGAAGATCCAAAAGAAAAAAAACTGGAACATCTGGAAGGATGTCTCTCCATTCCTAATATCTGGGGTGATGTAAAACGCGCACCGACCCTCACTATACACTATCAGGATGAACACGGAGCGGCGCATGAAGAAACAATGACCGGATTCCTGGCAACCATCATCCAGCACGAAACCGATCACATTAATGGAATTCTCTTTACCCAGCGGGTCCTCGAACAAAAAAATAAACTCTATCAAAATGCAAAAGACGACAACGGAAAAGAAATACTGGAAGAGATCGTTATTTAATCTATGCATATCATTTTTTTTGGCTCCACCAACGATGCTCTTCTGATTGCAAAAGCAATTCATGCAAACTATCCCCTTGCTGCCGTTGTCACGCAGCCTGCAAAACCCGTTGGACGGAATAAAACCATCACAAAAACACCGCTCGAACTGTGGGCAACGGAACAAAAAATTCCCTGCCTCACATTTGCAGCTGATGCAGAACACGGATGGAAATACAACAATGACGCAGCGGTTACCAATAGTCTTGCAACATGGAAACCAGATCTCTTTATCACGGCCTGTTACGGACAAAAACTACCAAGTGACGCACTGGCTCTTCCAACCATTGGAGCGCTGAACATTCACCCATCCCTCTTGCCTCGGTGGCGCGGAGCAGATCCGGTTCCTTGGACCATTATTGCAGGCGATGCGCAAACCGGGGTTACCATTTCGACAATCACGAATACGTTTGACAGTGGAGACATTGTCGCACAGAAAAAAAGAGCAGTAACACTGCATGATCAACCGGATGCACTGCGTACCACATTGTTTACCATGGGGGCAGAGCTTCTTCTTGAAATACTTCCTGCATATAGCAAAAGAAGCATCAAACCAACACCACAAAAACAAGAAGATGTCGTGATTGCACGAAAACTCACACGGGACGATGGATATATTCCGTATGACCTTGTCCAAGAAGCGATTGTTGGCCATGACGTAAAACGCGAAAAACGAACTGGTCTTACTGCAGCAATTGACCAACCCCTTCCGGAAACCATTGTTCGACTTGGTCGTGCACTTTCTCCGTGGCCAGGTATCTGGACAACCGTCACCTATGAAGGGAAAGATATGCGGGTAAAACTCTTCGACCTCACGCTGACCGGCAACACACTTTCCATTGGAAAAGTGCAACGGGAAGGGAAAAACCCGACAGACTGGAAAACGTTTCAGCAAGCGTATCTGTAACTTACTTCATTTTTGCTTC
Source organism: Candidatus Gottesmanbacteria bacterium (assembly GCA_903821745.1). GTDB lineage: Bacteria > Patescibacteriota > Microgenomatia > UBA10105 > UBA927 > CAIJMI01. The sequence continues at coordinate 274,394 of CAIJMI010000005.1, forward strand.
ACAGAAGAATGCCAGACACCCATTCGTATCACGTTTGAACGTCCATCCTCCAGCACAATCCTCTGCTCGCGGGGTCGTGAGTTCCGGACACGCAAGTCCTGCTTTACTTCGAAGATCAAAACTGACTTTGTTCATTTGCGTGAGCACCACAACCAGCAAAATGAACGCAAGCGTCAAAAACAACACAAAGTTCCACGCCGAAAGATCAAACAGCTTTTTAGGTGCGTTTACGTTTGATACGGTTCGACGGATTTTTTTGGTCATATAAATCTCCTCTATATGTTCAGAGTACGTGAGTTTTGAAATGCTGTCAATAAGAAGTTTGAGGTAAAAATTACTTAGCAGAAGCGGCAAGTCGTTGCTTTGCATCAAACCGTGCGCGTTTGATACAGGATGTGCATGCACGGACACGGGTCATCACGCCACCAACGGGGATCGTCACGACATGCAAATTTGGTGCAAAGGACCGAAGCGTTGTTTGTGCACGTTTTTTCCACTGTCCTCCAGCAACACCGGTGTGGTGTGTATGCTGTCGTCCAGCGCGCGTCTTTTTTGAACAAATATCACAGGTATATGCCATATCAGTTTTTTTTGTTTGGACCATTTCCGAACAATGCGTTATACTATACCACATGCTGCTATCTCACTTCAATAACCTATATGAGTTCCTTGCTATTATCATCGCATTCGTTATTGCGTTAACACTGCACGAATTTGCGCATGCATGGATTGCGGATCGGCTGGGTGACCCGACAGCAAGGCTTTTAGGCAGACTGACCGTACATCCAAAAGCACATCTTGACCCCCTGGGCACCCTCATGATCTTGTTTGCTTCCTTCGGGTGGGCAAAACCGGTTCCCTTTGATCCGTATAACCTCAAAAGTCCACGTCGCGATACGATGCTTATCTCTCTTGCAGGCCCTGCAATGAACGTACTCATAGCAGGAATTGCTGCATTGCTTCTACGACTGTTTCTTTTAGTCCCGCTTGCTGCATCGCTTTGGTTTCTCGTTCCTGTATTCAACCTCCTGGTGACGACGTTTTCTATGCTCGTGATAGTAAATGTAAACTTAGCAATTTTTAATCTCATTCCAATTCATCCCCTGGACGGATTTAAAATTGTGGAAGGTATGTTGCCGGAGCGAGCTGCCCGTCAGTGGGCATCCCTCCAAAGTCTTGGCATTATTATGCTCTTCATTTTTGTACTTCCTTTGTTTGGATCTTCCCCCGTACTCCGATTCATCACTCCCATCATCACTGCCATCACAAACGTTCTTCTTCCATAAACCGAATAAACTTGCTACAATGGGGAAATTATGGAGATACAAACATTTATGACACAACCAACCCCCAAAGAACAATATGCACCTGCAGCATTTTTGATGACCGCAGACAGCACGAAAATCCGTTGCGTTGATGAACGGGAAGCGAAAGATGTCATCAATAACGGCGTTGCTGTTCCAGGTGGAATTTACGGCGTCATCGATACCATTAAAGTAACAGCTGGCGTGAGCGAAGAGGCAGCATGGCAGATGGCACAAAACGCAGGGATTCCCATTGGTGGACACATGGATGAACATCATGGACCAAAAGGATGCGGATATGGAAAACTGGTAGAAACAGAACCTGCAACTGTCGGTGCAACCGAAGCTATTCCCGCAGAGATCCGGAAAAATCGCATCGAGCAAGCGCATGGCGAACTCGTGACACTTCTTGGCGATCATCACCCGACGGAAGCCATCATCAATTCCCGTCAGGGAACGACCATTGATACAAAAAAAGCGTCACAGAGTGGACGCGGTATTTTTGATTTTGACGTCTGGGCAATGGAAGGCTATGCAGAAAAACTACAGCTTGATCCGGGAACGTTTACGAGTCATATGATTGATGTGTACAAAAAAACCGTCACTAAATTAACGGGCATCACAACGTTTACGGAAGTAAAATAATATATGCGTGCTTACTTTACCGCATCGATTGTCGGGAAAAAGTATCACCTTACCAACTATAAACGGATCATTGAATTTCTGGAAAAACACGGCATCGAAGTAGCTGCCGATCACATCCTCAACACGACAGAAGAACAGATCCATTTTGAAACCCGGGAACAACGGGTCAAAATGCAAAAAAAATTCGAGGAATGGGTCAATGAAGCAGACTTTGTCGTAGTAGAAGCCAGCTTCCCCTCCATTTCCGTCGGCTATGAAATTGCCCTTGCTGTCCATCGAGGAAAACCAGTCTTGGTCCTCTACAGCGAAGGAGATCCCCCGTCTCTCATCATCAACAACGAAGAGGAAAAGCTCGTGGTAGAAAAGTACAACAAGGAAACTCTTCCAACACTTATTGATGATTTCGTCAACTACTACAAAGGTGAGGGTGACACCCGATTTACCTTTTTCATTACCTCAAAAATAGCTGCATTTTTGGCCAAACAGGCCAAAAAGAACAAAGTACCGAAATCCGGTCTACCTTCGCTCGCTCATCATGCAGGACATGAAAACCCGTACAGCCTAAATATACATAACCGTGATGCAGTGACAGACACCGCATCCCCTGTATACTCGTTCTATGCAGACTAAAAATACTATGCTATTGATGTGGAAAAAGAACGTCGAGTTCTGGACCAATCTCGTCCCTAAGGCATGGGACCGTCTTCCCTTGGACGGAAAACTTGCATGGATCATGATCATCACCTACACCATTTGTTTCCTCACCCTCATGGAGGTATTGCTGTTAAAATAACAATGCATACTTCCATTAATGTACGGTTGATAAATCAACCACAATAACATGCAACCCATTATTTCAATCGTTTCAGGAGTGTCTGGTGATAGTACGGGGTATCTACAAGCATTCTAGTGAGTTCAAAAAACCCGCGGTCAATCAAATGATAATACACTTCTCTGCCTTCTGTTCGTTTTCCCACCCATCCGCTCTTCTCAAGTATCTTCATATGATGAGACACTAAATTCTGTGCTTCATCAATATCAATCACAATTTCATGAAGCGGGAGTTCACCATGGGCCAAGGTATAGAGAATTGCCAAACGAATCCAGTGTGCTGGACCCTGCATCTTTTTTTCAAATAGCCGTGTTTTTTCTTTAAGTCGAATGCCAGTAAGCATAGATCTATCGTACCACGAAATGGAAAAAACGATATATACAAAAGGAACCTTAGTAAAAAAGAAGAAAAATAATTTCGCTCGAAGGGTTGTAAAGGTTTTCCCCGTCTAGAACTATTTGGTAGGACTGATCATTTGCCCTCGGGCAAGCGATACTGTCGTCCTGTAGCGTTTGATAAATATAACAAACGCGAACCTCATTGATGAGAAATTTGTAGAGGAAAAATCGCTTTACAAATATTCCCTTCAGAGCAGATATAAGCGTAGAACAAAAAACAGATGATGTCAAGAAAATTATGAAAAAAGGTATAATATATCTGTACTCTATATAAAAAGTATGAAAACTATCTATTTTGTTCGCCACGGGGATAAAGTTATTGATATTGGTAATGTCGGTTTAACCGAAGTAGGAAAAAAACAAGCGGAAAATACAGCTAACTTTTTTAAGAAAAAATCTATTGACTATCTACTTTCAAGCCCTTATAAACGTACCGCCGAGACTGCAAACATTATTAGTTCTAATATACACATTCCAGTTATTTTTGATGAACGACTAAAAGAACGGATGTTTTTCGGCGAAATTCCAAACATTAATTACCAACAATACATCTCACTTTGTGCAAAATCATCCATTCATAGAGATTATATTTTACCGAATGGAGTTTCGTCATACTTGGTAGGAAAAAGAGTCACCGAATTAGTTGATGAAATTATTAACTCCAATCATACAAATATAGTTATTGTCTCACATTTAGGCACAATTGCAGATTATATTAGAAATATTTTTTCTAAGCGCATTCTTAGAGAACAACAACCTGAATTTGTTAAAACGTTTGATTTAAAACTCGCCTCTATTACCGCTATCGCGTATACGAATTTAAACGCTCGAATATTAACACTAGGCTCAACTCTTCATTTAGATAAATTCTAAAAAATTGAATTTAGCTTGTTAAAGCAATATAATCTAGCATATGTCCGCTGAAGTTATTCGGTATTCTGTTCTAGAAAGCTATCAAAATCATCCAATTGAATCACCAATTAATTTGAATGTCTATGAAAAAAATGTATCTGCTTTTTCGAAAAGCACCGTGTTCTTCGGCACGGATCAGGACAATAATCATATTGCTTTAAAACTGTCGGCCTATCCTTGGGGTGCACGAAGAGAATGGAAAGGTTTACAAATAGCATATTCACACAATATACCCACACCCGAACCATTTGATCTTGTTAAAACAGAAAACGGTGTCTTAGGTATCACAAGTAGAAAATTTGATGGAGTAAATTTATATACAAACTCGGCACCAGAGTTAAAAGCTCTTTTTGGCTCGATTATAAATACTATGCACAATACTGTCCCTGTTGAAGGAACTGAATGGAAAAACTCAGGTAAAATGGACTTCACATACTTCGATAAGGAAATAGAACGCTGGAATTCCGCAAGATTACCTGAGCTACAAAAGAAAAATAGATCACAAAAACTTTTAGAAAAATTTTCAAAAGCAGTTCATGATCAGAAAACTAGTTTTTAAACCGCAATGAATTGCCGGACCTATTCCTGTTCTGTCAACTAAAATGGTCACAAAAGTCGGAACACCAAGATCAGAAGTAATATCCATGATATGTCCTTCAATTCGATACCGATTTAATATACTCAACAAAGTTGTAATTCGCGCATCAGGGATTTTCTCCAAATCTACTTTATCATTCTCTAATTTATTCAAATAACTGATCATAAAAGCATCTCTTTCAATCACCTCATATATACCTCTCACTAAAGCTGATGCTAAACACCCTCCAGCCGCAGCACCAGTACTAATAGGTACTGATAGCATTCCCTCATGTTCTTGAAATCTATAAGAATGATATATTAGATGCGCGGGTATATACTTCTCACCATTTTGAGTTAAATTTTTGCACAAAACCCAATTATATCGAGTCGTTTCGTCGCAAGACCCTATATTTTGTTTTTCTAAAAATGAAAGCGGTGATAAATCAATAGCTTTCTTCTTGATATCTTTATATGAAGAAAAAACAAACGAATGCTTTCTATAAATAGTACAGGCATATCGTTCTATAGCTTCAGATATACATTTAAGTAAAGCGATATCTTCTGAATATAGTGAAGCACCGTTTGACCGTTTAGAATCTACATCCCAACCATCTGTTTCTTTAGAAAAATCGTTAAGTTCCGCCGTAAATTAATAAAACTTTGGTTCATCACTAAATTGATGAACTCTAAATACTGATCGAATAAAATTCAGCTCTGGAAATAAAGATAAAAAATCCAGAAGTGATTGTTGAACACTTTTCTCATTTTGAGAGAATATATTCTCACTTATCATATGCCAAGACGACTTTCAACCGATTATTATACCAACATACATAAAAGTCAATAAATTCCAACTTGGACGCATCCAGTATTTACGATATAATGACAACTATCACATTGTCAGGATGGCAGAGTGGACAATCGCAACAGTCTGTAAAACTGTCGCCTTAACGGGCTACCCAGGTTCGAATCCTGGTCCTGACACAATGACTATTCATGCCGAGATAGCTCAGTGGTAGAGCAACTGTTTTGTAAACAGTAGGTCCGGGGTCCGAATCCCCGCCTCGGCTCCAAATACCTTTTCTTCAAAGAACCCTTCGTTTTTTCAAATGCAGATACGGCGTACGTTCTGCTTCCACTACAAAATCATATTTGTCAGTATCAAGGCAAAATGAAAAATCATCCTCAGGAAATTCTGGTTTTTCTGGATCAAAAAACCAAGATGATCTGTACCGTTTCCGCAGTTGTTTTACAATTCCATTCATGTCTGATTGTTTTCCTTTAAGGAAATCTATCATATAGTCGGCAAACAAATCATCTTCAGTGCCTACTCCTGCAAGTACAAGAAATGACACTGTTTCTGGTGTTACGTGTTTAATCAAAGAACAAATAGCTCCTGCAGTGACAAATCCACCAAATACCAATGTCGTTGCACGTGTTGCACGAACCAATCCTTGCGTTCCTTGTGTTGACCGGTGCACTATGGTAATTCCAGTAAGATCAACAGAAGAAATAAGAAAGGGAGAATTCCCATAATCAAACCCAGGAATTGGTATTCCATGATCCTCACCCATCATGCGCGTATTCGGGTGCAGTGCTTTGAAAGCAAAAGCATCTTCTTTTGTTGTAACAGGAATAATTTCTTGTGCCCCCTGAGATAACGCACATGCAGCGGTCGTTGCCGCACGGAAGACGTCAATCATCACGACAAAATCTGTTGCTTCTTTCGCCTGCTCAACTCCATAAAACTTTTTGATATGCATGATTGACCTCTTGCAAAAATATACTCCTTCTATATATAGTATGTATATATGGAAAACGAAAAAACAACCCAAGAGGGGGAAACCTCAAGCGTATACATCATTGGTGCCGTCATCGTGGTTGCCATGATCATTGCGGGTGTGCTGCTTTGGCCAAAACCAAAACCAGTACCAACGACAACAACCCCAGTTGTTGAAGAAAAGGCAATGATTTCAAAATTGTCATGTGACAAACAATGGTTCAATCCGATGATCGGATTTTCCAAATACTATCTCTCTGCGGAAGGAGCAACACTGTTAACCAGCAAAGGGATCATCTGTACATTTACGGTTACCGCAAATGCTGATGGAAAAGTCCTTGCAACCGAGGATGTTCCCGGTGTGTTAAGTCCAGCAAATGAACGGGGTGGACAAAAATATCAATGCACCAGTAAAGCAATCGAGATTGCAAAAGTCGCTGCAACCATGAAAACGACTGTCAAAGATGATCAGGGGGCAACTGCCTCCTGTGCAGCAGGAGCAATGAACCTGCAATAACAGTAACGCAAAAAGTATATAAAAAATACGGGACGCACTGTCCCGTATTTTTTTGTATTCTCTTGTCTTTCTAATATTAAATAATCCCCAACTCTTTACCCACTTTTGCAAATGCCGCAATGCCAAAATCCAAATCTTTTTTCGTATGGCTTGCAGATGGCATGACACGAATACGTGCTTTGCCAAGTGCAACCATTGGGAATTTAATTGGCGTTGCAAAGACATGATGGTCAAAAAGTTTCATGCTAAATGTTTTTGCAAGATTCTCATCCCCAATCATGACTGGGGTTATTGGCGTTTCAGAAACGCCGGTATTAAACCCGAGTTTTTTAAATTCCTTTTTCAAATACGCACCATTTGCCCACACCTTCTTCACCAACGCATCAGATTTGGTAAGCATAGATATTGCCTCAATCAGTGCTGCAGTATCAGGAATAGTGAGACCTGTTGAAAATGCAAATGGTCGGGCTTTTTGCCGATAATATTCAATGAGCTCTTTCTTTCCGGCAATCACACCTCCAACAACACCAAGTGCTTTGGAAAATGTTCCGACTTCAATATCCACTTGTCCATGTAAATGGAAGTGGTCAACGATGCCTCGTCCAAAATTTCCCAATACTCCTTCTCCATGTGCATCATCTGTCATGGTGATAGCACCATATTTCTTTGCAAGTTTGACGATCTCAGGAAGTGGTGCAATGTCTCCATCCATAGAAAACACACCATCCGTCACAATAAGAACCAACCGTTTACTTCCATCGACCCGTGGTGTTTGTGCGAGTGGTTGGACCTCTTTCAATTTCATCTCCAAATCCTGCATGTTGTTGTGCTTGTATATGAACTTGTTTCCAATCTGCGCAATCTTCACCGCATCAATGATAGATGCATGATTGAGCTCATCAGAAATCACGATGTCTTCTTTTCCCATGATGGTTTGAATGGCAATGATATTTGCGATAAATCCACCCTGCACCACAAGTGCTGCTTCACATTTTTTAAATTTTGCCATTTCTTCTTCGAGCTTCAAGTGGAGTACATTGGTTCCGGATAACGTTCGCACGGCTCCCGGACCGACACCGTATTTTTTGACCGCTGCAATTGCTGCTTTTCCGACCCTCGGATTGCCGGCAAGCCCTAAATAATTATTGGAACAAAAATTCAATACTTTTTTTCCGTTTACCTTCAGCCATGCACCCTGTGGGGATTCCACAGTTCTAATAGTGCTATACAGTCCCTTCTCTTTCATCGCGGCTATTTGGTCATAAAACGGTTGTAATGGATCAGTCATGGTCCTCCTTTTTAGGCAAGAGAAAATTTTTTCTTTAATGCAATAATCATGGTTTCTGTCATTTTCGGCAACGTGTATTCGTGGTTCCATCCCCAATCTTTCCGGGCAACCGAATCATCAATAGACTGCGGCCAGCTGTCGGCAATGGCCTGATGAAAATCCGGTTTGTATGTTACGTCAACTTTCAACTGTTTGTTGATTTCTTTCGCAAGTTCCTCTGCAGTAAAACTAATAGCAGCGAGGTTGTAACTCGTATGGATGGTAAGTTTTGAAGGGTCTGCTTCCATCAGTTCCATCGTCCCCCGTACCGCATCATCCATATACATCATGGGCAAGGTGGTATCAGGCCGAACGAAACATTCGTAGCTTCCTTTTTGTAACCCGTCATAAAAAATGGCAACCGCATAATCTGTTGTTCCGCCACCGGGTGGTGTTTTCCAACTGATGATGCCGGGATACCGAACCGATCGGATATCCACACCAAATTTTTTGTGGTAATACGCAACCAACAGTTCTCCAGCAACTTTTGTGACCCCATACATCGTGGTCGGTTCAAGCACTGTTTGTTGTGGTGTGTTGACGCGGGGGGTAGTTGGACCGAATGCAGCAATGGAACTTGGCCAAAACACCTGCAGGTTGTACTTCACCGCAAGGTCTAAAATAATTTTTAATCCCCCCATGTTAATCTGCCAGGTCAAGGAAGGATCCACTTCTCCTTTTGCAGAAAGAAGCGATACGAGATGATAGACCGTATCAATGGAATATTTTTTAATAATTGCTTCCAACTTGTCTCCCTCACCGATCTCCGCTTGCTCAACGATTCCTTGAAAATCTTTTGGAATCGTGTGATGACCAATCGCAACCACGTGATCAACCCCAAATTTTTTCTGAAGCGCTGGAACGAGTTCACTGCCAATTTGTCCAAATGCTCCGGTAACCAAAATATTGTTCATAGACTTTTTCTCCTATATATACTTAGTCGAAAACCAATACAAAATCATGCGGATGAAAACTACATCCATACTGTATCGGTGCAGCAAAAAAAAGTCAACAATACAAAGAGAAGAAATATTTGATAAAATGAAAACCATTGCCCGATTAGTTTAACGGTAAAACGGAGTCTTGGTAAGACTCAGAAGAAAGTTCGACTCTCTCATCGGGCTCATAATAAAACCGTGACAAAAAATCACGATTTAAAAAATAATATTTTCCTCACTTGACATCCTATACTATTTAATTGAAACTTATAGAGGAACGTATTTTTTACGTTTTATTTGTATTGAACTATTTTTTTGAAATTATTGTATGCTACATTCACCACGAGAAGAAGACAGCGAACTGTTTGGTCAGGAATTAACCCTGAATTTATACGGTTGCAATCTTGCAACCATTTCCTCCCGTACAAAAATCCGAAAATTTGTCATTGAACTTTGTGATCATGTCATTCACATGAAGCGATACGGGAAAGCATTTATTCCCCATTTCGGTCATGAAAATCCAATCACATCAGGATTCTCTCTGGTCCAACTTATCGAAACCAGCTCCGTCACTGCCCATTTTTCAGAATACAAAAAAGCCGTGTACATGAATATTTTTTCCTGTGCATGGTTTGACGCAAAAATCACCACCAAGTTCTGCAAAACATATTTTGGTGCAAAAACGGTCAAAGCAAAACTCACCAAACGCCCCTAAAAAACATAGAAACTCTCCACTAGCGTACATGGAAAGAATTTGCTATGGTAAATATATATCCTATGAAACAGCAATTGTTTCTCTCTTTTTCCCATGGTATTGTAAAACGCTCATTCAAAACCTGCTGTCGTGTTTTTTTTATCGCGGTAGTAATGATTGCACTCTTTTGTTTTCGACCTGTTGCAACCAATGTTTGGGCATGCACATCATGTGGTGAGGTACCTTGTACTAGTAGTCAGAATAAATCTACGACTGGCTGCCCTTCTGGTACGTGGTGCTGTGTAGCAAAACCGGCAACGAGCACCCCAATACCGGCAACGAGCACCCCGAAACCAGCAACAAGCACCCCGAGGCCCCCATATTGTTTATCGGAATACACCTGTGGTACAGCTTGTTGTCCTTGCGGATGTACCCCATCATCAACCGGTGGATCATGTACATCACCGTGCCCAACAAACACAAAAGCCCCAACCTCAACACCAACTCCAGTATGTGATGTTTGGCACCTCATTAATTGCCTTTGCGGATGTACTGCAAATACATGTAACACGTGCCCAACCGCTACCCCGATACCATGTTTAGCAACTGGTCAGGCGTGTTCAACGAACAGTCAATGCTGCAGTAATAAATGCAATAATTTAGGTGATGGTTCATATTGTGTTGTTAACACCTCAACCAATACCCCGACCCCGACAACATCTATTTCACAGTCTTGCTACCCCATTGGCAGTAGTAAATGCGTAGATAGCTTTAATTCCTCTGAATGCCTATCTAATTATACCTGGAGTGCACCAAATTCATGTCATTTCCCCTGTGTAGGAAGCCCTTCAGTTAACTGCCAAAACGATCAGTGCTGCCCTGATCCTGCAGGTGATAACCCATACTGTGTTGGGTATTGTTCTCGATATTGCACTAGTCCACAAAAGCTATTGAATTGTTGGGCAAACTACCAAGCGTATTTAAACGATAAACTCAAAGACGACAATCTTGGTACGCTTTCTTCAGGGTGTGTAACGACAACAACCGCTTGCTTAGAATGTGTCGTCACCTGGGAGCGGTGCGGAGGAACCGCAACCTGTCCATCCGGACAGTACCCCTGGTGGAACAGCTGTTCTGATAATTTCTGCAGTACAGCCATGTGTGGAACCCCTGCACCCGGGTGCACCCCAAATTGCAGTTGCGCAACGGCGCTCTGTTCGACACAAACGTGTTCAGACGGATGCGGCGGTGTATGCCACGGAACCAATCCCTGTTATGGCACGATTCAGGCAAAAGCCGTTATTACTGAAAGCTGCAGCACCATTGCCACGGCAGAACCACTCAATGATACGACCATAACCTTAAACAACGCTGACCCAAAAACACAGACAAATGGCATCCCCGTCACCTGGACAAACGTACCCATTGGTACATATACGGTCTCTGCTACCAATGCCATTTCCACGCTTGTCCCGAAAATATACTGCATTCCAAATGGAAGCGGGTACGTTGAGGGAAGTTCACAAACGCTTGAAACAAACGGATCCATATCGTTTTTCATAGGATTTGCACCTCCGAACGGCTGGGTACAAGCAATCGGAGGCGATGTCTATGCAAAAGGCCAACTCACCTCCTCTGTTCCGGCAACTTATTATTTTTCACTGGCCGGAGCTATGGGCGATGCGGGAATCGTATCGTATGGAACACTCAATGGCTATGACTTTTCCCTCTCAGATACAGACAAAGGCGAAACACAGGTGTCCCTCCCGCCAGCCTGGCTAGTCTACAATCCCAACAATCCATCACTTCATCTCTACGAACAGTTTGCAACACAGTTTGATATTCCTGGAAACACACCACTCCTGGCATCTTCACCGTTAACCGTAACAAAACCTACGTGTGACACAACGCCATTACCCTGTGTCTTTTATGTAAGTGGCGATCTGGAGACAACTTCGGGAAATCCATGGACCATTGGATCAACAGAACAGATGGTTATATTTGTTAGTGGAAGTGCACATATTAACAGCCCCATAACCATCACACCAGGCGGATTTTTTGCCCTTATCGTCAATGGCACTATTACTGTCGACTCTACCGTTGGTGGACCAGCAGCAAATACTGTGCCAACGCTTGAGGGCATCTATATCACAAACCAATTTGAAACAGGAACAAGTGACACCGTTGGGACAGAACGGCTGAACATCAAAGGGTCTGTCATCGCAGATATGTTTCTTCTAAATCGGTCTCTTGGCATATTCAACGCAACGCTTCCCGCAGAACAGTTTACCTTCAACCCACAACTGCTCTTTACGATGCCAGACAAAATGAAAGAAATTCCCTATGTCTGGCAGGAAGTGGCACCCTGATGCATTTCCTTACTTAACCTTAAAAGTACACTACTCCTAAAGGATAGAGTGTGTGTTCAACTGTATATGACCAATCTGATTCCAAAGGTTTCGGATCAACGGGTATTTCAAACCCCATATAATAAAACAATGGAGACCATGGATCGTTAGATGAAAACATTGGTTCATTTAAGTGATCATATGCAGGTAAAATCGCCAGTGTTAATGGCCAAAGATGAAACCACTCAGGGTGAACCGTACCTGTATACTTGCTTCCTACAAAAATATGATACGCTGAAGAATTCGATTCATGTATATGATCAAAAGCTTGTTCTTTTGTATAATTTTTTTCAAATATATCTAGTTGAGCGGCGTCAGCAACGGTGATATTCCGCATTCCCACATCATCATACACACCGTGTAGTATGGTAATATTTTTATTCCCATCTCCGGCCTTGAATGCAAATCCCAGCAGCATATAGGGATGGTCCTGGAACATAAACTGGGAACAGGAAACGATATGCACAGGTTTATTATAAACCCAAAGCTGGTTATAAGGTAAATACTGTTCAGCTTCAGTTCTTCCAGTAGCAGTAATCATGTCACCCATCATATCCGCTGTTATCCCCTGATCAGCCAACCATTGTTTTTCCACCTTGGTGAGTCTGTCCAGTATATTTGCCATCGCATCAGGATCAAATGTCCCGTCTTTTTTGGTCGGCATGTCTATCTTATTACACTCTTCAAATGTCTCAGGGATTCCCGCTTTCAGCTCCACTGTTTTTGTAGGGGTAATGGTTGGTTCTTTGGTTTTTGTGGGGGTAATGGTTGGTTCTTTGGTTGGGGTACGAGCAACGGATGTGGGGAACGTTTCAACGGGAGCGCCTGGTGTTACCGCAGGATGAGATATATCCGATGCTTTGACTGGACCATTAGTACACGCGGCAAGGAGTGTTGTTGCCCCAATTAATGCGGTAATAACTTTTTTGCGCTTATCCGCCGGAATGAGTGAACGGACATCTTTTTTTTGCTTTTCTGTTGTAGGAAGCCATGATTCGGTGGTATCCAAAAGGGATAGCGCAGTGTCTCGTACTGTATTTGATACGTCTCGTATGGTTCCTTGTATCTTCCTATCCTGTGGCGCATTGGCAAGTGACCAAATAGATAGTTCAGTAACCGCATGCAGGGTTTGTTGTTCCTCAGGAGAGAGTTTGCTGAAAGCGAAGTATCCATCACCAATTTGATCCCATAACGAGGTTGCTTCAGGATGTGTGGGGTGTTCAATCATTGCTTCAGGAAGCGGTTCAAAACAGGAAAGTAATTGGGCAAATGCGTGTTGGTCTCTGGCGTCTTGATAATTGTGGTGTTCTTGAAGATCCGTTACTGCTTTCTGTATATGACTATTGCCAATGCCATCTTTGATGTGAATTGGAAATCTCGATAAAGTCTCGAAAGACTTCGTCGTATCAAATATTCCTTCAACGTGTATGACTTGTTCGCGTTCAGTCATATGCATAAAATGTACCCTATAGTACTATATTTGTTGTTCTTTGTCAAAATACGTATAAAAAAAGACCCCTCTGGGGGTCTTTGATAAACAAAGAGTAAGACACTATATATTGTCCTACGCGCACTCTCGTAAAAAAAGGATACATAGATATACGGCAGGTAAACTTACGTAGTAAGTATGGAGGATTTTATACAGCGTGTCAAGAAAAGTATACAATTCATGCTATCATAAGAAAACGATGCATATGCTGGCATTTTTATCTCTCAGTGCAGTGACTGTCCTCTCACCTATTGCTGTCACAATAACACCTACGCCTACAATAACAGGACCTGGTAAACCAGCGATGACATTCGGCCAAATTCTCAATCCTCCCCAGGTGCTTGGACAAACAACCGTTGTATACGGACCGTCACTCCCTCCAAGTCCTCCCCCGACCCCCGTTAAAAAAACGAAAAAATCTGTTGTCACAGTAGCGCTTCTTGGCGATTCCATGATGGATACCTTAGGACCACAGGCACCGGCACTTCAATACGCACTCAAAAGAATATATCCCCATACTGCATTCGTTATCAAAAACTACGGCGTTGGAGGAACAAACATTCAATATGGCATAGAACGGATTACCAACGGGTATACGTACCTTGGAACAACCTATACATCACTGATTGCCACAAACCCCGATATCGTTGTTGTTGAATCCTTTGGATACAACCCGTTTGGGAGTGATGCGGGAACAATCGATTCTCATTGGCTCCTCCTTGCAAAAGCAGTCGATACCATTCGAGCAAATCTTCCCAACGCCAAAATTATCATCGCAGCAACGATCGCACCGAATGCTAACTTTTTTGGTGACGGCGCACCGGGACTTGCATTTTCGGTTCTTGATAAATGGGAGCGGGTAACTACCATTAAAAAATATCTGGAAAACGCAGTACGGTTTGCAAACAGCGAACATTTGCCATTGGCTGATGCATATCATCCGTCACTGTTATCAGACGGCAACGGAAATCTCATTTATATTAATAGTGGCGACCATATTCATTATTCGGATAAAGGACGCGCGCTTATGGCTTCCCAAATCGCCGGTGCCATTACAAAAAATAAACTGCTGGAATAGCCCCCTTGGCAAGAGGTCGATACATACGGTATAATACCTTCTATTATGGCAAAGAAAGATCAACGGTTACTTATAGGACTCGTCTGCACCGTGTGCAAAGCAACCAACTACATTACAAAACGAAATAAAATTAATACTCCGGAAAAGTTACATCTTTCCAAGTATTGCCGTCACTGCAAAAAACACACGGAACATAAAGAAACGAGTCATCTCGACTAATTTTCTTCAAACTGATAAGCTATCAGTACGTATGCCAAAGAATACATTCATTCTCGTTACTCTGCTTGCAGTCATCGCAGCGCTTCTCGTTGGGTTCAATCTTGGAAAAAAATTCACCACCTCATCCCAAGTCGTTCCCACGCCATCAATCGTCGTTTCCCCGACACCAAAACCGGTACAAATGACACACTATACAAACGCCTATTGTAAAGTTTCGCTGTCTTACCCTTCAACAATGACCGTCACGGAAGTAGCAACGGGCAGTGCAAAATTTGTATCAAGTACCGACGCCGTTATCCTTGCCTGTCAAAAAGATATCCCAGGTATTGCGATACCAAAAGAAAACATCGAAACCATAACTATCGGAAGCATTTCAGCAACCCTGTATCACACAACAACACCAAACGATGGAACACCTATCGATGTTCTCATGTTCCTTCACCCAAAAACGAACATGGATATCCTTGTCTCAGGTATGGGAAGTGCCTTCACAACCATCATCCGGTCTCTATCCCTTACTCCCTAAATCAATGGTATAATACAGTGACTCTAGGGCTATAGTTCAATGGTAGAATAGGGGTCTCCAAAACCTCTGATCGTGGTCCGAATCCACGTGGCCCTGCAAAAACCTACCATTATTTTTATCTTTTTGCCTTTACAATAGAACAGAGAATACATATACTAAAATACAATGGAAAATAATACGTGGTATAAAATCATCGCCACAAACAAAGTGATTGCTGTATTGATCATCTGTTTATCACTCATTCTTCTTACCGGATTTTTTTACTTCAAAACACGGACAACACGACAAGACGCACAAAGACCAGTCATTCAAAACGAAGAACCGTCTTCTGGCGCGTCAACGTCATCAAGATTTGGGGAACTCTCATCAAACGCCGCATGGAAAGTGACAACACAAGACGGCTACACCGTAACGTATCCACAAAATCTTATCATGGAAGTACGTAAATTTGAAAAAAATATCACCAGGAGCGGTTGGACTTTTCCAAACAATGATGTTACTTTTCATATCTTGTCGTATCCAGCAACGACTGACATACCAATGGTATTTGATAAAAATGCAGCATCGGAAACAGTGACTATTGCCGGACAAACAACCAAAAAAATTACCAGCATTGATACGATAACCAACAACCATATGATGGTGCTTATCGGTCCGCTCATAACAAAAGAGAGAAAATATATTCTGGCATTACGAAGTCAGGGTCTGTTCATTCCACAAGAACTGCAAAAAACTTTTAACGCCATAATTGCCTCATTTTCTTTCCTACCATAACTCGCTTGTAGTAAAATAACTGGAGAGTACAAAGAGTATCCGATAGTAATATTTCACTCTACCAAAACAGGCTAGCGGCGTTTACCTTTTTCTTGAAGTTTTCTTTTGTTTCTTCGTTCCGTTTCCCCACCGTTTCCAATTATCATTCAAATATCCAAGTGTTCGATAATCATCAAAAATATCAAATAAATAGTGAATCACCATGGCTCCAAGCATCACAATCCACGCATCCCAATTCACCACAAAACAAAGAATCATCAACACGAGGAGAAACACGACAAAATACACATTATGATACGATAAATTCGTATTATACTTATGCCCCTGTTCTATAAATGAAGTGAGCACCCGCCATTCTTTTGCCTTTAAAAATTCCTTCACTTGTTTGGAATACTCATCACGCCTTCCATTAAAGAAAAAATAAATAAGATGTTCTATATCAGGTAAGAACGATCCAAACAGTGCTAAAAACAAATGACACCAACTAAATTCACCCCACATTTCTCGAAGAAACCATGCCCACACAAGTCCCAACAGTGCATGATACAGCATGTGCCGTGCATGCCAAAATATATATCCCAGTCCCTTTATTTTTGCGAAAGATCGCCGCATATTATAATTTCAAACCCTTCAAATACTCCCTGAATGCTCCATTGAGATCTTTGTGTTTCAATGCAAACTCCACCACGGTTTTCAAATATTCCAATTTATTTCCGGTGTCATAATATTTCCCGTTTTGAATCTCACAGGCATACACCGGCCGCACGTTCATCAGTTCCCGGATTGCATCCGTAAGCCATATTTCATTGCTTTTTCCCGGTTTCAAATTAGCAAGCAGCGGGAAAATATCCGGCGTTAACACATAACATCCATGCGCTGCGAGATTTCCCGGTGCTTCTTCAATGGATGGTTTTTCCACCAATCGTTTAATCTGCCCGATAAATGGTTCTACTTGCGTCACTTCTGCAATACCATAGCGGGATACATCATTTTTCGGTACCCGAATTGCACTGATGACCGGATCGCCATATTTTGCAAACACATCAAGACATTGCTTGGTCCGAGGAGGATTCGAATAAATAAACTCATCACCCCAGATCACCACAAACGGTTCATCACCAATCACATCTTTTGCACATAAAACCGGTGTCCCGTTTCCATACGGTCCCTTTTGCCGGATATACACGAAATTAGCAAGTTCTGCGGTCCGTTTCACCTGATCAATCATTTCTTCTTTGCCCTGCTCTTTGAGTGTGTGGATAAGCTCATTGGGGTAATCAAAATGGTCTTCAATCGCCCGTTTATGCCACCCGGTAACAATAACAATTTCTTTGATTCCGGAATCCACAAGTTCTTCAACCACATATTGAATGATGGGTTTATCGACAATCGGAAGCATTTCCTTCGGCATGGCTTTGGTCTGCGGTAAAAATCTTGTCCCAAATCCAGCTGCTGGAATAACGGCCTTACGAATCGGTTTTCTTATTTCCATACGTTTGTCTTCCTCCTTACGCGATCGTTCGATCACTCTTCAATTGTATCTGTCGTGCAAAGCGAATGTCAATTTGTTATGATGAATGCATCGTATGAAACGGTTTTTTGTTACCGCTGTTGTTTGTATTTCCCTGCTCATCATGTTCCCAACACGAAGCGTGGTTGCAGCATCCCCAACCCCGACACAACCACCTATTCCCGAAGGTCGTGCCATTAATGCGGGTGTTCTCAATACACTGCTTGAAAAAGGCCAATCGATACAAGGCGGGACCGAACCGGTTTCCAGCATCAATTTTCCCAGTGTCAATCTTGAGGCAAACAATGATTTTGATGTGTCGAATTTACAACCAGTCAGTGATTTGTTTAAGGCAACAGTACCGTTTCTTGACCCGTATCTTGCAAAGCAAATCACCAAGGACCAGGATGCAAATCTCTACATTTCCGGAAAAGCAACACATTGTGTCTACGGTTCAGACGGATCATTCCGTCAAGAATCAAGTGAGAAACCATACATAACCGAAATCATCCCGGAGCTGTCAGACCTCGACCAATCTTCCAGACAAATTGCATCCCATCTCACCCAATATTCATTTTCAAAAACCGACGGATCATATAATTTCAAACGATCTCCCCTCGTGCTTGCTGATCCACCAGGATGCGACGAAACAGATATAGGAACCGTACAACAACCAAAAACAGTCCAGTTGGCCCAGGGAATGAATATCATCCAACTGGTATTAAATTTTCTGAGGACGCTTTTTTCCGGAGACAGCCTCAATATACGGGAAACCTTTGCATCCAAACAACTGACTCCCTATGCAGAAAGCATGGGGTGTCTGATAAGCGGTTGCCAAGGAGGAACGCTCTCCTATCTTGAGAAGAAAGAACAGGAGCGCGTCCAAAAAAGCGGAGGCGTTGCAAAAACCTATGCACCAATGATTCATGACGTCACCAAAGGGGAAGTACATGGAGAACAGGAAAATACCTTTGGTGGAACAGGAGCCATTCAGACACATGTCACGGAATCAAAAGCAATTGAAAACGCAAAAGATTATATCCTCTGTTCCATCCTGCCAAAATCCGAACGCGACAAATACGGACTCGCTGGAAAATGCGAACAAGAAACCACATCCTGCGATGTAACATTACCCAAACTTCCTGCGAATCAATCCTGCAAACTCAAAAACAATACACTGAAGCTTCCCAAAAATCTGGTTACCGCCATTGAGGCTGCGGCAAGCGCATATAAAGTCCCCGCTTCACTGATCGTTGGTGTCATCTATGGTGAGGGAGGCTTTAATCCCGGCTCTATCTACCTCAACGAAGCACAGGTTGAAAAATATCTCAAAGGATGCGCTACCCTACCAAACTGTAGCCCAAAAGCGACGATCATCAAAAACATCGTCGAATTTTATCAGGTAAACTGGAACGATTTATCGAATGCCGTCAACATCATTGATCCCAAAAGAAAACCAAACGCATGCAATTTGTTAGACGGGATCTTTGCGCTTGCCAAAGACTTGTCTCAAAATCAATACGGTTCAGCAGCCTTTGCTGGAAAAACCTGTTTTGGCATAAAGCTCAATGCCGGGAGCGGCGGATCAGCATCATGCAATTGGAGTGATACATCTGCAGAAACGGCAATCCGGGTCTGGGAATTCGGCGTCGAGTGGAACAACGCCACTTTAAGCTGTGCAACCAAACTCAATAGCTGTCTGATGGGTGGTGGTCTTGACGCGCAATGTCCAACGGGTGGAGATACCTGTGAAACAGGAAGCAATCGCTATACCCAACCAAGCCACAACGCATGTATCTGGAACGTATATAAAAGCAACTGATGAAAGGAAAAACACCCATGGTTTCTCATATCTTTACTTTGTTTCATTCTTTTGATATCATAGCGTACATAACGACCCCGGGAGGGGTCTTTGATTAGGGATTATTATGAACACACCGACAGCAGCAAAAATGACGTCACCAGCACAATTTGTTCGTGAAGTACTGGGAGAGCTCAAAAAAGTCACGTGGCCAACACGGCAAGACACCCTAAAATTAACTGTCGTTGTTATCGCAATATCAGTCATTGTAGGCATCTATATCGGCGTCTTGGACACAACATTTTTACGTATAACCGGTCTTTTGTTTAGGAGATAATATGGACGATGTAAAAACAAATATTGAAACACCTACAACCATGGAACCAACCGTGGAAACCACACCGGTTGCAGCTCCCGCACCTGTTGTGGAAACCCCTGTTGAAACCCCAAAACCAGCCCCAACAAAAAAACTGGATATTACCAAAGAGGAACCACACGTTGTCCTTCGAACGGATGTTCCGGAAAACGCAAAATGGTATGTTGTGCATACATATTCTGGCCATGAAAACAAAGTGGCAACCAACTTAAAACAACGCATCGATACGATGAAACTTCAGAATCAGATTTTTGATATCATCGTTCCGACAAGAAATATCGTAACCGTCAAACACGGAAAAAAAGAAGAACAAAAAGAAAAGATTTTTCCGGGATACATATTGGTCCGCATGATCTTAAATGACATTTCCTGGCTGGCAGTCCGAACGACACAGGGTGTAACGGCATTTGTGGGAACCGGTGATAAACCGACCCCCATCAGTGCTCCTGAAGTTGCAGCCATCATGAAATTCATGGCTCTGGAAGCGCCAAAATACAAGACCAGTTTCTCTGTTGGAGAAGCGGTCAAAATTACGGACGGACCGTTTGCGGACTTCTTAGGAACGATCGATTCACTGGATGAAGAAAAAGGAAAAATAAAGGTTCTTGTTTCCATCTTCGGTCGTGAGACTCCGGTGGAACTTGACTTCTTGCAAGTCGCGAAGCTGTAACAAGAATCAACCTCCGCGCCGCCCACCATTCCAAGGACGACTACAACGAAGGATATATATTGCTTGAAAAAAGAGTGATGAATATGTCATTTATTGAAAGTGGTTTGTCGTTTATAGGATTGAAAGACCGTCATGTGTCTGTTCCGGTCGTGCCATGTCATAACCCGTCTCTCCCGAAAAAATTTGAGGCAGTGTTCCAACAGGCGCTGCACAACCCATCGCATCTCGATATACCCGCACTGGATACACAACAAGCAGTATGGACATCCCCAGAGGCTGTTTCCTTCCTGTTTGCACATCTCCACACTGTTCCGATCAACGAATTAGAAACAATATTACGAAAACAACGACCTATTGAAAAAATAAACGGACAAGCACTCCAAGACCCGAAAACGATGGCGACGGTCATCACAACAACAGCACGGTTTGACGAAGAATTTGATCGACGATTATCAGCGCGAGATCCAAACCAAAATTGGAGTGCATGTGACAGTAAATATTTCTACACACAGAAGGCTATCCAACGAGTAAACGGATTATCACAAGATGCGGCATTCCATCAATTTCTCAACAATTCGGTCGGATTTGATACGCAACCGGTATTTGAACACTTACGGAACAGCTGCCACAAAGCACATAGCCAGCGGTAAATTGTTGCTTGCCAGACAGCGTGTTTTTTGTATGAAAGTAACCAACCTCTCACGGCTACCCGTGCTTCACGGATAAAAACAGAGTTTCAAAGAAAGACGCAATCTGTGGAAGAGGTTCAAAAAATGGTTTCTTTCTTCCGGATACGACACCACGTCATTTCCACAAGAAAGCCAGGTAGATGGTTACTTATTTTCGGGTTTTCTGGGGGCGGGCATGTTCTTAAAGATAACTCTATCCACTCGACCATGGGTCGGTTGACCGTTTTCGTCCCATTTCGTTGGCGTTACTTTATAGTTGCCCCCTTCTAGGATTGTATGGAAATCATCTCCACCCAAAGGCAATTCTCCCGATCCCGGGATAACCCAATCGACAAAATCTTTGTTTTCTGACATACACGTAGTATACCACATCGAGCATTGGCATGCGTTTTTTTTCTTTGTATGATTCATACCATGGCACGATGTATACCCCACACTGATCAATCCAAACAAGCAACGGGTTGCCTCTCTATTGCCTGCAGCAATGTCACGTTCCCGACACCACAGGGTATCACCGGAACACATCCAGTCTCCAGTATGGTGTGGGTGGAAAACAGCAGAGACTCCGTCGTATACAAACTACCGCTTTACGGGTCAAACATCTCCTGATATAATGATCGAACTTCTGTACAACACTCCTGTTTTGTACGGAGGGAGAAACCCAAGAAGGTTTCGAAGAATGCAGCATTCCTCACTCCTTCTTGCAACGCGCACAAACCTATGGCAGCAAAAAAAGTCAAAACACAGATTAAACTCAACCTCAAAGCAGGCGAAGCAAACGCAGCGCCTCCTGTTGGACCAGCACTTGGACAACATGGGCTTCCTATTATGGAATTCGTGAAAGCCTACAACGAACGGACAGCCAAACTCAAAGGCCAGATCATTCCAGCCGTCATTACTGTCTATGAAGACCGAACATTTACCTTCGTTACCAAACTTCCCCCAGTTGCCGCCATGATTAAACGAACACTTGGAATTGACAAGGCAAGCGGCAAAGCAGGAAAAGAATCCGCAGGAACACTGACAAAAGAACAAGTCAAACAAATCGCAACAGACAAATTGCTCGACCTGAATACTAACAATATTGATGCAGCAAGCAAAGTCGTCGCAGGAACAGCCCGCAGTATGGGAATTCACGTGGAGAAATAATATGGGAAAAGTACGAAAAGTCATCCTCGGAGACGAGAAAGCAGAAAAAGAACAAAAACGAAAAGCGGATGCCAGGCGCGAAGGCAAAAAAGCCAAAAAGGCGCACGTTGAAGGCGTGGGACTAAAAGGTGGCGAACGCACGATCCTCGTCGAAGGTGATGAGTTAAAACCGGAAGTAAAAGAACTGATGGAAAAAGTCGAAAAAGGAGAAAAAGCAGAAAAAGACAGCAAAAAGAAAAAAGTGAACGGACCGCGCCAACATGGCAAAAAATATCAGGAAGCTGCAAAGCTGGTTGATAAAAACAAAAGCTATACCCTTCCCGAAGCATTAAAGCTCGTGAAACTCACAAGTATCACCAAATTTGACGGCACCGTCGAACTGCATATCAACATCAATCCCCTTACCTTGGGTGAAAAAAAAGATATTCGTGGCACAGTCACACTTCCTCATGGATCTGGAAAACAGGTTCGTGTTGCGGTTGCGGATGACAAATTGCTTGAAGAAATAACAGCCGGAAAAATTACCTTTGACCTTTTGGTCGCGCATCCGTCTATGATGCCAAAGCTTGCCAAAGTTGCCCGCGTCTTAGGTCCAAAAGGCCTGATGCCAAATCCAAAAACAGGAACCGTAACAACGGACGTTGAAAAACGAGTCAAAGAACTGTCCAATGGGCAGGTGAATTTCAAAAGTGAACCAGAAAACCCAATCATTCACTTGGCTGTCGGCAAAGTATCCTTTGAAGAAAAACAATTACAAGAGAACATTGAAGCAGTGCTTGCCGCCATGGGGAGAAACAAGATTCTGAAAATCACTCTGACGACAACCATGGGTCCTGGCATTAAGCTCGTGGTATAAGCGTCTTCATTGCATGAACCATCCATCCGCTCTCGGCAAACCAGAAGGAATCTCCTGACCAAGGAAGAAGAGGACAACAACCGAACCACGCTTGAAACACGCACTACAAACGGGAAATCACTCGAACCGTCACCCTTGTCATTTCCCAGTGGATATGGTATAAATAACCATTGTCCTAAAGACCGTAGGCGAAACGAAAGTTTCATAAATCCTACCGAGGGAAAACCAAGTACTATCAGGCAGCAACTGATATATGTTTCCCGCTTTAGGCGGGATTTTTTGTTTTAGGAGGCATCTATGGCAACACAGAAAAAAATGGAAACAGTGCAGGAATTAACCGATAAAATCGCACGGGCAAAATCGCTCATTTTTGCTGATTACGTGGGCTTAAAACACAAGCAGCTGGAAGAACTTCGGAAAAGCATGCGCAAAGTCGACGCAGAATTTGTCGTAACCAAAAACAAACTCATGGAACGGGCATTTGGTGATAAAGCAGCAGCGGTCAAACCCATTCTCACCCATGCAACCGCAACGATTTTCAGCTACAAAGACGAAGTGTCAGGCTTGAAAGAACTCTTGAAATTTTTCAAAGCTGCCAACATCGGTACAACGAAAGCCGGTATGCTGGGTGACGTGATTCTTACCAATAATGAGATCACAAAGCTTTCAAAGATTCCTGGTCGGGAAATTCTCTTAGGGCAGCTTGCAGGGCAACTCAAAGCCCCTATTGCCAACCTTCATCATGCGCTTGCTTGGAATCTCAACAAATTTGTGTGGGCACTCAATAGTATAAAAGCAAAGAAAACAGCATAAAGACAATTATTTGTCGAAAGGTGGTGACAAGATATTATGGCAAAATTAACAAAAGATGAAATCTTGTCGGCAGTTGAAGAAATGACCGTTCTTGAACTTTCCGATTTGGTAAAAGCATTAGAAGAAAAATTCGGCGTTTCCGCAGCACCTGTCGCAGTCGCAGCAGGGAATGCAGCAGCAGCAGCCGAAGGAGAAGCAAAAGAAGAACAAACAGTGTTTAACGTCATCATCACAGAAGCTGGTGCCAACAAAATTGGTGCGATTAAAGCAGTTCGTGAACTCGTTCCAACCTTGGGACTTGTGGAAGCAAAAACACTCGTTGAGTCCGCTCCAAAAGAAGTGTTAACGGGCTTGAACAAAAGCGCAGCGGAAGAAGCAAAGAAAAAGCTTGAGGCAGCTGGAGCAAAAGCAGAACTGAAGTAAGTGGCGCACAAAGAGTATACACAAAAAAAGCCCCGCATACCGCGGGGTTTTTTGTGGTCCACTCTCTGCCCTGTTATTGTCTCTTTCGCTGATGGGGTTTAATCCGGTCCCGATGCCCTTCGTACATCTCCGGTGGATACAACTGCTCATACAGGGATGGGATGCACGGTTTTTTGGGATCCCGGACAAACCATCGTTCCGCAGTATATCGCCCAGTTGCATCGTCAATAATCTTATCCTCAAATCCCATAAATCCACTGCCAACAAGGTTCTTTATACGAGCTACTTGTGCAACGGGATACAGATTGACTTCGATGATTTGTTCCGGTTCCCCTGCTTTTTGTATAGAAATGACACATTTTTCTCGAATGATACGATCCCCTTCTGACCCTGGCCGTTTCCCTTTCCGAATCGATTCACCATATGCTTCACGATCAGGAAAAGATAAGAAAAGATACGACTGCACCCGTTCATAAGAACGAGACGTATGGGTTTCCGGAAGAATCCGTGCAGTCCAACCAGATCCTGACAGCTCCTGTTCAAGATGCGCAAGCAGTGCAGTGCGGACCTTACCAGTCAGCGCAACACGGTCAGCGAATGAGGCATCGGGTGCAAAATTTTGATCCGACAAGGCAATATTGATGGTATGCGCATCAAATAAATCAGATGATTGATACATTTTCCGCATAATAGATTCGGTTGACTTTGCTGGACGCTCATCGATCATTAAATGCACACGCGCACCATCAATACGTTGGTTCATCGTACGCAGCATCACATCATGACGTACCCCATTGCCAATATTAATACATTGAATTTTTGGAGGAAACTCCACAAACGTATTCATGGCAGACCGAAATAAGGTATTCTTTACCGAATCTTTTTTGCTCCGCGCATCGATGGCGGTAAGCGTTAATACCAATGTTCTAAATGATTCAAATCGTAACATCTCCATACTTGATGATGTCATATCGTTTGGTGAAATCGAAACGTCTGGATGGAAGCCAAAACCAATAAAAAGCAAATGAATCATCGGCGTATTCGTCACTTCGTTCATTGGACGATACTCCTGAAATTGCGGTCCTAACGCATGCATGTTCTCTGCAATATAATCCGGATATTTCTGTGCAATACGATATGCCTGTTGCAAAAATACTTTTGGTTTCCCGAGATAAGCAGACAACGCATCCATAAACTGATCGTCCATCGTCGTTAAAAATTCCACCCGATCAGACAATGGCATCGCCAGTATGCGTGGCCATATGGTCTGTAACGCGGTAAACGTGTCCATGTTGGATGAAATGGGTGTTTGCATTACTTTTGCATACATATGTTCCACAACTGGTCGGATGGATTTTCGAAACGCCCGAACACTAGAAAATGCAGGGGCTGTTGGCACGTTGATGAGCACATCTAACAAATATTGAGGTGGCGTAACGCTCAATATACGTGGAAGTTTCAATAAGTCAGCAGGCTTCGGTGGTATGGAGGCACCATTTCTATCACGAAGATGTTCATCATATAACAGGGCGCGCATTTGTGCTGAGATAAACCCTACGATCAATTCCTTTTTTGTACAGTCACCAGGAAGCTCAGCATACGGACGCGACTCACCACCAAACACATTATAAAATTTTCGTATACTATTCACTTCACGGAGAATGGCCACTTTCCAGAGCTCATCAATCCGTTCCACCTCATGCATAACATCTCGAATCGCAAGATACCGTTTTTCCCGATGAATCGGATCCGAAACAAACGTATGGTCACCCACCGTAAGATGTTCAAGAAGCGGAACAACATCGCCATTCTCCAGTTGTACCATCCCGTTCAAAAATGCATTCCGTAATGCCTGTGGCGGCACACCATAAATATCCTGTTTTCGGTCAGGTCGCTTCGTATCTTTTCGAAGCACGTGAGCAGAAAACGATGACGATCGTATTGGAATAACCACGCAGTGCGCTAATCTTTGTTCTTCATCTTCAGGAACACGATGAACAAATGGGGCAAGGGGCGGTGCATGAAAAAGAAAATCCCTGGTCAATTCATTTGCATGATGGACCATCGTCGTATCAAACTCCAAACAGTTCAGTGCTTCCTCATAAATCGATCTTCCATCAGTAATTTTTCCTCCAAATGGGGTCATCCGATCGGCTGTTATGTCGATAGTATCTGATTGTCGTGCCAAATATGTTCGTACCAGTGAGGTATCAGATAATGATGGATCAACGTCCAGTGCCAAGGAAAATTCTTCAAGTGATATCGGCGCGACAGGAAAAATACGCACGACAGGAAGAACGTCACCAAAACGTTCCTGAATTTCAGATGCACGAAAATATGAATGTTCAGGCGTCATATGCAAAGAAAACGTTGTTATTATACTCTAAATCCATCAATATACAAACAACGAAACTGGCGGTATTATATGTATCAACGCACGTATAACGTCGCATAATATACAAAAACACAACAACTTATCCACAAAATATTTTCCTCCATTGACAATGTCCGACATCACATGATATTGTTTGACTACTAACGATACATTTTTTTTCTTGCCCAAAGAAAAGGAGACCATATGGCAATGGGCGATGACTGGCCAGATCTATTAACCGTAAAGGAAGTTGCAAAAATTTTGCGTGTTTCCCCTCTTACGATTAAACGCTGGGGTAAACGAGGGAAACTTCCAGCTATTCGGATTAACTCACGAGGAGACAGACGCTACAAAAAAGAAGCGGTCATGTGGCTTTTGGGACTCCAACAAAAAGGACAAATCTAAACGCATTACACAGCAACTTTTTGGAGCTGTTTTGCAGCTTCTGTGGGATCAATAACATTAACGTTCAAACCGGTTCCCAGTTCAAATCCAGCACGGTGAATAGAACGTGGAATAATACGGATAAACCAATTTTTCCCGTGATAGATATAGTAATTAAACACAAACGGCTCATTTACCTGTTTAAACAGAAGTTCCGGACTTTTGAGAACAACACTCAACTTCCGTAAAGTCCGACTGACCACATTTGCAAGCTCCGGTAGTTCCGTGTCCGTCACATCACTGAACTTTTTTCCGTCTGTTTTTGGAGCAATCCACGTTTCAAACGGCCATTGGGAAAACTCAGGACAATAGGTCGTAAATAACGGATATTCTTCGACAATATTTTTAAATGGTTCGAGCGTTAACGCATCAAGATTGATTTGATTGGGAACCACAACGAGTTGACTATGCGGATGTTTCAAACTAGCCCCAGCTGACAATCCATGATTGCAAAAAATGAGAACTTGCCCATCCATTTCATGTGCTCGGTACCGGTCGCGGTATACAGAAAAAATCTTTTGTACCTGAAACACTGGCAGCGTGTCCACGTCAGCTGTATCACTCGGAGAATGAATGACCACTTCATGAATATCGGTAATTGGGTATTTATTGGGTACCACCCGAACGTCCCATCCTGGGGTATTCGGTTCCCCCGCTCCCACTCGATATAGTTCTGGTGGTGTTTCTTTTTCGTTACCTGCACAAAATGGACAGACATGATATGCCGTTGGTTTTTGTGCAACAGTTGGACGGTCATTACGAACCGGAGATATAATTATCCACCGTTGCGTTTTACTATCGGGAACATAACGTGCCATAACGTTAGTATCGAGCATCCAACAGGAAGTATCAAGTCTCACTTACTTCTATTGACAAGGGACACATTACGATACGGTACATGTATCGAGGTAGTATGTATGAAACAATTTTTATCGGTATTCCTAGATGTTTCTCTTGCTCTTGTTCTCTGTATCGCTGCGTCTTTTTTCATTCCTTAGGGACAAATATCCTGGGGTACACTCTCCTGGCAACCAGCACGAACAATTACCGTTTCAGGGCAAGCAGTAAGTAAAGAAAAGAATCAGATAGCAACATTTAATGCAGGTGCAAATTCCGTCAAAGACAGCAAACAGGATGCGATCAACGAGGTAAACAGCAAAATACAATCAGTTATTGAAGCTGCGAAATCAGTCACCGTCATGTTTGAATTACACTAAGACGATTATTCAATAAAATCGTTTCAATAATATTGCCGCTTTTTCCTTTATCTTATCGGTTACGGCAACCCGCACCATACCAACGTTTGGTTGTCCGTAATACACAATCGATTTTATAGGTGCGTAAAGAATCACCGGCAACACTAATAAATCCTCTTCTCCATCAATAACAAAAACAGATGGAGATTTCTTTTTTGACCATGAAATAATTGCATTTGTTGCATCGCGACTGATATATCCAGGACCGCTTTTGAATTCTTGTTTTGTCTTCGGCAGCTTGTTCCAATACTCTTTCTCCCACATATACGGAAGCCGTTCCACTTGCATATCGACAATTGCCAACGTGGGAACAAGTCCATTATCCAAAAGTCGCTTTGTTGTTTTGTCTCCAACGGCAATAACAATTGCATCATGATCACCTCGAATAATGGATTCTGTGTTGCCGTCTTTTAAGACAATTCCAAACGGTTCTGCAAGTTCACTCCGCATGCTGTCCGGCATGATGAGTTTTCCTTCCGTATCAATTTCCTGTTTTCGGATGCGTGTTGATGAAATAGGCTGTGTGTTTTCAGCTTTCACCATCCAAACGGTATGGACCGCCAAAACAGGCAATCTCACTGCTTTTCGTTTTTTGTTAATCATCACCGCTCCCTCTTTTGTATCTGTTGAAACGACAATGACATCCATGGTATTTTTCCCAACGGTTGGCCCATACATGTCATCAATGGGAACAATATCGGCACGATTTAAAAAATGATGTTCCCGGAGCCATGTTTCTACTTGTTGTTTTCGAGTGGCAAATGATTGAATCCGAGAGGAAGAAACACAGGGGCATGCAACACCCGAAATGTTCTCATCACACTTGTATTGCCGCACATACGCGTCCGTCGTCAATCCGATAGTTACGCGGGATGCAATTGCGAACGCCTCAGTAAGAAGGGCACCGTGTCCGCTATGGAGATGGTCGAAGGTCCCGCCAAGTACTGCGTGTTTGAACATACGGAGCATTATATACCTTTCCATTATGTGCTTGAAATAGCGCGTATGAACGTCTTCTCGAACAAGTTCCTACTGAAGAATTAGATTTTCCCAGCGTGATGCAGACCCCAATACAGTTTCTGTGCTTTCTCAGACAGATCAGTGAATTTTTTCCTGGAAACAGGCGCGTATTCCACTTTCACTGGACGCCCATCATACTCAGCTTCCCCAACGAGACTCACCATACCGTCCTGAACGATCCGAAGTCCACCGTCAAGCGTCTCTTCCGTCCTTGTTTGTGCATCTTCTAGCCTAAGCCGTTGTTCTTTGACGTATTCCATGACTTCGTCAAATGGTTTTGGGCCTCTTGATTTAGGTTCTTTTTTCTTTTTGGGACGGATTTCGTGATCTCCAGCATGCGGGTGCGTATGGAACTCCCCTTCTTTGGAGATAAATACTCCGCGTTGTCGTGCAAATTCAGGATTGTTCATATATCCTATATTATATATCTAGTAAGCAATTTTTCCTATCATACTACCGGTTTTACAGCCGCAACAATGGCGTGAGTGTCAATCTGTTCATAAGACAGCAGTTCTTCCATCGTGCCTGACATCGGCGTTTTTCGAACTGCCAAATGCGTTATATTTTTCATTTCCATCCCTGCCAGAGCTGCAAAAACCGCATCGCCAAGGCCTCCTTCAGGGTAATGATCTTCAACAATAACAAAATGTGTTGCCGCTTTTGCAGCCTGTCGGATGGTCGTTTCGTCAATCGGTTTAATGCTGTAACAATCAATCACTCGCGTTGATATATGTTTTGCTTCCAACAATTTTTGTGCTTTTAATGCTTCATGCACCGTCACCCCGGTTGCAATAATGACAACGAGATTGCCGTGCCCCGTTTCTTTATGTATGACACTTCCACCAATCACAATTTTGGTTTTTTCGTCATACAAAATTGGTAATATTGGTCGCGTTGTACGGATATAGGCAATGCCCTGGTGTCGATTGATCAGTTCTGTCAGTTTCTCGGCAGCTACCGCATCTGCGGGGCTCACAACAAGAGAACCAGGGATAGTTCGAAAGAACGCAATGTCCTCAAGTCCCATCTGTGACGGACCATCAGCCCCTGTTGCAACTCCGCCGTGCGATCCGTTCACCATCATGGGTATTCCTGACAACGCGACCATTCGGAATTGGTCAGCAGCACGCATCAAAAATGCTCCATACGATGACACAACCGGATACAAACCCTGAATTACACACCCAGCTGCAATTCCAGTCATCAGTTGTTCTGCAATATGACATGCAAAAAATTGATGCGGGAGCGCTTCATGAAATAAATGGGTATATGTCGATGTTTCGAGGTCTCCATCCAATACCATCATCTGCTTATCCTGTGCTCCCAAACGAACGAGTGCTTTTCCAAATCCCTCCCGGGTGGTTGTCGGCGCTTCATACAACGACGTCTGTCCTTGAGAAAATGGGTGCTTTTTTAAAACGGGAGATGTACCACTTGGTTTTTTTATCATTCCTTCAAAAGACGTATCAACGTCTCCCAGTTCTTTCAGTGCTACCTCCAACTGTTGTTTGTTCAGCACTTTTCCGTGCCATCCCTGTTTATTTTCCAACAAGGAAACACCTTTTCCCTTACTCGTTTTTGCAATAATGACCGTTGGTCCACCACGATAATCAAGCGCTTTCTGATACGCTGTATCAAGCATCTTCAAATCATGTCCGTCAACAACAAGTGCCGCCCATCCAAACGATTCAAAACGTTTTCTGTACGTTTCCGTATCCCACTGTTCCATCGTTGGTCCTGATTGTTCCAATGCATTCAAATCCACCAGTGCGATGAGATTGTTTGTCCGATGGTATCCTGCGGCCATCACTGCCTCCCACACGGATCCTTCAGACAATTCTCCATCTCCCAATAACACGAAGACATGGGGAATCTGCGGTGTTGCTTCATAGCGAAACCGATACTGCATCGCTAGTGCTTCGCCTAGTCCTATGGCAAGCCCCTGTCCAAGCGATCCCGTCGCAATATCCACCATGGAAAACCGCGGGGTCGGATGTCCTTCTAAAATGCTGTCAAACTTCCGGTACGTGGCAAGTTCTTTATCAGAAATAATTCCCGCAACATGAAACAGTGCGTACAAAAGTGGCGAAGCGTGACCTTTGGAAAAAATAACGCGGTCATTGGTACATTGTTTTGGATTGGTCACATCAAACTGCAGATACTTAAAATACAGCGTCGCCATAAGCTCAACTGCAGAAAGCGATGATGTGGGATGCCCGCTGCCAGCTATTGTTGTCATCGACAAAATGTCATATCGACAACGGGTACATAACTTTTTTATGGCAGGAAGAAGCATATAAGGTTAGTATAGCAAACAACGCGTTTTGCTGATATCGTTTATGCGTTTTGAAGGGCCTCAATTGCAGACTCGATTGTGTGTTCAGAATTAAACAGATAGCTGGTTGAAACAATCCGTGAAACTCCCGCTTCTTTCACAATTTTTGCCGTTTCCGGTGTCATTCCACCATCTACTTCAATTGGCAAGTCCGGCAAATTGCGGTGAATTGTTTTAATGGTTTCCAGTGCGTTTTGTTCAAACTCCTGGCCGCTTGCCCCTGCTTCCACCGTCATCACTAATACAAAATCGACTTCCTCAAGAAACGGTTCGATCATTTCAAAATCAGAATCCACATCAATGGCCATGCCAACTTCCATTTCGTGCGTTCTTGCCTCAGCCAAAAATTCTCTCGGTTCATGGCATTCGACATGCGCAATCACCCGGGAAAATCCTGCATCAGCAAGGGGTTTTAAATATGGCATAGGTTTCCCAACCATGAGATGTGCTTCAAACTTCGTTCCTGTCTTTCTAAACTTTTCAACAATGGGCGCAAGGAGTGCAACATCATGAACGGTGTCACTGGGGATAATGGTATTATCTGCAATATCAATCTGAATAACATCAACATGCGGTGCAACCAATGTCACTTTCCGTTCCAGTTCTTTAATATCGCCTTCGTTAATGCCGGGGATTATTTCCATCATAGATATAAGTATCAGGGATAGGAGAGGCGCTTTCAAGAAGGAAAAATTACTTTACCTGTTCTTGCGTCGTAATTTTTCCAATCCTTCGGACAAACCGCTCTTGAGGATCAAACGGCGTTACTAAAAATTTTTCAGCAATGGCCTTTGCCTGTTCTTCCGTTAAATAATCAGAAGCAAGGGCGATGACATTAATATCATCATCACTTCTTGCATCGGCAACTTGTTCCGGCGTCACCGCAAGCGATGCCCGGATGCCATCAATTTTGTTCACAGCAATAGATATTCCTGCTCCAGATCCACAGATCACAATACCGCGGTTTTCCGGCTGCTCCACCACTTTTTTGGCAACGGCAAAGGCAAAATCCGGATAATCATCATGGGGATCAAGAACCGTGTTCCCACAGTCAACAACGGTGTGCCCGTGTTCTGTCGCCCATTGCTTGAGCGTTTCCTTCAGGAAAAATCCTTTATGGTCAGCTCCGAAGAATATAGTCATATGCTTTCAGTATACCTTGTATTACCGAATATTTTGAAGTGCAACGCCCAAGGTGTCATATTTCCCGTCGAGTGTCCGAAAGAGTTCATCATCAACCAATCCTCGTCCCCAGGCAACTGCCAAATGGGTTCTGACAATAGCAACGAGGCCAATTGCGTCCAGCAAAATCTGTCGTCCAAATCGACGGTCCAATCGTGACAAACCGTCAGCGATTTTTGCAGTAACATCGGTTGCACTGTCCAAAACCTGTTCGACAATTTCTTCATTGTCTCCGGATTTTTGGCCGTCGAATGCTTCATGGATATCCATGAGTGCAACATACGCGTCCTGCCACAATTTATGTTCATGAAAAGGTGTGTTGTTCATATGCGTAGTCTGTATTCTATCCTACTTGCCGTCAAAAAACCATTCCCTACTGCTGCCCGGACTCCGTCATGGTATCCTGAACAAACTGAATGCCCCATTGATAAATGTTGTTTTTTGCAAGCACGGTTTTGAGATCATTATTCCGCTTTTCTTTCTCTTTGGAATCCAGAGTCAGTGCGTGATAAAGTGCAATTGCTGATCCTTCAATATCGTAAGGGTTAATGAGCATTGCCGATTTCATATCCTTGGCTGCTCCCGTAAATTTGGAAAGAAGGAGCATCCCCTTATCGGATTTGTTGCAAATTGCATATTCTTTTGCAACCAAATTCATACCGTCGTCAAGGGAGGTCACCATACAGACATCTGCTAAATGATAGTACAAAAAGATCTTTTCCCGAGGAACAATTTTATTCACATATTGAATCGGCAACCACGTGCCTTTCCCGTATTTCCAGTTGATGCGTTCTACAAGATCATCAATCTCGTGGTTAATCGCCTTATAGGCAGGAATATGCACCCGCGAGGGTGCTCCAATCATAAGATACGTAAATTTGCCAATAAACTCCGGGTACTTATCAAAAAACCGTTCAATAATTTTCAAGCGTTCCGGAATACCTTTGGTGTAATCAACCCGATCAACACCAATACCCAACAGGTCATATGTAAAATTGAAATCTTCCTCAATTAATTTTTTCGTCGGTTGTTTGTTCCCCATTTCTTCCATAATCTCGGTATAGTCAATGCCAGCCGGAACGTTGGCAACTTTTGTCACATGGTCTTTATAGGTAATGGACCGAGGTTCTGAATCAACCATGACTTCCAAGTCTCGCCTTGTACATTCCACAAAATTATCAACATGATACCCGCGATGAAAACCGATAAAGTCAGCGCCCAAAAGTCCTGCAACAATATCTTTCCGCCACGGACAAATACGATAAATTTCATATGTCGGCCATGGGATATGCCAAAACACCCCAATCTTTAGCTTCGGCTTCATTCGCCTGAGCATCGTGGGTAGCAGTGCAAGATGATAATCATTGACCCACACAAATCCTTCATCTCCGTCAAGCTCTTCAACAATTGCATCGGCAAATTTCTGGTTAACCGCAACATAATCCTGCCACCAGGAGTTATGAAACATGGGTTTTACAAATACCGCATGGCATAGGGGCCATAAGGTCTGATTGGCAAACCCGTAATAGAATCCTTCCAGTTCCTTTTTCTTAATAAACACCCGTTTTAATGTGTATTTGGGATGTTCTGGCGGGACCTTTATGCGGTTTTTGCTGTCAACAACTTCCTGGTCTGCATCGCCTGAACCAAGGGCTACCATGACACCACCGGTTGCCTGCAAAATGCCGTCCAAGAGACTATGTGCACCTCCAGCTGCTTTTTCAACAACAATCCCCTGTGCAGTCTTCATATGGAGATACGCTTCCCGTTGAATCGCAACGATGAATTTTCTTCCTTCGAGAGATTCTTTGACAAATGAAGTTAAATCTTTTGGCGTTTTTAAGGCAGCCATAGTCGATTTGGAAACGGAATAATATCCATATTGTATCACACGCTTGCTGGAAGTCTTCTTAATCGTCATAGGACAGGTTGATCAAATTATCGAAACTTTTCTTCATATGCTTGTTCTAACCGTTTCACCAGTTCTTCTTCTCCATTAGACCATTGTAATTCCTGACACTGTTTCATGGTAGCAATAGCAACCTCATCAAATAAATAGGTGTGAATTGATGCCGCTATTTTTGATGTTGCTGTTGTTTTGGTATGTAAAATACATGCCCCGACATGGGCAAACGGCTTCACTTCCCCAATATGCAGTTCCGGATATTCATCATCCGGGTAAGTGGTCACATTGGCAATTACTGGAACGCGAGCTGACAGCGCCTGCTCCAAAGTGGCAAGTCCCTGATGTTGAAAAACCAAATCACTGGATGCAAGTGCTGCATAAAATGCATCCATATTGGTTTTAGGAGGAAGAATGATGTCCGGTCGTTTCAAACTGTCCATATCAATTTTTGTGACATCACCAAAAAGAATGACACGAAGCTTCGGCTCCTGCAATTCATCAACAGCATGAAGCAAATTATCAAACACCCATGACCTGCTCCCAGCACCAAATCCTGATACGTAACAAAAAATCAATTTCTCATCATGAAATAATCCAAATGATTCCCGTATCTTTTTCTTCCCCTCTTTTGAAATCGGTTGATATGCTGGGATACACCCAACGGGTTCCAACCGATCTGCGATACCTTTTGGTATATCAAACGTTCCACCGCGTTCAAGAAGTCCTGCTTTAAATACGGAAGGAGGCAAATTAATATAATACCGATCCATCCAGCGGTTATATGGATACATCGCGGACGTTGGCAAAAATAACCAGTTGGAATCAACGCTCACCACTAATTTATCAGGAAACAAGGAAGATGGTGCATTCCAAAATGCGGGATCATCCCGAAATGCTTTTGAGTTACAAAGAATAATCACTTCCGGTTTGTATTCCCCAACATATTGTTTGAAAAGGTCCACCGTTGCACCCATCCGTACGGGAAATGGTGGTGTACTATCCGCAAAAAACCCTCGGGTAACATCTTTTTTTAAAATCAGGGTAACGGTTTTTCCTAATCCATGAAGATAATTGGCAATAGCGTAGGCCTGACTCGTCTCGCCAGATGCCATGGCAAACAATAAAAATCGTTGGGCAGTCATATACTACGTTTATTTTCGAAACAACCGTTCTATACAGACACTAACCACAAATGCGATAAGTCGGGTTTGTCGTTTCAACCGCCACGGCTCGCGAATCAACCGGTAGAGCCATTCCAGTCCCATATCCTGAATCCACCCTGGCGCCCGGGGAACATTGCCTGAAATAATATCAAATGATCCCCCAACAGACATCAATACCACATGGTGGCATTTCTTTCGAAGCGACTCAATATATTGTTCCTGTTTTGGTGCACCGAGACCGACAAATACTATTTTTGTATTGCTGTTTTCAATATGTGTCGCCATCTTTTCAATGCTCATGTCTTCCGGTTCCATCGCCCACCCGGATAGCTCTTCATAGGAAGAACGCAAGACCGCAAGAGCTTTTTTTGCAACGCCATTTCGTCCGCCAATACACCCAATCGTCATGTGGTGTTTGTGGGCAAGATGCACAAAATCCGAGACAAAATCAACACCTGAGATACGATGCACCGTTACCCCATTGACAAACCGCATTGCCCACACAAGCCCTGCTCCGTCAGGAATGGCAATATTCGCATGATTGAGAATGGTCAAAAACGTACTTTGCTGTCTTGAAAGCATGATCTGTTCCGGATTTGGCGTGACAATAATAAACGGCGTCTTTGATGATTTTTCCAGGAGATACTGCTCAATAGTGTGAAGAATATCTTCTTTGCTATCAATCGTGATACTGACTCCCAACAACGGTTTTTTCATACGCGTTATTTTTTGCTGACACTGCGTTTGTATAGCTCAATATTTTCAAGCGCTACTCCCGTTCCTCGAACAACACATAACAGTGGATCATCGGCAACATGACAGACAACTCCCGTCATTTGCGTCATCAGTTTATCCAGATTTCGAAGGGTACTGGTGCCACCTGCCATAATGATGCCTTTATCAATAATGTCAGCTGCAAGCTCCGGTGGGGTTTCTTCCAACACATGCTTCACTGCACCAATAATCTGATGAAGAACCGGCATAATAGCAGTCACACATTCAGCACTGGTTAAGGTAATCATCCGCGGCATACCGGACACGGCATCACGGCCCCGTACTTCCATACTCCGCGGTTCTTCTTCAACGGCAGTGGCAATCGTCATTTTAATCGTTTCTGCCATGCGTTCCCCGATAATTAAGTTGTAGGTTTTTTTAACATACAGTGCAATTGCCTCATCAATCTTGTTTCCGGCAACCCGTGCACTTTTATGAACCACCACACCACCAAGAGAGATAACCGCTGCTTCCG
Source organism: Candidatus Gottesmanbacteria bacterium (assembly GCA_903821745.1). Classification (GTDB taxonomy): domain Bacteria; phylum Patescibacteriota; class Microgenomatia; order UBA10105; family UBA927; genus CAIJMI01. Next base: position 312,030 of record CAIJMI010000005.1, read on the forward strand.
TGGATCCGCCACCGATATCAACAATCATATGTCCTGAGGCCTGGGCAATCGGAATTTTTGCACCAATTGCTGATGCAAGCGGTTCTTCAATGATGTAGACCGTTTTTGCACCAGCGGATAATGTGGCGTCCATGACAGCACGGCGTTCGACTTGTGTGCATCCGGTAGGAACACAAATCATGACTTCGGGTTTTGAAAATCGGTTCTTCCCGACCGTCCGGTCGATAAAATAGGCAAGCATAGCCTCGGTAATCCGATAATCCGCAATCACCCCATCTCGCATTGGGCGGGTGGCAACAATATTTCCAGGGGTTCGCCCCAGCATGTCTTTGGCTTCATTCCCAACAGCAACAACACGGCTGTCATCTGCGGTTACGGCTACAACGGTAGGCTCGTTGAGGACCACACCCTCACCCGCAAGCCAGACCAAACTATTGGCAGTTCCAAGATCAATCCCGATGCGTTTTGACGTAAACATTCCCATAACGGTTTTTTACCAAAAATACGCTCTCACGCGCGTATGTTCATTCTACCATACTTTTTGGTGTATAATACGGCCTACAGATACATTTTTTCCTATGGTTAAAATTCGAAACACGGTAATTTCTATTTTTACGGTTTGTGTTATTTTTCTCGTATCCGGCTTTGTCATTGCCTACGGCCGTGGCTACCGATTCAATTTCAAACAAAAAACCTTCGGCTCAACGGGACTCATCACCGCTATATCCGAACCCATTGGTGCTTCCATATTTGTCGACAACAAAAAAGTCGGTGCAACCAATACCACGATAACCGTCAAACCAGGGTGGTATACGATTTCGTTCATGAAAGAAGGGTATCAACCGTGGGAGAAAAAAATCCGCGTGCAGGGAGAAGTGGTTGCCCAGGCAAACGGCACCCTCTTTCCCACAAACCCTTCCCTTTCCGCAATCACAACAAATGGTGTTGCAAACCCCATTCTCTCACCCGATGGAGGAAAATTAGCATTTGTTATCCCGGTCATTGATGAAGCAACAGATACCGCGCAACTTGTCCAAAAATCCGGCATTTGGGTGCTCGACCTCATTGATAAACCGCTTGGGCTCAACCGTGATGCAAAACAGATATTAAAAAGTGAACCGCTCGATATATCAAAAGCAACGCTTACCTGGTCACCAGACAGCAAACAACTGCTAGTTGATGTGCCGACGGCCCAAAAAACAACAGCAACCTACCTCATTGATTCGGACAAACTCAACGAGTTTGCCAAACCCGTGTATATCCGTCGTGATGTCATCAATGATTGGGCACAAATGGAAAAAACGAAAGAAACAGAAAAAATTTCAACCCTCAAACCAGAATTTCTTGCAGTTGCAACAAGCTCAATGAGTATTATTGCCTTTTCTCCGGATGAACGGAATATTCTCTATGAAGCAACCGGAGCAGCAACGATTCCGCAAATAATCACACCCGCCCTCATCGGGACCAATCCAACCGAAGAGGTCCGGGATATCAAACCATTCAGTATCTACACCTATGATATCAAAGAAGACAAAAACTATCTCATTGGCAAGGCAACAGATCTTACCCTCCAATGGCTTCCAACATCCCATCATTTGATTACCATTTCCAAAGACAAAATTGAAGTGATGGATTATGACGGAATCAACAGAAAAACCGTCTATGCAGGACCATTCTGGGATGCATTTGTCGCGCCATGGACAAGCGCAAACAAACTCGTCATTTTAACCAATCTCATTCCAACTGCCTCAACGCTTCCGAATCTCTACGCAATAAACATCAAGTAAAATGCGCCCTCGAAGGGAATCGAACCCCTATCTTGCCCTTAGGACGGGCCTGCTCTATCCATTGAGCTACGAAGGCTATACCCAGATTGTATTCTACCTTCTGCTTTCGTACAATACGAGGTGCATTACACGGGATGTAGCGCAGTTGGTAGCGTGCTTCGTTCGGAACGAAGAGGTCGAGAGTTCGAGTCTCTCCATCCCGACTAGGCTCTTTCTCCCCCTTTTTCCCTCCTAGTAAAGAGATTGTTTTTACGGTATAATACCCAAATCATGAACCTCTCATTCAAGCCACAACACATTCCACTTGAAGAAAAGCCAATTCAGATCATTTTGGCATCCCAATCCCTGGGACGAAAGATGCTTCTTGAAAAACTGGGCATTCCATTCCGTACGATCGTTTCCAACGTTAACGAAGACATGATTACGGATCCCGATCCAGTCAAAACGATCAAAAAACGGGCACTTGCAAAAGCCGAGGAAATCGTCAAAAATCCTCGTATTTTCAATCTCCCAATTGATAGCCGATCACTTATTATTGCTGCTGATTCTATGGCCGTTCTGGGTAAAAAAACATTTGGAAAAACAAACACACGGGAAGAAGCAAAGGCAATGGTAAAAGAACTGATGGGCAAAACCCATACGTTTACAACGGCCGTCAAAATCATGTACCTTCACGGATTAACCGTCAAAAAGATGTGGGATACCGTGGAAACAACTAAAGTTACCATGCGAAAAATGACCATGCCGGAACTGGACCAATACACAAACCGGTATGATTTTTCCCGCTTTGCAGCAGCCTATACGATCAACGAAGCACCGTGGGATCTTGTTACCAAAATCGATGGAAGCTACACCAATGTCATTGGTCTTCCATTTGAATGTATCCTTCCCATTTTCCGAAAGCTTGAAATTATCAAGTAAGAAATAAGAAAAGAGTCCTACCAATTTTTTCCCTCTTGCATGAACGATGTGATATGCGTATTATTTCGCTATGACAAATATTGAATACGAACAGAAACCCATTGTACCAAAACCCTGCGAAAAACCAAAATCTCCCCTTCTGCAACCTCCACAAAAAGAACATCCGGTATTAAAGCAACATAGAGCTCAGGAACAACAAAAAGGAAGATAAACAAAAATCAGGAACCTACATTAATTAGGGGAAGGCCAACAGCGCCACGAAGCTCATCTTCATCATATGCGTTTACTTCTGTCTCAACAACAAGTGGTTGATGCGTTTGTTGTAGAAGGGTATCCAGTTCCGTATTGATTTTTGGAGGTGCAAACGGATCAACAACGGTTTCTGACAACTGGAAGACTGACATTCCTGGTGTTACATCTGGTGATCCCATATATTCAGGATACCCACCAGTATAAATCAATACAGGAATTATGCAATAGATATCTGTTACAGGACAAAAATCTCTGCCGGTGTAAAGATCAATCCAATTTCTTTTTCGGCAGCGTCCACACTGTCTGACCGGTGCACCACATTGTGTGGTTTATCGACGCCAAAATCTTTTCGGATTGTGCCGGGAGCAGCTTCTGCTGGATCTGTTGGGCCACAAATACCGAAGACTTTCTCGACTGCTCCTTCACCGGATAAGACAATAGCAACAACTGGGGTCGACATCATTTGTTCACAAAGCCCTGGGAAAAACGGCTTGTCTTTATGATGGGCATACCACACATCAAGAATCGGTTGAGTCAGCTGGACAAATTTTAACCCCACAACAGTAAGTCCTGCGGACTCAAACCGTTTAATAATCTCTCCAGTAATATGTTGTTTCACTCCATCTGGTTTAATAAGAACAACTGTTTTTTCAATCATAAGATTTCCTTTCCTTGTTTATATGTTTAATAATTCTACCAGGGATTTGTCTTCCGGTCTATTCCAAACAACAGCCAAGTTTAATGTTTCCGTTACGAAATATTTCTTAATCAGCATGTTAATATCGTCCTTTGTCACCATTTCAATCCGTTTCATGTACTCGGTCAACGACAACATCGGTAAGTGATAGAGTTCTTGTCGTCCATACCATTCCGTTGCAAATTCCGGGTCTTCTGCGCGGAATGCCAGCATGGTTTTAAGACGTTTGATCGCGATTATTACCTCTTCTTCCGTCACGCCTTCCTGTTTTACTTTTTGTAATTCTTTCATAATTCCCGCAGTTGCCTCTCCGACTTTGTCTGTTGCAACCCCTGCGTAAATGGACCAATACCCGACATCGTCGAAGGTATCAGACGATGAACGAATGGTATAACAAAGCCCCTTCTTCTCCCGAATCTCTTTAAAAAGCCTCGATGTAAATGACACGCCAAACAAGAGGTTAAACACGTTCCAAGCAAATCGATCTTCTGACGATCGGTTAAAAATTCGAAGTCCCACATTCATATGTGCCTGCTTTGCATCTTTTTTCGTAACAAACACTACGTTCGGCGTTTTCTGGTCATCTGTCACCTGCTCCATATCGCCGGTCTTTTTTGGTTGAAGTGTTCCAAACCATGCATCAACAACCTGTTTTGCCTTTGCTTTCACTGCATCATCAATTTTTCCGGCAAGGATAATCACCATACGTTCCGGCTGATACCAGGTATCATGATAGGTTTGAAGCGTTTGGGCATTACTGTCCCGAAGCGACTGTTCTTCCCCAATAATCTTCATGCCAAGCCTAGTATTGGGATACAACATCTGATGGAATGTCTCTCCAACTTTTGCAGCCGGTTCATCTTCATATTTTTTCATTTCTTCTATAATCACATCCCGTTCCTTATCAACATACTTTTCCTCAAGCCGCGGATGAAGCGCGAGTTCTTTGTTAATCTCCAGTCCTGCCTGCCAATCTTCTCCCAACACTTTGTTATGATAGCAGGTGACATCAATATCGGTATACGCATTTTGCAGTCCCCCTAATCGTTCAATGAAATTCACATCATCCGTGGTCGGATACATTTGGGTGCCCTTAAACACCATGTGTTCCAAAAAATGGGAGATACCGTTGATCTTTGTTGTTTCATACCTGCTTCCAACCCCGACCATGACAGCTGTTGCCATGCTTTCAACGCCAAGAATTGGCACAAACAGTAAGCGACAACCATTAGGAAACACAATTTTTTCATATGGATTTGGAGTAGTCATAGATAGGCGTAGTATAGACCAAAATAGATGTAGGCAAAAGACTACACTTGATACTTCCCTCTTTTTGCCGGATACTAGAACTATGTCCCCAGATGATATCAGAGAACATATTGAACTTGCAGTCGTTGAAATGATCAAAAAGAACGTGGCTGACGGTACGATGACAGAATCCCGTGCGCAACAAATTTCCCAAATCGTGCTAGAACTTTTAAAACCTGGTATGGGATATATGGAACTCTACAAAGCAATATTTAAACTCGATGACACCTGCAATGAACTCTCCACAATCGTTCTTCCATATGCACAAAGCTATGAAAACAATATTGCGAACAAAGCAACAGACATGGTGGCAAATTACATCCGTGTTGGCAACTATGACGCAGCAGTCAAACTTGCGGAAGATGTCGTCCAGGAAAACGTTAAATTAGAATGGCAAGGCAAAGCACAAGCAGCTTAAACCCCCACTCATTGACAAACCTAATTTTCCCCCCCATTATATATATATGGCACTGCAAACTGCTTCTATATCTCTTGATCAATTTCTTCTTGATCTCGTCATCGAAAAACACGGAGAACCGATGGAAGAAGATCTCAAAAAACAAATGGTTGAAGAGCTCAAACCAAAACTTGATCAATGGATAACCCTAAAAACTATGACGGAAATTGCACAGTCATCTCCTACAGATATTGAACTCTTGAAAAAAATGACCGATGAAAACCAACCGGCAGAAGAAATAGAAAAATTCATACAATCCAAAATTCCTGACATGCCCGCATTTCTCACAAAAACATTATTGGCATTCCGACAAACATATATCGGCACATAATATATGGCAGAACTACCCATCGTACCAAAAGAAATTCCGAATCTTGGACCTGTTCTCGCATTTGGAAACCCTGATCGCGGTATTCAAGGTACTCATTTGTACATCAAACCAGAAGCCATAAAGAAATACAAAGAACATGTCTTTGATGGAAAAAAATTGAAAGAATTTTCCCTGTTTGACGCACAAGCTGCAGCAGATACCGGTCTTGATAGTGCACGGATCAAAATGCGCGTTTATCCAAACAATAAAGCAGATGGACAAACGGAACTTCGTGCAAACCCAGCAACAGGAGAAACGATCCCCCTCACAAATACATGGGGTGTTCGCATGATGGATGATCATGCAGAATTTGTTGACATTCCGATTGAAGATCTCACAACGGAAAAACCGCAACCAAAACCACGAAAACCAAAAGAAGGAGTGATTACCGTAACAACGAAGGCACGGGAAGAATTGGAAAAAATCCGGGTTGGATCAGCAGATGCAACACCGCAGGATAATATCTCTGAATCAGACGATGGCGCTACTCCGGGACTTTTACATCTGAATGAGAAAACCACACAAAAAACTACTACTCCAATTGATAGACCGCAGGATAATATCTCTGAATCAGATGATGGTGTTACACCTGGAATATTCCACGCAGAACCCCCTACGTCTACTTCAACAATAACACCAGAGCCCGAAAAAACTATTCCCTCGGCTCCCTCAGAAGTTATACCAACACCAGGAACAGAACCAACAACGTCAACATCAGAAACAACAACTCCTCCATCCCCACCAGAAGCTACACCAACAGCCACGCCAACACCTGAAGCACCGCGGGAGAATGTCGTAACCATCGTTGGTATCCAGGAAGCATTTAAACGGAGGGCAACAGATTTTGCCAAAGAAGCACTGGAAAAAAGCAGGAATATTGTTAAAAAATTCTTTGGAGAACGGTTTGAAGAACGCTATTATCAACACTTCCGTAAGATGCTCGAGGCGGCACAAAATCCATTTGCCAGAGAAAGTATCGCAATTGCACAACAACGAGCAAAAACACGATATGACGCTGAAATGAACGGACGAAATGGTCTGTCACGGGCAGCGCGAAAAACCTGGGATCGTATCAAAGAATACACGTTTGGCACCACAACACTTGAACGGTATGCGGTCGAAGAAATCAGTGCCATGCAGCAAGCAGGACAAATTAGAGAACAAGCATCCTTTGACCAGGAAATGCAAGCTTTTGTAGAGCGCTTTGAAAAACCATTTGAAGAATCAGACACCGCAATTCGCCAGCAACTTGGAGAACGGTTGGAAATTCTTAATCCGGATAACACAGAGCACAAACCCCTCATTGATGGCATCAAAGGACTCATCAAAGAATACCGTGATGGAACAATTCCTGATGCAAAAGTGTTAAACGAACGGTTACATGTACTGTACGAAACAACCATTTCTCCAGGACGACAGGATTTACTCGGTGAAGCTGAAACCTATGCCTCCAGTCTTGCGGTTGTTGCAAAAGACATGAAGGACAGACTGAATCATGGAGTATCACTGGCAACGCTTGACGGAGAACTGGAAGCGATGCAAGTGCGACTGGGTATCGGACAAATGGGAGAAGCAACGGAAATAAACGCAACATCCACTCATAAAACGGTTGAATGGATGAAAAAAACCGCTCGTAACCTTGAAAAACGGGGCATCATTCATAATGTAGTGCTCAACGAATTTACCGTTGGTTCTGCAGTTTCTGCCGTTCTTGCACTCAAAATGATTCCACAAATGGCGGCATCAGCGAGTGCTCGTATGTGGATTGGTGGAGGTGCAGGAGCGGTGGTCACCGGGGCAATTTCTACAGGCCGGGAGTTTGGCAAGAGGCAAGGAGAACTTCGTCGCATTGTCGCACAAAAAGAAGCGGGAATCCAAACACCAGATACAGCAAAACAACGCCAGTGGTATGAAACCTTTAATTTTCAACTTAGAACAACCAAGGATCTCATTGATTGCATGCAGTCCCCGATTCTTGACGCAGATGGACAAATGAAATCCACAGTGACCATTGATGACCTACGAAAAAGCGCTGCCAACTTAGCGGATGCAAAAGCGCGAAGTGCCATCAGCCAACGGGAACATAACCGATTTGGTCTTATCAACATTGGAGCTGTTGGCGAACAAGAAAAGAACAGAACCGCCCTTGTCCAGTCCATGATTAAAACAGAAACAAATCTCAAAACGTATTTAACCGAACATCGTCTCGATCAGGATGTTATTAATTTAATCGGTCCAACACGCACGGTTGAACAATATCTTGATAGCTTAACAACAGCACAAACGCAAATTCTTAACGAGGGCAATCAGGTGCTGACCAATTTAAATGACACATATATTCGTACAGCACTGGATCCGCTCAAAGCATACACGCCGGAAGTTGACGTCATGCGTCGCACGCTTGGTCTGGCCGGAAAAGCAGAGTCCAAAGGCAAAGAAAGCGGTCTGGATGCACTGCTCAAAGAATTTAAAAAACAAGCAATGGTCGAAAGTGTACGCACCGGAGTGAAAACTGCCAGCATTGGTTTTGCCATAGGAACCATTGGCAACGAAGTGGTAATGGATGTAAAACACGGCTTTGGAAGCGGTGCCGTCTCCAGTCTCTTTATGCACGGACCAGAAGCAACAGGCGCTACCCCGATTCTTCCAACAACCCATATTGAAACCATCGGATCACAACATATTGTACTAGGTGATAATATGCATATTGATGCAGCAGGAAACTTAGATATCACGGACGGACAAGGGCATATTATTCATGATGCAATCCCGGATTTTCAACACCATTATGTCAATGGTGTCCTTGATGATTTTGCACGAAATAAATTACATGATTTAGGGTTAAATCCTTCCATTACGACGCAGGACGTACAACAGATCATTCCTGGCACACCAACAGAAGTACCCGGAGTAACCCAGCACTTCCAAGGTGGAGAAAGTGTTGTTGATGCACAGGGTGTCACCCATACCCCAGATTGGACACTTCCACAAGGATCGCACTTAACAGCAGTTGCTGGAGATGCACACACATTCAATCTTGTGGACAGCAATAACGAGATTATTACATCAGGAATTCATACCGATGCAACCGGACACATCACCAATCTTTCAGAAGTCCAACAACATCTTCCAAGCAACTGGCACCTGACAGAAACCGCTAGCTCCATTCAAGGAGCACCAGAAACCGTCATTGATTCAACGACACGAACGGTCCATGTCTACACTGATTGGGATGACCGTGGCGACTGGGGATGGACAGAAAGACAATTGAGCGGACAGGACATCACCCACCTCAATCCAGCAGTCAATGCCATTACCACCGTCTGGAGAAGTTATGAAAATCAAATTCAGGGAAGCAATATAACGTTTGATCACACGATACCGGGACTGGAAAATGTGCACCGTGCCATTCCGCTTGTGAACGGAGAGATTTCAGCAAATATCATGCCAAACAATAGTATTCTTGAACTTCCCAATTCCCTATTCTCTAACGAGAACATGGCACAAATGGCCCATTGGAGTGATGAAGCAATTAAAATGTTTGACGCGGAACAACTCGCACACCCTGACATGAAACCACTGCAAATTCTTGCAGATATTCAAAAAACAGATGAGCTCCACGGACTTATACTTCGCATCGGACGATTTTCAATCCATGAACTCGGTCAGGACAAGCTCTCAGCAGATGAACTACAATTTTTGATGCGAGAACTTGCGGGCAGTCATACAGAAACAGCAACAACATTGCTGCATAACGTCACCTTCACAGAAACCTTTGCACAACCAATCACCCAAACAGTCCAAGAACACGTTTTTACAGTAGTAGAACAACTTGCCAATCAACCAGAGGGATTTATTCCCATCCTTCCTTTTGAAGTACGAAAAGGATTGGAACCCATTGATATGCCAACAGTCACCCCGCCAATACCACCGACCATAACCCCACCGGTAACGCCTCCAATAACACCCATACCTGAAAAAGGAGATAATGATGCGGAAAAAGGCGGAACATTTCAAAGTACTGCAAGAGTAGGATCCCCACCGATCAACATGTCGCCTCCTCCACCTCCCAAAATTTCTGAAGAAGAAGAACGGAACCGAAAGAAAAAGAAAGTTTCTGTTCCAACGTCTGCCGAAGTTGAGGAAGAAACTTCCATACCACCAATCGGTATTGAACCGGTAATTTCCAAGCCAACACCATCAGAAACCACGGAAAAGACACAAGAAACGCCCGAAACAGAAGAACAACCAATAGAAACCACCATACCGGTGGTAAATCAAACAACACCTTCAGAAACACCAACAGAAACACCGTCAGAGGAATCTCTTACAGAAACAGTTAGTATCCCAACCGAGAAAGCACCAACAGCGGCACCAGAAAACCAAGTGGACAAACCACCAGCAGGACATGATGTTGATATTCCCATTGATCAAGATCTTCAACAGCTTATTAATGAATTGAACGGTCAAATCTAACAATACGAATCTGTATGGAACAGCAAGTCACGACACCTTCATTTTTAAAACCCATTGCTCCAGAGTTCCAATTGCCAAACAATACTACACTAGATAAACCGACACAAACTGCGTTACTCATTCTCACCGCGCGAAATCGAAAATTGAACGCAGTTAAACCAGATTTTCATCTTGCTGAGCAGCCCACCCCAGCAATGATTGACACAGCAAAACGGTTAGTAGAATTTCAAAAAACATTAAAACAACAAGCAGGGCCGCAAATTGCAACAGAATTTCTGACTACGCCATACAATATAACCTGGATGGAACAAATTCTAGATATTGATCCAAATAAAGTTGCCCTGGTTATGCAAACCAGAGATCGTGTGCATGCCGTCATAACACAAGAACACATTGATCCCCAATTTGAACCGGCACTTGCTCTTGGTGCATACACAGGAATCGAACGGTTACACGAACTGAAGATGGATCATGAAACCACCACAACAGCTATAGCAAAAATTCGATCGCGCAGTAAGGAGATGGGAAGTAAAGACACTATCGATCGCCATTTGATTCACTATCTGGAAGCACTTCCTCAAGACGAACGGCTCCTTATAGGCAGTAAACGGGATGAACTGCTCACAACGATGATAACCAAAGATATTGCAAACCGACTAGAAATACATTCACGACACGCTGCTATTCTCCAGCAAAGCCAAGGAGTTGAGGTGGAAGTATTACAACATCTCGAATGGGTACCGACCGAACAGCGAGACACCGCACGAAAACAAGCCCAAATGAGTCGTATAGAACGGTATGGTATTCGAGACTGGCTTCCTCGAGGAATTCGACAAGAAGATCATGAGCGCATGGATTGGCATTTAACGCACATGCTTGGCATACCAGAAGACGTCGGGGAGAAAAAATTTGAGTGGTTTGAGATGTCGACCGCACCAACAGATGGCGGTCCTGCGCAATCAACAATCCTCCATGAATTAACTCTAGCCGGTTTTATTTCACCGGAACTTCTTTCCAATACCTGGGAAAAATACAGTATGCATGCGTCAACCGTATTTCCGGAACGTATTTGGAACCAAAACGCGCAAGATCAATACGTCCTTCATGCACGCGCACTTGCCGGAGCGTTTGCATCTACACAACGCGGCGTCTATGGAGGCTACGTATTTGATGATACCAGAGGCAGAGAAATAGCGGATAAAACATTAGAAGGCCAAAAGAAGTTTGCGGCGGTTGCCGGAAAAGGGAGCGAATCAAAATCAGGAAAAAAATTGGTAGAGATGCGTGTGTTTGATCTCACAGAACGAGGGCAGTATGCAATTGAACTTCATAAACCATATCTGGATTTTGCATTCAAATGTTATTGGGAACATGAAAACGGTCAACCGCTCCAAAATATTGCCGAATACCGTGCGGTGAATGCATGGAACACATACTTTCAAGAGCTTTCCGCACTCTACAAAAGATATGATATTCCAATTAATGCAGACGTGTATCAATGGAGATCTGTCGGATGGAAAAAGGCAGAACAACCACAACTGCAGACAGATCTTGCAAAACTCATCCGAAAAACAGCAGGCGAATTACGACATATCGTCAATGAAGAAATCGCACACCCGGAGTCTTTACCCCCCCAATCAGAAACACCAATTTCACTCCTTGGCAAACGAACCATTACCAGCATTGAAACGCCAGAAACAGCGCTTCATGATCCACGTATTATCCTTTCTCAACAAGAAGCAAATATACTCCATCTTCAAGATAACCAATTATTCTTTATGCGATTTGGAGAAACAAAAATTCCTGCGTTCATCCATATTGATACAGCAAGGAATCAAGATACGTCATTCACGATAAATAAACGACTGCAAAAATTGCTGCATATGCCAGAACATGTCGATCTGTCGCTCCGATTTAACCCAATAGAACAAGAAATCGATTGCGGTCCATTATTAGGAATCCCAGTCCGTGTCGAAGATCCAACACTTCAGGAGCCATTTGGAGAACAAACGGCGTATCACAAAAATTTAATTCTCACCGCACGAAAACAAGGTGTTGTTGCGTATTCATTTGATGTCTCAAGCAATACCGATAATTTCAATGTGAACGAGAAAACCATCACGGGTATTACACTCAGTGAAGATGGAACAAAATGGATTGAAACCACGCTTCCCTATCCAGACGTTATATTATCCAGAAATTTTGGAGAACGCAGCAGAGATAAAATGGGTGCAATTGCCCATATTCCATTTGTAAATCATCCAGATTTTGTCGACTTGATCGCTGATAAAGTCGAACTGCCAAGAGCCATCTGTGAAAATCCAAGACTGAGACCCTATGTTCCAGAAACAATGGAATTTACCGGACTTTCTGCGCTTGAAGACATGATGAAAAAACATGAAACCGTCTATCTGAAACCAACTTGGGGCATGCGATCAGAAGGCGTTGTACGATTTGATAGGCTTCCTGATGGAACTATCCGATATACGCATACTATCCAAGGAACAGATCCGTTAGATACATCATATGGTTGGCCAGAACCTGGACAGGATGGGTATGGTGGTAAAATTGTGCCGACGGTTCAAGAGGCGCTTCATGCAACGGATGTGTTCCGAAAACAGTTCATATATGACAAATATATTATGCAACAAGGCATTGAAGGTATTCCTGGAAATGAAGGGCGCCCCTTAGAACTTCGATTTCTTTTCCAACGGGATGAAACAGGCAAACCTGCCATTATTGGATGGGATCAAGGACAAAAAGATTTTTGGATGCCAACGATCAATAAATTATTTGGTGAACACAACGCGGAAACGGTAACCACGAATGCAACAACGCTTGCCAAAGCGCTCTCACTACAAATCCAACGACATTTCGGTCCACAATTTGGACAATATTCCATACAGATAGCAGTCGATAAAGTCGGAAAAACATGGCTTCTGGAAGCAAATCCCAAACCTGGAGTAACGAACCAGTTCCATGCAATTCAACTAGATAATGTGGTTGATTACGCATCTGATCATTTATTGCGCCATATACAAAATATGGCTGGTTTTACACCAAATGCAGAAACGCCACAGCAAATTGAGCGCGTAACACTCCAAGATGGAACAACGGCTATTGCCAGTGAAGAAACCAATCCCTATGTCATCTATAAATTTGCACAGGAATCCATGAAAGGAAACATTCGCCAAAGAGAAACCAGTGTCTACAATCTTAAAACCCTGCAACGGATACAGGAAAACATGGCAAATCGAACGCGGTATATTATGCTCCGGGATGAAACAACAAATATCCCCCTTGGTTGTATTTCGATTTTACGACCAAAATCACAACAATACTATGATCTTGCAAAACCGGATCACCCACTGGAAAATACAAAGAAGCGTTGGGAAATCGGTGGAGTATTAACTGCGCCAGAGGCCCGAGGAAAAGGTATTGGCCGCAAGTTGTTTGATACGGCGATTTCCGAGATAACCAAATCTCCAATCGAACGAGACACCTACAATAATATTAATATCACTGAAATTCTTGTTAATGTTACGGGAACCTACGATGGTAATCGCATTGGTGAATCGAGACCAGATAGTATAGGCATTGAAAAAATAGTACAAAATATTCCCGGTAGCAGGCCATTACAGGGAGCGGTTCCCGGATCGTTGGGACCGATATACATCATTCCATTCATTCCCAAAACACAATAACCTAGTTTTTCCCAAAGAAAAAGCCGGTGCGCAAGGTATTTTGGATGAAACATCCAAAAATACACTCCGCCTTCCGGCTTTTCCCTCAATACTGCTGTTATTCATCTTCATTCTCTTTCTCTTGCGCCTGGACGTAGTGAGCATTAATCCACCCGGTTAATCCATTGATACGGACTTTGATGAAGCAGGTGCCTTCACCGGTAACAGTCCATGTCAATACACGGGCGTAAAATTTCTCACCCTTCGGCAGCAATGCGATATAACAAATTATAGGCTAATTGTTAACCAAAATTTGTAAATTATAGGCCTTTGTGCTATACTCCCCATCTTACACCTATGAATGCCTATTCTGCCTATCTGTCATATCAAAACAAAAAGGCCGGGCATGGCCAAGCCAGCTTCATTCCATGGCAAACTATCGGCCTTGGAATTCTTGCCTTTTCTTTGGGTGGCATCACCCGTCCAATTCTTCCAACAGCCCGACTTGAGCTTTCCTACCAGATTCCCAAAGTCATTGCTGCACTGCAGGCAACATTCCAGGAGATGAAAAAACCCATGCCCCAGTCTGCTCCGGTGGTCTTTAATCCACTCATCGATGAGCAGGGTAACATCATTACCCCCGCAAGTGAATCGTTTAGCCTCATTGTACCTAAAATAGGCATCAACGCCCCGGTCATTCCAGCTGTGAATCCGACAAACGAATCTCAGTATGATGAAGCACTACTTCAGGGGGTTGCTCATGCCTCAACCAGCTTCTTTCCGAATGAAAATGGTGTCGTGTACCTCTTCTCCCACTCAACCAACTATGAGTGGTTTGTGAAGGACTTAAACGCCGTCTTTTACCTGCTCAAAAACCTCTCTGAGGGCGATTTGATCGTTCTGGTATATAACGGAACGCGATATACCTATCGCCTCACCGAAAAGCGGGTTGTGGCACCCAATGACATATCCTATATAGCGCCAATTGCAGGCAAAAAAATGCTCATTCTCCAGACCTGTTGGCCGCCAGGCTCAACAACCGAACGGCTCCTTGTTTTTGCAGACTTAATCCAAACTACCAAACCTTGACATAATCCTATAGTTATGTTATACTGCGCACCTCGTAGTAACAAAACGGAATTTTTTATAAAAACAATTATGAAACATTTGATTGCCTGTCTTTCACTCGTTGTATTAGTCGCTTCTAGCTTATTTGCTAAACAAGCATTTGCCGGATGCACAACCGATTCCTATGGAACCAACTGCAACTACCCTGCAGACCTTACCGTTAATAAAGAAGTAAAGAACCCTATAACAAATTCTTTTGTCCAAAATCTTGGATCAAATGATCCAACCTTTTCTCCCGGATCTACCGTTACCTTTAAACTCATTATCAAAAATACCAGTGGTGAAACATTTTCACCTGTTGAAGTGGTTGATCAATTTCCAGATTACCTCACCTATGTTGGTTCAACCGTTACCGGAACCTATGATGCTGGAAAACGAAGACTCGTCATGAAGCTTGAAAACCTCATTGCCGGCGAAACACGGGAAATCGAAGTGATAGCAAAAGTTGCTGACAAAAGCGCATTTGCCAATGATAAAAGCTTTTTATGTGCATCAAACTACACAAAAGTCACGACTCCAGCACGACCGGATGGAGATGATGATACGGCAGAATTCTGTATGACAACCAATATCAATGGATCCTCAACACTGCCCGTTGCTGGATTTAATGATTTGTTTACCGTTATCCCCTTCCTGTCACTTGGAGGTATCGGTCTTGCACTTTTGAAGAAAAATAAATAATACGTAATCAATAAATAGATTCACTATTCCTGCCGGTAATAGTGGAACTGTTAAAAAGAACCGGCAGCAATGTCGGTTTTTTAGTGGCTGGAAACAGGTAGTGAGGACTTCACTATCTGTTCCTGATTACTAAAAAATGATCAATTGATATCTGAGATGAGTGTGTTTTGAAGGCAGGCGAAACACACTCATTCCTGATACCAATACAGTATTGGAATTAGGATTGACAATGAATTTGCAATAACGACAACGCGTCATTACGAGCAAACTCCACGTCAATGCTCTTTAACAAGGCATACAGGGAAACGTTTTTTTGACCATGTGTCGAAAAGACGTTCGTATACTGTGAAAAAATAAATGCTACGGTGTGAGGATAGTGAATACATCGGTTTTCCTCCATTTGGACCGGTCCGCAGTGAAGATTATTCTTAGTCTTCTGCTGTGGACCGTAGTCCAAAAAATTAGCTTGGGCGCTCACCCAGATATCAAAAATGAGAAAAAATTAATCCATTGATATATCAGAGTAAAGTTTTACTGATGCATCCATAGACAAATGGAAACTATATTGGAGGATAAAATGATTCAACAACTTGGTGCGTTTTTGGTTAACCCGTCAAATTGGTAAAAATGAATGGTCTTCGTACTGGTTCGAGCGGGCGCAGGCATGGCTTAAGATAGGTATCTATCTTGGGTTATTCAGCTTGATTGCCCTATTTATCTTTATTCCATGGCCGTGGAATCTCATCATTGTGATTGCAATAGTACTCGCATTGGTGTTTGTCATAACCTGGCTCAGCAAACAAAGACACTAACCCAAAAAAAGGAAAATGAAATGAAAACAACCAAAATATTCATCCTGTTCATACTGGTTGTGTTGTTAACAAGCTGTGGAGTCGTTCCTAATACGAGCGCTACACAAGCCGTACCAACACAAACCGAAATAGTAATAGCACCACCTGTTGTACCCACCGATGCCGCAACCGAAATTGTATCACCCACCGAAGCTCCTGCTACATCAACGACCGTTAATGAATTTAACAACGTCGCTGAGTGGACAATTGAAGGATCGAAAGATTTAGTTGACCCTTCCGTTGTTTCGCAGGCAAACGGTGATGATGCATTCGGCAACCATTTCGACAATGCTGTCGGTTTAGGAAGCCAAATGATAATCGCTGAACCCGGCACACTCTTGGTCGGACCAGGATTTGACCCAGCCATCATGGCAGAGTCAGATGGTCGTATTGATTGGATCAGCCCAATAACACAACAAATGTTAGGGACTGAAACATTCAGTACTAATACTGCCGAAGGTGCGTTCACGTGGGCAACCGGTGCAAAAATGACTGTGAAGGTTCGTGACTTTACGATCACTGTCAACAGCGGGGAGGCTTGCTCGAATAACTGGTTCGTCATGATCCGAGGGCTTTTCGCCGACGGTCAACAGGACAGCGATCGAAACAGCACCACTCACTTCAGCAACTATGTTGCGGGGCACACTCAAGTTATGTGGTACCCAGCGGGCGCCTACATTTCTGAGGAAAATTTCCTGCAGGTTGCTGAACTATCGCATACCGATGGCCGAAATTGTGGAAAAGAAGGTACGAGTGGATTAAGCGTTCTTATGCTTGATCTTAACACTGGTGCTTACACCATCCTCTATCAGGCTAATTTGAATGAACCATGGCAGTTTATCGCCAGTAATTGGTTCAAACAATAGGTATTGAACGCGCTCTTGACCAATAAAGGTCGGGAACCGCCGTAATTCTTGTGAGAATAACATTCATGTCCCTTGGTCACAAAGACCAATCGAACGTTACCTACCTGTGGCTTGTTTCTTCTGGGCAACTGGACAGAAACTTACAAAGCCAATACAGACAAGGCACGTACTCGAACAAACAGTGATGTTCATTTTTACAACAGACACGCTCCCGACCTTAAAAAGTCAAACAACAGTATACAAAAATAGAATCGTTTGAGCCTTTGCTCGAACCCTTTTGTTTATCCCTGTATGCCTGTTGTTTTTAATTGATACAACTAGTTTGTCAATTGAAAACAGCATTATGAAAAACATTCTCACGATCATATGGAAAATAAAACTTCCCCTGCTTCTAATTGCTATCATCGGGGTTCTCTGTGCTGCAAATTACACGCCCGGTACCTGGTTGTCCGGTTGGGACACGCTCCATCCAGAGTGGAATTTTTCCTTAGCCTTTTCCCGAATGCTTGATGGCGTTTGGAGAACCGATCAGGGACTCGGCACGGTTGCTATCCAATCCCACATGGCAGATTTACCCCGTGTCGTTTGGTTATGGATCCTCAGTTTCGCGCTGCCAACTTCCTTTTTACGGTATAGCTATTTTTTCCTCATGCTTCTGGTTGGCCCGTTAGGAATGTATGCACTTGCAAAGAAAATGAAAATCCCGTCAACAGGTGCGTTTATCGGTGCCCTGTTCTATCTTTGTAACCTGGGAACACTCCAACAATTTATTGTTCCTTTGGAAATGTTTGCAACACTCTATGGATTTTTCCCCTGGCTTATCCTAACCGCCATCAATGTTGTGAAAACTCCCACAAAACGATCCTCTCTATGGTTTGCATTACTTTCCCTGGTATCCTCATCCATGGCACAGACTGCTACATTATTCTATGCATATATTGCCATGCTTTGTCTGTTTGTCATTACGTATGCAACACAATTACCATTGACTGTCGGCCATAAAATACGCAGGATACTTATTGTGCTCACAATTGCACTTTTAACCAATGCTTTCTGGTTATTTCCAAACATCTATGCTGCGGTAACGCATGGAAAAGAAGTCCAGGAATCCAAAGTAAATCAACTCTTTTCCCCTGAGGCACTTGCCAAAAATCAGGCGTTCGGAAACCTGAATAATGCCGTTATCTTGAAAAACTTTCTCTTTGATTGGAGTATCTATTCCCCGCAAAAAGAAACATTTGTTGATCTTATGGCACCATGGAAACAACATCTTCAACAACGACCGGTACAATGGATTGGCATTAGCATGTTTCTGGTATCACTTATCGGAATCATAACAACCGTCGTAAAAAAACAAAAAATTGGCATTGCCCTACTTCCTGTTTGGATTGTAGGCTTTCTGATGCTCTTATCAGGAACCTCTCCCATTACTGGAATCCTTGCATGGGTAACAAAAACATTCCCGCTTGCTGGAGAGGCATTGCGGTTTCCATTCACAAAATTTTCCATTCTCTATATGCTTCCTTTTGCCGTTTTTGGTGGCATGGGGGCAGCAACAATGATTGCCATGTACAAAAACAAACTGCTGCAAATCCTGTTTAGCGTGGAAATATCGCTTGCTGTTCTTGCCTTTATGCTTCCCGCATTTACCGGCAACCTTATCCACCCTGCGATGAGAATAACGTATCCGACCGCATATCAGGAAATGTTTACCTGGTTTTCAACACAAAACAAAAATGAACGCGTTTCTATCCTTCCAAACCACACATTTTGGAATTGGTCATACTACAACTGGGGATATCAGGGGGCAGGATTTTTACAATTCGGTATCCCACAACCGATTCTTGACCGGGATTATGATCGGTGGAATATATATAACGAACAGTATCAACGGGAACTCAGCTATGCCATCTACAGTAAACAACCACTGGTCATCCGCACAGTTCTTGAAAAATATAACGTGACCTGGGTGCTGTTGGATGCGTCAGTTATTGCACCGGGAGATAATAAAAATACCACGCTCTCCTGGCAATTGCCGGACCTCCTTGCCGAGGCAGGATTGGAAAAAGAAAAAACATTTGGAGATACCATCTCCATATATCGCGTTACAACAAAACAAACAGATATACTCCAATCTGTTCCCAAGGCTGTTCCTTTAGAAATCGGAGAGCCCTTCGATATAACCTATGCAACTTACGGCAATTATCAAACAACGATTGTACCAACGCTTGTGAACAAGGATGCCCGGAATTCACGAACGCTCCGTGCAGCACAAGAGATCCCCACGATTCTTGATCCGGTAAATACCCTCATTGACGCCAATACCCCACTTTTAGTCATTCCCCTTGCAACACTTGACCATGCAAAAACATACATGCTGACAATATATAGCCAAAACAAACAGGGTTTTCCGCCACAATTTTGTCTCCTAAATGATCTCACCAAGCGCTGTGATATTTTTACTCGTCTAACAACGAATAGGACAGCTACGGAAGACCAGTTTTTACTTCCGAAACTGGAAGATTACGGTACAGGCTATACGATACTTCTAAAAAATGAGACCATCGGAACAACTCCAGGGAGCCATCTGGTCAATACTATTGCGGTTTCAGAAATCCCATGGCAGATAGCAAACGAACCAACAGCAACAACTGACACCATCATAACAAATAACGCCTCATATGAATCAGGATGGCGTGCATACAAGACAATAACACCGTTACAACGCTTCTTTCCCATCCTCTTTGGAACACAATTACCAAATCATGTGATGGTCAATTCCTGGGAAAACGGATGGATTCTGACAGATAAAACGCTGACTACGACCAATATAACGTTCGTCTATATGCCACAGTACCTTGAAACACTCGGAGCTTTTTGTCTCATCATCCTTGTTGGTCTGCTTGCCCTACCCTGGAGAAAACGCATATGAAACAAAAACAAACCAATCAAAGCCCAATCAACATGCTTGTGGTGTCTCGTGCAATAACAAAACAGGAAAAAGCGCAGGATGTGTTTCTGTACACCATTCTCCATACGCTCTGTAAACAACGGCCAAATATATCGTTCACCATTATCACAAACAGCGATGACGTTCCAAAAACAGTATACAAAAATAAACATATCAGTATCGTGCAAACACATGGTTCTTGGATTACGTATGGAGGCGCACTCTTCACATTTCTGCCAGAACATTGGGATTACTGCATTCTCACTTCAAGACAGCTGTCTCCCCTTTTGTGGTGGTACGCAAAATTCGTACATGCAAAAAGTATTTATGTAGAAGCACCGCTTGCACGAACAAAAAGCATCAACACCAACCGGATAAACAAAACGATTGCCCTTTGTATCAAACAGGTTATCGCATGGTCCATACGCCACTATGATCTGACGATGAAGTTTCCATTCCATGCCAAAACGAAAAAAAACACGCAACGTCTTGCTGAATCACTTTACTTCACCCTTTATCACCACTGCGTCCTGTCTTCATATCGAAAACTCGCAACGACAATTCCTGTTTGACAGTACATTTGTCATCTGCATATACTTACCTTACGTATGGTAAATATTACAACCGCCGCTGAAACACTTCCCCAACCGATAGTTCCAGAAACAATTTCCCCAGTTCAAACTGGTTCATTCATACCAGCTGAACCACCAGAAGCCATTCTTGGACTCATTCCAGATGAACTCACCGCTAAAGAAGCCCGCCCAGTGATTGAAAAAATAGCGACAGCTGACGTTCCAAAAGGAAAAACGACAGAAAAAACAGAACCGGCGGATGCACCGCCAACAGACAAACCAAAACCAGAAGATGATAAACCAACAGAAAACAGCAAACCGGATGATCCAGCAAAAGAAGCAACACAGAAGGCAGAACGGGAACTGGTTAAGCAACAATTAAAAGAAATCGGTGTCGTGCTTTTGCGTACCCATGATGTGCGCGCCCCACTTGTTGCTCTTTCCCTTGCTGCTGGTGATACGCCAATCGGAGATGAATTTAGAAAACAAACCCTGACCATGATTCTTGATGGAGCAAAACTGGAATCCATGACAGACGCAGACTGGAAAACACGACAAGACACACTTCCAAAAGATACTGGTGATACCAGCGCGCTGGAAACCTTCTTTATTAACCATGGATATCCCAAAGATCTGTTTAAGCAGTACAAAAAAGAGCTTGCAGGCGGCATACAAGATGTCATGAATCAAACCGACAAAGATGGAAACCCTACGCCAACAGCAACAGACTTAAAAACGGCACTCGGTTGGACATCTGAACATCCCATGCCCAAGACGCCGGAAGCACTTGGAACATACATCAGCAACGACGCCAAAAATGCTGAAGACATGGAAAAAATATTTTCAAAAATACAATGGGAAAACGGCGTAAAACACTTCAAAGATGGATTAAAATCCGTTGTACAGAAAGCCCCCAATTACCTTTATTTTTCGCTCATGGCAGTGAATATGCTCAACCAATTTGCCCAAGAAACCGAGGGGCCAAAAACAGCACATTAATCCACGTATTGGTATGACAAATAATACAATCCGCGCAATGAGTATTGCTCTGCTTGGACTATCTCTTGGTCTTTGGGGATCCATCATCATCCCCTCCATGCATATAAAAAAAACTGCAACAATAACTGAAACCGTCTGGCAAGAACAACCACGACCATTAACTGAGATTGAACAGGCAACGATGTCTGCGGATTTTATAACAGATTTTGAAAAAAATCTGGAGAAAAAGGATCAATCTCCCACACCAACCCCATTTCTTACAGCTGACGTTCCGGCAAGCATGGCCGATGATCTTGCTCCTCCAACGATAACCATCTCAGGTGGGCCAGTACAGGGCACTACAACCGCCATGCCGGACGTTTGTTTCCCGTTATGGGTATCTGATAATATGACCCCCTGGCAACAACTTTCCTCACGAGGAAAACTAGATGAAGGACAATGGAGTACGTGGTCAACAGCAACATCGTACTGTTATCAAAACTTAGGCAATGGAACACATACCTTTACCGTCCAATTACGGGATCTTGCAGGCAATGTCTCTCCTGAAGTGACACGAACATTTATCGTTAAACGCTAATTGAGAGCAGCAACGAGTGGCAAAACTTCTATTTTCTTTTCTACGTTCTTCAATCGCTTTTCATGATCTGTCGTAATTGTGTCGAAATATTTAACTGTCGTATCAAGCGACTTTTGCATCGTATTAAGTTTTTTATGAATCGGTTCGAGTTTCTGTTCGAGCTTCGAGTCTATTGAGGTGTCTACTATAGATTTTATTTCTTGAAGATCCTGTTTTGTCAGCATACGTGTTCCTACTGTACTGCGTGAAAAAATATGTGTCAAGAACTTTTTATCGTGAAGCGCTAATCGTTACGCCTTCTGCTGCACACGCTTTCACCGTAACAATGCCGTTTGCATCGACAATCACAGAATAGCCAGTTGTTGCACCAGTTGTTTGCTGTGGATCAAACGGAATCGTCTTGAGATATTTTCCCAAAAGTGATGATCCTGATAAATCTAAACAGGCCGCTGCAGCTCCAGAGCACAGTGTTGCTCCTCCTGAAACACAAGTTCCTAGTTGTTTTTCAGATGTGGTAATCCCAGTTGGAAGTGCACCGCTGTTGCGGGAAGAATAAACAACAATATCTTTGTTGGGTCATTGGGAAGCGATACGACATCAGACACTTGGAGTGAATCTGTTGTAACAGCATCCTGGATCGCTTGATTTTTTTTCGGTTCAATAGAACTCCGGTATCCTAGATCGCGCATGAAAAGAGATTCCGGATAAATATCCGTAATCACATACGAGGAGCTTGTTGCAACCTCCGGATATAGTGCAAACATTGGATACCCTTCAGCATGTACACTCGTATCCCGCCGCATGGTCTGTACAAACTGTTCCTCATTCAACGCGCTGACCTGTTTTGCATACACGATGGAGTAAACGCCGGGATAATTTTTGTCCAGTTGTAACGTGTCAAGATACGCATATAATGCATCCCTGGAAACAGTCGTATTGCCATGAAACAACCCCTGTACTCCACGGATGATTATGAAATCCAAATCGATCTTTTCCAAAATCTGATCGATGCGTGTTTGGGCATCATGATGCAGTCGCATCTGCGCGGTTTGCGTGCTCAGTTGTACTACATACAGATATCCCAAAACACTCAGTATGACAAACACCAATAATACAAAAATGGAATACCACCGAGAAACCAGGAATTTCTGGCAGATGAAGGGGTTCGTTCTGGGGCAGGCATATAGCATTAGTATGCTCGAAATTTACTGGCACTGCAAGAGAACAAAGGATATACTAAAAAGATATGTGGCTTCCGTTTATCGGTATCATCGCTGAACTCATCCTTCTTTCATTCATTGCGAGACAATTTACACAAACTGGGTTCATCCTCCTTCTACGTCTGTTTCGTTCACGCAGTGTCGCAATTACGATCATCACCATCCTCTTGTTTCCCGGCACCGTGATTCATGAACTCTCCCACCTGTTTACCGCTGAAATCTTTGGAATCCATACGGGAAAATTAACACTCGCTCCGGAATCCATAGAAGGAGAAGACATACAAAGTGGATCCGTTTCGATTGCCCAAACTGACCCGTTCAGACGGACCCTCATCGGTGTATCTCCCACTACCAATGGGACGATTGCTGTCACCGCCCTTTCGTGGTGGTTAGTCAACGTCATTCACTATGAGCGGTATATACTTATCAATACCAACATTTCCATCATCATCATTTTCTACCTAATTCTCGCCATTTCAAACACTATGTTTACGTCAAAAGAAGATACCAAAGGCGTCATCCCTGTCTTTTTAACCATCCTCATTATCATTGCGGGATTATACATGACCGGCATCCGTATTGGATTGCCACCAGGCATGACCCAGGGAATACAAACAATCATCCAGTCTCTGTTTCAAAATCTTGGCATCGCACTTTGCATGAATCTTGTTGGACTTGCCCTGTTTTCTGGTATACTGCTCCTCGTAGCAAAACGGCGATAATTTTTATGCTCATCAATTCACCAACTCCCCTTGCTGATCGTATGTACCTACTGTATACCAAAGACAAATCCGGCTATCAGCGCATTGTCTATTCAGAACAGATTCTGAAAAAACCAGTATTTCAAGAAACAAACCATATTGTTCCGCTCCAAAAACTGGAGAAACTGCTGAAAAACCAAAAAATTGTTACGCCGTTTCTAGACAATTTTCTTCCCATTGAACAACTATTCTGGCAAGAAGCAACCCATGAAATGCGCCGTGCCACCTTCTATTCCTATGACTTTCACCACCGCAACGGAAACACGAAAATTCCAAATGTGGAAGTCGGAAATTGGATGGCCATTCCTTTTTTTAAAGGGTATCTGGATGCGGCATATAAAAATGCAAGCATCACAAACATCAGAAAACCACGAACCACCTTAAATGCCATCATCTCGCTCATCGGTAAACACCACATCAGTGTCCGCATGGGACATTTTCATATTTCAAAAGATATTATTGAAGGAAAAGAAGTATATGGTGCACATTGGGATATCGGACTGGCAATTGCATCTCCATCGATCTTCCGTCATTGGCTCTACGATGACATGCCATCATAAACCAAAAAGCACGTTACTTTTTGTCGGAGCCCAGAATCACCAAAAAATCTGCACTCGCCGTCGCATGTTCACCTGCAGGAAGTGGTGACACGGTGAGTCCCAATAGTGTGGCATATGCGGATGCGTCACCACTCCTAGTTCCTGATACATCAATTAATACCGATGTAGCATAATCATGTTTTGCTGCCATTGCAGTACCGACCACTGTTGCTCCGGCAATTTTCTCTTTAACAACAGGAACAAACCCCCGTGTTAATCCTTCCATCGTTGTTCCGTTATACAGTACAAATCGAAGACCTGCAGCTTGTGGATTTGGCGTCGACGTCACTGCCCCTACCATCTGCGCAGACCCGGAAGAAGATGTAAGAACTGGTCCAATTTCTAAGATTCGGTCAAGAGCCACATCATACAAAAAGGCTTTCTTTGCCATCATGTAGACTAAAACCTTATCACCATTCTTTGCATTGGCAAAAAACTGTTTACTGGTATTTTTTTCCTTGTCCGTCACTGTCATGACTGTTGGAATTTCTCCCTCGGGAAGCAACACGTGACGAGACACTTTTGCAACCAGTGCTTGTACGTCATCCTGGCCTGTCTGTTGCTGCACTTGTTTCGCAAGTGCTTGGTATTGGGAGTAATAATAGAAAGAAGGAATAGTAGCAATACAAACAAAAAGAACGATACAAACACTGATAACTAATTTGTTCTTTGAAGATAAATAAAAATATGACAACCAGACATACCACCAAAAACGCAAAAATGGTCACGGGAAGCAAAAAAGAGAAGCAGACAAAACAGCACGTGAGGATGATACAAAACGAAACGAGGAATTCTATCAGGTTCCCCACGATTGTCTCATAGACCGGGACCTCCTCGACGAATCGAACGGTTACTTGCTCTTCCGAAGTACATCAAAAAAGGCGGTTTGCGGGATCTCAACTCGGCCGATGAGCTTCATTTTTGCTTTCCCTTTTTTCTGTTTGTCGAGCAGCTTGTCCTTCCGGGTTCTGTCTCCGCCGTACAGCTTCTGAATAACATCTTTCCGAAATGCCTTGATATCATCCCGGGCAATCACTTCTCCCCCAATAGCAGCTTGAACAGGAATGGCAAACTGTTGTCTGGGCAACACCGCAACAAGCCGTTCTACAATCTCTTTTCCCCGCCTCCGTGCCTGATCTTTCACGATCAAAAACGCAAGTGCGTCGACGCGTTCCCGATTGACTAATATATCTACCTTTGAAACCTCAACCGTCCGGTATTCATAGAATTCATAGTCCAAAGAGGCATACCCTTCCGTGACGCTTTTTAAGCGATCAAAAAAATCCACGATCATCTCGGAAAGCGGAATGATATACGTAAATTCTGCCTGTTCCCCATGATACACAAGATCGATATATTCTCCCCGCTTCTCTTCCGAAAGCTGCATCACCGCACCAACAAATCGTTTTGGACAATACACGGCAACCTGCATCATTGGCTCCTGCACTTTCTCAATCACCGTCGGATCCGGATATTCGGTTGCTGATTGAATAGACACAACTGTATAGCTGCCTTGTGCTTCAACCACAGATGACGCCGTAAATCCTACTTTGGATAAGGATGTGCCCTGTTTTAACGTCAACAGATATTCAACGGATGGCGATGTAGCAAGCAGGGATAAGCCAAATTCCCGTTGAATCCGTTCTTGCACGATTTCAGCGTGGAGCAGTCCCAAAAATCCGCAATGGAATCCGTTCCCAAGGGCAAGTGAGGAAATCGGCCGGAACGTAAATGCACTATCGGACAGCTGTAATTTCTCCATGGCTTCGCGGGCATGCTGAAATTCATTCGACTCAATCGGAAACAGCCCCACAAACACCATGGATTTTGGCTCTTTGTATCCGGGAAGGATGGCAACATCAGGAATATGGTCTTCATCCGGTACCAGGGTAATTGTGTCTCCCACCCGCGCCATCCGAACATCTTTCAATCCCGTTGCAATATATCCAACCTCTCCCGTTGCAAGGCTTTTTGCCTCAAGCATTTTTGGATGGAAAATCCCAAGCCCGATAGGGGTCACTGTGGACTTTGATGCAAGGAAATGAATATGTATATCTGTATCGTAATGTATCGATCCATCAACTATACGTACAAAAATAACGACTCCTTTATGCGTGTCATACTGAGACGAAAAGATCAACGCCCGAAGTGGTGCAGCAACAATTCCACTCGGAGCCGGAATACGCGTGACAATTGCCTCCAACACCTGATCAACATTGACACCCGTCTTTGCGGATATCTCAATCATTTCCTCATCCATAAATCCCAGATCCCGAAGTTCTGCCCTCGTTTCTTCAATTCTCGCCATCGGCATATCAATTTTGTTAATGAGTGGTATAACAGTCAGCTTGTTTACACGGGCCTGATGCAAATTTGCTAACGTCTGCGCTTGCACGCCTTGCGTGGAATCCACAACCAAGAGTGCTCCTTCACATGCGGCCATCGACCGGGATACTTCATACCCAAAGTCGACATGCCCAGGGGTATCAATGAGATTTAAAATATAGTCTTCATGATGCTGGCGGTAATGCATCCGAACAGGGGCAAGCTTAATGGTTATTCCCCGTTCCCGTTCAATCGGGTTACTGTCCAAAAGCTGCGCTTGCATATCCCGCATGGCAACGGTCTTCGTCATTTCGAGGAGCCGGTCTGCAAGCGTGGACTTCCCGTGGTCAATATGGGCAATAATAGCAAAATTACGAATGTGTGATTGGTCCATACCCTATACCATGAAGTATAGCAAAAAATAACGATTACAGCCGCTCTTTTCCAAGATGCATCCCTTCTGAATAGACCATCGGCCCTTCCAGCTGTTTGTGAATAGCCAAAACAATGGATGCAAATGACGTAAAATTTTCTGCAACGTGATACCGATTCCCCAATAGACTTCTCGCTTCTTGCTGATCATGATATTGATGCTCTCCATACAGATGCTGTACCCCTTCAAACGATATACCCTGAGTTTGTGCACTCACATGACCACGAATAAGTTCGATTGCCTCATCAGATCCGGAAATAACATGGGTTATACCCTGTTCATGAAGTGTGGTAAACAATCCGTCAAATGCTTCCTGGTTTTTTCCTTCAGGAATCATGATGTGATCCGGAAGCACTGGAAAATGACAGGCTTCAATTTTTGCCCGTTGATACGAAGCGTCTTCTGATTTAGTAAAGATAAATACCTGATGAGGATCAAGAGACGCGAGCAGTTCCTGTGCTCCGGAAAAAACATACTGCTCATACGGAAGCGTTGCCAACCATTCATATACCAGCATCTGTGTTTCTGCTTGCGAACACCCGGCGCACTCAGCAATGGTGGCCAAAATTTTTTGCATATGCGTCCTGCCATGATGAAACACGCGGTATTCCGCATAACATGCTTCATACATTTCAGGCGTAATGTTGGGAAATGATTGATGCACCAATACTTTTAAATCCGCTTTCAATGCTGTAGTATTTAACAACAAATTATCAAAATCTAAAACAATGCCAATAGCGGGTTGCATTGACATATTATACATTTTTTCCAAAAAAAACCTACCGGGAAATCGGACATGGATGCCAGACATCCAAACGGGAGAGAAAAACCTGCAATCCACGTTCCTGAATGGTATATCCACATGGCCACAAGGAACGACCAAAAGAAAAAAACGAACATGTGCCTGAATCGCACAGATGTTCATGCCTCTTGCTCCTGACCTGATGCCGACCCGTACGTCAATGGAAGCTGCATGCACAGCTGGTTATGAAAAAACAAATACCATGCAGCGAACAAATCGGAAGATTATACTTCTTTTTCCTGTTTCGTCTGTGCAGTCTTCCCCAATGCTTCAGGAATCGCTGTAACCTGCATCGCACCATACGCATCAGTAAACCGACGCGTGGTTGTCGGTTGATCCCATTCATCGGTATCCTGACAGGCAACATACTCGACACATGCATTGGTATGATCGACAACATCAAATCCTTCTTTTGTTCCTGTTATTACCACTTCTCCACGGGATGTGTGTGCTGTTTTTACCTCTCCAGTGTTGAGAACGCACGTAACCGTCCATGCAAACCCACCTTCAAGTTTTTCTGTTATCCGTTCAATCATTGCTGGTGCCATATAAATCTCCGATTGAATCAAGTAGGAACAGCATCATCATACGGCAATGTTCAAAAATTGCAAGTTTATTGCATCAGAGACTGTAGTTTCAGCAGTATTGGATCATTCGGTACAAACTGGAGCGCCTGTCCCAAATATGTTTTTGCCATCTGCACGTCATGCTCCTCATAGGCAATGACAGCAAGGTCTCGATAGGATTGCCAGAGTGCAGGATACATAGAGAGGGCTTGTGCATAACGCTGTTTTGCTTCAGGAAACTTCCGCATCCGTAAATACGAAGCCCCAAGATTGTGATATGCATCAGCATACTGGGGATTGAGTGCAATGGCTTTCAAAAACATACGGGCAGCCTGTTGCTGATCCCCGTGCCGGGCATATACATCCCCCATATTGTTCCATGTTGCAGGATGAGAAGGCGAGGTCTTGGCTGTTGCCACCCACAGGGTGTCTTCGTTTCTCCATTCACTATTTCTGCGTACCGTTTGTGTACAAAAAAACATAATGGCCAGACACCCGACCAAAACCGCTGGAACATACCACCTCTTTCTATGCATTACAACATCAAATAATATCCCACCAACGGCACAAAGACCAATAAGCCCAAGATATACATACCGTTCTGCCACAATCCACCCGACTTTGAATGGTGTGAGCATGGGTACTAGTGCAATGAAAAACCAACAGAGCCAAAAACCAATAGCCTTCCGTTTCACAAACGTATATATCGTACACCCCACAAAACCAAGCGTTACCAAAACGCGAAGCAAAAAATCCCACCATGCAAACGAGAGTTCCGAATGATACAACGTAAGTCCCGTCGGAAACACAAAAAGAGACAGATAAGAACTCACCGCAATCGGTATTTGGACAAATGGATTGTACAACCCCGCAATCGGCTGGTACGACGTGGTGGCAAGAGCATGCATCCGCTCCCCAATCCGAAGTCCATAAAACAATATCAAACTACTGCTTAATACAAAAAATGGAATCAATTTCTTCCATTGTTGTTTTAGAGTTCCAAAAAACCATTCATACACAATGAATACAAAAACAAGAGAGATTGCTTTCTCGGATGTACACAAAGACAACAAAAACGAAACCAAAGAACCCACATACAGCCAGTGTTTTTTGGAAGCAAGGATATAGAGATACAAAGAAAAAAGAAAAAAGAGGCTGTAGAGGGAATACACGCCGCCAGAAATCCAGGTGACCGACTCAATCACGAGTGGATGAACCGCAAACACCAACGCAGCAACAAATCCAATCCGTGGATGCTGAGAAATCCGAGTAACAAGAAGATATACCAACACAACAGATCCGGTATGAACCAGAATATTCAACAGGCGAAACGGCCACGGAACAAGACCAAACAACAACGAGAGTAGATATTGCAACAACACATTCAAATGGATAAAGCTGGGCCAGCCAAGCGCCCGAAGCCAGGTCCATGTAGGAACCTGCTGAACAATCCCTTGGATATCATCAGAGACAAATGCATTGCCAAGAAACGGCACGTATAAAAGAAAAACGATACTTCCAAGCAGGATGAGTGTTTTTTTGCTTCCCATAACGTGTTATTTCTTTGGGCAACCGCTTGCACGCACAAATCCAGCAACTTTCGCTTCATTTTCTGTACAGAACCACTGGTCTCCGAAGCTGGTATCAATGATCGTATCGGCATAGTTGGCGCAGATTGGGAGATGATAGGTCTTTTTACCTTCCCGAATGTTGCCTTTAATCTGACAATCAAACCGTTTGGTTTCAATTTGCCGGCAGACAGACGAATAGACTCCAAGTTTTCCCGTTGTAGCAACCTCGTGCGCACGTTTTAGCAATTGAGCATATTGAGTGCCAGAGAACTGGTACTTCCCTAACCCCTCTTCCACCATCACGCGATTCACCATCGCCAGGCCGTGATAGCCATCTTTTGAGATGTAGCGGCTGTACAAATATTTTATCCACACGGGAAATGATTCTTGCGCAATAACATTGGCTAAAATTCTTCCATAGCTATCATGCGTTTCATCCTTCAGCCGCACATGTTTTCCCAGCACTACTTGTGAAAGCCGAGTTGTTGCCCGATCAGCCATACACCGTCCCTGTTCTGGCGCATCAATACCCAAAAGCCGAATTTGCCTGCCATCATGGAGAATAAACGTATCACCATCAACAACGCGAGTGACGACATTCCGTTGCCAATCCCGAATAATAAACATGATACAAAGTGATAATAAAAAAATGAGTAGGATAGAGACAAACCGGGGAATACGCCACGTGCGCACAATCGAAGAAAACCGCATATATCAAAAGTATATCACAGAGAAAAAACACCATCTTGCACTACAAGTTATATCCGAACGGCAAGCGTGCCAAAGTTAGAAGGAAGTTTTCCTTCCCGAAAACTAACTAAAACCGTTGAGGCATAGGCAACGAGCATCGTATCTGCTTCAGGGGTTCCTTGTTTTCGGTCGATATGCACAACATTGACATCATCCAAAAGGAGCGACCTGACAAATGGCCGCTCATGCACATCTCGTGCGGCAATATCCCGGTATATTTCCTCATCAGTCCGAACACAACAATCAGCCGGTTGGTCCATACGCCGAATGGCCACACGGGTTGCAGGATCATCTGAAAACGTACGAAACAGAATATGAGCATTTCTCCGTTCTCTTCCATCAAGACCCACAAAATCATGATCGGTACCAATGCCAGTAATCCGGGTTTCAATGAAATGATTCACGTGATAGATAACAGCTGGATTTGAAGTTAATGAGGCAGAACTGTTCCCATTGTCATAGGTTTGTTTAAAGGATTCTCCTTTGAAATGGAGATGAATTCTCCCCGTTTCTTTGTTGACGAGGGGCTCTGTCAACAAGAGCGTCTGTTTCACTGCTTCTTCCATTGCTTTCGGGTCATGCTGAATTGCCGTATGCATGGTTAATAACCGAAACATATCACCGACACTCAGCATACACGCGTGGTATCCCTGTTCATGGAGCCTACTCATAATCCCCTCACCAAGCCGTGTTTTCCCGGTTGCTGTTTGTCCGGCAATAGCAAAAACAGTTGGTTCACGTGATTCTGGACTGGTCATATAGTTTGTCTTTCCGTTTGGTGAACGTCTCCAAGGATGTTGCGAACGTTCGTTACTTGAGAAAAAACAAAAATGCGCTTGAAAAAGCTTTCTTTCCCCGAGCGCTTTGTTCTATTTAACCATACTATCCTTGCGAAAGTCAAGAGAAACCAAAAAAAACATGTTCCATGTGATGGAGTACGTCGAGAAACCTCGAACCTAGCATACAGGCAACGTGCTTCAAGGTCAGGTGGGGTGAATCAGAGAGATACAATAGGGTACAGCAGCACTATTAGTACTTCCGCATGCCCTATTTACATTTTTTCAATCGTCGGGATACCTAACATATGTAATCCCTGACTAATGATTTGCGCTGTTGCATCAGTTAATATAATCCGAAACGATGATATGTTATTTGACGGTAATACCGTTCCTTCTTTTTCTGCAATGATGCGTTCCGCTTTGGACAGTTCCGTATTTGACACTAAAATCGGACATTTGGCATAGAAGAGATTAAATGCCTGGGCAAGGGTAAACAAATACGTACAGAGCATGTTTGGCGCAAATCCTTCCGCTGCCTCTCTCACAATCTCCGGGAAATACAGCAAGAGTCGTGCTACTTCCCGCTCTTCTGGTGTCAACTTCTTCATGACTTCTTTGGTAAGATGCATCGATGCCTTCCGAAGAACGGACTGGCAGCGGGCAAAAGTATATAAAAGGTAGGGACCGGAATCACCATGGACGTTTACGGACTCTTTAATATCAAATGCAATGTCCTGGGTGGTCCCCACTTTCAAAAAACTGTACTTCACTGCTGCAATCGCGCAGGCTTCAGCTATGTTATTTTGATCTCTTTCTGAGTACTTTGTATCATTTTTATCTAGAATGTTCTGAATCTCTGACTTTACATTGTCCAGAAGCGTTTCTCCAAGCACTACCTGTCCCAAACGGCTTGACATCTTGCCTTCTTTTAGCCTCACCCAGCCATACACCAAGTGTTTTTCTTTCCCCGTTGTTTCCGGCATCAGATGCGAGAGAGCCTCTATAATGACCTGGAAGTACCCGATTTGTTCGCTGCCGACACAATGGATGATCTCACTCGGCTGGTAATCATCAAACTGTAATTTTGCAAGTCCCATATCTTTTGCCTCGTAGGTCGGATTTCCCTCGCCGGTGATAAAGACCCGGTTATGCAGTCCATATTTTTCTCCGGGGAAAATGACGGCACCTTTGTCTTCTTGAAAAATTCCTTTGGTTACCCCATCTAAAACCAACTGTTTGCCGTTTTCATAGGTTTCTGATTCAAAATAGTAATGGTCAAACTTTGTCCCAACCCGTTTGTAGATGGTGGCAAAATAATCAAGACTCCATTGTCTGGTCTTTTCATACAATGGATAGATGGTCGGATCTTTTGCATAAATCTGTTTGTTGATACGCTCCACTTCCAGCTTTGCCTCACCGCCTTTTTCATAGCAAAACGCGCCATAGACATACGCATTAGCCAAAAAATCGACTTTTCCGTTAATACTGGTTATAGAGTCAAGTTGTAAAAGGCCGTTTGGTGTATGGAGAATGCCGTACAGGCATTTTCCAATGTGCAAGCCCACATCTCCCTGATAATTTACCCGGATGACCTTGTTTCCAACCGCTTCCAGAAGCCGCGCCATACATTCTCCGGTCGTAATATTCCGTAAATGCCCAATATGGAATGCTTTATGCGTGTTTGGGTGGGCGTACTCCACCATAATTTTCTTCCCTGTTGATTTTTGGCGTATTCTAGCGCTTTTCTCTGATTTTGGCAGTCCAATAACATGAGTGCTAAGACTAGCCTCAGAAAGAAACACATTAATAAACCCCGGCGGAGCGACCTCTATTTTTGAAATAGCCTGTAATATGTTTTCTTCCTGATTTTCATCATCAGAAAGTGATATAGTTTGACTCTTTTTGGATGAATTCTGATCCCCATGCAATTTCTTGTTTGTAGCTAATTGCCTCTCAATCGCCTTCTTTAACTCATTGGCAATAGTTATAGGATTATGCTTTTTTTCCTTGGCAACAAGCATGGCAACATTGGTGGTGTAGTCCCCATGCGTTGCATTGTCAGGTCGTGTGACCTGAGGAACAATGGTTGAACCTCCCATCGTGGAGAGAAGAGAAGAAAGTAAATCAATAAGTTGTTGCTTCATATGGATATAACGATGGACAGCGTATCTAATGTGTAGACCTTAGTATGGCGTATTACGCGAGAAACAGCAAGCCTTCCTTGTAATAAGGCGCTAAACCCTGTATATGCTTCATGAATCAGCGCTGATGACGCAGTCATACAATTATGTCCTGGAAATACCTGTACTAGCGAATCCTTTGTGAGCGTTTCTAAGCGCAGTAAGGATTGTATATAGGAGGAAACATCAGATTCCGGAAGATGCGCATACAGGGGACCAGGATACAGTGTGTCTCCCGTAAATAACAAATGATATTTTGGCACGTAATAACAAACAGAACCTGGTGTATGGCCGGGCGTATGCAGTACCTGAATTGCCAGATCGCCGTCCAAAAGCAATTGTTTGTCTTTCAACAAATAGAGGCGTTTTTTCGGATACGTTGTATGAAGCTGTTGTTGTTCCCAAGGATGATCAAACACATACACGCTTAAAAATAAAGAAACACCGCCACTATGATCCCAATGACTATGCGTCAATAACACAAAAACAGGAAGATGCGTGATCTGTTTCACAACGGATGCGATATTGGCGCGTCCCATCCCCGTATCAATAAGATACGCCTGTTTTTTTCCAAGCAAGAGATACGAAATAACCTTTTCATCATGCAAAAATTCCGCAATAGCAACAACGTGCGGATGCACTTTTTTTACCGTAAACCATGGATGTGTACGCATAGGTTCTTTTTTAGGCTGCAGGATTGCTCCTGCAGCCCAATTCCCCCTCATTTTATTGGGACTTTACCCCACACATTACTTTCTACATACATTGCACTCCCTTTTTGTGTGTCAACAGTCCACGACCCAACTTCGCCACATTCCCATTTTCCCGTTCTTGATTTGTTCCCAGCTGCCAGGATGATACAACTGTTGATATTGGACAAACTCCGCAATCGGCACCTCAACAACCATCGCGTGGTCATCGACTGCCAACATCTGCATGCCTTTCCAGGACAAACTTCTGAGCCACGGATCAAGTGGTTTGTCAGTACCATCTTTGTTCATGGATAGATACGAGGCAAAATCAAGAGCAAATCCATGCTCTTTTTTTGCTTGCCCATATCCACTGGGACGAAACGAACCGATGATGTGTTCTACACCCAACTGTTTCGCAAGCAGAACCGTTTGATCAATCATCAAACTCGGTAACTGCTCACCATGATGCCCCGGTGCCACATTCATCGACATTAACACGAGCGTATTTCCATCGTATTTATAGGTTTGACTATAGTCAGTCGGTTCCCCTGCTACCTGATCCCAGGATGGTAAATGACTCGGATTCCCATCCCAATCAATTCGGTTGAGAGAAAGACTGGCAAGTTTCATCCCAAGCCCATTTTTCATCACCATCTGCCCCTCAGGAAACGTTTCTGCTCTTCCTGCAAGCGTTTGTATACTTGCTTCCAACCATGGCGCCCAATTCGGATGCTCCAACTCTTTATAGAGTGAGACAGCCTCATATGGCTTCCACGACAAAATAGATTTCTTTTCAAGTCCTGCATATTGATCAGCACTTGATGGTTCATAGCATTCACTGTTCATAAAAGACTCCTTACATAAAAATTTGTACGAAAAACAATAGAAAAAAAACGAAGTATGTTGCGCCTTAGGCGCGTCGGAGTCGTCGGAGCACAAAAGAAGCACCGGTACCAAAACCGGTTACGAAGGACATATCGTCAAAACCATGCAATGTCATATTTTCTCCACAAAAAAACCGTCCACTTGAATCTCCACCCCTAAGGAGGGATGGAAGTTCAAAAGGACGGTATCATGCACCGTGGTGCCACCTTTATTTAGAAATACAGAATCGTATTTCACTCATTTTGAAATCTACTTTTCTTCTGTGAAGAATTTTTTCGATTTCTGACTCCGAGGCTCGAGGTCTTGAAAAAGACTTTCCTCATCAACGTCAACACATATTCACTTGTGAAGGATATAATTTATCACGAAATAAAATCATTTGTCAAGAGAGCAAAATATCCCAGATGCATTTTTTGCTTTTTATGGTGTCGTGCTATAATTTCAGTATATGCAAGAACCAATACCAGGAAAAGGAATACAACCAAAAGTAGGACCAGACGGAAACGTCCTCGGTTCATCGCTCAACCCAGAAGAATTGAAAATTGCTGCAACAGCACTGATAACAGGATTGGCCGGATTTGAAGGAACATCAATCGACCCAGAGACCGGAGCAATTCTCATAAATACGCTCACCGAGGAAGAATGGAAATCCCTTTCTCCTCTACAACAAGTAGCATACTTAAATGGCGTGCAAAAGAAACAGGATGTTGCACTGGATGCCATTCGTGCAAAAGAGGCAGAACAAGGAAAAAAATAATTACTTTGTTTTTGCTGTCTTAACCGTCCAAGTCGTTCCATCCGTCACAATTTCTATATCCCCTTCCTGATCCGTTCGAAGTATCTGCGTCCTGCGCTGTTGCAGCGCCTCGATAATTTCTGGTGCCGGATGACCAAAGGAATTTTTACCGACGGAAATGACAGCAAGATGCACGGTTCCAAGCCATGATAAAAATCCGTCCGTCATGCCGGTTTTGGAGCCGTGGTGCGGCACTTTTAACACTTCCATACCATCGGTTTCCCTGATGGGTCGTTTTATGAGTTCTCCATCAATCCGGCTATCCGCATCACCCGGAAACAACACATCGAATGTACCATAGGAAAGTTTAACCACGACACTGGCATCATTCACATGTGTTGCCCCAAGAACATTTCCGCGGGTCGCGGCAAGCGATTGTTGGGTTGGCCATAATACAAAAAGCGTTGATGCGCCGACACTGATTGTTTCATCTGCAGCGACAATACGCTCCGAAATATGTTTTTCTTTCAAAAGTTGTTGTAACGCTTGAAATCCTTTTGTCGTATTTGCAACATCACTATGCACAAACGTTCCCACGGTATATCGTTTTACAATTTCGTTTAAGCCTCCCATATGGTCCTCTTCGGGGTGCGTGAGCATCACAACGTCAATTGTTCTATCAAATATTGACATATGGTTTGCAAGGCATCCTAGAACCTTTGGCGTTTGACCCCCCGGTCCACCATCAATGAGCATATCCCGACCCCCGGGAAAGGTAATGTATGCCGCATCCCCCTGTCCGACATTGCAAAACACAACATGTAATTTTCCATCCGGAAAATGCGCGAAAAAATTGAAGAGTAATATACAGCCTGTAATAATTCCAGTGATAAAGTAGCCTGTCTTCAATTTAAACATACATTTCACAAAATAGCTTCAGTAATTGACGCATATTGGTCTGCAATCCATTTTTACAATTTCCGCATGCAGTGATAGACAATATCTTATATTCTACTCAGTTCGGTCTAATTTTCCGCACACAGTTAGCCATACATGGGTTAGGTTTGATATAGTTAGTAAAACCAATAGTAATTTTCATTTGCTACTTTCGCATATATCCCGTACTGATCATCTGTAATTACCGCAAACCGCACTACCGTCCGATACTTGCAAGTGGAATATGACTCGTGAGCAACACCGCTTTTATTAAAAATTCCAAAAATACCCAGGTTACCCACCCGACTGGATATGCGAGCGGTAACCAAAGTATCCCAACAAAACAAAGGAGTAATCCAAGAACCGTACTGATCGGAATTGTCCATCCAATAAGCAAATTCGTCAACGGAGAAATAAGCGAGATTCTTCCAAAAACAACAAAGAGTAACGGCAATGTAAATACTTGCGCGGAGAGCGTTGTAGTCAGCTCCGTTTTAATGATCTCACGCAAATATACATACCATCTATACCATCTGGGAAACTGTTTTTCTGCAATTTCACTATATAAAACCTGCCATGTTTTGGCATCTAGCGTCGTTTTGCTAAACAAAATCATCCCAAGTGTGGCTAATACCGACAATTGATAGGAAATATCACCAATCCATGCGGGATGAAAGAGAAGCATGCCGCCACTGGCAATACTCCACGTAACCAGAGCAATTGATGCCCGTCCGGTCAATGGTGCCAAAAGTGTAATGCAGCCCATAATGGCGGCCCGAACGACACTTGGTGATGACCCGACAAACCACACAAAAATAGCTATCACTCCGATAGTTACAATGCTAGAAATCCACCGTGGCACCAGGCGGACGAAAGTGCTAAAAAATATGCCAACCAAAATGGTAATATTCATACCGGACAAGGCGACAATATGGAGCGTTCCAGTAATCTGCAGTGCGTTTTTTAACTCAGATGATAGACTGGTTTTCACCCCAAACAGAATACCCGCCAACAATCCTGCATGCGGTTCCGGTAAAACCTGCGAAATAACAGCCGTAACATCACTAAGTGACAGCATACAATATAAATTGCGATAAATTCATCAATTAGAGTGACAGTTGAACACGTAGTTTATCAAGCAATGACGCGCTGATTACATGTTTTGAAACCAGCTCTTCCAGGCTTCCATAAGGCCGGTTCTCGATAATCTTTTTTGCTGTCACCTGCCCTATGCCTGGCAGCGCATCAAGCTGAGTGCTTGATCCGGTATTTACACTTACAATGGCATCAATCGCATACAATATTTTAGGCTGTTCTGACAATATATTTTCTTTCTTTGGAACGTATATTTTCATGCCATCCGTTATAAAACTCGCCCGATTGATGATTTTATCCGCAGTGTCCTGATCCACGTCCTTTGACGTTCCGCCCGCAAGATCAATAACATCCGCAATTCTGCTTCCGGAAGGCAAGGAGTAAATACCGGGATACACCACAGCTCCACTGATATCAACAACAAATTTAGCTGATTCTGATGCGCTTTTTACTAAATTATCCTGAGAAAACGTAATCGGCTCCCCCACATGAAGCGTTTGGACAAACACAACCACTGCTGCAACTACCAACACAAAACTTGCGACTAGAAAAATAAACGGAATACGAAATTTCTGAACCGTTGATAAAAACGGTGATTTTGTTTGGGAAGCATTCCCCTTCATACATATTTATTACACCACGAAGTTGATCAGTTTACCAGCGATGAAAATTATTTTCTTGGGGCCTGTAATCAAAAACTTTTTTACTTTTTCATTGTTTCGTGCCAACTCCTCAATAACCTGTTGATTGTCCCCATCATTTTTTGGAATGGATATTGTCTCCCGCATCTTTCCATTCACTTGTATAACAAACTGTATCGAACTATCAATTAATAAACTTTTATCATACATTGGCCAATGTTGGTGATGGACGGAGACATATCCTTCCGGAATTGTCTCCCCACCTGTCGTCAGTTTGGTCCACAACTCTTCGGCAATATGTGGCGCAAATGGCGCAATGAGTGTAACAAAATCTTTCGCATCACTCGTTGACAATGGTTTTTTTGATGTTAATGCCACATTGACAAACTCCATAAATCCGGCAATTGCAGTGTTGTATCTCCGTTTGGGCAAATCATCAGTTGCGCGTGCTATCGCCATTTGTAACTGTCTGTGTGTTTTCTCGTCAGTATCCTCCGGATATATGTTAGCACTCGAAACGACCAACCGCCAAATACGTCCAATGAAGCGGTACATACCTTCCATACCAGTATCACGAAAATCTCCCCCATCTGCAAACGGCCCCATGAACATGAGGTACATCCTGAGGGCATCTGCACCATACTTATCTATATAGATATCAGGGTTGACGACATTGCCTTTGCTTTTGCTCATTTTTGCTCCATCTTTGATCACCAGTCCGTGGGCAAAGAAGGTTAAAAACGGTTCTTCAAAGGGTAAAAGCCCAAAATCATGGAGTGCCATAGTCACAAACCGGCTATACATAAGATGAAGAACGCTGTGTTCCGCTCCGCCCGTATACATTGCCACAGGTAGCCATTTTTTCGTCAATTCAGGATCAAATGGAAGCTGATCAGCCATGGATCCGCCCACGCTGGGATACCGCAAATAGTACCAGGAACTGTCAAGAAACGTGTCGCAGACATCCGTTTCACGCTTTGCAAGCGCGCCACAGTGCGGACATACGGTTTCATAAAATTCTTTATGCTTGGCAAGTGGCCCAACCCCATCATCCCGCGGCTTGTAGTCGTCGATATCCGGCAATACCACTGGTAGGTCTTTTTCCGGCACTGTAAACCAGCCAGGCATGGACGATTGTTCACCACTGCCAGATTTTGCGCACGTTTCGCAATAAATCATCGGAATTGGTGCCCCCCAATACCGTTGTCTTGATATGGTCCAGTCCCGAAGATGATATTTGGTAACCCGTTTTCCCCATCCTTCTCTTGCAATTTTCTCCCAAAGTGTTGGATCCGGATCCTTCTTAATTATATCAATATGATATTTTGTAGCAAATTCCATATCACGTTCATCATGCGCGGGAACTCCCATAATAATGCCGGTTCCGTATCCCGGAGCCACATAATTGGTTTTCCAGATAGGTATTTTTCGTCCATCAAGTGGATTTATCGCGTACTCACCGGAAAATTCACCTTTTTTCTCTGTACTTCCTTCCTCATATAGCTCTGAAGTTGCCAAAAATGTTACCGCGTTTAATGTATCCGGTCTGGTAGTAAATACTTCAAGGTTTCCAAACCGAATGGTCATTCCTTCTGACCGTCCGATCCATTTTTCCTGTGCACCCTTCACTTTCTCTGACCATTGTAGCTTCGGAATATTATCCAACAATTTTCCCGCATATGCGGTAATTTTAAAGAACCATTGTTCTAACGATTTCTTTTCTACTTTATTCCCGCATCGCTCACAAACTGCGTGTGGAATGCCATGTTCTTCTTGGAGTACCTGTTCATCAGAAAGAACTGTTTTACAACTATTACACCAGTTCACTGCTGCTGTTGATCGATATGCAAGTCCATGTTTGAACATCTGCACAAACACCCATTGGGTCCAACGGTAATAATCAGGATGATACGTCTCAACCGTCCGCGTCCAATCGAAACATGCACCAATACTATGGAGTTGTTCATAGAAATGCTTCTCAGAAATGGCGGCATGTTCTTTTGGATGTCTCCCTACTTTCAGTGCGTAGTTTTCACTGTGGATACCAAATCCGTCCAGTCCGATCGGTTCAAAGACATCATAGCCCTGCATGCGCATAAACCTGCCGTAAATATCCGATCCGGTAAATGCATACATGTTTCCCACATGAAGTCCTTCAGCAGATGGATATGGAAACATCATGAGGTTGTAGAAGGGCTTCGTTGCACCCTGGATATCAACGGTGTTTACGTTGTGTTCTTTCCAATATACCTGCCATTTTACTTCAAGGTCTTTATGAAAAAAGGACTGTTTTGAAGGTATTTTAGCTTCATTCTCATCCGCTGATATTGACGGACTTGAAACATCTGATGGTACGCGTTGATCTGACATACTTCCTCTATTATAAACGAAATATTTTTGCTTTGCATCCAGAGTCAAGCAAAACAGCATGTTATCGGCTATAGAAAAATCAGCCAGCCGTCTTTTGCTTCAACAGCGTATCTTCATCAATTGAAGCTAATAGTATCCCGTTTTAGATATGATTTATTCAAAATCATCATCTATCTATACCTTTTTTCGACTTTAAGGGCATTTGTCCCATTTCACGGCCACTCATAAAATCTAGCTTGTCAATACAATCTGAATATTTTTTAGCACTTATAACATTCATTTGCTATCGTCAAAATAAAGGGTTTCACGACACAAAATTACTCTCTTTTTGATAAAGAACCGTATAAATTACTATAGGGATAATGGTATATTATACTATAAGGTACTTTAATGTATTAGCCCGTTCTATCGTGCTATCTAATTTTTGTATGTATCAAAAATAATTGATACATTTTTTGTGGAAAAATCAGGTTTTATCATACTATATCTATCAATATTATTTGATAGTTATATTATTTTATCGTGTACTAACAATCTTTACTATATATGCGGTAATTCGTGAAATATACGGGAATTGAAGCTACCGTCGCAAAATATCCAATAAAATCAACAACATCTAACCCATACTTATTACCCTCATCATGCCTATTGACACCGTTATTAAAATGAGATTAAGTATATATATGCCTAGTATAATCCTGTCTAATCTCTTTGATTATCAAGCTATTCTTGATACAGAATTCTCCACATATCTCATCAAACAGAAGGCTTCAGAAATAACGCGGAAAAACTACATGACTGATATTAGAAACTTTTTCCGATGGCTTAACAATTGCATCACCACCGGCATTATCACACTACGCGAAGACACTGAAAAACCATTGCGAACAATCACAACTGACATCATCGAGGCTTTTAAACAAGCGATGATAACAACAAAAACACCAACCGCAACGATTAACCGGAGACTTTCAGCACTCCGAACATTTTTTCAATTTGCGCTCATTGAACAAAAGGTTTCAGAAAACCCAACCCTCCTCGTTCGAAATATCTCACGAGTAAATGAAGCAGATGCGACGACAACACAGCAAGAAACTGTCTCAAAAACCGTAAGTGAATTAAAAATTGCAGATAGCGCATATCAAGCACTTCTTGATACGGAGTTCTCCGTGTATTTAACCAAACAAGCCGCTTCAGAGATTACCAGGAAGAACTACATGACGGATATCCGAAACTTCTTTTCCTGGCTCACAAATAGCCTCAAAATGGGCATTCTCAGCCTTCGTGAAAATAAGGAAAAACCATTACAAAGCATTACGTCTGACGTGGTTGAACGGTTCAAACAAGCACTCGTTACAGCCAAAACGCCAGTAGCTACGATCAACCGAAGATTGTCAGCACTCCGGATGTTTTTTCAATTTGCTTTCATCGAACAAAAAGTATTGGAAAACCCTACCCTCCTCGTTAAAAACATTTCGCGTACAGACAATACAAATAACACGTCTTTACTTGATAAAGCATTAAC
Source organism: Candidatus Gottesmanbacteria bacterium (assembly GCA_903821745.1). GTDB lineage: Bacteria > Patescibacteriota > Microgenomatia > UBA10105 > UBA927 > CAIJMI01. The sequence continues at coordinate 355,471 of CAIJMI010000005.1, forward strand.
GGAGTACATAAATGATATGCATGCAACTACTGCAGATATTGACGATATCAGGTCATTTTTCTCTTGGTATTACGAGCAATATATTTCCTGACTATTCATGAAACAACTGCTTCCGACAATCACGGCCACAATCATCCAAACATTCGCAAGAATGTTTTTCAAGTCTGTGGGTGACACATCGGTTGTTGCAAAAAAGGTTGCAAATGTTGAGCAATTTGTTGCCTGGGCAAAAGAACATGGATACATGGAAAAGGATCTTTTGCCTGCTCCAGCAAAACATGTACTTCCAGACGTTCACATGCTCCCGATGGTCGAGCTATTATCTGCTCCGGAAGGTGCAATTCCAACAACTATTTTCCCCGCATCAATTCCCGCGGTTGGACCAATTGTCGCACCAGGACCAGAAACGTTCATTATTCCTCCAACGTCTGCCCCACTTCAAGCAGCAGCAAAGGCAACAGCAAAAAAATGGCTTATTCCATTAGGAATTGGAATGACCGCACTGTTAATGTTATTAAGTGCCGGGTATTTGTTTACACAAATACAAAGTAATATTCGCGCGAACGATCAACAACCTATTACCACAATATTGTCGGACCAAACAACAACCAGCACTTCATTAACACAAACAACCACAACAACCGGTGAAATTCTCGGAGAAACAGGTGTCACAGGTCCAACGGGGGCAACGGGGCTTGTCGGTGAATCTGGTCCAACAGGTGCAACAGGAGCAAGTGGTGTTGTCGGCCCAACAGGCGCAACGGGTATTGTTGGAGCAAGTGGAGCATCAGGCGCAAGTGGAGCAACAGGGACAACCGGTGCAACCGGTGCTGTTGGCGCAAGCGGAGCAACCGGTGCTTCTGGACTTGCTGGACAAACAGGAATAAATGGTCCAACCGGTGCAAGTGGATCAGCAGGACCGACAGGGGCAAGTGGCGTTGACGGCGCAACAGGAGAAACAGGTACTCCAGGACCAACAGGTGCGACAGGAGCAGTTGGAGCTTCTGGACCAACAGGTGCGACAGGAGCAGTTGGAGATCTTGGTCCAACCGGTGCAAGCGGTGCAACAGGTGCAAGCGGAACTGTTGGAGCTTCTGGACCACAAGGAGCAACGGGAGCTCATGGTCCAACAGGAGCAAGTGGTGCAACCGGGGCAACGGGTGCAATTGGTGCAACAGGTGCAACCGGGGCAGCAGGAATAAACGGAATCACCGGCCCAACGGGTGCCACCGGTGCAACCGGCGCTATCGGTGTTACTGGAGTTACTGGTGTTACCGGCCCTACTGGTGCAACAGGAGCAAATGGAACAGCAGGGTCATCAGGTTCAGCTGGACCAACGGGTGCAACAGGAACTGAAGGTATGACAGGACCAACAGGAGCTTCTGGTGCATTCGGTCCTACTGGAGCAACCGGAGCAACAGGACTAGTCGGTGTTACAGGACCAACGGGTGCAACAGGAACAGCTGGAGTTACAGGTGTATCTGGCCCAACCGGTGCAACTGGTGCAACGGGACTGGTCGGTGTTACCGGCGCAACTGGAGCAACCGGCGTGGTGGGACAAACCGGACCAACCGGTGCCACCGGAGCTTCAGGAGACACCGGCCCAACCGGTGCCACCGGTGCTTCCGGCGTCACGGGTATAA